>CBDETI010000010.1:0-211582 GCA_965242775.1 Cyclobacteriaceae bacterium
ACCTGAAAGCTGGATAAAGTAACTTCCGCTGACCATAGACATACCGCCGGATTACTTTTCCTGGTTTAACGAATAGCCACCAAAAAGTCCAAGGTAAGCCGTGATTTTCGATATGAAAAGGCGATAAGAGAAATTCCGTAATGATCTCTTTAATGTGAAGTCTGTTGACAGAGGTCTTCTGTCCGCAGTTCCAGCAAAATTTACCATTGGCCTCCTGGCCGCAGTTAAGGCATTTCAGCTGGCCGGAGCTCATCTCGCACAAATAAATGACTGGTCACCGAGCAAGGATATTTCAGTCGATTCAGGATTGAACTCCAGCATCTTCCAATCTTCAACCTGACTGGCTTGACCGCTAACTGTAACGGGGATACCTACCCATGGAAGCACTTCCTTGCCTACTGGTTTGCCGTCTTGGTCCAATAGAAAAAAATAATCCACAAAAACACCATTTCGACGGATAGCTAATATCGCAGGCACTCCACCAGAAATGCACCGGATTGCACAGCTTCGATGCACAGCCTTCGTGGCCGGATTCATTACACCAAAAAAGCACTTGGGATCCACGATCTCTCCGGATATTTCTACTCTTCCCAATGTCACTTTTTCGCTTAATGGTCTTTTCGTCGAACTTACTGATATAATGCTTTCGGCGCCCTCAGTCAACTCCATCCATTCCCGGTCCTGATAGCCAAAGTGCGTCCCTCTGACAGTCACTATGGATCCTTCCAGCTTTTTGTCAACGAGGTGCTGCAGTGCCTTTTTTGCACCAAATTTTCCAAAACCTACAAGCGGGATGGTGCTGGCCTCTCCTTCCCGATCAACTACTAACATCGGCACAGGCTGCATCCTAAGTTGACCTTCAACCTCCGTCAAATCCCCATAGGCGAAATAGCTATCGATGAACCCGCGCTCAGCGTATGCGAAAAGAACGGCGAACACCAAGAGCGCCGCAGAAGCCAGCAGAAAAAACCATCTTCTTGTTTTCACGAAGCTTATCGGAGCTTCATCTTGCCAACCAATGTAAAAATCATCGTTGCTCATTTCTCAAAGGTTATTGGTTTTTCAGGTGTACCAGGTGCATTGGCCTTGGTGCCGATAAAAATTGCCCCATCTTCTAACTTCAGTGGATAGGTCTCCGTCTTTTCTGTAAATGGTGGCGGCGATTGACCATTTTCAGGCAAATATTGATAGCCGTGCCATGGGCAGGTGATACAACCATCGACGATCTTTCCTTCACCTAAGGGTCCCCCTTGATGTCGGCAAACGTTGCCCACGGCACTTACTTTCCCATTATATTTAAATATGGCCGCTCGTTCTCCGGATATTGAAACAATTTTTGCGCGGTTGTCAGGAATATCTTCCAGGTTACAGGCGAACACATAATCAAGTTGCTCCACTCTAGTGAGGGCCTGGTCATTCTTTCTTTCCCTAAATCCCGAAACAATATGAAGTGAAGAGATAAATAAAAATCCCACTAGCAAAAAGTCAAAAATAAAGGGGCTGGTCTCATTCTGGAATGCTCCGAACACGACGTGCAAGATCAGTAATCCATAGGCGACGTACACCAGCATATGCAGGGTTTTCCACACTTTAATTCCAAGATTCTTCAGCCAAAAGTCATGACTACTGGCTGCCATTATCGCCAGAATTATCAAGCCAAAAAATCCCAACACCTGAAAAGGAAAATGCGCTAGATCATTATACCTCAGATTAGAAATGAATAGCGACCGTACAGGATTAGTATCACTTAGGGAGTGAAAATTCATCATACTAAAAACCCCATGAATAGCGCCCATAATGAACATGGTCACCCCCAAATGCCGCCGGTTATAGAGCACAATAAGAAACCTGCTATTCAACCTACTGAGGGGCCCAATCGACAGGATGACATGTAGCATCAAGATGGCCAACCAACCGAATGCCCGAATAAAGAGCGTCTCGAAAGTAATGCTCGGATGAAGTACCAGGTTCAATGCGAAGAAGAGCACCAGGAAGAAAAGAACGAAAGCCAATAGCGCCAAATCGTATTGACGCTTTTGTTTGTTCCATAATACGGAGGTATAGGATACACTCATCGCTGGTGAATTACGTCGGGGTGATCACCGGAAAACACCGGCGTATTGTTTCTACCATAGGCCATTAACAAGCCAACGATGACCACCAGGAACAGCCATAGGATCAAGTGTTGCTTTCTAAGAGGTCGGGTCATTGTTTCCTAAATATTTTTACAAATAATGGTAGCCAAAACAAGACTACTCCTGGATAAATAATAGCTTTGAAATGCCATGGTGTACCCTGGGTCCCTTCGTCAATTCTTTTGGCACCTCCCAGGTAGAAGTAGCCGGAGAAAACCACTCCCAGCGCAACATACGCTAGCATTGCGAACAAGAAAATATCAATTACCAAAATCATCAACTAAGGATTTACACCTGCAAAGGGAATCCCGGTCAACTTGTGCATTTCATAGTTGAATGTGCTTAGGTCCCCGGGCCCAAAATCTCTAAAGTCCGCATGGCCGCAAGCACGGCTTAGGACTTTCATCAAACCTACCGTCGCATCAAAATAATTTGTCAGGCGCTCTGCGGACTTCTCGACAATTAGCCTCCTTCGCAAGTTGTCCTTCTGTGTAGCAATGCCAACGGGACAATTGTTGGTATGGCATGCTCGCATACCTAAACAACCAATGGCCTGTAATGCCGAGTTGGAGACAGCTACGGCATCCGCCCCCATGGCCAATGCCTTCGCAAAATCCGCAGCAACCCTCAAGCCTCCTGTGATGATCAGGCTAACGCCGTAAGCTCCAACTTTGTCGAGATGCTTTCTGGCTCTGGCCAAGGCTGGAATCGTGGGTACATTAATGTGATTGCGCAATACAATTGGCGCAGCACCCGTCCCACCCCCTCGTCCGTCCAATATGATATAATCTACACCTGCTTCTAAGGCGAAATCTATATCTTCCTCGATCCGGCTGGCGGCTATCTTAAACCCCACGGGGATACCACCGGTTTCATCCCTTACCGTGTCAGCAAACGCTCCAAACTCTTTCGCCGTACGAATGTCTGTGAAAGTTGCCGGGCTAATGGCGGTTTGCCCAGGTTCCAACCCACGAACGTCCGCTATTTCTCCTACTACCTTGTGTCCAGGCAAGTGTCCACCGGTACCTGTCTTGGCGCCCTGACCACCTTTAAAATGAAAGGCCTGTGCCTTTTTTACCTTATCCCAGCTAAAACCAAATTTTGCTGATGCCAATTCATACAGGTATCGGGAATTGTTGGCTTGTTCATCAGGCAACATTCCTCCCTCACCGGAACAAATCCCGGTGCCTGCTGCCTCTGCTCCCTTCGACAAAGCCAGCTTGGCCTCTCGGGATAAGGCGCCAAACGACATATCGGAAACAAAAAGCGGTATATCAAGCTCCAGGGGCTTTTTGGCATTTGGGCCAATGGTCACTTTGGTAACAACGTCATCTTCATCCAACAGGGGTTTTCGGCTTAGCTGCGCCGGAAGTACCTGAATATCATCCCACTTTGGCAGCTTATCTCGCTCAACACCCATAGCTTCGGATACACCATGATGACCCGTTTTCGAAAGGCCATTTTTAGCTAGTTCATGAATGTATCGTGTATAAGGCTCAGGTGCTTCAGGATGCGTATCTTGATATTTACCCAAATATTCATCTTCGTTAAACGGTGGTGGAATTTGATTCGCCTCAAATGACGCTACTTCAGCATCGTCCACAAACACATCTCCATTTTTCACTAAGTGCTTAAACTTATGTAGGCGCTCGCTTGGTGCATACTCGCTCACACCCGTATCATAGCGATAATCCCAATTGTGAAGTCCACAAATCAGGTTGTGACCGTCGATGAAGCCATCGGATAATAGCGCCCCGCGATGAACACATCTCCCATAGAGCACGGATACCTCTCCTCCGTACCTTACCAAGACGAGATCCGTCCCTCGCACCTGGGCGTGCGTGGGTTCCTTTTCTGGCAGATCATCGAATTTGGCTATGGCAACGGGAACTTCAAGTACGATATTTTCTGACATTGTTATTTCTGGTTAGTCGTGTTTTCTTTTTTCACTAATTATAAAAAATGTACCAATAAGGAGTGACCCACTATTTGCAAAACCAAATCCATGAATGTACTCTGTGTAAGGCACCAATCTACCAAATGGTACATGCAATCCCAACCCAAGGTTGGCGGTCATTCCTGTTGTTGACTTTTCTTCCGCATCATGAGTGGCAGTGTTAGCGGACCATCGCAACCCAGCAATCGGATAAAAGGAAAAAGTCTTCCGTACTTCCACCAGATAGTGCCCGTTGAATGACAGCTCTACCTCATCGTGCGATGGAAAATAGGATGCCTCCATGCCAAAGCACCAATAGTCATCAGGGAAGTAGTAAAAGCGACCATTTGGACCTGCTGCTTCGTCCACAAAAACTGCCCCGCCGCCAACAGCAAAACCCTGCCCGAAAAGGGTCAAAGCCATCAACAATGTCAAAAACGAAAGGCCAACTTGTTTGATCATATCAACAGGGCATCACAGATTACTTCCAAGGTCGCCGGTCCCTCATGAGCCATCAATTGGGTCATCGCCTCATCCAATTCCTCCTTTTTTGTTACCCTTAGCCCCAGCGCGCCGCAACTATTGACAAAATCCGAGAAATTGGGATTCTGAAGGCTTGTTTGCCATACATCGAATTCCGCGGCACGCTGTTCCTTGGATATTTTGCCAAGCTCGCTATTGTTAAGGAGAATGTGTTTGATCGGCATTTTATACTTTACCGCCGTGGTAATCTCCATGGGATATTGACCAAAGCCACCATCTCCGGTCACTGCAACCACAGGACGGGAATCCCCGACCGCAGCCCACAGTCCCATTGCGGCTGGATACCCAAAACCAATTGAACCCAGGTACCCCGACATGACGATCGATTGATCCCGGCATTCAAAGTATCGACCAAAACTGTAGGTGTTGTTTCCAACATCCACCGCCATGGCAGCATCACCCGGGACATGTCTGTTCATTGCGTCAAACACCGCCACGGAGCTCACACCCTTTCCCCGGTCCTCCTCTAGCCTTTTCATTTTTTCTTTTTTCCAGATAGACCATCGTTCTTTTACATCAGGCTTCCGGTCCGTTGCTGCTAATGGGACACCTTCAATACCCTCAAGCAATAATCTGGCGGTTTCTCCCAGCTCCGCCCATATCGAAATGTCAATGGCATGGAATTTGGCTAAAGCCAACCTATCAAAATCCACCTGAATGGTCGGGATTTTGGGTGTAATACCTGTATGGTTTGAAAAAGAGGCACCAAAGACCAGCAGTAAATCTGCTTCGTTCATGAAATACGAGGCGATCGGAGTACCACTCCTACCCAAAACACCACAGCCCAAGGGGTGGAGATCGGAGATGAGGCCCTTTCCTTTGAAGGTTGTCAAAACTGGAGCATTGAGCTTCTCCGCCAATTTTGTAATGACTTCCATATCGAATCGTGCACCGTGCCCTACGACAATCACAGGATTCTTCGCCGTTTTTAATCTTTCCAAAGCCAAGTTCAGGACTTCATCGCCAGGCTTAATGTGGTAGTCAGCAATCCTTTTATCAAGAGTCGCGGCTGACTGATCCGATGCCTCCTGGATCTGAACATCATCGGGAAAGGTGATGTGAGAAACATCCCTGTTAACAATCGCATGCTTGACGGCAAGGGCCATCAACTCGGCATGCTTGCTATCGGATTGTGCCCGATGATTAAAATCTGCTACAGAAGAAAAAGCACTTATAAGGTCTACCTCTTGAAAAGCGCCGGTTCCTACCACTTGGGTTTGCACCTGACCTGATAGTGCCAGCACTGGAGCACGATCATTTTTGGCATCCCACAGGCCAGTAAACATATTGGTAGCTCCAGGCCCTGCGATCCCGAAACAGGCGGCGGGTCGACCTGTCAGTTTTCCATAGGCTGAAGCCGCAAAGGCCGCGGCTCCCTCATGCCGAATCCCAATAAATTGCAACTTGCCTAGCTCCTCTTGCTTGCGCATAGCATCCGCTACACCAAGGTTGGAATGCCCCACCATGCCAAAAACATGCGTCACACCAGCATTGACCATAGTCTCGATCATTACGTCTGAGACTGTCCGTGGTGCCGGCGGTTCCTCCTCCAGCTGAATGTAAACCCCATCCGCTCTGATTTCCACGGGAAAGCTTTCCACGCCATCATCAAAGCCCGGGGCTTTACCTGAAATGGGGTCATAGTCCCAACCATGCCAAGGGCAGCGCAATAAACCATTTTCGATCGAGCCCTCACCCAATGGTCCTCCCTGATGTGGGCACTTGTTGTCCAGACATCCGAACTTTCCTTCGTGGTGGGTAAGACAAAAGCTCTTGTGCCCGGCAGTGACGGTCATTACACGTTCTTCATGTAGCTGATCAACATCATCCAGTACTTTCGTCCAAACAAGTTTTTTCTCCGGCATATTCAAGGCATTTCCTTTCAAGCTATAAATAATGCTACACGAACACAAAGGGCGTCGGCGAATAATCATCGCAATTGCCGGATAGTTACCACTTGGTACTTGAAATTCATGAAACGTTTGTTCTTTTCAACCCCAGGCCTTTCTAGTTTTGCCGAAACAAGAAATAGTTCATCAAATACTTTATGAAAGACTTTGTGGCCGAATTGGAATGGCGTGGGATGATTCATGATAAGACCCCAGGTTTGGAAGCGGAGCTTGCTCAAGGCATGACAAGCGCCTATATCGGCTTTGACCCCACGGCAGATTCACTACATATCGGGAACCTGGTACAGATTATGACCTTGGTACACTTCCAACAATGCGGCCATAAACCTATTGCCCTGGTTGGTGGCGCCACCGGCATGGTCGGTGATCCTTCAGGGAAGTCCCAGGAACGCAATTTGTTAGATGAAGACACTTTAAATCATAATCTCAATTGCGTCAAAAAGCAATTGGAGAAGTTCCTGGATTTCGAAAAAGAAAATGCCGCAGAGGTTGTAAACAATTACGATTGGTTTAAGACATTTCACTTTCTTGATTTCATCCGTGACGTTGGCAAGCACTTGACGGTCAACTACATGATGGCCAAAGATTCTGTGAAAACCAGATTGGAATCAGGACTTTCGTTCACAGAGTTTTCTTATCAGTTGGTCCAGGGCTACGATTTCTACTGGTTATGGAAAAACAAAAATGTAAAACTCCAGCTAGGAGGCTCCGATCAGTGGGGCAATATTGTGACCGGCACGGAATTGATCCGAAGAAAATCACAGGGTGAAGCATATGCCATGACCACTCCGCTGATCACAAAGGCAGATGGAACAAAATTTGGGAAAACCGAAGGCGGCAACATTTGGCTGGACCCGGAAAAAACCTCACCTTACAAATTTTACCAATACTGGATCAACGCCAGCGATGAGGATGTTAAAAATTACATTAAGATCTTCAGCTTAAAGGGAAAAGCGGAAATTGATGCGCTGATCTCAGAACATGAAGAAGCCCCGCATGCCCGGCTGCTGCAAAAAACCCTGGCCGAGGAAATCACCCAGCGAGTTCACTCCCAACAAGACCTTGAAACAGCCCAAAAGGCCAGCAGCATTTTATTTGGGAAATCTACTACTGACGACCTGGTTTCCCTGGATGAACGTACACTTTTGCAAGTATTTGAAGGTGTTCCTCAGGCCGAAGTTGCTAAGAATATCCTTGAGAACTCTACAAATGTCACCGACCTACTGTCAGAAGAAACCAGTGGGGTGATCTTCCAATCCAAAGGTGAGGCACGCCGAATGATAAATGGTGGTGGGGTCAGTATCAACAAGCAAAAACTTTCGGACCCAAATCACAAGCCAGAATTTGCCTTGCTGCAAGGAAAGTACTTACTTGCTCAAAAAGGCAAAAAGAACTATTACCTGATCAAAGCGGTGTGAGAAAATTTGGTTTAATCGTCGGTCTCTGTGCGCTTGGCTTGCTACGCCTTGCAGGCCAAAATACTTCTGACGAGGAAACCAAAAAGTTACGCGCACAATTGCAATCGCTGCAATACTCGGAGCTGATCCAATCGATGACGCAACGGTCATTGCTGGTACCAGGGTATTTTGGAGACTTGAAGGGTTTAATTGCCAGGCAGGCCTACAACTTCTGGTCGCTCAATAAAGGTGAAAAGCTGGTTTCCCACTTGAATGTTTACAAGGCACTCCATGACGCCAACAAGTACTTGGGATATGATAGCCTCAATGGTCGGTTTTATCACGAAATCCTGGGCCACACCCAATCAGTCACATCATTGAAATTTAATGGGAGCTTGTTATACTCCGCCGGATCAGATGGGCGCGTCATGCGTTGGGACCTGGACGCTCTCTCGCAGCCCCCTTTAGTCTTGTACGAAAGCGATCATTTGATCAGGACCATCGACATTACCGCTGACGGGGAGTTCCTAATGGTAGTAACAAAAGATCAGGGATTGGCCTTCATTGATCTGGTGAATCAATCCCTGGAAAGCATGGATGCCATCGGGCAAGACCCGGAAGTAGCTCAGGCGGCCTCCTTTGTACCTGGCGAGAACCAGTACGTGCTAGTCAACAAACAGGGTGAAGTCAAGTTAAAAGGGTTTGACACCAATGAGGTGATAGCAAGCACCAAGCAAAAAGTTCTTAGCCTTAATATCCATCCCGCTAGCAAGACCATCTATGCTGGCACTGAGCAGGGAAATTTAATATCCTGGGACAGCATACAAACCATCAATCGGCAGCTAAATGAACGTTTCGCCATAAATACCCTTACCCTTTCCAATGACCTGAAAACCATCGCCGTGGGAAGAGAAAAGGGAGATGTGATCCTCTGGGACATTGCAACGGATAAGCTGGTCAGAGTGATCTCAGGACACCAATCTGCTATTACGGACTTAGACTTCAGCGCTGACGACCGGTTTCTGCTAACAGCCAGTCGAGACAGGACAGCCCGCGTTTGGGATATTGCAAATCCTCGAAAACTACCTATAGTACTCGATGATCACAACGACTGGGTATTATCCGCAAGCTTCGATCAGAGTGATACTTTCATCGTCACCGGCTCAAAGGATAGCTACATAAGAAAGTGGCCTTTAGATCCGGCAGTCCTGGCTGACCGGATATGCCAATATGTGCAAAGACCACTAACCAAATCTGAGTGGCGGGACTACATTGGCGCTTATCCGTATTCGGAGACATGCCCGGGCAATCCATAGCGTTGCCAGGTCTACCCAAAGTCACTCAAATACTCACGTCCCAAAATCGCTTCATCACGGTGTGCATGACTGGGAAGTGCGAAATACGATATTGGAAGCTAAAGCGGATATAGGGATACCCAGAAGCTCCTTACGCCTTGGGTCGCCCAATCGATCCAGGTGCGCATAATCACCGCTTATCAAATCGCTACCACTTATTCTGGACCTTTTGGCTAATGTTGCGATTCCGTAAAATCAATCATGAATTCAATGAAGCAACTCTTAACCCTCCTATCCCTATTTATCGTTGTTTGCCTGCACGGCCAAAACCTGGATATGAAGCTGTTGGAAAACATGAAAGCCAGGGCTATTGGTCCCGCAGGTATGTCTGGACGGATTACGGCCATTGATGCAGTAGTAGAAAACCCCGATGTAATCTATGTAGGATCAGCTTCCGGCGGTGTTTGGAAGTCGATCAGTGGTGGAATTGCCTGGGAGCCAATCTTTGAAAAAGAAACGACCGCATCTATTGGCGCTATTGCCATTCAACAATCCAACCCTTCCGTAATATGGGTAGGTACTGGCGAAGGAAATCCCCGGAATTCGCTTAATGGTGGTGATGGCATTTACAAGAGTCTTGATGGTGGCAAAACCTGGAAGAAAATGGGCTTGGCGGCCACCCGGCACATTCATAGAATTATCATCGATCCTACCAACCCTAATGTAGTTTACGCTGGCGCAATTGGTTCTCCTTGGGGAGAACACGCGGATAGAGGGCTTTATAAGACCTCTGACGGGGGCCAGACCTGGAATAAGATCCTGTTTGCCAATAACCGAACTGGTGTGGCCGACATGGTCATGGACCCCAAAAACCCAAATAAGTTGGTTGTCGCACTGTGGGAACACAAAAGAGACCCTTGGTTTTTTAAATCCGGAGGACCGGGATCAGGTCTACACATTACTTATGACGGAGGAGAGAATTGGAAAAAAATAACTGATAAAGAAGGTTTACCTAAGGGAGAACTTGGCCGAATTGGACTAGCCATCGCTGCCAACAAGCCCAGTAGAATTTACGCGCTTGTTGAAGCCAAAAAGAATGCATTGTACCGATCTGATGACGGAGGCGAAAAATGGACTAAGATCAACGACAAACCTGGTATAGGAAACCGTCCTTTTTATTACAGCGACCTGTTTGTGGACCCAAGCAATGAAAACCGTGTATTCAGTGTTTTCACGTTCGTCAATGTCAGTGAAGATGGCGGCAAGTCGTTTTCACAATTAATGCCCGCCTATGGGACTTCCAGAGGTGTACACCCGGATCATCACGCCTGGTGGACCCACCCTACCAACCCTGATTTCATGATGGATGGCAACGATGGCGGACTCAACATTACCAGAGATCGAGGCAAAACCTGGCGCTTCGTGGAGAATATCCCTGTAGGTCAGTTCTACCACGTCGCGGTGGACAATGACTACCCTTACAATGTCTACGGTGGTATGCAGGACAATGGATCCTGGGTGGGGCCAGCGTATGTCTGGAAAGCGCAGGGCATTCGTAACAACTACTGGCAGGAGGTCTCCTTTGGCGACGGGTTTGATGTCTTGCCTGATCCCGATGACAGCAGGTTTGGCATTTCGACAGCCCAACAAGGTTTCGCTGGAATCTACGATCGGGAAACAGGGAATTTTGAATTTGTGCGTCCCACCAATCCTGAGAGCGACGTAGAACTGAGATTTAACTGGAATGTGGGAATGGCCCGTGATCCATTTGATGCTAATACCATCTACTTTGGCAGCCAGTTCGTGCATAAAAGTACTGACAGGGGACAAACCTGGGAGATCATTTCGGGTGACTTAACCACCAACGATCCGGAAAAACAAAAACAAGGAGACAGTGGCGGTTTGACAATGGATGCAACAGGTGCAGAAAACTATTGTACTATCATCGTTATCTCCCCCACTTCTACCGAGCAAAATGTAATTTGGGTTGGAACTGACGATGGCCGGGTGCATGTCACTCGAAATGGTGGAGATACCTGGAGCGACGTATCAGAAGGGCTTCCTGATGGTGTATGGATCACACAGATCAAACCAAGTGCTTCCAACAACGGACATGCCCTGCTTGTAGCGAATGATTACAGAAGATACAACTACGAACCCATGGCATATCGCACCAGGGACTATGGCCAAACATGGGAAAGAATCGTGGATGGCGGTGATGTGGAAAGCTACGCTCTGGCTATCGTCGAAGATCCCGTGGAGAACAGGTTGAAGTTCCTCGGTACTGACGATGGTCTTTATGTATCTGTAGATGATGCGGCCACCTGGACGAAATGGACCGCCGGCTTCCCTACTACCAACGCCATGGACCTGGTCATCCACCCCAGAGAGCATGATTTAGTCATTGGCACCTTCGGCCGGGCCATATATGTCCTCGACGATATCAGGCCGCTGAGGGAACTGGCGGCTAATGGCGCTGGCATTCTCACCAAGAAATTGCACGTATTTGATCCTCCTACTGCCTACAACACAGCCACGCAGCAGGCAACTGGTACACGTTTTGGTGCTGACGCTACTTTTAATGGTGAAAACCGGCCAACAGGCGCTTTACTGAGCTATGTGGTTACCTTGCCGAAAGAGGAAAAGAAAGAAGAATCCGCAACACCATCGAAAAAGAAGAAAAAGAAAACTAGTGAAGCGTCGAAGGAAGAAGAAGTAGAAAAACAGGAAGATAAAGTCAAGTTTGATTCCATCCGGGTTGAAATATATAAGCCAGGTGGAGAGTTAATCAGGACCTTGAAGAGAAAGACCCCGGATAAAAACGGCGTACATCGCCTCAGGTGGAATCTGACGGAAAAAGGCGTTCATAACCTGATCAGAGGAAAATTGAATCGGAAAAATGAGCCGAATGGTATCGCAGCAGTTCCTGGTGACTACAAGGTGAAGTTCACTTTTGGCGACCAAATGGACTCCACGACGTTGCAAGTAGCCTATGATCCAAGGTTGGAAATGTCTACTTCTGCCCTGGCTGCACAGTACGAAGCACAAAAAAGACTTGAGGCTGGAAAAGCTCGGGCGCTGGAAGCAGTTGAGAGGTTGAAAGAAGGCATGAGCCTGGCCGACGAATTTTCAGGAAAGCTCAAGAAAGAGGATGAGGAAGCTTACAAAGAGCAAATAGAACTTTGTAAGACCACCAAAGATACCTTGAGCGCTATGCTGGATATTTTTATTGGCAAGGAGGATAAAAGGCAGGGTATTACTCGCAACCAGCCAAATAGTATCAACGCCAAACTGGGCACGGCCAATTTCTTTACCGGTAATGCCACTCATGCCCCGGGTCCCACAGAACAGAGGCTGATTGATCGGTTTGAAAAGGACCTCAACGAAGCTTTAGAAACTGTGAACGGCTACTACGATAACGAATGGCCTAAATTCCGGGAGGCCGTAGAAAGTATAGACTTGAGCCCTTTCAAGGATTATGAAAGAATAGAATAGCCAAAAGGCACAATAAGAGAAGGCACCAGCGAGTGCCTTTTTTTATGTTCGTTGTTACAGGTGTGGTAGCGTAGCGGTCGGATTTTGGTGGTAATCAACCGCTCAAATTGCTACAAAACCCTCGCCCAAAAATTAGGCAGGTCGAAGGTCTCAGTTTATTACTTTCGGGGGACAAGTCATCGACCTTAACCTATGAAAAGAATTCTCTTCCTCTCACTCGCCTGTATGCTTATTACGCAGGCATTCAGCCAGGATGTTCCTAAGTATAACGGAAAATTTGAAGCGATAGATAGGCTACTAGATCCTCCGAGCCCCTATCGCACCGCCTCAGGAGCACCGGGGGCAGCGTATTGGCAACAACGCGCCGACTATAAGATCGTTGCTTCCATCGACGAAATAAACAACGTTTTGGAAGGAGAAGAAACCATCACCTATTTCAACAATTCGCCTGATGTGCTCAAGTTTCTGTGGATCAATCTGGAGCAAAATGTCAACCGAAAGGGGAATGAAGATTTTTCCTATGTGCTTGGGGGCATCAAAGACTCAATCAATTCCCTAACCATGCAACGGATTTTACGTCCAGTGGACTTCCCATCCGGCACCGAAATCACATGGGTCCGGGACGTAGCCGGAGAGGACCTGTCCTACACGGTGAACAATACCATGATGCGCCTGGACCTTCCAAAGCCGCTGCAACCAAACACAAGCGTGAGTTTCTCTATTAAATGGAAAAACTTCATTACCGATCGCTCAAAGTTCCTTCTTTCCAGAGAAGGATATGAGTATTTCCCGAGAGATGACAACAAAGTATTTCTGCTAGGGCATTGGTTCCCTAGAATGGCCGTTTACAACGACACAGAAGGCTGGCAGAACAAGCAATTTCAGCGGCTTGGTGAATTTGCTCTGGAATTCGGTGATTATGAGGTTGCGTTGACCGTGCCAGCAGATCACTTGGTAGCGGGAACTGGCACGCTTACAAATGAAGCCGAGGTATTGTCGAAGGAGCAGCAATCACGTATGGCCCGAGCACGTGAATCTTATGAAGAAATCGTGATGATCGTCACTCCGGAAGAGGCACAAAAAAATGAAAGCAAGAAAGCCTCAGGCACCAAAACATGGAAATTTTCCGCCAAAAATGTAAGAGATGTAGCTTTTGCAAGCTCTCGCAAATTCATCTGGGATGCACAGGCCGTACAACTTCCGAGCAATAAAGTCATGGCCATGTCCTTCTATCCTAATGAAGGTTTACCTGTATGGAGTGAGGAGTCAACCAACGCGGTAAAACAAGCACTGGAGGTGTATTCGGAATCCACATTTGACTACCCTTATCCCGTGGCAATATCCGTCAACACATCCAATATCGGCATGGAGTTTCCTATGATCTCTTTCAACGGCGGCAGGCCGGTAAATGGGCAGATTTCAGAGAACGCCAGAAGAGGAATGACCAGTACGATCGTACATGAGGTCGGGCACAACTGGTTTCCCATGATTGTGAGCTCCGACGAACGCAAATGGATGTGGATGGACGAGGGGCTTAATACCTATTTGCATCAAAAAACTTTGGAGGAAAGGTATCCACAGTGGAAACACACCGAACCTAAGGACATTGTCAATTTTATGAAAGGCGATAAGGAGATTCTACGACCGATCATGACCAATGCGGATAACGACCTACTATTTCAGATGGGAGCGAATTTTTATCAAAAACCCACGGTTGGATTTCAGATGCTTCGAAATTCAATAGTTGGAAAAGAGCTCTTCGACGAGGCATTTAAGGAGTACGCCAATCGATGGAAATTTAAGCACCCCAACCCTTCTGATCTGTTCAGAACATTGGAGGATGTCACGGCCGTCGACCTGGATTGGTTTTGGAGAGGCTGGTATTTCACTACCGACAATGTCGACATTGAACTTGCAAATGTTCAGTGGTTTAAGATTTCTGAAGACGCACTCGGCGTAGAAAACAAAGTAAGAAAGGGTCAATCCAAAATCGATGGAAGCAGTAGCTCAGATTCCAACGGATTTGCTGATGGTCCTACTGAAATATCGATGATACCCACAGCTGGTGGCTCCTATGGCCAATTTCTTAGCAGGTTAGATGAAGAGGAAGTCAAAGCGAATGTGCAAGGCAAAAACATCTACGAGATCACCGTAAAAAACAAAGGGGGTCTGGTGATGCCGGTAATCGTCCAATGGACCTACGCTGATGGAACCAGCGAGATCGACCGGATTCCAGCCGGGGTATGGCGCCACAACGAGTCGGAGTTTAAAAAAGCCTTTATGAAGGAAAAAGAAGTTGTGAACGTGGTAATCGACCCAAATTTGGAGTTGGCTGATGTCAACATGAACAACAACACCTTCCCTCCTGTTGAAGAAGCGAGTCGGGTTGACAAATTTAAAAATTAGAGTGGGCAGCCGACATAGGAATTGCTGGTGGCCATCAAAAAAGGCAGCGGCTGTCCTTTCAACTTGCTTTGAATAGCGATTGCCGGATTGGAAGATTTTATGTTATCCGCACCGCAAAAGGCGCCATTCTTGGTATAATTGCCACGATAGTAGATGGTACTTCCTTCCAATAATACGGCTTGAGGTGTCATGAACACTCCCATCCTATCAGCGATGGTGCCATCAGCATCAACGACCCATTTCACCTGTTTGCCAAATCGTTCGATCGGGGTTGTCCCTATCCCGACATCCGTTTTCGTAACAATTATCCACTGGATTGCTTCGTGTGTTTCGGCAATGAGCTTATCCAGGTGTGCAATATTCTTCTTCGAATAATGGCAGTTCTGGTCATAAAAGTGCAAATACATTTTGTCCGCTGACGTGTCAAGTGTCAAGTCGCCAATCTTCACCGTGGAGCCGACAGCAGGTATATCCTTTTGTGTCGAAATGAGTCGATTGCGAATGTCGCTAGTCCAAAAAACATATAACACCAGTCCAAAAATTGGGAGTAACACCAACAGGGGCTTAATGGCTTCGGCCGTCTTTCGCTTCATTGGTCAATGCCCAAAATCTAAATCTGTGTAGCTCATAGCCAGCCACGCGTAATTCTCAACACTTTTCTTGGCAATATTCTTTCGGTGCTCCGCGGCACGCCGGGCAGCGCGGAAACCGTGAATATGGTAATGGAACATCATTCCAACCTCATGACCCATTTCGTGAATCATGACTTTCTCTTGCAAATAGGTCCGGTAAATAAAGTAGTCCTCACACAGCCTGATCCTCACTTTCCCGAAAGGAATAGTCCAGGCACTTATCCAACCACGGCACCTTCCTCTATTGTCTTTTACGACTTTGAAGGTCACCTTACGATTAAACTTCTTCTGAAGTCGGGCGATAATTTTTTTAGATTTCTTGATTCGCAGTGGCGCGCCCAGCCATCGCATAAAACGCTCATTTTGGAGCCATCGCTGCTCTCTTATGTACTTGCTTGGTCCGCCAGCCACCTCCCACATAACACGCATATCGGCGTACATTAGCTCCACTGCGTCTCTCGCAATTTGGAAGCTTTCCATAATCACGAGTGAATCAGCCATGGTGTAATTGCCTTCAATGGTCACAAGGTTCTGCGCCTTACTTGAGGCCACAAAGCTTAAGCATAGAAAAAGAATCCCAAACCCACGTATCATTCCCGGAGAAAGCTCATCAGATTACTTATCACTCCCGAAAATACGAAAGAACTTGATTCCTGTCAATCGGGATTTCAACTGTCTATTTAAAACCAGCGGACTGGATGGAAAAATTCACCGGGTATGCCTCTTCTCCATAGCAAAATTTGGAACAACCCACTTTGGTCCGGGATTGCGGTGGAACGACGTAAGCTCGGAACATGGAATTAACTGGGTTTGCTGGCAGATCAAAGGCAAACGCTATAACGACATCAACAGAATCTTCAGATGAATTGGTCAGGAACATTCCGGCGCCACAATCACCAGCAGCACAATTTCCAGACATTTCGAACGCCAAACTAGCCAAAGCCTCCTCTCCAAAAACCTGGCCGTGCACATCCATTCCTCTCGCATTATTGGCTTCTAGTAAAATCCCCCAAATCTCGACATAAGTCAATTCGGCTATTGGCTTCAATTCCGCCTGCTCATCAGCGCCGGTGTTGGAAGCAGCCGGACTGCTACATTGCCAAGACAGCATTAAACCCATAAAAAGTAACCCTAAGGCTTTCCGAAAAATAACAACCATGGTTAACCGATTGAACTGCTTTTTGTGTTTGATCAACAACTCCAAAGACATCCGTAAGGTTACGATTAAATTTGGGATTCTAAACTTTTTATGTGAAATCCGTCTTTTCATCATATCGCTTTGAAAAGCTGCCGGTTAAATGGTATTGGATGGCTCTCACCGCATTGCTTATATCCGCACTGCAACTTTCAAAAGACTTTACATTCCACAAGGTAAGTGCCTTTAACTTCGAATTCAGTTGGGGAGCCAACCTGGGTAAAATCCTTCTCAACAATTTCTCCTGGCTCCTGTTTATACCATTTATTTCCCGGTGGGTTTCGGCTCTTGGTATCGGTAAAAAAGTGTCGAGCTCTTTGCTCCCGCTGGTCCTATGGTTTCCATTGACCGCTTTGGCACATCGCGTACTTGCGAGTCGACTGCTTGATCTGATGAACTGGATTCGGAATGGGTACCTGCGGGATTTCTTTGGATCAAATAGTAGAATAGAGATCATCGTAGGCAGTTTCACCAGTGCGTTAGAATTGATCGCCATTATCCTTGTTCTACTAGCGATTTGGTACCAGAAGCGTTTCATCACCCAGCAAAAGGTGCTCGCGCAAGCTCGCCTCACCGCTCTTAAGATGCAACTGAACCCACATTTTCTTTTCAATGTGCTTCATTCAGTGGCGACACTCATTGACCACAACCCTAGGAAGGCCCAACAGATGATTTCAAAGCTAGGCACCATGCTACGGCAACTGCTTGAGGAGAAGCAGGGAGAGTTAGTTGTTTTGGAACAGGAAGTAGAATTTCTTAAACAGTACCTGGACATGGAGCAGGTGCGTTTCGATCAGCTTCACGTCAATTATGACCTGGACCCGGAATGCCTCCAATGGCCCCTTCCCTATCTTATACTGCAACCATTGGTTGAGAATGCGGTCAAGTTTGGCACCAGAAGTGGACAAAATAAATCGGAGATCACGATCAGAAGTAGAAAAGACCTATTGATGGATCGACCCGCACTCACACTGGAAGTGGAAAATAGCATAATCGGAGAACGCATCAACGCGCAAAAAGGGACCGGAACAGGGCTGAGAAATATCAGGGAACGACTGGAAGCCCTCTACCAGTATTTCGTATTTGAAACAGACCACCCCCAACGCAACAAATTTGTCGCACGAATAACCATACCCTACGCATGAGAGCTATCATAGTAGATGACGAGTTCCTATCCCGTCAAAGATTACGAGATCTATTAAGTGAGTTTGCGGATGTAACTGTGGTTGGGGAAGCAAACAACGGCGAGCAAGGGCGTGAATTGATTGCCACAAAATCTCCGGATCTTGCCTTCCTAGACATCCAGATGCCTCGAAAAGATGGGCTTTCGATCCTGGAGGGACTGGAGAATGGCCCGATGGTGATTTTCACTACAGCCTACGATCAATATGCGGTGAAAGCATTTGAAAAAGATGCCTTGGATTACCTGTTAAAGCCTTTTGATAAGGACCGGCTGGATCAGGCCCTGCGAAAGGCACGAAGACGGATCCATGAGCGACGTACCGCTGATCTAACAACAAAATTTCAACGACTGCTCACAGACATGCAGGCCGAAAGCAGTTTATTTCTGGAAAAAATAGTCATCAGGGAGAAGGGCCGTGATCAGATTGTTCTTCTTCAAGACGTGTCTTTTATAGAGTCCTTTGGCAACTATGTCAAACTCCATGTCGCCGACAAGAAGTTCCTCTACCGCATGAGCATGAACAAGCTGCAAGAAGAACTTAATCCAAAGCAATGGCTACGCGTTCACCGGTCCTATATTTTAAACATTCATGAAGTACGCGGCCAAAAATATGCTGGCAACAATGAATACACTTTCACTATGCACACTGGCAAGCAACTTATCTCCGGTCGCTCCTTCAAAGAACGGATCGACGATTTTCTAGAGAAGCTCTAAACAGCCTGCACCAAGCTCAACGAGTGATCACAAAACTTTTAGCCAGCCTTTCAGCCACCGGTACATTTGGCTCCAGGATTCACTCAAATATTTAAGACAATGAAAGATCATACCAAAAAGTGGCAGGTGCTGGTAGCTCTGAGCCTGCTGTTCTCGTACTCACCCACTATCAAGGCAGCCACACCCGTTTCTGCGAAAGATGTACTCGCGGCTTGGGATCGAATGACACAAATGGTGGTCGAATCAACCAAAAAAATGCCAGCGGAGCACTTTTCATTCTCACCAATAGACCCACTGGCACCCTATGGTGGGCTAGTAAGCCACACTGCTGGCGCTAATTATCTTTTTGCTCCCACTGTCAAGCTGGAGCAACCCGATATGCCAGAGGTCGACACCAACAATAAGGTTGAGGTCGTGAAAAACTTGGAAGCGTCTTTTAAGTTCATCAGAGATGGTATTGCAGCCCTCTCAGACCAGGATCTTGCGGAAGAAATAGAGTGGTTCGGCGCGAAAATGTCGAGGCTAAACGCGATATTGACCATGACTGACCATCTGCAACGGGAACATGGTAAAAATATCACCTACCTGCGCCTCAAGGGAGTAGCACCGGAAAGGTCAGCTGGGTGGTAAGCCTACTTGAGAAGTGGACTTTTAAAGCTGTTTTTGCCCAACCAATTCTTCTTCGAATAGATTAGTCATAGATGCGGCGGACTAAAAGTCGGCCGCATCTTTCAGTTCTCAATCAGCTCTTAGACCGTCTACAGGATTAGCTCTCATTGTTTCCCAAACCCTACTGAGTACCACTAGTAACACCACGCAAATCAACAACGTGGCTGAAATCAGCGGTATCGACCAGGTCACAGGCATCGGATAGGCAAACACCGAGTCAAGCTGGGACTTCACGAAGAAATGCCCAAAGCCTGTACCAATGACGATTGAGATCATCGTTAAAGCCAGGTATTGCCTGGAGATGATTTTTGACATATGGGCCAAGGTGGCACCAAGTGCTTTGCGAATACAAAATTCCCTTCGCCTTCCTGAAATATTTATGGCGACCAAACCGTAAAGACCAAGTCCCGCAATCAATACCGCCACCGCTCCCACACCGACATTAAAGTTTTCGTACCGCTGAATCGCTGAATAAAACCCTCCCCAGACCTCATCCTGATAACCTCCCTGAAAGGGGATTTCAGGAAAGAAAGTTAACCACTGCTTTTTCAAAACACGCAGTACGTCTGCTCTTGTTCGAGGGTCCACTTTCAATGCCAAAAAATTGAAATCGCTCTGATCAGCAAGCGTGAAAATGGTTGGCCTTTTCTCCCAAGAAAAGCTACGATGGTGAAAATCCTTGATTACACCAACCACTCGATATCGATCGGTATCCATCTTGATATAGCTTCCGATAGGATCTTCCATCCCAAAATTTTTAACCAGGGTCTCATTTACAAGAACAGAAAATTTATCGCTTTCATGGTGGGTTTTAAAACCCCTGCCAGCCACCAGCACCAAGCCCATTGTCTCCAGGTAATTGGCTTCAACAGATAGTTCTTTTGCCTCAAAATCCCGATCACCAACTTGAATAGGTCGGATGCCAATCCTTTCTCCAATGTGATGACTCCCCGCGGATATGGCTAAGACATCAGGGTTGGCTTCCATTGTTGCATGCAGCTTCTCGTAAGCGGACGCCTCCGGTAAGCCTGTAAAAATCACACTCCTTTGATCATAACCCCAGCTGCGTTGTCCTTGATACTTAGTGTTCTTCGCGAATGCGACTGCACTAGTGATCAGCATGCAGGCCAAAACTAATTGTAGTCCCAATAGAACCCTGGTTAGAACACTCCTAGAACCGAACTTGACCGCTCCCCGGAAAATAGCCACTACCTGAAATCTTGAAACATATAAAGATGGATAAAGCCCTGAAACAAAACCGGTTATAGTCATGATCGCGCCAAAGAAGAGCCACAAGCTAAGTGCTGACATATCCACGTATAGGTTTAATTCGGCAATTCGAGCCATCCAAGGCATAAAAATGCTGTGGCCCAAAATCACCCCTAAGAGCATGGCAAAAAATGTAAGAAGCATATTTTCGAAAAGAAACTGAACAATCAACTTACTTCTGTTAGCCCCCATGACTTTTCGCATCCCAATCTCTCTCAGCCTTTTGCTCGCTGAGACAATTGCCATATTCACATAGTTGAAACATGCCAGCGCCAGCATGAACAAGCCCAGGATAGGCAAAAACAGCCGACCCGGAGCAAGCCCATCATAGGAGATACCGTCCTGTACGTTGGCAGAGGCGTGGTGCAGACCATTGAGACTAAGAAACTCAAAGCCGGCAATTGTCCAACCACGCTCCTTCAAATTCTGTAACGCACTATATTTTCCCATGCCCTCCTTCACAACCGTGAGGTCTTCAGGAGTTTCAATTTGAACAAATGTGGCCGCGACTGAAGACTCCCAACTTGATTCATCAAAGCCAGGTTCCAGTAGTTTGAGATTGGTATGGTTTATAAGGAAATCAAAATATATGACGTGCGCCTTTGGGAAGTCCATGGCCACTCCCCCCACCCTAAAAACCTTACTGGCCCCATCGGCCAAAATCAGTTTGAGATTTTGTCCAACCGGATCAAGGTCTCCAAAGTATTTGACCGACATATCGTGGCTTAGAATAATGGCATTCGGATCCGTTAAAGTCTTCTTCGTTCCCAGCCGAAGAGGGAAAGTAAACATCTCCAAAAAGGTAGGGTCCACAAACCGTATCCATTCCCGAAAGACTTTATCCTCATGTTTTACAACAGCATTTCGATCCTCAATGCGACACATTTTACTTATCTGCTGAAAATCATTTTCAAGCATGTTACCTAAGGGCCTTGCTGTCTGACCATTTTGCTCCAAAACCCCTTCCTTATCCAAATAGGTTGTGATCAGGTAGACTTCATCCTTGTTTTCATGAAAGCCATCTATGTTTTTGTCATAATTCAGAAAAGCATAGACCACCAGACACGCGCCAATGGCAATCGACAAACCCGAAATATTGATGAAGCTGCTCATGGGATTTTTCATCATATTCCGAAGGGAGGTCTTAAAGTAATTTTTGTACATCATAAGATTTGAGTTTTGACCTATGTTTTTGCTCCAGGCGTGACGGTGGCATGACCTGAGGACATCCAGGCAGTACAGCCACCTGGCCTTGGATGGGCCAAATAGCTCCACTCTTTCCGCAAAAAATTCCTCTAAGTCCCCGTGCAATTCTTCGTAGCGATCGTCGCGACAGTACCACTTGAAAAATGTATGAGGCCACTTAGGCACCTGGAGTCTATTTTTCATTTATTCCTGTTTAAGCGAATCAACCGGATTGCTCAATGCGGATTTCATAGTTTGGTAGCCAATGGCGACTGCCACCACCAGGATCAGGACCAAGGTCGAGATGATGAACATCCAAGGGTCTACCTGAACCCGGTCTGCATAGTTTTGTAGCCACTGATTCGCGCCAAAATACGCCACCGGCCAGCCTATTATTATTGCCAATAAAATAAGCCGCGTAATCTCATGAGACAGCAATCTCACCAAAGCCAATGTACTGGCACCTAGCACCTTACGAATACCTATCTCCTTCCTCCTAACGGAAGCTGCATACGCCACCAGCCCAATGAGACCAATGCAGGCAATAAATACAGATAGCGATGAAAAAACCAACAGGAGGTTTCCGGTTGCCGTTTCAGACCTGTACAAATTCTGATAATCCTGGTCTACGAAGAAATACTGCAAAGGCTTGTTACCTACCTGCTTCTTCCACAGAGCGTCAATGACCTCAACCGTTTCCCGTACATTTTTGCCTGAGGTCAGCTTTACATTTACAAAGCCTGAAGCCTCCGGGACCAATTCCAACGTTACAGGAGCAATTGGTTGATGCAGCGATTCGATATGATAGTCGCTCATGACCCCAAGAATCGTGAGCGTCTCTCCTTGCCTAAATGCCGAATTTAATTTTTTACCCACGGGATCAGCAAACCCAAAAGCCTCAGCCGCAGCCTGATTGATTACGACACCTGCGGAATCAGCGCCGAACTCTTTAGAGAAAAATCGCCCATCCAACATTTCAAAACCCATCAGTTGCTGGTGTTCGTACGTCACCTGATTATGTCGAAAAAGATAGGTCTTGGGATCCTCCGGTGTTCGGTACGATCGTATGGCATATGGCTTGCCAGGAATAGTCTCCGAATTGGCCACGACTTTGATGTTGGGATTGGCCAATAGATCCTCCTTAAACACCTTCATTCGATTGCCTAGCAAGTCCGCCCTCTTGATTGTTAGTATCTGCTCTTTGTCAAAGCCGAGGCTCTTGTTCACCATATGGTCTACTTGCCTGTAGATCACCACCGTGCCAATAATAATTGCCACAGAAGCGGCAAACTGAAGTGTTACGAGGACATTCCTCACCCATCCACCATTTCCGGAAGCTTTTAATCTACCTTTCAAAACGGTCGCGGGCTGGAATGAGGATAGTACGAAAGCAGGATAAGCCCCACTCAGAACACCAACGAGCAATGCCAGCAGTAGCAAGAACAGTGACCAGTGATAGGAGCTTGTGAGGCTGAAGCCTAGGTCCCTTCCTACCAATATCTGAAAGGGCCCCTCCATCGTCTTGACCATGATGGCAGCAATCAATGTCGAGAATGACGATATCAGGGTGGATTCGAAGATAAATTGGTAAATAAGGTGGCGTTTGGTAGACCCGATCACCTTTCTCACGCCTACTTCTTTGGCTCTACTGACAGAATGTGCTGTAGCCAAATTGACAAAGTTGAAAATAGCTATGAACAATAGTGCAGCTCCTATCAACGAATAAATATATATGTATAAAATGCTGCCTGTTGGCTCCAATTCTTCCGCATAGTCGGATTTCAGATGAATGTCCGCGATAGGTACCAATGCAAAGCGTACAGAATTACCTGCCCCGGCTGCTTCCCACTCTTCTATTTTCAGACCCGTGAAGTACTCAATTTGTGGGGCCATTCGCTCATAGAAGATATTGCGCATCTTATCCTCCAAATGATCAACATCCACACCCTCCTCAAGCAGGACATAGGTGTGCTGCGAGCCTCCTACCCACCGATCCTGATTCCATTTTTTATTTGAAGAAATAGAACCAACCATATCAAATCGCAAATGCGAATTAGCGGGTAGTGCTTTAAAAACACCTGTGATCTTATAAAAAATAGTGTCCTCCTCGACCGTCAGGCTCTGCCCAACCGGATTCAGGTTACCAAAGTACTTGCGTGCATAATCCTCGGACAAAATCATGGATCGGGGCCGCACTAAGGCCGTTTTACTATCGCCGTGAATTAGCTCCAGACCGAACACCTCGGGCATAGATTCGTGCGCAAAAAACACATTGTCCTCATTGATCTTGCGTTCGCCGTTACCCACTAAGAGCGACCCACTGCGAAATAGCCTGGTGGCTTTCCTTACTTCGGGGTAGTCCGAGAGCAGGGTTTGGGCCATTGGGCTCGCAGTTGGCGCACTCTGGTTGGGAATACCGTTGATCACCGCCCGATTGCTGACGCGATACAAATTTTCGTACTCCGGGTAAAACCGGTCATAGCTAAGTTCGTTCGTGACATAAAGTGCGATGAATGTGAAGCTGGCGATACCGATCGCCAGCCCCACCATGTTGATGGCAAAGTAGCTCTTATGCCTTAGCATGCTACGAAGTGCCGTGAAGTAGAAATTCTTTAACATTCCAATATTTGAGTTTGAGTGACCATTCCAATTTTTCCACGAATAGGGTTGACAGCATCGGATAACATCCCTGACGTACAGCCAATCAGCCCTGGACTTACCTAAGTCCGCAAGCCGTTCATAGTAGAATTCCTCCAGATCGCCATGCAATTCCTCATACATTTCCTTGCGGCAGTACCACCGGAAAAAGCGATGAAAAATCCTCGGAACCGCGGACCTTTGACCGTTATTTAGCTGATGTTCCACTTGAATGCTAAATCTGGAATTCGCTGCCTGAGAGATGTACGGAGGTCCATGGATTCGTCCAGTGCCCTTTTCCCCAAGGGTGTGATATTGAACAACCTTTTCCGCTTTCCTCCGCGTTTAGACTCGGGATCACTCAGTCGTGAACTGAGCATGCCCTTCTCCTCTAAACGGTAAAGAGACTTGTGTACGGCGCTGACATTGACAGACCGTCCGGACTGTTGCGAGATCTCCTTGGTAATAGCTACTGCATACGCATCATCGTAGAGCACCCCTACCGTAAGCAGGATCAGCTCCTCAAATTCACCGAGATTCGTTCTCCCCATCGTATTAAATTGACTTTTGTCTGTAATATACGAAGGGCACTTTATAAAGTTTACTTTTGTCAGTAAAATAATGTTGCTGGTAGGTCCGACATTACATAGCTCGGAAGTTTCAGCTAAGCTTTACTTGTACCCTTATTTGGTCACGCCACAGCGCTCTAGATTTGAGGCGATTTACAGTAGCGATCATGTTTAGATACAACTTTCTCATTTCTCTGCTCCTCTTTGCATCTAGCTCTTTATTAGCCCAGTCACCAGGTGAAAAGCCTGCACAAGTTGCGTTGCTAGGCACCTTCCATTTCGCGGGTTCGTCGGATCTTATGTCGCTTAAGGCTGAAGACCTGCAAACACCCAGGAGAGCGGCGGAAATAGAGGAGTTAGTCCAGGCTTTGCAAGCATTCAAACCCACGAAAATCTTACTGGAAGCACCAAAAGGCGATACTCGCCTGGATTCTCTATACCAGGCTTACCTCAGTGATGAATATTCCCTTGGGATCAATGAACGGGAGCAGATCGGCTTCCGGTTGGCCAAAAAAATGGAACATGTAGAAGTCTTTGCGGTAGACCATTATGTGGACCTGCCTTTTGGCGAATTGATGTCCTTCCTACAGTCCTCAGGGCAAATGGAGCATTTCCAGTCCCTCCTGGGAAAAATGCAAGAAGAGGTAATGGCACCTCAGCAGGAATTTTACGAGGAGCATGACCTCCGTTCATTCTTCGCTTATATGAACAGCAAGGAGTTCGACGCATTGAACAGAAACTCTTATTTGCAGCATATAAGCAAGTACGTGTCTAATGAAAACGACATTGGAATCAGGGTGGTAAGCACCTGGTGGGACCGAAACTTCCGGATTATGTCCAATATTGATGCAGTGACTGAACCGGGAGATCGCCTTTTGGTGCTATTTGGACAAGGGCATACTTCGTTACTGAAGAACTTCTATCGGGACAGGACTGACGTGGAATATGTGGAGATCAGTAGGTTCTTGCGCGGTGAAGTCTAATCATAGAACATTCAAGTTTAGAACTTCACGCCATAAACTGGCACCTTCTCACCTTTTCCTTTCAATGCCACAGATCCCATTTCATTGTATTCAAAACCATTTTTGTGTAGCTGCGTCTTGAGCCTCTCCGAGATCAGCAGTTCCTGATGCAGTTCGTTACACTTACCCTGGATCCGGGCAGCGGTATTAATGGTATCCCCATGATAGGCAATCTCCTTCTTGTACTTTCCAACCTCGGTAACTGTCACAACCCCGGAGTTCATGCCCGCTTTGAAAAATGGCAGGCATCCGTAATGTTCTTCGTAGTATGCTCGCTTACGTTCCAGTTGCTTCTTAAAATTGAAATAAGCGTAGACGCAATTCTGACGTCTCAGGCCATCGTTAAGTTTCCAGGTAAGGATCACTTCATCCCCCACGTACTGGTAAACCTCGGCCTCATTCTCCACCACCACACCTAAGTCGTTGAAGCAGTCCTGAATAAGCCTGCTATACTTGATATGCCCCAGTCGCTCAGCCAGCTCCGTGGATGACTGTAAATCCAGGAACATGAAAATACGCTCTTCCTCGTGAGGATCATAGAATTGTCCCCTTATCAATTTCCCGAGATTGCGCTCTCCCAGCATCAGATTGACTTGACGCAAGATCGCCAAAAAGAGGTCCACGCAAAACAGGTAGAAATAAATAGCAAAACTTCCCGGTTCAATCAAAAAGTCGATAAAGTTGATCTCCACAGCTAAAAGTTGAGTGACGACCAAATAGCTCACGACGATGAGTGAAAGAAGAAAAACAATCGCAAACAAAAGCCTCGATATCAATAGCCTTTGAATAGAGACGTTTTTGTACATTCTCTCTTCGATAAGTATTTGTGCAAACCCTGAAATTCCGCCGAAAACAGGCCCAAGAATCAAGGAATATACCATGCTGAGCCACAAATCAAATTGTACGGAACCCAGCTCCTGTGTTCCTACACCTCTGATGATTCCCAGGAAGACAAAAGCAGTCGTCCAACCGATCATGTAGTCGGCGATGATTCTCCACCTTTTTCTGTTCCTGAACTTCATCTATTTCAGCGTTTATTTTTCTACCTGACGTTGGTACTGCTTCAGTTCTTCCGAGGGCGCAATGACTGTCTTGTTTTTCCACATATCGGGTGAGTAAGCATATTCTTTTCGAAATCGCATAACCTTTGGCTGATTAACCTCTTCATATGTTTCTGACGAAATCACCTCGTGATCCAGGACCAGCATCTCCCAAAAACTTTCCGTATCAAATTTCATATGGGCTTCCATCTTGATCTCATTGAGCTCCTTGTCCCACAAAAAGCGCTTTTGCTTCTTCATCACACTGAACTTGCGATCAATTGAGGCCCGCTCCTTTTGCTCGGCATTGATGTACTTTGGATAGTATCCGACCGAAGATTTAGCAAAGGAGACCCTCGCCTTACGAAAATCAATGGAATGACCAATCCCCAACAATTGAAACTTCTCCGTCTGCCTGCCAGGTGCAAATTCATAATCCATTTGCAGCACCGCATAGTCTCTGGCGGACACATACATTTTGCCATTGAACAATCCACTTTTTTGAGCAAGGAAGTCGATGGGGTAAACCAATTGATTATCAAGAACTGTGATCTCTCCCAAATTGTACTGGTATTTGGAGGGCTTATTTATAAACTGCCAATTCTTGCTTTCAATATTGGCGTATTGCTTGATTAGGTACATTAAACTGCCTTTGACGTACCGTATATCCATTACGTAGTTCAGCGAATCGTTCCGGTCCATGATCAATGTGGAGTCTACTTCGCCCTTGTGTCCTACTTTTTGCGCAAAAATCCCGGTGCGGAATTTATAGTAGATCTCATCGTCGAGCATGGTCTCTTCTATATCATTGAAGAAGTTGCCGAGTTTCTTTTCGAATTCAGTGGTAATGTCTTTCATGGCGCTCTCCTCAAGGGAAATACCTTGCACTGGCACCAGTTTTCTGCGTTCATCTTTGGCGTAGAGTTCGACGATCGCATCCTGATATTCAACAAAAGTCTCCGGAAGCTGACCCATGATCTCCTCAAAAAGATTCTCATCTATTCCGACAAAATCCGTCTTTCGTATGATCAATTGGTTGGATTTATCATACGGTGACCGGTCGTACTTATGAAAAAACACTGTTTTTCGATCCGTCATGGCCGGGTAGTTGCGGTCGTAGTTTTCCCTCACCCTGGTGATGATTTCCTCCGCGGTAAGTGACCGGTCCAGGACCTGCACAGCTTCTAAATTGATGGCAGCAGGCTGTAACGCCACGTTAGGACTGTTGATGAGGTCCGTGACACTTTTTGTTAGTAGCTCATACCCTACATAGCTAAAGGATATGGAGTCGTCTGTGGATAGGCCGCTGATATCTAATAAATACTGCCCGGACAGGTTGGCAACTGTCCCCTTCCCTGAACTACGGGCAGAAATGTTTGCAAAGGCCAGTGGCTCTCCTTGCTCTGCATCTTTGACGTAGCCATTCAATTGTTGGGCAAAAGTAAAAGGAGATACTACGAGGCATAGGAGGAAAGAAAAAACGGATGCTTTCATGGAGCGCTTCAAAAGGTTTTTGGCCATCAGGTAACAGCTATTTGGTATACGGCTAAGAAAAGAATAGTCCTAAGAATTGGTCATTTTTTTGATTGTTCCTGAGCCTCGACACACACATCAGGCAGGCACCTCATCTGGCAAATAGTCGCAGGGAATATCGTATCTTCTTAGAAGCTCGATCAATTGTTCCTCGGTAAGATACCCTTCCGTGTCCACGCGGAGTACATGGTCCACGTCATCAATATCCAAGTACCACGCCTTGATTTGCTGCACGGCAGCAAGGACAAATCGCAGGCGACTTACCTGGCTAAAGTCGTCTATTCCGGTTTTTATGACTATAATATTCATCGGCGATTGATGTTTAGTGCGTTCGTTAATTTCGTTTAGATACATCGTGTCTTAGCATTTTCATCGTATTGAAAGACTTCCTCCAATGGCACTTCAAACACCATCGATATCTTGAAAGCCAACTCCAGCGTAGGAGAATATTTGCCTTTTTCTATGGCAGCAACAGTCTGCCGAGTTACCTCCACTTTATCCGCCAGATCCTGCTGGGTCATCTCATCGTGAGCAAACCGAAGTTTTCGGATGTTGTTTGTTATGCTGTGCTTACCCATGATCAAATACCACTTCTATGAAAGTACAATTGCGACAGGTTGTCGACTATATCAGAGAGCACACCTGCCACGATAAATACTATGAACATGGATTTCAAGGGCCAACCAAATGCCAGTAATCCCATGGCTATCAAAAAGCCAAAGCCGAAAATCACGTAAGAATTGCGGGTAGACTTGAGCTCAATCAAACGATCCCGTTCGTCCTCGAATTTTGGGTATTTTTCTTTGGTAATCACTGTATGGGCAATGGTGAAAAGTATGTGAAGCAAAATCCGGATGCCAATAGAGATCGGGATGACCAATAAAATAGTCTTGCCCCAAAAAGCTAATTCTTCGTCGGGTGTAAAAACGCTGGTTTCATATCGTTGAAAAGCATCCCAGTAATAGAAACCAAATACCAGAAGCGTACTTGCGATATTGACTACACTTCTTTTTTCCTGATATGTCATCATGTATTTATCCTGTTGAATTTTATTTACACTATGTAACCTATTACGAACACAAAGATAATAATGTTTTACTTCATGTAAATTATTTTTAACATAATGAGTTAGCTCTCTAAGAATCAACACCAAACAAAAAAGGCCACAATCCTTGCAGCCTTCTTCATCACTAAGCCTTTTGAAGCAGCCTATTCCACTCGTAACCCTTCTACTGGATTCTTGAGCGACAAACGACGTACCTGGACCAGTACGATCAGCACCAAAACCAAGACAAGCACACCACCGGAATACATCATGAAGAAATAGTTCAAGGGCATATAATAGACGTAGAATAAGTCAAAAATCATGGAAACCATGTAGAAACTGGCGGGCGCGCCAATTCCCAAAGCCACCAGGAAAATGAGCCAATACTGTTTAGTGATAATTTTTGCGATGGTCGCCACTCTTGCTCCCAGCACCTTTCGAATGCTAAACTCTTTAGACCGTCCGGAGATATTCAGTGTTACCATACCGTATAGCCCCAGTCCGCCAATAAGCAGGACGATGGTCGCCAATGCCCGCCAGAATCTTACGCCATCCATCATATCGTCATTGAAGTCTCCCCATACGTCTTTTTGTCTTCCTCCATCAAAAGGGATCTCGGGAAACAATCCTACCCAAAGTGCTTGCAGTTTGTCGTAAGCCTCAGCACGGTACCTCAGGGGTACTTTCACCGTAAGGAAGCGATAATCAGCTTCCTGCGCCAGGCTGAATACCGTTGGCCTTACCTGATTGTAAAAATCATAAGCGTGAAAATCTCTTAGCACTCCGACTATTTCCCTTTTCGAGCTATCCAATTCCAATATGTGCCCTATCGGGAGGTCCAGCTGTAATTGACGGACCAGTGTTTCGTTCACCACAATACTTTTGTGGTCGGTTTCACTCCGAAAAAAACTTCCCTCCTGCAATTCGAGACCTTGCACTTCAAAGTACTGGAAATCGACATCAAATTTGTATACCTCATAGTCTTTTTCAGGCGTGTTGATCAACGCCAGGTCATGTGCCCTACCCAAGTGATGAGCAGATCCGGAAAGAGATTCCACATAAGGCTCAAGTGCCATCTCGGCACCCAGCTTTTGAAAAGAAGAGTAGTCCGGAAGCCCCGTGTAGATGACCCTTTCTTGTTCATAGCCCCAACTCCTTTGACTTTGGTATTGCTGGTTTTGTGAAAACATCACGGCAACAGATACCAGCACACACGCTATCACCAATTGAACACCTAGAAAAATTTTTGTTGTCAGATTCTTTTTACCAATCCGTAACGAACCCCTGAATATGTTGGCCACTTCAAACCTGGAGATATAAAATGCCGGGTAAATACCTGATACAACTGCGGTAAAAAGTAAAACAACAGGCAGCAAGACCAGGAAACCGGGATCTGCGAGCTGGAAATCCATATCAAAGCTCATGGTTCGTTCCAGCCAGGGGATAAACACCTGTGAACCGAGTAAGAAGCCCATGACGATTGCGATGGACATGACCAAAACATTTTCCATAAGAAACTGGACAATAACCATCCTGCGATTGGCCCCAATCACCTTTCGCAAGCCTATCTCCTTCAGTCTTCGCGCGGCCGACACAATGGCAATGTTGACGTAATTCAGGGAGGCCAACACCAACACGAAAATACCTATGACAACAAAGGATATCTTGGAGTTTCTCAAGACGGTGTATCCGTTGCTTCCCGCGATATCTCCACGAATACCGTCACTCTTTTTGTATAGCATTTCCAAACTCCGCAGGTTGAAAGATTCAATCTTCCAGTTGCTATCCGCTTGGTTTTGCTGGGCGACATACCTCTGGAGTCCCTTTTCTACGGCCGCTAAATCCCGCTGATCGTCTACCTGAACAAAGGTAGCCCTGGTAAAATCGGACCAGTCATGCCAGGAGGTCGCCGGGTCAGCCACTTGGTAGTTGTCGAGATGCACCAGGAAATCGAAAGAAAATGATCTGGCTCCGGGAAACTCCGCGGCTACACCCGCAACTTTGAAGGTTTTGCTACGGTCTTCGGCGAAAATCACCTTGAGGTGCTCCCCGACAGGGTACGTATCACCAAAGTACTTAATGGCCATGTCTTCGCTGAGAATAACACTATTGACATCATATAGGGCCTCGGGAACTCCCCATTTGAGTGGAAAAGTGAACATTTCAAAAAAAGTCGGGTCGGCAAACCGCAATTGTTCGTGGAAAACCTTGTTGTCATACTTGACCACCGCTGACTTATCCTCGATCCGGCAGACTTTTCTAATCTGGGCCAGATCTCCCGCAGCCAGCGCCCCAATTGGAGCTGGAGCACGTCCGTTTTCCTGCAGCGAGCCGTCCCTGTCAGCAGAAAACGTAATAAGGTGTACCTGGCGTTTCAGCTCATGAAACTGATCGATTTTCTCGCTATAACGCCCAAAGGCAAAGCCTAACACACAAATGCCAATAGCAGCCGAGAGACCCAAAAGATTAATCAGGGTACTCATCGGGTTTCGCATCATACTCCGCCACGAGGTTTTGTAATAATTTCTAAACATGATAAAATGATTGAGTTTTGACCTTTTCGAAGTGCGTAGAAGTACTGAAGGACGGAGCATTTTGAGCACTTCAAATCGATAAATACGCCGTGCTTTTTTAATCCCTAAAAGTTCTATGTTATCATAAAAATCTTCTTCCAGGTCTCCCTGTAGTTCATCGAAATACTCAGGATTACAAAGCCACCTGAATAGCTTAAAAAAGAATTGTGGACACTGATGTTTCACGAAATACTGAATTTTGGAACCATACTCCACATCTCCTCACGAAGTTCTCTTGCTTCCTGAAGCGCCTTTTTCCCTGCATTGGTCAGCGTGTAGAACCGTTTGCTCCGGCCTCCTCGTTCAGCCGTAGCACCCCCGATTTTCGATTCGATATGTCCCTTCTCCACCAATCGGGTCAACGCACTATGCAATGCGCCCCTACTCAGTGGTCGCTTCAGCCTGCCATTAAGTTCCCTTTGAATACTTAACCCGTAGGCATTATCGTCCAGAATAAGTATTGACAATAATACAATCTCCTGAAACTCTCCAAGGTTGGTGCCCTTCATCTGCTATTTGTTTCTTATTTGAAGACAAACGTAACAGAAACTTATTTGTTTCACAAATGAAGACCATATAATGACAGTAAACCGGAAACGGCTGATACACCTGGTATCAGCCAAAACACAGACTGAAACTAAGCCTGGAGTTTCTACCTATTGTACCGCGAAAGGTCTTTGTGTTGCCAGAGCATGTTAATGATCTTCCATTCGCCATTGGTTTTTACAAGGTGGAAGTACTCATACCAATTGTCGGATATCATTCTGACTGTAGCCATCCGGTGATAGGCATCCAATATGACTACCTTTTCCTCTGGAGACTCGGGAAATTTATCTCCCCTGCTATTCCAGGATTCGGCAAATGCGATCATCTGGGAGTAGCTCGTCTCAGTGACGGGTTCTGAGCCTTTCGGATTGACCCGGAATGTCCGCTTGGCTAGCTGCGGATGCATCACCTTTTTCATCAAAACAGGGTCCATCTCGCGCAATGCCTTGATATAACCCAGTGTCGTTTCCTGGATTTCGACAGAGTCACTGGCGGACAAATGAACCTGCTCCACCTGATCCGCGGTTTGACCGGAAGCACTACTAATACTAATACCCAATAGGAGTATCAAGGGGAGATGATTTTGAATTTGAAATCTCATGGCATCAATTTACTCTGTTCTCAGGCCTCTGGCTGGGTTGGTATTAAGTACTTTCCCAATTTGTGTACAAATCACCGAAACAAGTACCAAAAAGATTATAAATACTGATACAAACACTCCATGAATTTCCATAGGGCGAGGGTCGGGAAACATCATATCTATATTGGCTTTTATCAAAAAATAGCTTGCAGGAGCCCCAATGAGCAAAGAAATGGCTCCTAGTATCAGGTACTGTCGACCGATGCTTGTTGCCAAGTGCCTCAACCTTGCGCCCAATGCTTTTCTGATACTAAATTCCTTCGACCTGCCTACCACGTTCAGTGTAATCAGTCCATACAAGCCCAGGCTCGCCAATATGAGCGCAACACCTGCGATCACCTTGTTGTACTCTTCCATCATGTCCATTTCCAGGTAAAAATTACCCCAGACATCCTCTTGATGTCCTCCCATAAAAGGTGATTCCGGGAACAAGGCAGTCCAATGCTTGCGAAGAGCCACGTAGGTTTCCACCTCTTGTCCAGCTTGTGCCTTGAAACTCAAATATCGAATATTAGCATCCTCGGCCAACGTAAACAGAATCGGCATCATTTCATAATAGAAATTTTTTAAGTGAAAGTCTTTCACCACCCCTATCACCTCATATCTGACACTATCTATTCGGAAAGATTTGCCGACCGGATCTGTCCATTCCAGGCTTTCTGCTAAATATTCATTTATGACTACTGCAGTTTTTCCACTTGCATGGTCCTTTCGGAAATTTTGACCATCGACAAACTCCATTTCCATCATTGGCAGATAATCGTCAGCGACAGCTAATCGCATTGCTTCGAATTCGCGTGAGGGCAAATGCAAGACCACCTTATCCTCCGACTTGCCTAGATGGTGCTCTCCGCCGGAAATAAGTTCAATATTGGGCTCCTGACCTAAGGCCGCCGCCAGCAAGGTATAGCCAGACTGATCAGCTACTGGCGCGTAGAGCACACCATGCTGCTCATACCCCCAGGACCGGGATCTTTGGTAATCGCTATTTTGCGTAAACATGACCGCCGCAGTGGTTCCAATGCAGGCCAATACCAACTGGAAGCCTAGAAATAGTTTGGTCACTGGGTTTTTCTTCCCAAATCGCAAGGAGCCGCGAAAAATCTTAATCACCTCAAATCTGGATATATAAAACGCCGGGTAAATGCCTGAGATAATACCCGTCACAACCACAACCAGCAAAAGAAAGGCCCAGAGATCCCAGTGGAAGATGTGAATCCCGAGCTCCAGTTCTGATAGGCTCCGAAACCAGGGCAAAACCGCAACCCGGCAAAATACAAGTCCCAGTACCAGGGCAAACATTGTGACCAGGATATTTTCGGCCAAAAACTGAAACACGATTTTGCCTTTACTGGCCCCGATTACCTTGCGCATTCCAATTTCCTTTAGTCGGCGGGAAGCGGACACAATGGCAATATTTATATAGTTGAGGCATGCTAAAACCAGCATTAAAATTGCCACTACAGGTAGTGATACCCGTCCCTCATAGTATCTATCTCTGATTAGAGACTTCCGAAACCCACGAGCGCGCAGATGGAGACCGTCTATCTGTTCAAAAATGAAATGCTCGACGGACCAGTCCTTTTGAACCCGATTCTGAAGTGCTTTGTACTGACTGCTCGCCTGCGAGATTTGGGCTATATCCTCCGAATTGGGTACTTGAATAAAGGTAGCATCCACAAATATTGACCAGTCGCTATGGTGGAAGTCGTCGAAATGTGCTTCCAGATTGTCGAAATTGACTAAAAAGTCAAACTCTATCTGTCGGGATTCCGGAAACGGCTCCGCGATGCCTGTAACTGTAAATAGCTTCGAACGCTCAGCATCAAACTTGAGCAAAAGCTGTTTTCCCAGCGGATCCTCATCACGAAAATACTTTTCCGCCATCCGGTCATTCAGAATAATGTGATTTGGATCTCGCAATGAAAGTTTATTGCCGGACCTCAGTGGAAAGGTGAACATTTCAAGAAAGGAAGCGTCCGCAAAACGAATGCGCTCATGGAATACCTGCTCTTCAAATTTGACGATCGCATTTCTGTCTTCGATCCTGCAAAAGTTTTTAATTCCAGACAGGTCCTGGCTCATAGCGTGAGCCATCGGCGCTGGACTGTTTCCGTACCTATTGACCGTTCCCTCCCTTTCCATCTCATAAGTGATCAGATAAATTTCATGACCATTGACATGATGCTTGTCCAGGGCATAGTCGTTGGCAACAAAAGCATATACCCATATACAAACACCAATGGCTATCGCTAGTCCAACGACGTTGATGAAGGAGCTCAGAGGACTTCTCATCATACTGCGGATGGAAGTCTTGTAATAGTTCCCGATTAAATTAAATTGATTGAATTTCATTTGTTGACCTATTATTTTGAGTGCGAAGGGTCTCAGGAAATTGAGTGCCTGAAACCAGTAGAATATATATCGCTTCCATGACGGGACCTCTGCTAGTTCCTGGAAGTATTCCTCCAAGTCTCCAAGAATCTCCTCGTGAAGCTCGTGCCTGCAGAGTTTCAGCAGGGCTTTTTCAAGTATTTCCGGTGGTTTGGGATGATCACGCACGGTCAATTTGTTTCCAGTGAGACCGTAAGCTCCGGAATCTGACGCCAGAGATTGACCTTCACATCTCTGCTACGCGCCAACGCCTTTCTACCAGTCATGGTGATCTTAAAAAGTCGCTTTCTCCTACCACCTCTCAAGTCGGTGGCACCGCCCATTTCGGACTCCAGATACCCTTTCTTTTCCAACCTGTTGACGGTACCATGTACCGCGCCAATGGTCACTGTTCTTTCCGCGTGCTCCCTGAGCGCATGTCTAATGGCCAATCCATAAGCCTCCTCCTTCAACATTACTACAAGCAAAAGGACCAACTCCTCCAACTCTCCTAGATGCTCTTTTCCCATAAGTTCTAAGGAATCTACTTAGTAATTTATTATATAAAGTATAACAAATATACGAACAACTAATGAGATTAGTTATATAAAATATATCAAATGTGATTTTAACGTACTCCGAGCAAGGTAGTATCGAAAATCAGATTGGTATTTCCTGGTATCGCACCATTGGACGTGCCTGAACTTCCGTATGCCAATCCTGAAGGAATGTAAAGTGTGATTGACCCCCCGGACTTAATAAGGGGTATGCCAATTTGCCAGCCAGGAATAAATCCGCCAAGAGCCCTTTCGATACCCCCTGACCTATCGAATACTGTACCATCCAGGAATCTTCCCTCGTAGGCTACAATAACCCGGCCTCCACCCTGTGGCCTTTCACCATCTCCGGGATTGGTAATGACGTACCTTAGCCCGCTATCATGAATCTCTGCCTCAATATTTCTTTCGGCCAGGTAGTCATCCAGGATTTGCGTATCTATGGCCAATTGATCTTCGTAAGACAATTCCGCTACGTTTCCTCCGTCATCACTCTTGCAAGCTGCCAATAAAATGAGGCAACTCCACATTGTTACCAATTTTCTCATTGTTAAATCGAAATTTTAAATATTTGATTGACTCACCCTTCGCATGAAACAGTGCCTCATATTTTGTTTTGATACCGTGGTGTTCTTCATTTAACGAAGATTGATAAAGGTCAAAGGTAAATTCCAAGTCCAAAACTTCCAGTTCTTCAAGTACTTCAAGGGTGTATTCAAAAAGTGGTGTATTGTCTGTTTTGAATTTAAACCAGCCCCCAGGCTGCAGGATATAGGCATAATAAGCCATGAATCCCGTATGCGTCAACCTGCGTTTAATTTCCCTTTTCTTGGGTCTCGGATCGGGAAATGTGAGCCAAATTTCGTCTACTTCATTTTTTTTAAAAAACCTTGGCAAAAAAGCCATTTCTGTTCGCAAGAAAGCCGCATTTGGAAGATTTTTCATCTCAGCTTGCTGGCTACCTACCCAGATACGATCTCCTTTGATATCGATCCCAATGAAATTCCTATTCCCAAACTTTTCAGCCAAGCCGATCGTGTACTCTCCCTTGCCACAGCCCAATTCTAAAACCAGCTCATTATTGTTATTAAATACATCGCTACGCCACCTTCCCCTTACTTTTTCAAAAAGAGGTTTTCCTGGCTCTATCACGTATTTGCTTTGCGCATTATCTGCAAAGCGCTGAAGTTTTCCTCTCACAAGTTGTCTATTTCCGCCACCACAAAGGTACTACCACAGACAACAATAAGGTCATGCAAACCCGCTACTTCTCTTGCCCTGTTTATTCCCTCGTTGACATTAGCAACCAGTTCACCCGTCAATCCTATTTCCTTGGCTTGTCTATTTAATTCTTCCTTGGGAAGACTTCTCGGTACATGGCTTTCAGTAAAGAAACAGTGAGCTTCGGTCGGCAAGGCTCCAAGCAAATTTGGTAGGACTTTGTCTCGGACGAAACCTAACACGAGGAAAAGCTTACCATACTGGAGCTTATTGATTTGCTCAAACAGCTTATGAAGACCCATTTCGTTATGACTGATATCTGCTATTACCAAAGGCCTTTCAGCGATGACTTGCATCCTACCCTTCAACTTGAAACGACGCAACCCGACCTTGATGGCCTCGTCCGTCACTGTTAGGCCATTATTCCGTAGCAATTGTACTGTGGTTAATACTCCTGCCAGGTTATCAACCACATAGTTGGCGCCATTGCCTATTTCCAGGGTGACTAATTTTTTGTGGGCCTGATCTTGGAGATTTACCACTTGCGATCTCACTCCTTCGCGAACACTTACTACTTTGAATTCATTCTGGGCAAGCCGTAGCTCCGACTTCAGTTCCTTCGTCTTCCTTGCAAAAATCTCAAGAATTTCAGGTTGATCAGCGCCTAAGACCGTGGGTACGCCCGGCTTGATTATTCCCGCTTTTTCCCCCGCGATCTCTGCCAATGTATCTCCTAAAAAATCCATATGATCAAACCCTATTCTGGTGATAATGGAGACCAGTGGGTCAATTACATTGGTACTGTCGAGTCTGCCGCCCAAACCGGTTTCGATAATGGCGATATCAACATTTTCCTTATGAAAATACCAAAATGCCATGGCTACAGTGATCTCGAAAAAAGAAGGCTTGATGCGCGTAGCTGCTTTCTGTATAAGTATCACAAATGTTGTTATGTCATCCTGCCCTATTTCCGTGCCATCAATCTGTATTCTCTCAGTAAAATGCTTTAGGTGTGGGCTCGTGTACAGACCGGTCTTATATCCAGCAGACTGCAGTATCGAAGCAAGCATGGTGCATGTGGACCCTTTGCCATTTGTTCCCGCCACATGGACGTAATTACCTCGCAAATGGGGGTTGCCAAGGGAATCGAGCAAAGCAATGGTATTGCCAAGGTCTTTTTTGAAGGCCACAGCTCCTTGGCGCTGGTACATTGGCAGCTGTCCGTAAAGCCAGTCAAGCGCCTCTTTATAGGTCATACCAGTTACTCTGCTTTAATGATAAAGGTAATGGTACCTGTGGATGTAGGTGCCGGTTTGTAGGAAGAGGTTTTACTGAAGGTCAATCGCTCTACTGCCTGACGATAATACTTCTCGACCGTGGGCGTAAGTGTACTTGTTTTAGTAACCACTTTCAAAATGTACCCCTCACGGTCTATTGTGATTTGATAGACCACCTTGCCTGTTTCCGAAGAATCGTCGTATGGCGTCGGCTCAAAGTCCCAGACCCAGCCAGTCAATTGAAGGGATGCACCTTGCTCCTCGCCCGAGCCGCTGTTCTTGAATAAGGCCCTGTCGTCTATGACAGGTGCGGCCGCTGGCTCCTCTTGAGGCTCTTCGACTACATCGACCGGAGCTTCCTCAGTTGGCTCCGCCTCAGATGCCTCTTCCGGGCTTTCGGTGGGACTCTCCTCAGCTTCCTGAATTTCCTCAGACACTATTGGCTCATCGCCATTTACTTCCTCGACCGGTGGATCCGGAACCGGTTCAGCCACAGTTTCTGGAGCTTGCTCGGGGTTGTTTGCTTCTGGCTGTTGAATGGATTCAGTCACCTGCGGTTGTTGAACTGGAGCCGTCGGAACAGATCGATTCCCTCCTTGCACAAACCCCAATTCAATTCCGAATTCTTCTATGGGAGGAAACGGCTCCCTCCACGCAACCAGGAAATAGAGTACCAGTAACATGACACTCTGCAGCAGCAAGGTCAGGATCAGGCTCTTTCGTCTATCTTTCCTTTCCTCTTCCAACACTAGTCGGGTTTTGTTGCAATTGTTACTTTGGCCTCAAGCCCAGTGGCAATAGAAGCTATTTCAACTAAGTTTTCTACTGGTACGGATTTGTCGCAATGCAGTACTACCACGCCCTCTTTTCCTTCAAATGAACGTCTCAAAACGCCTTCCAGCCTCCCCTTACTCACTTTCTTATCATCGACATAATACTCCAAGTTTTTGGTAATGCTTACGCTCACCTTTTGCATAGCAATGCTACTGTTCTTGGATTTCGGAAGGCTAACGGGCAAACCCGATGGAGTAATGAAGGAAGCAGTAAGCATAAAAAAGATCAACAACAGAAAAACCACGTCTGTCATGGATGACATACTAAAGCCAGCATTGACCTTGTGTTTTGACTGAAGATTCATTGTTGCTTGGGTTCTTGAAGTAAATCGATAAAATCTATAGTGTTATACTCCATTTTGTGGATCAGCTTTTGCACGCGCAAAATGAGGAAATTGTAACCGAGGTAGGCAAGAATCCCTACAAAAAGCCCACAGGCCGTGGTGATCATTGCCTCGTAAATACCACTTGAAAGTAGCTTCGGGCTAACTGCCCCCTCTTCTTGGGCGATTGCGAGGAAAGCTTGTATCATACCTGTAACTGTTCCGAGAAAACCTATCATTGGCGCTGCTCCGGATATAGTGGCCAAGAATCCTAGGTTTTTCTCTAGTCGGTAAATTTCGAGTTTACCAATGTTTTCGATACTTACTTCGATGTTTTTTAACGGCTTCCCGATGCGGGACAGTCCTTTGTCAATCATGCGAGCGACAGGCGTATTGGTTTCCTTACACAGAAGTTTAGATCCTTCAATGTCGCCGATCAAGACCCTGTCCCTAATACGATCCTTAAAATCTTCAGGAGTTTTTGAAGCCTTTTTTATCACCAAAACCCGCTCGATGAAAATATATACTGCCGCTAACCAGAGCAAAATCAGCGGTACCATCATGTAACCACCTTTGGTTAAGAGCTCCAAAACCGAAATGGAAGCTTCTTCTGTTACACCTGCTGCCTGTAAAATCATTCTTTTTAAAGATTATATCTGGTGAAACGTAAAAAAGGGGCAAACATTTTGGTTGCCCCTTCAGAAAAATTGTGCCTTGTAATTTCCTAGTATCTCAAAGCCCAGATATCCTCGCCATAATCGGCTTTGAATCCGCCGAGGGCTCCATTTGCCTGCTCGTAAGAACTGAATGACGCAATAGCCACTCTGTAGAATCTATGCTGATCAAATGGTGGAATGATAGTAGGGCTTTGTCCCCCAGCTGCGAGCTCATTCGCATAGTCTTCTGCCAAATCGCCATCAAGGAAACTTCCAATAACAATATAGGAGTTATTCGTTCTGGCATCAAGCTTAGTCACCTCTCCGGGCGTCGCAGCTACTGGCTCCGGTGTTGGATCCGGTGGCGGCGTAGACTCCTGTTTAGGCTCTTCTTTTTTGGGCGGGGGTTGCGGTTTCGGCTGCGGCTTCACTTCCTTCTTTGCAGCTGGTTTTGCAGCGACTTCTGCGTCCCCACCGCTGCCATAGAAATAAAACAAGGTGAAGCCCAGTAAGGCTATAATAACCGTCCCGAAAATAACAATTCGGGTAAACGAAGCCCGATTTTGGGATTCGTTGTATTTGAATTCCACTCCCTTATTATCACGGCTAGCTAAATCCTGGTAACTGCTATCTCCGGAGCCTGAGCTCGAAGCACTGGTAGCTCCCACCGTAGCTGCCGCTGCAGCCGCACCTGTATCTCCTTCGAAATCTTCAAAAGATTCCTCCTCGTAAAACTCGGCTTCATCCCCCTCCAAATCTAAATCTTCCTCGGAGAGATCGTCCAGGTCAATACCTTCAAGATCAAGCCCCTCCAAATCATCCTCGTTGATGTCAAGTCCCTCATCAGAGTCAAAATCCAATGATTCCTCTCCTATTTCAATCTCCTCGGCTGTCGACTCTTCCTCCGCGCTAGCGGCTACCTCCTCCGTGGCAGGTTCTGCTTCCTCTTCATCTGCCTCAAACACTGATGCCTCCTCTTCTTCCTCCACGGGTAGCGTATCAGCAAGCTCCTCCTCTAGGGGTTCATCAATATCCTCTTCTTCCTCTTCGAGTTCATCCAACTCGTCATACTCCAAATCAGGAAGACCAAAATCTTCATCGTCATCGAAGAATTCATTTTTTCTTTCGTTAGATTCTTCTTCGTTGTTTTTGTCGTCAGCCATAAAAATGTACAAATGATGCGCCCAATTTAGCAACTTTTGCTAATTGGTGAAATAAGATTACGAAATTGTTATTAGCCGTATTAGAATAGATACGATATACCCACTTTCGCCGCCAATGCTCTAGACGGGTAGGCCAGGTAATATTCATATTCCTTATTCAGCAGGTTTTGCGCACGGGCAAAAATGGATATTTGCTCTCCAATTTGATATTTCGCTGCCAGTTGCAAATCCAAGATGGCTGGCAGCTCATGCACGCCTCCATCCGCCCTGGGGGCAAACATACCGCCTGTGGCAGCGACTTTCGACCGTATTGACAGTGCGCCTTTTTGAAACTGAACGTATCCACTTAGTGTAGTTTCCGGACGATACCAGGCCTCCAACTCACTTCCGGCATTATTTTCAAATATGGCATATTCTAACCCTGCCTCGAACGCCTCACCGAGCCTGTATACGGTACCAAAAAAATATTTGAATCTCGTAAGTGCCGTTTGATCATATCGCAATACAAACCTGGATGTATCCTCAGTAAAAGGAATAAAATAAGGGGCAGTTTCCTCCTCAGTAAACAACACGCCTCCGTATATATTCAACCCTGGGAGTATGGTTCCGTCGATACGGGCACTGAGCGGTACTTTAATGATCGTTGTTAGTAAAGAGAGACTATCACCAAGGAAGGCATTTTCAGGAAATAATTCCTCTAAGGTATTTTGTCGCGCACTGTTTCCAAGCCCTGCCTGAAGCTGCCACCCTTCTGCCAGCGGCAGTGCCAGGTCCAAAACCGCTCCGATCTGACTTTGATTATCTCCACCTCCATCGTCTATAAGGTTGAGCTGAAAACCGAGCCTGATATCAATAGACCCGACAGAAGTATTGTAAGAAGGGGTGATTGAAAATAAATTTCTGGTACTACTTGCTGTGGCATCAAAACTATTCATGTTTTCATGAATCGAGATCGCAATAGAGTTTTTCGAATTCAGTGCATATGATGCTTCACTTTGAAACCCCAGATTAAGTTCCCTGGAAAAACGATCGCCACCATTCTCACCATTTCTTACCAATCCCAATCTGGGTGTCAGGTGGTAACGAAACTTAGATTTGCCCCCGGACAACCTGGAGGTGACTGACACATTATTCCAATGAGACCTACCGGTTACAACCGAATCTCCGCCCATAGTAAAAGCCTCGTCGGATAACCCGTAGAAATAGTATTCGTGCCTTTGAAAGGCCATATTCGTCGACCACCGGTTGTGTCCAAATGATCGCGTGTATGTTCCGCCGAGTCGGTAGTCAAATTCACCACTTGACCTATCACGAACAGGTCCGGTCATGTAGCCTTCATAAAAAGTATTGAACCCGTAGCTGTAACCACTTTGCTGGCCAGAAAGTGTCGCTGACAGGTACGGAGAAAGGTAGTTGCCTGCACCGATCGATAGCTCGTTGCGATACGTCTCTTCCTGTTGTGCAGGTTGGATATCCGGGACTTCCACCTTTGGTCTGAATGCCGGAATAGCAACCACCGGAACCGTGGAATCGAAGGTGAGTGCCAGTTTGGGTTGCGAATGGCCCGACATATCCGGAGGAAGCAGAAGTCGATCCCTTGAAATCAAATCGAATGATCTTTCTTTCCTGATCAATATTTGTGCATCTTCTATTTCACCAACCCGCTTCTCCGCGATGGAATCTTGTTGCTGCGCGGAAGCGAGAAAAACAGCCAGCATTATAAGGGAGTATGATAATAATCTCATCTTAGGCTGTCTTTTTCAATTAGTCCCACATTCAATGTGTCGCTCGCCGTACTATCGCTTGGTAGTACCAGAAGTTTGGATTTGGCTTCCTCTATCCGGCTTAGTTTTTGTCTTGCCTCAGTTACGAGGCGGTCATCCTCCGCATTCTCCAAAATCGAATTATTAGTAGCCTCAGCTTGTAATACTTCCCCCATCGCCAAGTAATTATCAACCAACAACAAGTAGCCCCTTCCTACCCAGTCAGGGTATTGGCCATAATTTTTAATAATGTCAAACACCAATTCGTTGGATTCTTGAAATCGTGCGTCGGCGGCGATAGCAACCGCGTGCCAGTAGGTCGACTCAGCAGAAAACCGATCCTGCCTGGGTGTCAGTCCCAATGATAACTCTTTGACTTGATCCCACTGACCATTTCTCCCATGGACCCTTATTTTGAAAAGCTGAGCCTGACGTTCTCCATTTAAGGGTAGCCAGGAAGCTTGTAGTATGGCATCCGCCAAGAAGAGGACACTGTCACTTTCTAATTGAAAATGTGCCTTCATCAAACCTTCCAGTGCCAAATATTGATCTTTGCCGCTTGCAGCTTTCTTTAACAACAGCTGATAGTTGTCCACCGCTTCAAGTCCACGATTTAATAGGAGCATTGACCGACCTCTTTTGTCTAAAATCCTATTGAAGTAGTCAAAATCTTGATGTTGCAGCAGCGGCCCAAACGCGTCAATGGCTTCATCGTAACTGGCTTTTTGATAATACCCATCGGCTACATAGTACTGCACATCGACGGTGAAGTTGCTATTAGGATATTCCTTGTAGAAGGAACGCGCATAACGTCCCATGCGGTCATACTCTCCGTTAAAATATACGGTCTTTATTTGCTCAAAATCGATAACTTCCAAACTTGAACTCTCAGGATTAGCCTCTTTAAAAATGGATATCAGCTCCGGCATTTCCGGGATGCTCTCCCCCTTTTTCTCAAGGTCCTGCAGAGCCAAAAGCGCATCGCGCGCTTCCTGATCACGTGTATATGTTCGCAACACGAATTTGAAAAGTTGCTTAGCTGCCTCGAGTTGATTTGAGTTGACTAAAGCGAGGCCTTGCCTCAGTTGCGCTCCACTAACAAGGCTGCTTCCGGGAAAACGATCTATGAGCGCTGCATATTCTGCCGACGCTTCATCGAATCTGGATTCCTCAAAAAGGATATTGCCAATTTGAAATAACGCTTGATCGGCAAGCTCACCTTGCACTTCGGACACCTGCCGGTACAGAACAATAGCCTCGGCACTTACTCCCCGAACCTGGGCAATTCTCGCAAGTTGAAAATTGATGTAGTTGGATTCCCGGCCACTGGAAAGCTGCTGCCTGTAAACTTCCTCGGATCGTTGGTATTGCTCAAGGAAAAAGTAGCTATCTGCCAGGCCAATGGAAGCTTCAAAACGCCAAATAGAATCGTTTTCTGCGTGTCGAATGCTTGTACGAAAATGATTTATTGCGCTTTCAGCTTGGTTCTCACGTAACTCCAAAAAGCCAAGAAGATAATGTACACGTGCAATATCTCGCTGCGGTAGGCGCACACCCGACAGCAACGCTTCCTTCGCATTTGAATGATCGTCTAGCGCCAAAAAACTCTCAGCTTTCCAGTATAAACTGGCTGCATGGATTTTCTCGTCGGGTACGAAACGTAATGACTTGTTTAAATACCTTATTGCGGCATTATAAGCGCCATCGGTGTACAGGTTGAGTCCTTTCAGGTAGGCGGCTTGTTGATAGGCATACTTCATAACGTCGGTTTTAGACGACCTGGTCTCAACAAAGGCAATCACTCTGTCGTAGTTGGGTGTTCTCAACCAGGCTTCAGAAAGCAAGCTGGAAGCCTCGTCCACGTTTTCGTGAGTAGGGAATTGTTCTATGAAATCCTCCAGGATTTGAATGCCCTGATCATACCTTTCCATTTGCATTTTCAACTTGCCTGAAAGAAAATGCGCTGAAATTTTGATCTCCGAAGAATAGTCCTGCTCCGCCGCCTTTTGAAAAGAAGCAGAGGCAAATTCGAAGTTACCTTTACCCAGATACAAAAAACCAAGCCTATAAGCACTGGATTGCCCGATTTTTGACTTTTCTAAGGCTGCTATTTTGTAATGGTCTATCGCCAGGTCAACATCCCCTTGGGTCTCATAGATATAGGCAAGTCTATAATGTACACTGGCATCAACCAGGCTCGTTTTCAAGGTCTCATTGTAATGCTGAGAGGCTTTTTCATAATCGGCTTCTTCAAAATAACTATCAGCAAGTAACCGATGAAGTTCAGCTCCCGCTGTTTCATCGGATGCAAGAGCTTCGGATGCAAAATTTCTAAGGTTTTCCTTCTGTCCCAGTTGTGCGTAGGATCCGGCGATCATTACTTCGGCTCTGGGATCCGATGACTGCTTCAGGTAGCGCAGCGCCTCGCTAAAATTGCCTCTTTTGTAATAGATAAAACCTAAGTAAAATGGTATCCCAACCCCCAGCCTATCATGACCCAAAAGTGCTTTGAACGCGGGCAAAGCTCCTTCAAAATTACCCGCTTCGAACTGGCATACTGCCAACCCGTATTCGACCTCCACATATTTCCAGGGGGCTACTGCCAGTTCATTTACCTGAGCGTAGACCGTCGCTGCCTGATCTACCTCTCCCTGTCGCAAGTAAAAATTGGCCAATGACACTTTTACTAATTCCGTGTACGGTGATATGGAATTATCCTCGAGCAACAGCTTCGCATCTTGCTCATAGGTAAGTATGCCCGCTTCCAACTGGCTTGATATGCGAATACTTCTGACCTCTTGGTTTGGACCGAATCCTTGCAAGAAATCAGCACATTTAGCTGCTGCTATGGACCAATGACCCTTGCGGTAGTGATCTCTGATCTCTTCCAACTGTTGGCGAGGCACTTCACCCGGCCTGATCGCCTGCCCGACTAGTGATAAACTGACGAGAAAAAAATATAAAAAAGCGCTTGATTTCAATTCCGATATTCGTAGATCGTTGCTATAACGTGATTCAGGAAAATTTGATATAAGTAAATAGGGATTTTAATTCATTAACTTATGAATCAGCTCTTTCAATAGATCAGATTCCGCAGGTACAAGTTGATTGACACCCTTACTCGCCAGGTCAGCATCTCTCAGAAATTGAATATTCCGTAATACCACCGGTAACGAATAGATGTTCAAAGCGCGCAGATACTCCTCCGCAAAAAATGGATGGACTCCAATTGCCTTTGCAATACTTTGCTTGTCTTTGGAAGGCGCCTTGTGCGCCAACAGGAGTTTGTTGAAATAGCTAAAGAGGTTGTATATGGTCAGAACCATTGGATGATTACCTGGGTTTGATGCAAAATAGCGTACTATTTTGTGGGCTTTCTGTTGATTGCCGGTGCTCAGGGCGGTTTGAAGTTCGAAGATATTGTACTCTTTGCTGATACCTACGTATTTGTGTACGGCCAGATCATCTACAGATTGCCCTTCGGGCACATTCAACAGAAGCTTTTCTATTTCATTTGAAAGCCGCTGGAGGTTGTTACCTATGTTTTCGGAGAGCAGGGCTACAGCTTTGGAAGTGAGACTTACATTACGTGCCCTGGCATAACTATGGATCCATTCTGGGACCTGATTATCATAGATCCGCTTGCTCCGCAAAACAACGGCATGTTTCTCTATTTCCTTTCCAATTTTTGTTCGCTTATCAAGCGATTTATACTTATAACTAAACACCAGGATAGTCGATGCCAGCGGGTTATTGAGGTACTCTGATAGTAATGATTGATTGGTCTCCTTGGTCCACCCTTTCATTTCTTGGGCCTCTTTTACAATGACCACTTGCCTGTCACCCATCATAGGAAATTGTTTTGCGGTGGTCAGTACCTGCGCAAAGTCAACTTCCTTACCGTAAAGCACATGTTGATTGAAGCTTTTTTTGCGTATCGTCCAAGGCATGCTGCTCAATGTGGTCGACGATATTGTCAATAAAAAAAGGCTCATCCCCTTGCAAAAAATAGACTGGTGCGTATTCTCCAGACTGTATAGCCTTGATGATTTGGGAGTAATCCATGCAACAAAGCTAGGCACATGCTAAATTCGATCGAAGAGATTGCGCAATTTTGCCGGAAAATTTTCTATTGCAATTACGACCACTTGATGTTTGGGATTTTTAAGAAGAAAGAAACAAAGAAACAACCTCCTCAGCTCTTTGATATTAATGGGCTGGAACTTGAAGAAGGAGACATAGTGACTTGCCACAGGTACGAGTTGGGCCAATGCAAGGTAGTATTGGAGGGGTTACAATTCTTTTATGAGCCTGAAAATGGTAAAGAGCGAGTGAGTTATGTGAAGATGGTGGATGCCATTACGGGGTATCAAAAAGTAACAAAAAAGGAAACGCAAGATTCATGAGAGCAACGCTGGCTATAGTGAGTCTTTTTGCTTTGACGAAGACTTTTTGCCAGGGTCCCACGCCTATCGTTTTCACAGACTATGGCCCTGCGGCCTTCGAAAGCTTTTGGCGGTTTTACCCCGAGACCTATGCCACGGGGTGGCAAATGGCCAGCTTTACAAGATTTAGTCAAGATAGGTCCTCAAACAACTACCTTACGCAATACTTTCAAATCTCTGCCCCAATTAGCTCCCAGCATAGTCTGCAGATCAGAACTCCTTACCATTATTTTAGCGTGTCTCAATCAGAGGCGACCAGGCTCAACATGCGGCGCACATCGGGAGCATCCTGGGGTGATATTGACATATTGTTTAACATCCGAATTCTTTCCAGCCTAATTCCAAATCAAAGCCTGAAGCTTTTCCTCTCCGGAGAAATGCATACCGCTCCCACCAATCGCGACGACCGTCAGTTCACCGATACAATCAAGCTTCTAGGGAATTTAATCGCTCAATACGCATTAGTGGACGAAGCAAGCCATTGGGTCAACATGACTATCGGTATTGGTGGAGGTGGCTGGCAGGATAACATTGTTCCACGGCAAAATCATATTTTTAAAACCGGAGCCACCATGAGTTATGGAAGGAAATTGAAGCGGTCCCGCATTTCTTTTGGATCCGGGTTCACCTTTCTCGCGGGTGAGAAAAACAACGATCAAGGCTACCTCCTGGGCGTAAACCTGAAATTCTGGCCTTCCGACTATCTCAATTTCCATATGGCAGTTCGTCAGTTGGCCTATCGAGAAACTTTAAGAAAGACGACAAATCAGTTTGAGCTAGGAGCTGCTTTCACACCCTCTTTTCTGAAATAGCAGAAAATCAATTATATATTTCTTAACTTCTAATCCGGTAATTTTGAGCTATTCTAGCTCCAACCGGCTGAATTCGATGAAAAGACCATTGCTCATATTGCTATTTGCGGTATCAGCATGTGTACTGCATGCGCAAAATACACTGCTAGATAGTCTAGAGAACCTAAGGGGAAGGCACCAGGCCCGGGACACACTCCTTGTGCAGATTTTGAATAATCTGTCTTTTCAATATCTTAATTCTGAGCACGAAAAAGGACTAGCGCTACTAAGTGAGGCTGCGAAACTTGCCGATTCTTTGGGTTACACGGAGGGAAAGGCCTGGAGTTTGGTCAACCGCGGAAATGCGCTCTGGCTCAACGGGCTATATGATGAGGCCCTAGATTGGTACTATCGAGCTCGTACGCTGAGCCCTCCTCACAGTCAATTCCAGCAGTTAGCTATCTCCAACAACATTGCGGAGGTCTTTAAAAAGAAAAAGCTATATGATTCTGCGCTTGTCTATTACTACTGGTCATGGGAGCTGGCTAATATGTCCAGCATTGCTCAGGCAAAAACACTACTTTCCTATAACCTGGGTGAGCTTTACAAACTAAAGAGCCAATTTGACTCGGCGGCCAAGTACTTTGATATTTCCCTAAGAGAAGCCCGGATCGGCAGCAATCAACGTTATCTGGCTTATGCGCTTTTCGGGCAGGGTGAAATTGCCCTAATGCAAAAGGACCTGCCAAAGGCAGCTGAATTTTTCCAGCATTCCCTGGAAGTGAGAGAAGAGATTGATGATGTGCCAGGCATTATTCAAAGTCTTCATAAGCTCGCTAAGATCAAACGTGACAATGGCGATTATAGCGGAGCGTTATCATTAATTGATGCAGCGGCTGGTTATGCCAACCGAATCACAGGCCTGGGGTACCTCAGTAGTAGTTTTTATGAAAAGGCCAAGGTGTACGAATTGATGGGATCATATCAAAAATCTAACGAGTTCTTAAAGAAATATCATCACCTGAAAGACAGCCTTGAGTCGCAATCCTTCTTGACACGTTCGGAAAAAATCAAACAAGCGCTGGTTTCGGAAATCAATCAACGCGAATACCTGCTTTCCGAGTCTGAGAGAAAATCCCAGCTTAAGGAAATCAGGTCGCAAACCTGGATTATAGTTATAATATCTATAATGGTGGCCGTACTCTTTGCCTACTTCTTCAATTATCGAAGGAGCCTCAAATTGGCCAAAAATCAAAGCCGCACCCTGAACGAGCTGAACGAGGTGATCCTCGCGAAGAACAAGGAGATCGAGACCATCAACAAGCAATTGGATCATAAGCTAATAAACATGACCAAACTGCTGTTTGAAAGCCAAAAAATCGCAAAACTTGGCAGTTGGGAATATCATATCGATACGAAAGAATTTTACTGGACTGATGAGACGTTTCGCCAACTGGGCTTAGCCCCACAGCAGGAAAAACCACGAAATGAAATCCTTGAAGAACTTGTAACAAAAGAGGATTATACCCGGCTGGCAGCTGCGCTAAAGAGAACGAAGGATCAGGGGATAATCTCCGATGAGAGTATCAAATTGACACTAAAAAACGGTGACCAAAAACACATTAGAATTCGCTATTTCCCCGAAATCGTCAAGGGAAAGCTCGTCAGAGTGTACGGTTCAAATCAGGACATTACTGAGTCGGTACTTACAGAGGAACGGGAAAAATCGATCATTCAATCGCTGTTGGAGTTGTCAAGGTTTTCCAATCTGAACCAATACGATTTCGAACATTTCGTGGACTATCTGCTGCGGCAGGCTGCCGCTACCCTCCAGGTGGAGAGGTCGGCATTCTGGCTGTACAACCAGGAAACAAAGTCTCTCAAGAGATTTAAATCGTTCCATGAAGATGAGCACCTGAGCGCCGGGCCCGACGAGATCTTGCTAGACGATTTTCCCAGCTACCTGGAGGCGGTTATGGCCCATCGTACTGTGCCCATCACCGACGTATCAAAAAGTACAATCACTGCCAGTATCTGGGAAAAATACCTCGAGAAAATGGAGATCAGATCGATCTTGGAGTCTAAGGTGCTGTTGGATGGGGAGATTATTGGGGTATTCTCGCTCGGTAGTCGTGCCGCAAGAAATTGGACATTCTCCGACCAGCGCTATGTGGGCTCATTGACTGATATAATTGCTACGGCCTTCTCCACCAGTCAAAACAAAAAGTTGGAACGAGAAAAAGGTGAGTTGATCAATAAGCTCTTCAAGAAAAGTCAGAATCTGGAGGAACTGGCATACGTTGTTTCCCACAACCTACGAGGGCCCGTAACCCAAATCATAGGGCTCGCGGACTTATACAAAGACCCCCAATCTGCCGGGCTCGAACAAGAAATCATTGAACGGATCAGCGCCTCTTCTCACGAGCTGGATAAGGTGATCAAGGATTTAAGTGAGATCCTGAAACAGCAAGAAATTGAAGCGGAGATCGTCGAAGAACTCGCTTTCAAATCAATTGTTCACGATGTACTCCATGACATTAAGACAGAGTGGCATGGCTTGAAATTTAGACTAAATCTTTCGATGGATGAAGGGTTCCTGATCTATGGCAAAAGATCCCAAATCAACAATATTGTCTACACCCTGTTATCTAACTCTTTCAAATATAGGAATCCCGAAAAAGTGCTGGAAATTACAGTCAACGCAAAAAAGCATCAAAACACCATCACGATTTCGTTTGCCGACAATGGCCTGGGTATAGATATGAAAAGGTATGAAGCGAAAATGTTTCGGATGTACCAAAGATTTCACCCACAAATCGGCGGTACGGGTATAGGGCTATTCATTGTAAAAAATCAGGTGGAAGCCATGGGAGGTACCATTGAGGTTTCAAGTCACGTCAATGATGGTACCATATTTACTATAGAACTTCCGGATCATGCCCCCCTATCCGTCTCAAAACTCCAGCTTATCCCAGTGGCTTAAGAAAAGTACGAATTGTAAATATCTTTCAGCACGTCGTGAGACAATGGTTTTGACCTAAATCCATCAATCTCTTCAATCGATTCAGCGCGCTGCTCGTCCTTAGGGTTAATGGAACTTGTCAGCATTATTACCCGCGGCGCGTTGCCGTTAAGATCGAACTGAGCATATTTTTCAATGAAGTCCCACCCATCCATTAACGGCATATTTATATCCAAAAAAATCAGGTCTGGCAAGCCATTACCTGTCATTTCACCCTCCAGGTATTCCAACGCTGATGAGGCCTCGGTAAACGCCACCACTTGATCCGCAAATCGAGCATGCCTAATAATGGTCTTATTTAGGAAGTTGGTATGCTCGTCATCATCGACTAACACTATTTTCTGTAATTTCTCCACTGGCTGAAAGGAAGATATTCTTGGCATGACAAACTTAATGTAACTATCGCACAGTTGGAAAAACCATCGACACCAAGTGTTAAGTTGTCGAAAACTTGAGCCGATCTGTCGATAAACTGCATTGAATGGTCCTTTTAAAGGTCTCCGACACCACTTGTCATCATCAAAACAAATAAACCTTCGCAAAGTGAATAGCTTCGCGCCGTGAAGCATGCATTTCTTCTTTTGACTGTTCTCTCCATGACCAGCGTCATGGGTCAGGACAGTTATCACATAAAAAGAACGACAGACCTCATCCGGATAGATGGAGTGCTGGATGAGTCCGTGTGGCAAACCGCAGAAGTCGCCGGGAATTTCACCCAATACTTTCCCTTTGACAGCCTGCCAGGGGAAAGCCAGTCGGAGGTGATGATGACTTACGATGACCAATTCCTGTACTTCGCCGCCAAAATGTATAACCTCACTCCTGATCGTGATTACGTTCTGAATTCCTTACGCAGGGATTATCGTGGCAACCTGGATGGAATCACCCTGGTCCTTGACCCCTTTCAGGATAACACCAATGCCTTTCAGTTTGGCATCAATCCGTACGGTGTTCAAAGGGAAGGTTTGATAGTGAATGGCGGTCAGCGAGGAAATGACCTTTCCTTGTCCTGGGACAACAAATGGTATGCGGAGGCGGTAAGACATAAAGACTATTGGGTAGCCGAAGCAGCCATCCCTTTCAAAACCCTTAGGTATGCAAACGGGTCTAAACGATGGAACATTAATATCTACCGGATTGACACGGAAAAAGGAGAGAGATCCACTTGGGCGCCGGTTCCACGTAATTTCATCCTACTGTCTCTGGCGTTCATGAAGGAGCTGATCTGGGATGAACCTCTGAAAAGTCCGGGATCAAACATATCGGTCATTCCATATATTGCCGGTGGTGGTACGCAGGAATTCGAATCAGGAACGACAGACTCAGATGTGACTGGTGATGTAGGCGGCGACGCCAAAGTCGCTTTAGGCCCGGGTCTCAACCTCGACTTAACTGTCAACCCAGATTTTTCGCAGGTAGAATTGGACGAACAGGTAACGAACCTCGACAGGTTTGAGCTTTTCTTTCCTGAAAGAAGACAATTTTTTCTTGAGAATGCGGATCTGTTTCAGGACTTTGGTCACCCATTCCTTGCCAGACCCTTTTTTTCGAGGAGAATTGGTATAGCCAGAGACACTGCTACCGGTGTTAACCTTCAAAATTCTATACACTATGGCGCGCGCTTAAGCGGCAAACTCGATGCTGACACGAGGATCGGCCTGCTAAATATGCAAGCAGCAAAGGATGAATCTATCGGTCTTCCCGCGCTGAACTACACAGTAGGAGTTGTTCAAAGGAAAGTATTTGCCAGATCATCACTGGGAGCCATTTTTGTGAACAAGGAGAGTTTTCAGAACAACACGGAATTGGACTCGGCCAATAAATACAATCGTGTTGCCGGGGTTGATTACAATATTCGTTCAGGTGATGGCAAGTGGAATGGCCGCGTCTTTTATCACAAGTCCTTCGACAATGACAAAGAGCGGGATGCTTTTGCACAAACAGGCTGGATCAGTTATCAATCAAAAACCTGGAAATATAGCTGGGCCCATGTCTATGTTGGAGACAACTACAACGCGGAGGCGGGATTCGTACCAAGGACTGGATTTCTCCGAATCAACCCGGATATAGGCTATAACTTCTTTCCTTCTTCAGGACTCTTCACAAGGCACGAAATCACTGGTGAAATTGAGTACTTCTGGGATGACGAACGAAACACTGATAGGCTATGGGGTATAAACTACGATGGCTCCATGTTCAACACTGGCAGATTATCAGGAAGCATTCAGCGGAGATATACCTATCTCTTCGCACCATTTGACCCTTCAAGAACAGGCTCCAGAGAGTTGCCAGAAGGAACGGGTTATACCTATAGCCTGATTCAAGCCAATTTTAGATCCGATGCCCGAAAGTTGTTTTCCTACGTCCTAAGCGGCTCCATAGGAGAATACTTCAATGGAGAAAGGTTCAACCTGGCCACCGAACTAAATTACAGGTTTCAGCCATTTGTAGCCTTGGGACTGAATGTGAACTACAATCGGATCGTTTTACCAGACGATTTTGCAACCGCCAACTTATTCCTCCTGGGTTCAAGAATTGATGTCACCTTTACCAAGCGCTTATTCTTCACCAATTTTCTACAGTACAATAGTCAATTGGACAACATCAATATGAATGCCAGATTTCAGTACAGATTTGCTCCTGTTTCAGATTTATTCATTGTCTATACCGACAACTACAATACAATGGATTTAGAAAATGGAGGAAGTTTGAATCCTGTGAACCGTGCATTGATTCTGAAACTTACTTATTGGTTAAACTTGTAAAAAAATTAAGCATTCTATGAAAGCAGAAATACACACCCAAAAAGGTGTGCTGAAGATTGAATTCTTCGAGAAAGACGCCCCTAATACAGTAAAAAACTTCACTGATCTAGCGAAGGATGGATTCTACGATGGGCTGTTATTTCATCGGGTCATACCCAACTTTGTGATCCAAGGTGGAGATCCCCGTGGTGACGGAACCGGAGGCCCCGGGTATTCCATCGACTGTGAATTGGATGGTGACAACCAATACCACGACAGAGGGGTCCTTTCCATGGCCCATGCCGGCAGAAATACAGGTGGTTCTCAGTTTTTTATCTGCCACAACAGAGAAAATACACAACACCTTGATCGTAATCATACCGTATTCGGAAAAGTGTACGATGGGCTTGACGTGATCGACCAAATCCGTCAGGGAGACACAATGAATAAAGTGGTTGTTATCGAAGATTAAAATCTAAAAGCAAAGAAGCTTTGTGAAGCGGTTTCTATTATTAGGAACCGCTTTTTTCGTTTAAATTGAAGGTTGATTCATTCACTAACCTATGCGATTCAACTTCTACCTGGCAGTCCTTGTTCTCCCGATTGTCCTTTTTGGTCAAGATTTAAAGGTTGAACCTCCTTTTTGGTGGTCAGACATGCCAACCAATCAACTGCAATTGATGGTTTATGGTGAAGATATATCCTCCTTTCAGGCCACCGTAGATCACCCGGCAATCAAACTTGACAGGCAGATCTCAGGAGACTCAAAAAACTACAAATTTCTCTACCTAACAACAGCCGACATAGCACCTGGAATGGTGGATATCACCTTTTCAAAAGGCAAAAAGACCAGGACCATCAGTTATGAATTCCGATCCAGGGACAACCCGGAAAATAGAAATCAGGGTTTTGATAGTAGCGATGTAATTTACCTGCTGATGCCCGATCGGTTCGCCAACGGGGATGAGCGAAACGATACCATTGAAGGGATGTTGGAACCGGTGAATAGAACTGACCCCAACGGACGCCATGGAGGTGACATTCAGGGAATCAAAGACAACCTGGGCTATATAAAAGATCTCGGCATGACGGCTGTGTGGCTAACCCCAGTGTTTGAGAATGATATGACGCCTGAATATGGTGCGTATCACGGATATGCGGCCACAGATCTGTACAAGATCGATCGGCGGTATGGCAGCAATGATGAGTTCAAGGCCTTCGTGGACTATTGCCATGCCGAGGGAGTGAAGGTAATCATGGACATGATCCATAACCACATCGGGGATCAACACTGGTGGATGCTGGACCTTCCAACTTCCGATTGGGTACATGATATTGAAAAATATGGCACGACCAGCTATCGGGGTTCGGTTCAATCCGACCCATATGCTTCTGCGTATGATCTGGCTAAATTGGAGCGTGCATGGTTCGTTAATGAAATGCCGGACTTGAACCAACGAAATCCTCTACTTGCTGATTATTTGATTCAAAATACACTGTGGTGGATAGAATACTCAGGAATAGATGGCATCAGGATGGACACCTATGTCTACCCGTATAAAGACTACATGGCACGTTGGGCTAAAGAGGTACTGGCCGCTTATCCCGATTTTAACATTGTGGGTGAAGCATGGGTTGAAACAGTAGCCCATGAATCATACTGGCAAAGGGACCGATCGGCTGAAAATGATGGCTACAACTCGTTCCTCCCCAATGTGACTGATTTCCAAATTCAAGGCGCCATTCGAAACGCCATGACCCAGGAGGATGGTTGGACCACTGGCCTCATGCAAATTTACCTGGCTTTGTCCCAAGACCGGCTTTACTCAAATCCCATGGAAAATGTGATCTTTCTCGACAATCACGATCTGGAAAGGTTTTTCACGCAGGTGGGTAAAAAGGAAGACCTATTCAAAATGGCTTATGGATTCCTCATGACAACAAGGGGCATCCCGCAAGTTTACTATGGCACAGAGCTGATGTGGGCCAATGCCCCTACTGAAGGCGATAGCCGAAAGCGAGCAGACATGCCCGGAGGTTGGCCTTCGGATGAAAGAAGCGTATTCGAGAAGTCGGGCAGACTTACGCAGGAACAATCTGCATTGGAGTATGTAACTCAATTGACCAACTGGCGAAAAAATACCAATGTTATCCACTCGGGGAAACTCCGACATTTTGTGCCCAACGAAAATATGTATATCTATTTTCGGTATGATGATAATGATTGTGTCATGGTGGTCATGAATCGAAACGACACTACCAAAACGGTGAGCAGATCCCAGATAATTGAAATGATCGGGAGGTATGAGAAAGCTACCCATGTACTGGACGGCTCGGTATTGGACATTACTACTGATTTTCAGGTACCCGCAAAGGCTACCAGCATTTACCAACTATCTAAATAGACCATGATTAGAAAAATACTTATAGGCGTAGGCATCATTATTCTTGTACTGGGAATCTTTGTGGTTTATATATCTCTTACTACCAAGAGTCATAGCCCAGGTGAAGTAGCAAGGTTCGAGTCCAACCAACTGACCGTTGAAGTTCGCTATTGCCGGCCTTTCATGAAAGATAGGCTAATTTTTGGCGAAGCCTCCGATGGCGCGCTGGTGCCTTACGGTCAAAAATGGAGAACCGGAGCCAATGAAGCTACGGAAATAGTTTTCAATGTCCCTATTAAAATCGATGGAAAAACTGTGCCAGCCGGGACCTACAGCCTATACACTATACCCGCCCCCGACGTATGGCAAGTCGCCATTAACGAACGAATTGGTTACTGGGGAGCCAGCTTGATGGATGATCCCTTTAAAGAGGAATACGACGTAATACGGGCGAATGCGTTCACCCGTGATCTCACCAGTGCCGTCGAGCAGTTTGGAATTTCCCTGCAACCTGTTGGCGAGGATTCATTAAAAATGAGTTTTGCGTGGGATAAAACGCAAGCCGATCTGATTATCACCTATTAAAAAAGGCGCCAAATGGCGCCTTTTCTTGTCATGGTCTTCTTTCCAAATTAAGCAAAAGAGTAATTTTTTAAATACATCTCGCACTGCTCTTTTGTACCAGTATACAAGATGTTGCTGTTTCGTACTACCACAAAAGAATTCCACTCCTTGTCAAATTTGATACGAGGAGTATCCTTTGATTTCGAAAATATTTTAAGCATGATTGGGTGTGTTTAAAACTATACACCAATGATCCGGTGAAATCACTTTACAATCCTGCCAAAAACCTTCACATTCCTTCCAAACTTTAAAATCCTGCCATGAAATTGTAACCTAATGGAGGGGTCAATAGGCAGTTTTACTAGTAAATGGGGCTAAAAGCAAGTTTTTATCTCGGCGGCCACAGCCCTTCAATTAAATCCTTACCGCTATCCATCGGGCAGCCACTAAACCTCCTGGGTTTCAGATTACGGCACTCGGGGACACAGGCCATGTCTGCTACCAGAATGAAGGAGCCACCCCTCTCGTTTGAGAGGTGACTGGAGATAAAATCTGAGACCTAGGCCGCTTGTTTCACTCCCTCGCTTGTAACTTTTGAATTCTTTATTTTGATAACGCCAATCTTATCCAAAAGGAGGATAATCAAATAAGTAGGGTCTATCTCGTGCCACCTGATCCCTCCAAAGTTGGGCCGGGAGCCGTTTTTGTGGTGATTGTTATGATAGCTCTCTCCCATCATCAAAAAATCGACAGGCAAGAAGTTTCTGGAGGTATCTCCAACTTCATAATTTCTATAGCCATATTTATGAGCAAACCAATTGATAATGGCTCCATGAATCGGCGACAGAGCGAACTGCAAGGGAAGGAATAACCACAACCACCATGCATCGGCATACAAATAATAGATGCCCACATAAATTGCGCCCCAAAAAACCCTGGACACCCAGGATCGAGCAAATTTGTCAAAAGGAGTCCAGGCGGGCACACCATCAGTGAATCTGGCCTCTACCTCAACTTTCCCGTTTGCAATCGCCGAATAGAAAGTCTTGGTTTTCCACATCATCTTCCAGATGTTCTCATCATATTTCGGAGAATGCGGATCCTCTGGTGTGTCGGCAAAAGCGTGGTGCATTCGGTGCATCACTCCATACCCATAGGCACTGAGGTAGTTGGAACCTTGAAATATCCAGGTAAGCACAAAAAATACCTTTTCCATAAATCGCGACATGGTAAATGCGCCATGCGACGAATATCGGTGAAGGAAAAAAGTTTGAAAGAAAAGCGACAAATACCAATGCGCTATGAAGAAAGGGATAATTACTTCCATTGTACAAATTTACCTAATCTCGAAAGTCCAATTTTAACAAGGACAATCTCAACTCAAATCTGTGACAAAGATCGTTACTTTTTTTTTGCCCTCACTTGAAAATCCAATTTCAAGTCTGTAATGAATTCTGACAGGCACCCGATACTGCAGGCTCTTTTAAAATTGGAAGGGAGTGTCAGCGTTGGCACTTCCACGTTGATTTTTGGCACTTCCGCGGCGAGTTTGTGCTTCGCTCTGCTGAACAACTTTCGACAATTGTCTGCATTCTTGTCTACGATATGCTGCAAATCCTCATATTCCAGATTAAAGACTTCTCTAAGCACGTAGATAGCGCGCTCCACAGGCGCCAGCTTAAAACTTACAAGGCTCCAAGCTTGTTGAAGTCGTTGCTCCAAATCAACTCCGTGATGAAGCACATCTTGCGTTTCTATCACCATTTCCTCCGTAAGGTCGTCAGAAAACATGCGCTTGGACCTCTTCAGCAAATTGATACAGTTGTTTGTGACGGACTTAACCAAAAATGCCTTCGTGTTTTGGATTTTACTGGCATCGATGGTCATCCATTTCAAAAACGTATCGTGTACAACATCTTCCGCATCGGCAATACTGCCGAGCATGTTTAACGCTATAGACTGTAGCGTTGGTTTGTAAAGTGTTATGACCTGGGCGGTATCCACGCGTCAAATATAGACAGTGCAGTCATCAGACTTTATTAGATTCTTCGAAAAGTGCAGGTTTTAAACCTTTGATTTATTTTTTTCGCATGAACCATTTCTTATAAAGCCCGTGAAAATAGGACCCGCCACACTCGTTACCGCCGCATTTATAGGCCCTGGAACTGTCACAGTGTGTTCTGTCAGCGGTTTTCAGAGTGGCTATAGTTTCCTCTGGGTAATGGTAGTCGCCGTGATAGTAGCTGTTACGTTGCAAGGTATGTCCGCACGTCTTGGCTTGATAACAGGTAGGGGCTTGAGTGAAGCCGTCAGCACCAGCGTCAATCAAGCCTGGGCCAAGGTACTCTCCTTTTTTCTCATCATTTCGGCCATCGCCATTGGCAACGCTGCCTACGAAGCCGGCAACATTGTAGGAGCCAGTTTGGGACTGGAAACAATCCTGGGTCAAAATATTGAAATTGGTTCTTTGCGGTTTTCCAGTTTAGTATTCGGCCTTGCTGCCTTCGTGTTGTTATGGTTTGGAAAATACAAAATCATCGAAAAGCTCTTGATAGGTATCGTCGGCTTAATGGCTGTCTGCTTTCTAACGGCTGCCATTTTGGTGAGACCGTCAATTCCTGATCTGCTCGTCGGCTTGACCATACCAAAAATCCCAAATGGCGATGTGCTATCGGTGGTGGCTTTAATCGGCACAACAGTTGTTCCGTATAACCTCTTTCTACATGCTGCCGCTGTAAAGGAGCGCTGGAAAGACCCAAAAGACCTTAAAGAAGTCCGGCAGGATAACACTATTTCGATTGTCCTTGGCGGTTTAATATCTACGGCGGTCATCGTTGTGGCTGCCGCAGCCTCGGGGACCATCAACGAAATTAGTAATGCGGCGGACCTGGCCAGTGGATTAGCGCCTGTGTTTGGACCCGCTGCAAAGTATGCTATTGCGATAGGGCTTGTTGCCGCAGGGCTATCTTCTACCATAACAGCGCCACTGGCTGCTGCTTATGCAATATCCGGCCTTTTCGATGGCGATAAGCGCGTATTTCGAGTCACCTGGATAATTATTTTACTGACAGGAATGGTATTTTCCTCGATCGGATATAGTCCTATCGCGATCATCACGTACGCCCAGGTAGCCAATGGCTTGTTGTTGCCTATCATTGCCGCTTTTGTAATCTGGCTGGTGAACCGACAGGCAGTTATGGGGAAATACAAGAATAACATCCGGCAGAACATTCTCGCCGGGATTGTTTTGTTAGCCACCGTTGCTCTGTCCATTAGAACATTTGTAAACCTGGTTTCATGATCGAACAAATAGACATCAATGCCGATGTTGGCGAAAGCTATGGTCGTTTCAAAGTTGGGAATGACACCCAGCTTATCCCTATGCTCACCAGTTGCAACATTGCATGCGGGTTTCATGGAGGTGACCCGCTAACTATCAAAAAAACAATCGACCTGGCCATGGAAAACGGAGTAAGGATGGGAGCCCATCCCTCCTACCCGGACCTGCAAGGGTTTGGTCGTCGAAGTATGAAAATTGGGTCGGATGAACTGCGAGCAATTCTGGTCTATCAAATTGGTGCGTTGAAAGTAATGGTTGAATCGCAAGGGGGCCAACTGACCCATGTGAAACCCCATGGTGCCTTGAACAATGATATGATGAAAGCGCCGGATTTGCTGCAACTCATTGTGGAGGCCGTGGAAGCAGTTGATCCTGGGCTGTTGATTTATGTACCCTACGGACATGGGGATAGAATTAATGACAATTGCATTTGGGAAATCTTCGCCGATCGTACCTATGAAAGTGATTTATCACTAACCCCGCGATCAACAGCGGGAAGTTTGATCACCGTCCAGTCTGAGGCGGAAAAGCATCTCCAGTCCATTTTGAAAGACAGGCAAGTCCGTACGCCAGAAGGTTTTGTTACGATAGATCCGGAAACCATTTGCATTCACGGGGACAATCCTCTGGCAACTGAAATCGTCGGGATTATACGACACCTATCCGAATCGCAAGGCTTCACGATCCAATCAATTAGATGAAAATCACGCTTTTGAACGAAACGGTCGCGTTATGGGACTTTTCAAGCATCCCAGCGTCCGATGCGTTGGCTAAATCCCACCAGTTTGCGGCTTGGGTTCGGAGTTTTGATGATATTCGGATTGAGGATGTCTGGTGTGGCTTTGAATCTGTAGCGATCAAATTCGATCCAGCCCGCATCACCTTTGAAACGCTGAAAAAACTGCTTTCAAAAGGTCTTACAGAGAGGGACACCAAAGTTCCGGGAAAACATCACGAGATTGAAGTGAAGTATGATCCCGGCAGTGAGGATATGAAAGCGGTTGCCAAGACTTTGAACATGCCAGTAGCAGAAATTATCAAATTGCACCACTCGCCTACTTATCAGGTGGCCCTTATGGGGTTTTTACCAGGCTTTCCATATCTAAATGGGCTGCCTAAAGAACTGCATATACCAAGAAAGAGCGTACCGGCAATTAGCGTTGCCCCAGGAAGTGTCGCCATAGGTGGTTCCCACAGTTGTATCTACCCATTTAAGAGCCCAGGGGGTTGGCATGTACTTGGTCATACTGCGATATCTCTCTTTTCCAAACCGGACTCTTTTTTGTTGCGACCTGGCGATCAAATTAAATTCGTCGCCATTTGAAGCCGATACTGGAAATCTTGTCCCCAGGCTTCATGGCTACACTACAAGGCCGTCAACGGGTTAAATTACGTCAATTTGGTGTGCCAGTATCTGGTCCATTAGACCGCTACTCATGCAACAGAGCCAACTATCTGGTTGAAAATCCGGCTGATGCGCTGGCGATAGAAATTGTCCAGGGAGAGGCCTCCTTTTTATTTCTCGATTACGGTAAAATGGCAATTTCCGGGGCGCTCGGATCCGTTCAATTGAACAAAATTCCGCTAGCTGCCGACGAATCAGTTTTTTTTGCCCCGGGCGATGTATTAAAAATTGATAAGTTTCGTATAGGGCACATCGCATATTTGGCCGTCCAGGGCGGTTTTACAGGCCAGGAAATCCTGGGAAGCTCCTCCACTTACCTTCGAGCCGGATGGGGTGGCCTGGATGGTCGAACATTGAGAAGGAAAGATCTCCTTTACAAAAGCACGGACGCTCAGCTAGCTTATGAAAAAGGTCCTGTTCGATCCTCTCTTTTTTCCGACATAATACGGATCATTCCAGGACCAGAGGCCCACTTCATAAACCTGAAGGACCTGGCGAACGGATCATGGTCTGTTTCAACCGCAAGTGATCGATCTGGATTCCGGTTAGAAGGCAAACCGCTTTCCTTCAATGAGCACATAGAGATGAAGTCGTGTCCGATCGATATAGGAACCATTCAACTACCTCGGAGTGGAACTCCCATCGTGATCATGAATGATGGTGCAGCTATAGGCGGTTATGCCCGCATTGCCAATGTGATAAAGGTGGATGTGCCTGTTTTAGCACAAAAGCGATTTCGCGAACCTTTCCGGTTCGAGTGTATTACTATATCCGAAGCCAACCAGATTTGGCTAGAAGAAGGCTATTCCTGAGGGACTAGACCAAGTGTCTCCTTCAAAAATTTACTGGTTTCACGCTGGACTGTTTCCCAATCGTTGGATGTAATGTCCGAAGCAATGACATGGTTTCCCACGTTAGCGAAAGGCATTTCTACTTTTTGGTCGCTTGGAGTCGCACTTAGGGTGTAAAATCTTTTCATCGCCTCGACAGACACCACGTGATCTTGCTCCTCCTCATTCTTGAAGTAATATCCCAGGAAATAAGGCTGATTCACCCGACGAAATACATCATCCGTCATGGTCTGCTCAAGCAGGTCCTGAAGCGCAATAATTCCCTCGGTCCTGTATTTGATCGTCCAGTACTTTTCTTTTTCAGTCCCTCGGTCTTGCGGATGATCCATAAAGTCTCCTCGTAATTTTTTCAGCAACACCTCACCCCACGGGTCGTTCACCATCTTCGCGGTACCATCGTAAATTTCAATATTAGGAGAATACAGTAACTGCGCGTGAACGAACTCCGGGTTATGGGCCGCCAAATAGATGGAGAGCGTCCCTCCCGTAGAGCAAGACATCACAATCACCTTCTTTCCCAAAACAGCACCAATAGATATAGCCAATTTGGCACTTTCGATCAATGAAACAGGTGTAATGTCCAAAAAGGCGTCCGTATCTTCCAAGCCATGCTGCGATAGTCTGGCAAGGTATAGATTGCAACCAAACTTCTTTGCCAGATTCATGTGTACTGGCCGTGATTCCATGATGCCTGCCGAGAAGCCATGAAGGTAGACGATCGCATAGTCGGTTTGCCTCACCGAATCGGCCCAAATAATCTGCGATTCGTTTTCCGGTTTTATACCCGAAATCAATCTCTCATTGGAATCGACAAAGGCTTCCAATTCATCAATTGGCACATTCAGTGCCTCGATCTTGGGAGAAACGGGATCAAAGGTCATCTTCGGTCCGGCATAATAAACCACAGAAACGGCTGCGATCAGAATAAGCAAGAAAATGGCTAATTTTTTCATAGGGTCTTGGTTACGGAAAAATACCCAATAAACCCCTTCTCAGGAAATGGTTAGCATGTCGCCTGACCTGACCACTTCAAATTCAGCAAGATTTTTTGCTGCTGGCCCCGCGATAACTTCACCCAGGTGATTGAACTTAGAACTATGGCAGGTACAGGTCAAAACTCCTCGACCAAATACCCAGTCGCGCGCGCAGCCCTCATGGGTGCAAACGCTGGTAAACGCACGAATTTCATCTTCCCAGTTAACTACTAGTATGTTTTCTTCCGGGTGAAGTACCCACCCTCTTGTGAGGATCTCGTCAAATGGGGTCGTATCCAGATTTATCGTCAACCCGTTACCTAAATCAGGTGTCGGATTATCATCTTCTGAGCACCCTTCGATAGTAAGACCGAGGCTGGTCAGAGCAACAGCAGCTCCTGCTTTATTGAGAAAGTCCTTGCGTGTCATTGAAATCTATTACATGAAAGCGATTGGCACAGTTGGCTTAGTCCTCCTCAAAATCAGCTTTTATTTCTTCGTACTCACCCTTGGTCAAGCCTCTGATGGTGAAGTCCGCATGATAAAAAGACCCCTTCTCCAAATCCATAAGTCCTTCTTGATTGTTGAATGCATTTACATTGCAATTCATCGGTTCTATGGCTATGCTACTGCGATCTCCTGGTGTGTACACCTGCAAAAACAGAAATTCCTTAGATGGCTCCAGGGCCAAACCATAACCCTTCTCAGGAGAAAAAATGGCGCTCTTGTCTTGCATGATGAGCTTAAAACAATCATCGAATTCCTTATCCCCAACGCCCTCAAAATTTTCGTAATCGAAGAAGTCAGCTACCTGACCTGTGGGCAGATTCACCTCATCAAGCACCACTTGACTGACAAACGGCAGCTTCAATTCCAATCCATCGACCGGCTGTCCTAGCGTAAAATATGGGTGCCATCCAAGACCGACAGGCATGTGCGTATTGCCCCTGTTTTCGACATTAAATTTGGTAATCATCTTATCTGCGGTATACTGAAACTCTACCTGCAGGCCAAATGGAAAGGGGTAATACGGCAATCCAGAGCTATAATAAACCACTTTACAGACTCCCCCTTCGGCTGTGGCTTCATATTCCTCCAATTTGAAAGGTTCCTTGCGGACCATACCATGTATTGCGTTTCCTTGGTGCTTCTCTTCTGTTGGAAACTGGTATTCCACGCCCTCATATCTGTACTTTCCTGCTTTGAGTCGATTTGGAAACGGAAAGAGAATAGCGCTTCTGCTTCCCGGAAATTCGGGAACCTCTCCGTAACCCTCGTAACCGGCGATCACTTCCCTGAGCTCACCATCTATCTCGATCATCAAACGATTGAGCGTCGCTCCATGATCAGGTAGTATTTCCATCACTATTTCGCCCTCCTTCTCCAATCTCAGGCAGCGAATCCCCTCCTCTTCCATAATATTGAATGCGTAGGACATGGTGGTTTTTTTGCTCGTCTAGTGAATCTGGCAGAAAGCTGGTAAGAATAATTTGCTTTGTCAAGTCCAGCAGACAATAACTCCAACAATGCCATTGGCGATTCTCAGAATTATTGTAGCAAAGGATATCTATTCGAGAGTGAACAGAAATGGCTTATCAGGACTTATTGCTCTTCCGTGTTATCGTAGATGGCCTTGATCCTTTCCCTATCCTCTTCCGGGATCTCCGTATTGGCCATGGCTTTCCAAGCCTCCTGCCTCGTCTTAATATTATATTTCAACAGGACATCATTCTCGCGTTCTTTCTTCCGCATTCTTCGTCCCAAAACAAACAAGCCAACCTGCAAAACCAGAACAAAGCCGACGATCGCGTAAAGCCAGGTGATATTCATAGGCCAAATAAAATAAAATCAGATAAAAGTGTAAGACGTAAAATTGATGCCACAAGACCTAATCAGTGAAAGCAACAATGATCAACAGCGAATGATGGGCAGAAATCAATTTCCTTCGCCTTCATCACCTTCCTCCTCCTCAGTTGGCGGAGGGGTGTCCTCGGGCTGTGGTTCCTCTTTATTTTTCTTCTTGAATAGACCTCCGAGCCCTTTCTTCTGATTTTGTAAACTGTCAGGTAAACTCTCCGGAATCTGATCTGAGGCAAGAGAGTCGATTGGTGCTGGCTCCGGTTCGGGTCTTAAATCAAGCAAAAGAATGCCGAAATACTTGTTATAATAATCTTGCTCCACATTGAAATTGTCCTTAGGATCGTAGCGGAACCGATATCGCTGCTCTTTCTTTTTTGGTTCCTCAGCGGCAGCCTCGGGCTCGGCGGAAGCAAACACCACCGAATCGGACGCAACACTTGTTGAATCGTCTAAGACCACAGATGCAGAGTCAGCGGCAAGATCCGAAGCATAAAATTCGCCTTCGTCAACCGGCTCAACCGTTGGCTTCTCGGGTCCCAGGACATTCTCCATCGGGGCGGTTTTCATGTGATAGTTTTTGAGCCAATATGGTTCATACCTCACGATACCGTATTTACTCTTTCTGACGATCTCACGTCTCGGATTGTACTGGCCGGCATAGGCGTAATATTCGCCCCAGCCAGCATTGGCCCCTCCTACTCCTACAGAGTCCAATGTATCCGCTTGATTCGCCAATGACGAAATATATTCTTGTCTGGTTTGGTCATCTAGTTGCCAGGCATAAGAAAAGAAGGCAGTTCGGGTAGAGTCATCCAGGATATAAGTGCTCTGAAAAGCCGGGCAAATGATCTTGTCGCGACAAGACGATGCCATGAGCACCATCAAAACAAAAACACAACCAAATCGCATAAAATACACCCGAGAGAATGAAGTCTCTAAATTAGAATTATTACCTCACAACGCCAAAAGGTAAGATTTCGTGAGTTTCGCAACAGTTTATTATTATTTGTATTTGGCAATCAACCAGGGCGCTATCAGATTCACCCACTGCGTATACATCTTGCCTGATGGATGTAAAGTATCCTCAGCGGTCAACGATTTGTCATTGCGTGCCTTTCTGGATATCTCAGTTATATTAAAATAGGTAACTCCCTGGCCTTCGCAGGCTCTCCTTGCAAAATCATTATACTTATCGAGCTCCCGCGCAATTTTCGTGGGCTCTTTCCCTTGTCCGAATGGCGTCACACCATAATCGGGAATTGAAACCACAAACACATTACTTTTTTCTTTACAAAAAGCAACGGCCGTGCTTAGCAACTCTGTGAATTCCTTCTCATACTGCGAAAATTCATATCCCCGATATTGGTTATTGACTCCAATCAGCAGGGAAACATGGTCAAATTTCTTGGTAAGAGACTTTTCCTCAATCGCTTTTTGAAGCTCATCAGTTGTCCAACCAGTTTTTGCAATGATCACGGGCTGGGCCAAATCTACCCCGCTTTTCGCGGCCAAGTTTACCAGCTGTACCGGCCAGCGATCATTAGTAGCTACGCTTTCCCCTATGGTATAGGAATCACCCAGCGCCAGGTATGTCAGGGCGTTATTTTCCTGCCCCATGACTGAAATTTGAAATAAACAACATATGCAAACTAAAATACTCCGAGTCATGAATCTTTGATGGTTTCCAGGCGGAAATATCGCTTCAAAATTTTGTACAACTCCTCTGGCTTGAATGGCTTAGACACGAAATCATCCATTCCTGCTTTGATAATGCGGTCATAGACATTGCCGTATACGTCAGCGGAAAGGGCAATGATTGGAATACTTTTCTTGGGTTCTTGCATCTTACGGATCTCCTGCGCCACCTCATAACCATCCATGTCAGGCATTTGAATATCGAGCAAAATCAAATTAAAAGAAGTCTTTCCGATTTCATTCAACGCCTGCACTCCACCCTCGACGCTGCTATAGGCAACTTTCCACTTATCAAGGAATTGCTCCAGCACAACCCTGTTCAGGACATTGTCATCGACCACCAGTACTTTGAACCCCTCCATCGCCTCGAACGAAAAAGTACCCTCGGTCCGCACGGTATCCTGATCCTTGATGCGTCCAAGACGTAAAATAAAGGAGAACACCGACCCGCTGCCCACCTTACTAAACACTTGAATGCTGCTATCCTGAATTTCAAGTAGTTTCTTACTAATTGCCAGTCCCAAACCCGTACCGCCATATTTTCGCGTTGTGTTGGATGCCGCCTGGGCAAAATTCTCAAAGATGGTGGTCAATTTATCACCTGGGATACCTACGCCCGTATCCTTTACTTCGAAAGCGAGTTCAGTAAATTCTTCCGTTTCCGAAACCTTGCGAACAAGCATTTCTACCGATCCTACTTCGGTGAATTTGATGGCATTGCTGATCAGGTTGTTCAATATTTGCGACAACCGCCCCTGATCTCCTAAAAAGTATCGATCCACATCCGGAGCAATGGAGATAACAAACGCTATCGATTTTTCATCCGCCCGGGGTTTAAACAGGTAATTAATTTGCTTTACCAAATCCCGAAGATCAAACTCCGCGGTTTCAAGTTCGATTTTCCCTGATTCTATCTTATTGAGATCCAGAATGTCGTTGATCAACTGAACGAGACTATTAGCAGAGAACTTTAAACTCCGCAAGTTTTCCACCTGCTCCTTGCGGGGATTGTCTTCGAGCAAAAGATGTGTCATGCCTATGATCGCATTCATCGGGGTGCGAATCTCATGGCTCATCACAGAAAGAAACTCGGATTTTGTCTTGGCTGCTGCTTCAGCCCCTGCTTTTGCTTTTTCCAATTGGTCGTTTCTGGCTCGAAGCTCCTCGGTGCGTATCTCCACCTCTTTTTCTAGTTCCTTCTTTTGATCAGCGACAAGGATTTCATTTCGCTTCAACTCATCAATAAGGCTTTGTTGGGCCTCCCGCTTAGCCAATTCGATGAGTTTCATTCGCTTGCCAAGTCCAAGCGAGAACAACAAGATCTCAGCGACCAACCCCACCCGGGCATAATTGCCCCATGTCTCGCCCTGATCCCAAATAATTGCATCAACAATACCACCTATAACCAGCAGCATGGTACCCCAAACAAAATAGTTGACCATTTCGTGCTTGGATCGAAGGATCGACACCAAGGACATCAGCGCCAGTACCGTGACGCTCAAAATCGTAAATCGCGCTACCTTCATCACGAGCAAGAAATTATGATCGAGCAGTATGACCAGATTGCTTAGAAAAAATAGGGTCAAGCTACCAAAAGCCAGAAACCTCAGCACCTTGTTCCATCCAGGGACCGTGAGATGGATCTCCAGAAACTCTTTCATGAAGAAATAGTAGAAGAATGGAGCCAGAAAGATAAATGTGAGAAAGTATATTGAATAAAAGGGAAACTCAGATAAAAGGCCCTCACGAATATTGCCCTCTGAGAACAGATAGAAAATCGCAATGGACAATAGATATAAACTATACGAAACACCCGCCCTGTCCCTAAAATGGATGAATGTCAGAATGTTGTACAGGATCATGATCCACAAAAAACCTTGAAAAACCATATTAAAAATGGTCCGGTCAGAATACTTACGAAACATGTGAAAAGGATTCTGCAGGGTTAAAAACCGGAAATTGTGGTTGTGAATTTCCTGCGATACACGGAAGAAAATACTTTTCTCAACGCCATAAGGCAGACTTACCGGGGCGAAGTTGCTGCCTTCAACGATGGACTTGCGACTCTCAGGAACGAGATAACCGGTAATTTGTCTGAGTATTCCCTGATGCTCTTTGAATTCATAAATTTCCACGAAATCATTCCGTGGAAAATTCATCAACCAGGTAAGCTGGGTACTGTCCAGGTTGATTACGTGTATTTTCCCCCAATAGACCGACTCTTTTTCGAAAAAGTTGTCGAACGCTTCCAATAGCTGAAAGTCGTCACTAAAAACAATCTCCGAGAAGGTCAACTCGCCCGATGGGTCCTCTAATAGTTCCACGTAGGCGCCAATGTCATATCGTCCCAAGGAATCGTCACCGATGGCCAGGGTAAGATTCTGGCCGATGGCCGCAGAGGCATACATCAAAGTCAGTACGCCATACAAGCAGTATCTGGGTAAATGACAAATCAAGACGCAGGCTGTATTAGTATACAAACCTGAAGTTCATCCAATAAAAGCTTTTTTCCAAAAAAGGAACCCTTGCTTTAACCTGTATTGCGCATAGCTCCTGCCAGCGCATTGATTGTGAGCATCAACGAAGTTTGCACTTTTTGCGTGGACTTGTTTCCCTCCTTTTTCAGATGGCGCCATTCCTTCAGCAGGTTAACTTGGTTGCGATGGAGTTTATCCATCATCGACGCCCTCAAGAGATTAGAGTGGAAATGGTTGTTTCGTCGTTCGCTAATAGAGGATTCCAACAATTCCAGGAGCAGCTCCTTGGTGAGTTTCAGTTCATCCAAAAACAACGTCAAGAACTTAGTTTCCAATCTCTTGTCATCAACCAGGGATGCGTAGAGACTGATGATTGTTTCGTCTGTTGCTGCGAGGCTCGTATCCACATTGGTCAACACATAGCGCACAAAAGAATCAGTTTTTGTAGCCTCCTTAAATCTTTGATAATCAGCAGGTTTTGTTTCCTTTAGTAACTTCAAGGTTGATCCGATCCCGTACCAACTGGTCATATGGCAGCGTGCCTGACTCCACGAAAAAACCCACGGGATAGCCCTTAGGTCCTCCAGACTATTTGCCCCTGTCCTTTTCGAAGGGCGAGATCCAATTTTACTATTTTCAATGGCATCGATTGGTGTTGCCTGGCGGAAGTAACTTATAAAGCCTTCCTCCTGCATCATGGCCTCGTACTTCTTTTTGCTTTCAACCGCCAGAAACTCCAGGATATCCTCCAGTTGATGCGGTTGACTTTGAATGGATCGCTCTCTGGATATCTTGCCGCAAACGGATGAAGTCAGTAGTTCCAGGTTGTAGACGGCATTTACCTTGTTAGCATATTTCTGACTGATGGTTTCTCCCTGCTCCGTTAAGCGAATATCTCCTGATAGTGCCTTTGCAGGCAAGGCGTTGATAAAATAGTGCGTCGGTCCTGCGCCCCTGCTTATAGAACCACCCTTCCCATGAAAAAATTGGATTTCAACCTTGTGCTTCCTCCCAACCTCACTTAGCCTGGACTGGGCCTTGTACAAATGCCACTGGCTGGCGATAATACCTCCGTCTTTGTTGGAATCACTGTATCCTACCATCACTTGCTGTTTGGGATGCCCATCACCTCGGGAGGCGATATACTTCAAGCTCCTCTTGGTGAAAGGATGTGACAAAAACGCGTCGAGAATTTCCGGGCCATTTTCAAGATCATCAATGGTCTCCAGCAACGGCACGACCGGCACGACACACACCAACTCTCCATCTTCTTGTCGGGTCAGGCCTGCTTCGCGGGCAAGCAAGTATACCACCAACAAATCTGAAAGCGATCGAGTCATACTCACAATGAATGAGCCGATGCAATTGAGACCATATTGCATGGTATGGCTGTGAATGACACGGTACACGGACAAGACCTTCCCTGCCTCTTCCTGCAATTCCATATTATAAGGAAGAAAGGGTCGATTGGATTCCAGTTCTGAATTCAGAAATGCCCTTCTTTCTTCCTCTGTCCAATCAGCAAAATCGGTTCGTTCTAATGAGGAAGCTGCCAGCATTTGGCCCAGCGCTTTATCGTGAAAAGTACTGTTTTGACGAATGTCCAGTTTGGCCAAGTGGAAACCGAAGGTCTCCACCGCCCTTATTACCACGGTGACATCATCGTACGCAATTGAAGATGCTCCAAACGAGACTAATTCCGTCTGCAGCATTAGCAGGTCGTTCCGAAGCTCTCTGGAGTGAACATATACACCCTCAAAGTCTGCCAGTTCCGTGGCATGGCCTCTTTTTATGTCTACCGCCAACTTTGCCAACATGAGGTTAACAAATTGTCTGAATAGTTCACTTTTATTTCGCTCAAAAGCCTGATGACCCCTTGCACCCAATTCATTGACCATTTCCTCGATCCTCGTTTTCAGGGGCCTTGAAGCTTCAGCCAGGGTATAGCTAAAACTCAGACGCTTCACCAGCATAGTGAGCTTCCTACGGAGGACCACAAAGGCATTAAGGCGCAATTGCTCCAATGTATATTTTGTGACTTCCTCCGTCACTAGCGGGTGTCCATCCCTATCCCCACCGACCCAGTTTCCAAAATTGATGGATGGAAATGCTCCCTCCTTCAGCAAGTCCTGCTTACGAAATCCCGCGTTGCTCCAAGCTTGAAGCAACCGACGATCATGGATTGCAATCACTTCCGGAAAGACATTGACCAGATAGTGCAGGATATTGCGAAGTTCGTCCTCTACCTGAGGTTTTTCGATGTAGATCTCCCCGGTTTTCCAAATTCGAAAAAGGGTCTGTTTTACGTTATGCCGAATGTTCCCCACCTCACTCTCGGTGTACATTTGGTTTTCCATTTGTACCAGGAGCAAATAGAGTTCCCGATAGTGCTCCAGCACAGTGGCACGTTTCGCCTCTGTGGGATGAGCCGTAAGCACTGGCTCCACATTGACGGATTTTATACTTTTGATAATATCCTCAGCACTCAACTCAGATTTTAACTCCGATAACGTCCGCGCCCATAAACCCCTCACCTGATCCAGGGACTGGTCGTCCTCAACCTTACGGCGCCACTGCACCGCCCCATTGATTTCCACGATATTCAAAAGCTGGAAAACCAGGGAATAGAGTTGTATTTCCTTGTCGGACATTTCCAGGGCAACAGATGAATCACCAATCAATGGCACTTTCGACGCCATTTCGTCGCCATTATCTTCTAAGACCTCTTTCAGGGCCACTAATAAAAACTCCAGGTCATCATAAGGCTTCCCAATTTTCTCCTGGACAAGACGCAGTATTTGTTCCATAACAATCCAAATTTTCAGTGGGGCGAAAAAGTAACTCCCGGCAATTGAGAAAGGAACATCCTTTCCAACCACATAAGGCACGCGCTCAATTTTGCGTCCTCGGGGGCATCATCTTTGGGTCCAAAATCAGAAAAACAATTCTGATTTCATCGATATCAGTCGGCTAGTACTTGCGATTGAAAATCTCCGACAATATTATCGCTTTCTTAGCACTATCAGGTGTTGCAAGTAATTGGCGAATATCCGAAATATGGTCAGACGTTGGCTCTTCTTCTGAAAGCTTCGACTTCAATTTGAAGTGGTCTTCTCTTTCGAAAGTAGTTTCAGACATTTCTTCAGCCGCTTTCACTGATCGTTCATAGATCTCTCGGCTTTCGGCATCACTGAAGTGGCGGCGATCCTCCGTTACTTGCTCTTTTTGGGTCGGGTTATGTTTTGGTTCCTCCGGAAGAACTTCTTCAACTTCTGACTCTACTTGCGCCGGCGAACGTTGGCCGGTCACTTCCTGCAACAACTCTTCGAACGTCACTGGCTGCCTTCTTGGCTCAGAGTCCTCCGTCTCCAGCGGCGACTGCCTGGGCTGTTCCGGATTCTTTTTCCGCAAAGTACGGCTCAGGAAGTACAATATTCCAAAAATTATGTAGACCCAGAGTTGTAAATCTTCCATCAGAAGAACAATTTTCGGAAAATTAACCGCTGGACAAGTAACTTAAAACTGCTACGGCCTAATTATTTTTGGTGGGCAATTTCCGAAGGCCCCTTGTTGCCGGTTGCGCCAACCGACAGTGGCTTCGAAAAGGCACCGTCAAATTCACGAGGAGCCATCTCATCGAAATGGCACAGAGAGTTTAAGTCCTCAAAAATTTTGTACACAATAGACAAAAGTCACCAAACATGCAGCTAACACGCCTGGAGATCAAGGGATTCAAGAGTTTTGCCGATAAGGTCACAATCAATTTTGACGATGGCATTACAGGAATTGTTGGTCCGAATGGCTGCGGAAAGTCTAATGTCGTCGACTCTATCCGGTGGGTATTGGGTGAACAGAAAAGTCGTGTCCTGCGATCGGAGAAAATGGAGAACATCATTTTCAATGGCACGAAAAACAGGAAACAAACTCAGCTTGCGGAGGTTTCGCTGACCTTCAACAACACCAAAAACCTAATCCCCACGGAGTACTCCCAAGTCACCATCACCAGAAGATATTACAGGTCAGGCGAAAGTGAATACTTACTGAACGGCGTGGCTTGTAGGTTAAAAGACATTACAAACTTGTTTTTGGATACCGGCATTGCGTCGAATAGTTACGCAATTATCGAATTGAAAATGGTCGATGACCTGCTCAATGACAAGGACAATTCCCGTAGGTCACTATTTGAGGAAGCAGCTGGGATTTCAAAATTCAAGATCCGCAAAAAGGAAACCCTGAAGAAACTCAGTGACACCACAGACGATCTTGACCGTGTGGAGGATCTACTTTTTGAAATCGATAAGAACCTGCGTTCTCTGGAGCGCCAGGCGAAACAGGCCAAAAGGTATTACGAAACGAAGGAGCAGTATAAAGAGGAGAGTATATTATTGGCCCATATCACTGTAAAATCCCTTAATGAGATAAGCCAAAAGATTGAGGGACAAATCACTCAGGAGAACGATAAGCGGTTGGGCCTCAATCAACAGCTTTCAAACAATGAATCAGGTCTGGAGCAGCAAAAAACCGACCTCATATCCAAGGAAAAGTTGCTCGCGTCAAGACAGAAAACACTAAATGATCACGTATTGAAGATCCGCCAGTACGAGAGCGATAAGAAAATCAGAAACGAACGTCAGCGATTTCTGCAGGATAAGGCGGACAATTTAAAAGAGCAAATATCTCAGGATAAGCAGAGCAATGAGCGAGCGCTTTTTTCCATTCAAAGCTTGGAAAACGAGCAGGAGACCGCCCAAAAAATCTTGCACGAGATTCAACGTAAAGTAGAATCGCTCAAGGAAGATTACGACCAACAGAAAGAAAAAGCCAATGAGGTCCAGGAGAAATTACTTCAGGCCAATAGCTTATTCAGTAAGACCAGAGAGGAGGTTTATCAAGGCAATAAGGAACTCGAAATCCAACGTGTGCAGTTGGAGGCATTGCGAAAAGAACTCGGAAGGAACAGCGAAGATTCTGTGGAGCAAAATGCCAATCTGAAAGAATTTGAGGGTAAGCTGCAAGAGATAGAAGAGGAAAGGGACCAAAAACGAGCACAGTTCGAAGCCCTGAAAGAGACCGAGGAAACTATCCGGGAAAAACTCGACACACTACAGCAACATCTCGACCTACTCAAAGAAGAGCAGGCACAGGCCAATCGCGTGCTGGATGCCAAACAAAACGAATTCAACCTAACCAAGTCACTGGTCGAAAACCTCGAAGGTTTCCCGCAGGCAATCAAATTCCTGAAGAAAAACAAAAGCTACAAGAACACACCGCTCCTGTCGGACATTATTGCTTGCCCGGAGGAATATCGGATTTGCATAGAGAACTACCTGGAGCCTTACATGAACTACTACATCGTCGAAAACAAAGCGCAAGCGCTAGAGGCGGTGGAATTACTCAGCAACGGCTCACAGGGAAGAGCCAATTTCTTCGTGTTGGATCAGTTGCAGGCGTATCATGCCAGTAGCGTACAAATTGTACCAGGTGCTATACCGGCCTCTGAGGTGGTAGAATTCGATGACAAGTACAACCGACTGATCGCACATTTATTGGATAATGTCTTCCTGTACGATGGTGAGATGCCAGAGTCACCGGAGGATGCGGTTTTAATTGCCAAATCCGGAAAACTAACTACACGAAAATTCAGCATCGGAGGTGGGTCGGTCGGTTTGTTTGAGGGTAAGCGGATCGGTCGCGCCAAGAACCTCGAAAAGCTGGAAAAAGAGATCAAAGCGCTTCACATAAAGAAAGAGAAAACCCATAATCGTCTTATCACCTGCGAGGAGGAAATTCGCGAGCTGCTTTTACAATCGAAGAAGGATTTATTGGAGGAAGCAAGGGACGAGCTGAATGCCCTTAATGAATCTTACGTTTCTTTCAAGACCAAACAGGAGCAATTCCGGTCGCTCATTACTTCCAATACCTCCAAGCAAGAGGATCTTAGTAAACAAATACGCGAAGTGGAAATCGCCCTGCAGGAAATGGCGCCAACAGTGAAACTCAAGGAGGAATCGCTAGCCGAATTGCAGTTGGCAGTTGAAGAGCAACAAATCGAAAGTGATTCTTCAACTGAGTTGCTAAGTCAAAAGTCAAGCATCTTCAATGAAGAAAATGTGCTCTTTCACCAGCAGCAAAACAAAGTTTCCTCGATTGAAAAGGAAATCAGTTTCAAGCAAGAGAGCTATCAAGGCAGTAAAGAGCGAATCGAGCGTAATCAGGAAGAACTCGACCTCACCAACCACGACCTGGATGAGCTGGTGAAACGTACTAATCTCAACGACGATGACCTGGTCAAGATGTACGACGAAAAGGAGTCGATCGAAGCAGGTGTGAACGAAGCGGAAAAGGAATATTACCAAGTACGCGGCGCTATCGATACCTCGGAGAAAGCCATTCGAGAAATCGTAAGACAAAGAGAAACGGTGGATCAAGTGCTGATGCAATGGCAAAATAAGGCCAATGAAACAGCCATCCAGCTGAATTCTGTCAAAGAGCGATTGTCAGTAGAATTTAATATTGATTTCAACGATTTCGCAGATAAGGAAATCCCGGCGACCGAATTGTCAGAAAGTGATCTTCGAGAAAAAGTTGAAAAGCTCAAAAGCAAGCTGGACTCCATGGGACCTATCAACCCCATGGCCATGGAGGCCTTTGAAGAGATCAAGGAAAGGCATGATTTCATAACCGGCCAAAAGGAGGACCTTCTTAAGGCAAAGGAGTCGTTGCTCGAAACAATTTCGGAGATTGACGCTGTGGCGAAGGAAACTTTCCTTAACGCCTTCGAGAACATCAAAGAAAACTTCATTCGCGTTTTCAGGACATTATTTACTGAAGAAGATGATTGCGACCTGAGGCTAACTGATCCGGACAATCCTCTCGAAAGTAGCATCGACATAGTGGCAAAGCCAAAGGGCAAAAGGCCCTTGACAATCAACCAGCTCTCCGGGGGAGAAAAAACACTTACAGCCACTTCCCTACTTTTTGCCATTTACCTGATCAAACCAGCTCCCTTTTGTATTTTCGATGAAGTCGACGCTCCGCTGGACGATGCCAACATTGACAAGTTCAACAACATCATCAGAAAGTTCTCAGAGGAGTCGCAATTCATTATTGTCACGCACAACAAAAGGACTATGGCAAGTACCGATGTGATTTACGGAGTAACCATGATCGAACAAGGAATATCCAGGGTGGTCCCTGTAGATTTAAGGGAACTAGCTTAAGAGAAAAATGATTTATTCCTTTAGCAGTTAACTACTGTTATTTTTGCATAAATAGAAGCCTATTCACCCCATGAGACTTAGCCTGGTAGCTCGAAAACTTGAAGTTAAACCCACAGAAATTATCGACCTTCTAGAAATAGAGGGGAAAAGAGCTCATGGTAATTCCAAGTTAAACCCTGAGCAAATCAGTCAGATAGAAGAGGTATTTGGTAAAATACCGGAGGAGGTTGAGCAACTTACCACCGAAGCGGGCAACCAGGTCGCGGAAGCAGACTCATTCACTGACGAGCCTGCGGAAGAGGCGCAGCCATTGGTAAGTTCTTCTGAAGAGGCAGATCAAGACCCACCAAACTCTCCCGAGCAACAAGAAGAACCCGAAGAGCCGGAGGAAATAGCGGAGGAACTCGAGGCATTGACGAGTGCCGAGGAGACCAATAAGGCATTAACAAATACCGAGGATACCGATGAGGTACCAATGGTCGTGGAAGAAAGCCTGCCGGAGGATCTGAGCCCCGAACCCTCGCCAAAAATGGTCATGGAGGTCTCTGATTTGTTGGACAAAGATCCGGAGGACTTAGATTCAGAAGCCGAAATCCTTATCAAAGCCCCCAAAATGCACCTTCCCGGACTGACCGTCAAAGGAAAAATTGAGCTACCGGAAAAAAAAGAAAAGGTTCAGGAAGAGACAGGTGAAAATGCTGAAAAGGAGCAAAGAAACCATCGAAAGGGTCACAAAAGAAATAAGAGGCGAAGAGAGCATAATCCCATTGCTGCCAAACGGCGCAGGGAAGAAAGAGAAGCGGAGAAGTTGAAGCAACAAAAGAAACGGAAGGAGAAAGAGAGGAAAGCCAAAAGGTACCAGCAGATGGTTACGAAAACACCGACACGTAGGCCGCCCAAAAAGTCCAAGAAGAAACAAAATATCCCGCAACAGATCCACAGGCAGGAAATACCTCAGGGGAATATTTTTCAGCGATTTTGGCGTTGGATGAACACTTGATTACCCCTTAACCTCCCCTTTGAGAAATTGGGCCAATTTCGCCAGCATGTCCTCTTGAATCATATACAAAGGCGTTTTTTCAAGATATTCCTGCTCATAGGAGCAGAATTCAATAAAGCTTGTCAGACTATCCCCGCTCAGTCTGGTGACCTCTCCTACCCAATCTCTGGTAAACTTGAACCTGACACGATTGCGACCATGTTTTGACTGGTCAATTCGGTGCATTTTCCGCCGTTCCTTCTCACTTTTGCTAAACTTGTAGTGCCAGCCTGTGATGGGGTGGCTCAGCAGAAATAAGGGGTTACTAACATGCCTTTCATCCAAGGTTTTGTCACCGGAAAACACCGGTTCCGGAACGCCGTGGTACCAGAAGCTCGTGTCCTCCAATTCCAGGCCCAGCAGCTCCCGTTTGAAGACCTCTTCCGGTGGCACCCGGGAGACAATCACCTCCTCCAGCCACATGGTGTCCTGCTCAATTTCAAACCACTGCAATGAATCGAAGAATGACGTCCCCACCACCCATCCTGTGGTCTGATAACCAACTATGGAAAATATGATTGTGTCACCCGCTGTAGCAGGAATATTGAATAAGCCGCTTTTGTTGGTCAAGGTACCTACCTGCTGGTGAGGATTCTGGACATGTGCAAACTGAATGATGTCGCCAGAAGTTTTGTCTTTTAGCCCTCCTTTCAATAGCTGTTGTCCATGCACCATATGTACCACCAGCAGTGCAGGTATCAAGAAGCATATACTCTTCACATGTTCGAAGGTCCCTTTTTCTTCTCAGGCGAAAAAGGAATTAAGATATTTTAACCTCGGAGCAAAATTTTGGTTAATTGTCACGGATTTCCTGCCACAACCGGTTTGCCCGTTGTTTAACGGCAGTTTCATTCCGATTCCAGTTGTCCAGTGCCGGCCATTCATCCGGTGGATAAAAAAGGTGGAGATGCCCGTCAACAATTTTATATGAAAGCGGATCCGATTTGTACCTTCCGGGTGGATAGCCGGCACTGGGGTCCATGCCTAAACCAAAGGCACAAAATCCACCAAATCTCGGAACATATTGCTCCGGTTCTTTCAGAAATACCGCTCTATTGGCCTCCGTAGCAAACCAAAATGTAACTCCATCATAGGTCGCAGTAATTGTTTCCTGGCCCTTTATCGGCGTATCTTGTTGATGATATGACACGGGATCAAACCCTGACATCATTAGCCCCTGGGTATCCTTAAAATAAGCACCTGTTTGGTATTCCTGGGCCCAGCTGGCCCCGGTCATTGTAAGAACCAAGGCTATCAGGACGACCCCTCTCATGTTTGAGTTAATGCTGGCCATTACCATTACTTCTAGCATTTATCTCTGGCTAACGCGCGATCACTGCATCATGATCAAGAAGTAGGTTTGGCGGTCTGAGTTGTGTATGAACTGTTCCCAGAGGTACGTTTGGCTGGGGATCAGCGCACACCCTTCTCAGGGTATTTACCTTTGATCGTGCGGAAGTAGGCCTTCATTTTTTCAATGTCCTCTTCAGCATCTCCAGAGGGGTAAAACGCCGGCTTCAATTCTACGGTCTTGGTCTCATAGTCAAATCCTGCCATCATGATAGGAACCTGAGCCTTAACTGCCACGAAATAGAAGCCCGTTTTCCATTGCTCGACGTACGACCTGGTTCCTTCCGGAGTGATTGTCATGATAAATCGCTCATTGGAGTTGAATATCTCGACAATTTGATCTACCAGGTTCAACTTTCTAGACCTGTCCACCGCATGACCGCCAATACTGGTAAGGAACCATCCTACCAGGGGTATTCTAAAAAGTGAGTTCTTAGCAAGAAAATTGGGTTTGAAACCTGGCAATATATACTTCACACATAGCCCCACAAAAAAATCGATATTACTGGTATGTGGTGCTACAACGATCACATACTTCGACTCCTGTGGAAGTTTCCCGGCTATTTTCCAACCCCAGGCTTTGAAAGCGAAGGTGAAAAAAGCCCTTCTCATGCCTCCTGATATACCCCCATGGCACCAAATTTATCAATTCGGGCCAAGCTACGCTCATCAGGATCTATGTCTTTTAGTGCTTTGTAGTTTCTTAAAATAGCCTCCTTTAACGCCGAAGCGGCGACTTTAAGGTCTGTATGTGCTCCCCCTAAGGGCTCTTCTACCACCTCGTCAATCAGTTTATGCTCCAGCATATCCGCTGCGGTCAATTTCAGCGCTTCTGCGGCTTGTTCTTTATAGTCCCAGCTTCTCCAGAGAATCGATGAACATGACTCTGGGGAAATTACGGAGTACCATGTATTTTCCATCATCAGGATCTTATCACCTATGGCAATCCCCAACGCACCTCCCGAAGCACCCTCGCCGATGATAATGCAAATTACAGGCACTTTCAGCATGAACATTTCCTTCAGGTTCCTGGCGATTGCCTCGCCCTGGCCACGTTCTTCGGCCTCAATCCCTGGATAAGCTCCCGGAGTATCAATTAGTGTGACAATTGGCTTATTGAATTTCTCTGCGAGCTTCATCAGGCGCAGAGCTTTGCGGTAACCATCTGGATTGGCCATACCGAAGTTCCGCTCTTGTCGCTGCTTAGTATTTCTCCCCTTCTGTTGTCCAATGATCATGAAGCTTTCACCATCTATGCTAGCAAAGCCACCGACCATAGCCTTGTCATCTTTGACAGCTCTATCTCCATGCAATTCCACAAACTCATCTGTGATCTCGTAGATATAATCCAACGTGTAGGGACGCTCCGGATGCCGCGACAATTGGACGCGTTGCCATCGGGTAAGATTCTGGAAAGTATCTTTCTTCAGGTCCACTATCTTCTTTTCAAGTGAATCGATGGCCTCGGTTACATCCACCTCACTATCCTTAGCCAAGTTCTTCATTTGCGCAAGCTTTTCTTCCAGCTCCGCGATAGGTTTTTCAAACTCCAATAACATAGGTCTGATTTTGCCTCAAAAATAGATCATTACCAAGAAGGCTGCTTCCGGCAGGCAAGAAAAAATTATTCAAAATAATTTCTATTCAACCATTGTTCAATTCCTCGAAAGGCATACTTTTGCGTCACCTTTTTGAAAGGAGGTCCGGTAGTTCAGTTGGTTAGAATGCCTGCCTGTCACGCAGGAGGCCGCGAGTTCGAGTCTCGTCCGGACCGCTGAAAGAAACCCTAAATCGCTAATAAACTGTGGTTTAGGGTTTTTTTATGCCCTCTCCTGGACAAAATGGATTTTTATTAGTCCTTATTGCTCCGGCTTCATGCTTTCCCGAGCAAAGCCTGGAAAGGGAATTCAGAGCACCCTGCACCACTAAGTACTTAACACGGGTACTGAATTTGACACCTGGACCAGGAAGGTCACATCTATTCTTCTTTTTCAGAAGTCTTATCGAGCTAAAATGACCGCACTGGAATTTGAAAACCAACCATTCATCATCGAAATGAGGACGAGCTACAAGGGAACACTCTAAATGCGACGAACCCACTCGTGCCTACCCTGGATCATTCACAAAATACGATCCTCCAGAAGCTATAGATGATGTATAGAATCCTGCAATAAGTAATCCGATTGAACCTGCAATCATGTACGCAGACGAAAGGGCGCCTTTCGATTTTTCACCCAAACCTCGATCGCTCGTAATGAATCCAATTGCCGATCCAAGAATCATTGCAATGCCTATGAGCACTTACTATACATCCACCAGACAAAAATATCAAACCATAAAACTGATCATTAGCTAACTATAAAAAGATCTGTAAATGAGGAATACGCCAATCATAAAAAGGGGAATACCGCTCAACAAGAGGAAAAATCTTGCATATCCGACCTTGAGCTCGCCTTTTCTCACCCTCGGCATGGATGGAACCTTCCACGCAAACAGAGAGAAGCAAATACCCAAGATCAGATTAAGGAGACCGAAAAAAAAAATGTTTTCATCCATTATCGGGATCAAAACTAAACCATTCAAAACTGATCAAGTATGATTTGTGAAAAGTGTTGGGAAAATGCTTGCGGTTAATTAGAACGCTACTGAATTGCTCGAAGAGAGAAAGGATCATCCTTGCTCAAATCTTCAGTAGGAATAGGGAAACAATGTGCCGGAAGAATTACAGGCGCAGAAAGAGATCATGGAGAAAATCAACAGTGCGAGAAATGATCATATTGATCACGGCTAACTTTAAAAGAGAAAAAACTATGAACAATTTTCAATACATCGTCAAAATTGCATCTACCCTTTCTAAGTCCGAATGGTCGGAGCTCTTTGTTGCATTAAAGAGCAATGAGGCTTCGAGGTACTTCACTCAACCACCTGGAGTTCTCAACACATTTAATTTAGAGTATAACGGTGGTTATGGCCTGGGCCCTTACTTTTCAAAAAGTGACCTGGATCTGATTCAAATGGCAATGAAAATGGGGCAAGTAAAGCTACCGACGATATGGAGCAAGTTGGCCGAAATGCAAGATGCCCTTTCCGAAGAAACAAAAAGAATTGTCTCGTAATCAGATGAAACCTCTAGCTGAGATAAAAACAAAAAAGAGGTGATGCGCGTCGCATGCACCACCTCCAAATTAGTAACTCCCTAATCGGGAAAAGGTTGTTAATAATACACCAAAAGGTGTCGCCTAGAATAACTACCTAGAGACAATGACGAGAACAGTTTTTCCTCGCTATTGCAGTCGCTCGTGAACATTTTATGTTCAGTAATTCAATATAAGTCATTTCACGCCTATGCAGTACGTGAGACATTTTCAATGGGAATTATTAGGAACCAACCGGAAGTTTCCTTTATCCATTGCAAAAAGGCGAGACCGAGATTGTTAACCAATTTACCTTCCCGGCCTCTAAAAACCAGCCTTGGACAAGAATAACATTATCGACCGCTATGGTCCTGTCCAATCGGAACCTGAAAACCAAGTTAGAGAAGTGCAGGGCATAAAACGGTTTTATTCGCTGAACCTGGGACGCGGATCGGTGAAAGATGGAAATAGTCCGATGAAATTATTTTTTTCGGAGCCAGCAATAAAAAGAGGCGAAAACACGTCACATGTCTCACCCCGATACTAGGAACTCCCCTTCTGGGGGATCCTGGCGGTGTTTCGGTTCTAATCCCCGAGGTATTATTCATAACACCCAATTGTATTAATCTGAATAAGCTACAAGTTATCTGGTTTGTTGCCTATCTACAGCGTGGGTTGAGTCAATATGAATTATCTGGCACCTAGCAGGAAGAAAGCAGAAGTGGGCTGGAATTGATTAAGTCAGGGGGGGTGAAAGGTGAGACCGGGACAGTCTGACCAACTACGCCGCCCCGGACCCTGTTAAAAGCCTCGCCTGGACCGCTGAAAGTGACAGTAAATCACTAAAAATCAGTTGTTTATATTTTTTTTGCCCGTACTGTGGACAATTTGGATCGCTAACACGGGCTTGCAAGAATGATCCATCTTGGTAACCTCATTTCTTCAGGATCTTCACTTCGATAGAGTCTGGAGAGGTCCATTCCTGGATCGCCATGGTATAGGTACTGTCGGAAACAAGGAACAAATCAGGTCGAGCCACAATAATAGAGTCCAATTTATTGCTCATGTATTCAGACTGAATAAGCTGTTCGTACCTGTCTGAAACCTGTTTGAATGCCGTCAAACCAAAACCTGTACCCACTCCCATCAACGCAGCTATCGTAGCCACAATAGCCGCCACCGTTCTAATCTGAACCACCTGCCTGGAAAGTCGGGCCGTCTCCTTCATCATGTCATATTGCCGGACACCCAACTCCTGGATTTGGCTATCCAACTTGTCAATGAGCTTCTCGAGTAGCACTTTCTCCCCCTCACTGATCTCAGGTCTAGGTTTATCTTTTGCCATTTCTATGGTGGTTTACCTAAATATACCCCTTTACCTTAAAATGATGGATCAGACATCTAAAGCTGCTCCATGCCGAAGGTTGCTTTGAGAGAGAAACGCTTTGGCAATTACCTAATCATATAGGACTTAAAAATGGAGACCGAGACAGTCTGACCAACCTATTTTCCCGGTCTCTATATAAAACTGGTTCGGACAATCCACTAACTGTTAAACCAAATTGTTTTGAAATAAAAGAAAAAAGGCAATGCATCCACTGGGACGCACTGCCATTAAGAACCAGCTATGGAAATAGTTACTCACTATTCGGTGGCGAAAATCCCAAAAAAGGTGATCATAGGACTGGCTACTTCGATGACCGTACAGGATCATCCGGTGATAATTTGAAAATGCCAGTTAAACGAACGGATTGCGAAAGAGCAAAAAGCACGTAAAATACGAATAGCAAGGGTGCACATCGCACCCACTATTCGCAGTAGAAGAGAAGTAATTTACAAAATGCTGAACCGCTGTTAAATTCAGCTTAAGACTATCGCGGCGAGTGAGCCCAGAAACAGAATGATCACATCCCGAATTTCTGTCTTAGTGAATTTTGGCTGTGTCTTTTCCATAGTGGCTGCTATTGAATTATATCTCTAAGTAGCTCAAAAAACATCACTATTAGCTGGAAGAATCGTTAAACGAACTTGTTATTTCGCTGAATGGCGACGGTCCGTCGTTAAGTAGCCAACGTGACGCCACAGAGGAGATCAGCCAATGAGGAAGATTATCTGGCAATTCCCACGGTGCTAAATAGCCACCATAGACACAACACACAAAATATCAGACCTATAGTCAGGTACACTTCTTTGCGCGGTGGCGCCATTCGTTGCGATCTCGGTTGGAATGTTACTAGTTCGAGTGATGAGATGGGCTGAGGGGTAGTAAACTTGCTCACGGCCATCAGAATCAAAGCGCAAACGATGAAGAGGTACAAAGCAAAATGTAGGAAGTTGATTTGGAGAAACTGCTGCAATAGTCCACCTTCCGCTACAGAGATGCTGCCATTCTGAGAGAGGAACTCCAGCACTAATCGCGTTACACCTAGAGCAAACCCCGACCACAACGACACAATCGCCCCCTGTGCATTGATCCATTTAAAACTGATTCCCAGAAGAAACACCGCAGCAATTGGCGGTGAAATATATGCCTGAACACTTTGAAGATAGAGAAAAATACCCCCGCTCATGAGCGCATTCATAAAAGGAATCCAACCCAGGCTGAGGATAACCAGGGTTACCGTTGAAAACCTACCGAATCGCACAAGATCCTTTTCCGTGGCCTGTGGTCGGAATTTTTGATAGAAATCGATTGTCAACAAGGTGGAACTGGAATTGAAAGCTGAAGAAAGTGAACTCATCAACGCTGCCAATAACCCGGCGATCGCAAGACCTTTCACCCCGACTGGCAAAAATTGAGAAATAAGGGCCGGCAAAGCCTGGTCGGCATTATCAAGGGAAAATGAAATGATTCCTTTTTGCATCAATGCATACGCGATAACTCCAGGCAAGAAAAAAATGAAAACAGGCAGCAGCTTGAGGTAACCAGCAAACAGTGCACCCCTCCTGGCATTACTCACGTCCTTGGCGGACAATGCTCGCTGGACGATATATTGGTCTGTACACCAATACCAAACTCCCAAAATCGGGGCTCCGAAGAGCATACCTGTCCAGGGATAGGCTGTATCCGAGTTTGGACGCCACAGGTTAAAAAACTGAGAAACCGGCGGGTTGCCGGAAGATTGGCTCGCTTCTGACAGGATATTGATCATTTCGTTCCATCCCCCGAGCTGATACAATCCGAACACAGTGATGGCGAGTGTACCTATCAATAGAAAGAAAGCCTGTATCATATCTGTATAAATAACTGCTTTCAAGCCACCTAACACGGTATAGAATCCCGTGGCCAAAACAGTAATAATGGCCCCTGTCCAAAATGGAATTCCTAAAACCTCGAATACGAGTGCACCGGCAAAGATGATAAGCGAGATTTTGGTAATGATGTAGGCCAAAATCGAGACAACAGACAAATAATTTCGACAGGCCACAGAATATCTTTTCTCAAGAAATTCTGGCATGGTAAAAACCCCGGTCCGGAGGTAAAAAGGTACGAACACCCACCCAAAAAGTATCAGCACCAGCGATGCTAAAATCTCGAAATTAGCCATGGGCATGTCGGCACGGGCTCCTGCTCCAGACACACCAAGAATGATCTCCGATCCAATATTCGAAGCAAATAAGGATGCTCCCACTACCAGCCAGGTTTGATTCTTCCCGGCGAGAAAGTAGTCAACGGACGAAAAATTCTGATCTTCTTTTTTTGAGGAAGCCCACTTAGCGATCCAAAGGATGATCGCGAAATAGCCTGCCAGAATAACTAAGTCAAATAGTTCCATGGGTTACGAGGAGGTTAGGGGTATAAAATTGAGTTGGGTAAAAGTCAGGGGTTAGCCCAATAATCGACAACAAAGACTTTTTCGAGATGAGGTTGAAGGCTTTTCACGAATGCCTGGTGACTGGGATGTGGGGTGTAAACAGAATCTCTATCATATTCAGAGGCAAAGGTTACTAGGTAGCAATGCGTAAAGTCCTGATGAAAGTTCTCCGGGCTGTCATTGAACCCCCATTCGAAATCTTTAATAACCGGAATTGACTCAGGAAGCGCCTGAAATGCGAGATGAAGCTTTTCCACTTCCTCTTTTGGTGCCTCGTCTTTGAATTTAAAAATAACTATGTGCCTCAGCACCTTGTCCGATTGTTGTTCTTGCATCATTGCTTTGTTGTTACTGGGGATAAAGGCGCATAATACAAGGCAAAAACCAATACCTACAGCAAAAATTGATTTGTTAAACATACTTTTTTTGGGTGCTAAATTATGCCACCAATGCTTCCTCCATCGACTTTAATAGCATCGCCGTTTGTGGCAGCTGCTAATGTGCTACAATAGTAAACAATCGTGGCAGCCACTTCTTCCTCCGTAGCAAAGCGCTGAAGCAAGGAGTTGGGTCTATTCTCTTGAAAAAAGTCTCGCTCGACCTGTTCGACGGTTTTGTCGCGATCTCTTGCGAGCCCCTCAATGAAATTCTCCGCCCCTGGAGTCATGGTGGAACCAGGCAGTATCGTGTTCACAGTTACACCAGTACCTCTCGTCAATTGAGCCAAGCCACGGGAAACCGCGAGTACGGCAGCCTTGGTCGTGCTATAGGGAATGAGATCCTCAGGTACAAGGGCTGCGCATTCGCTGGAAATAAACAGAATTCGTCCCCATCCTTTTTGCAACATTTTCGGTAAAAGCGTCCTTGACAATCTCACGCCACTCATGACATTCACTTCTATTTGATCATACCACTCCTGATCAGTTATATCTTGAAAGGGTCGCGACGCATAAATGCCCACATTATTTACGAGAATGTCGATTTCAGGCAGTTTCGCCATCAAAAGCTCGACACTCTCTTTGCTGGCAAAGTCAGCGACCAACCCTTCTACCTTTGCCCCTGGTATTTGCGTCCTCAACTCCTTGATTGCCGAAGAAATCCGGGACTCATCCCGGCCATTGACTATTACCGTGGCTCCTTCCTGCAGCAACTGTTTCGCACAGGCCAAACCTATTCCAGAGGTGGAGCCACTTATAAAGGCTGTCTTTGAGGTCAGTTGAAGGTCCATTCCTTACCAACTTCTAGAACCAAGCAACTTCTCTCCCAACTCCGTCAACTCTGCCCTTCCGTATTTCTCTTGTTCCCAGTTTCTAGGATCGCCAGGGAAAGCGTAGCCTTCCGGAGCCACTCTATCTTCCCAAGACCTTATGCGCCATTGCCTAAGGGCTTCATTCTCTTCCTCAGCAGGCATCATAGAGATGTATTGCGCCATTCTCACCTTCCCCTGGGACCGATTGGGACGGATGCCATGAGGTTGGGAACTATTAAAGATGAGCAAATCACCGGCTTCCAGCGGAACCTTCACCAATTCTCCTTCCAGTCCGGAAATATCTGGTTTGAAATGATCCCTGTCTGCAGGTTGATCAAGCTTCCAGGTGTCATAATTTCGAAATAGCCATGGAATGCACTGGAATCCACCCATATTTTCATCTGTCTGATCGGCCAATGCCAACACGCCCTGCACATTCTGAGGCTTGGTCTCGGGATCATAGTCCCAATGTATAAATCCCTTATACTCATGACCAGGCCGCATCGGAAAGTTCAGGTTGGCTCGATCGATCGTCACCCATAACTTCTCCGTTCCCCAAACGTCTGCAAAGGCCTCATACACCTTCCTGGTTTGACGATTGTTCCACAAATGCTGATTGTTGTAAACCTCCACCATGCCGGTTCCAGCCAGTTCTTTCATTTGTATCTCTGCCCGTGCGGCTGTATACCATGTGGACTCATCCTTAGGATCTTTCTCCTCAAATTCCCAAAGGAAGTCGGCAGTCTTCTGGGCCTGACTTTTGCTCACAGCTTCTTTGATAACGACGTATCCGTTTTCCTTCCAAAATTGCCATTGTTCCGGTGACAGCACCTTTAATGAACCTGGCTCAGCGGTTTGCCTCAGCTGCTTGGCGCTACTTGTGGCAGTGGAAGGATTTCCTGGGATATCCAGGTGATTATTAGTGGGTTTTTCCATTATGTTTTTCATATCTCTAGTATTTGAACCCTAAATTGATATTACAAACATGCTCGTTAAATAGCGTAATTGTTTTCAGGATGTTAGCCAATACTTGCACAATATTGATAATTAAATAAAAATAGCGCCTAGGATGTCGTAATATTGTATAATTATGAAAATTCAACTGGAAACAATCTCTAGCGAGAGTGCACGATCATTCTCCATGATGTACAATCCCAGGTTGAGTGATCTCTTTTATTGGCATTTTCACCCTGAGTACGAACTTGTCTATATTCAGGCCCCCTCCGGTACTAGGCATGTTGGTGACCATATCTCGACGTTTAAGGACAATGATCTGGTACTTATCGGCTCCGGTATTCCTCATCTCAACTTTGATTATGGCCTCAAATCGGAGTACAGGAAAGTAGTAGTTCACCTGAAAAAAGACTTCATCGAAGCTACTCTGCCGGGCATACCCGAGTTACAGGAGCTCATTCCTCTTTTTGAATTGGCCGCACACGGTATGGCTTTTGATGATAAGATCCGGGAGGAAATCGGAAACCAGCTTTTCGAATTTGAATTCCTTGATGAATTTGATCAGTATTTGCGACTAATACGACTCCTGAAACAGCTTGCTGAAAGCGGCACCTATCAGTTATTGCATGAAAAGCCCTATGAAAAAAGATATAGTCGCCGTGATGAAGGAAGGCTCCGGTCTATTTATGCGTTTGTGGATAAGAACTACCACCGAAAAATAGAGCTTGATGAAATTGCGAAGCTGAGTAGTATGAGCAGAGAGGCGTTCTGCCGGTATTTTAAAAGCGCCACCAGCTACACTTTTATTGCTTTCTTAAATCGATACCGCGTCAGTCAGGCAAAACGCCATTTAATGATGGGAGAAACCGTCAGCGCCGCCTGCTTCTCCTGTGGCTTTGAAAGTCTCTCCTATTTCAACAGAATTTTTAAAAGGGTCACAAGCGAGAACCCCACCTCCTTTCGAACAAGGTATTTTGTCGCTGAAAAGAGTACTGATCACTCCACAGGCCGCCAGACAGGAAACCCATCGTGAGAATTTCCAAAGGTTATTTGTCGGATATTGTGGCCGTCGCTTTGTGAGATAAATATCTTGCGAACTCCCCCAACCTCCCTGCTAAACGCAATGTACTGGCCGTCTGGTGAAAATGAAGCCTTATACTGATCGGTAGCTCCCCAGTTATTATCCCAGGCATCCACAAATGACTGCTTCCTAAAATCAAGCTTGTCCATTTCTGTCTTATTGAGCAGGAATGACCTGTCCTGGCCATCGGAGGTCATAGTGTAGAGTTCGAAACTACCGGACTCATCGGAGTAAAAGAGAATTCTCCGACCATCAGGAGACCAGGTCGGTGCATAGTCGATCGTTGCGGATCCCTGAGACAGTTTCTTCCGGGTCTTGGTCGCCAAATCCATGATGAATATTTGCCCTTCAGAAACAAAAACCAATTTCGCGCCACCCGGTGATTCATAAGGAGAGTATTCAAATTCATTGGGGGTATTGGTGATATTTTCAAGCGCCGACCCATCAATAGCCACCGTGTAGATGTCTCCGTCTGAAGCAAAATATACCTTTTGGCCATCTGAGGAAAATGAGGGGTCAAATTCATAGGACCGAATTCCTGTTCTTCCTTGTAGAACTCGTCTCGCTTCCGTCCCATCGGAATTCATAATCCAAACTCTCCATCCACCCTTCCTATACGATTCAAAAGTGATCAATTCACCGTTAGGAGACCAATTAGGGTAATGATCGGGTCTACTTCCGGAGTAACCCAATTGCGTGATCCCTTTACCCTTGGTATTCATCAGAAATAGGTTTCCGGACCCTTGCCTTGCTGATCGATAGAACAAAACCTGTCCATTTGCCACTGGGACTTGCTGCTGCTCACCGGGATGAGTGCCAGAACCCCTGCGGTCTCGGGAAGGAGTACCCACGGTTGAGAGATTTGCTATCAGCAAGTGAAATATAATTACACTATATACCATCTGGCGTCGCGTTGATTCAAGCGGGCAAACTACCCTGGTTTAGAAGTGAATTCAAAACACAGAGGGCTCAGTGGTTGGGGATATGCTCAACGGTGGGATGAGTCATTGCTACTTCAAGCGGTTCCCGACACTCTTAGTTTATGCCTCCTTCTAGGTGGCTGTCCTGGACACAGATTTAGTCAAGTCTAATAAGCAATTCCAGCAATGCCCTCCCATTGTGGTAGGGACATTTCCAGGGGCCCGCCTTGTCTTCGGTCCTGTTTAGATTACCCTGAGCATCGAGTCCCCAATACCACTCCCCAGCTGGATCTACTATTTTGTCTTGTATGAAATGCCATGTTTTAGCCGCGTACTGCAGGTATTTCTCGTTACTGGTGATTTCATAGCCATTTATGAGGCCAACCAACGCCTCCGCCTGAGGCCACCAATCCTTGGACCTATCCAACACGGTCGTTAGCGTGCCCTCATTCATTAATCCGCCATCAGAATCCATTCCCTTCAACGAGGCTTCAAGCATCTTCAGCGCAACAACCTTGGTTTTTTCTAACAACTTTTGATCACCAAGCGTCTCGGCACCTTTACACAATAGCCAACTTCCTTCAATGTCGTGACCATAGGAAACATATTCACTTAAGAGTGACCAATCCTTATCAAAGAAAAGTTTGAAATGACCCCCATCGTAAAGAAATTGATCCGACATTAACGCAATCAACTCTTCGAGGGCACTTTCGATACGGCTTGTGGGATTAACCTGATACAGGTTGGTATAGGCCTCCAGGACATGCAAATGCGTATTCATCGTTTTAGCGGCATTCATGTCCTTTTCGCTAAGCCGGAAATCCTCAATAGGTGACCAGTCTACTTGAAACGCCTCGATGTAGCCACCCTCACGCTGATCAAGGGCATGCGACTCAACCAGAATGAACAGATCAAGAGCTAATTTCAGCGCACCCGACTCCCTTGTTATCTTGTAAAATTCCGTAAGGGCGTAAATCACAAAAGCCTGGGCGTAGATCTGCTTGCGGTCATCCAGGACCTCACCCCTTGCGCTCACCATCCAATAGACTCCACCATGGTCTTCATCAACGAAGTATTTCCTGATGTAGCTATAAGCCCTTTTGGCCAAGTCCAAGTCGACATCCAATGAAAAGTGGTCATACGCGGCAGAGAAAGCCCAAAGAATACGGCTATTGAGAATAATAGACCGTGGTGCACCGGGTATTAACTGATTGTCCGCTGAAATTTGCCCATGGAAGCCATCACCTGCCCGATCAACCATTCTCTCTCGCCAGAAAGGCAAAACATTCCCGACAAGCTCCTGCTGGATTTCATGCTTAATCAGCATATCCCTGAAATTCATAAGGTTGCGTCCCTTGGTTGGTCAACTTCATTGCTCCCTGCTTTTTCCCAAATCTGCAGTCACCTGAGCCATAAAAACTTCATCCAGTCGATAAAAACGTATGAACACGTAAGACATCAGCGCACCAACACCCGCGATAACCGAAATCATAAGCCGGATACCAAGCAGTGCTTCTTCCGTCTGTGCCACATTAGCCTCAAATCCAAAAGCTCCCAGGAGCCAGCCTGTTATAGCTCCACCCAATGTCCACCCAAATTTCTGGGACATGGAACTTGATGAAAATACCAAGCCTGTAGCCCTCCTACCGGTTTTCCACTCGGAGTAGTCAGCAATATCTGCATAAAGTGACCAACCAATTGGCAGGACTATTCCTGCACTGATACCTATCAGGACATTTAGTAAGAATATGACCAGAATATTGTCGGCGGGAACGAAAAAAAACAGAATACTCAAAATACCCGACGCAATTGCAGCCAGACCAAAAGTGGACTTTTTCCCCACTTTACCGGCAACGGGCTTGGCCAATAGGACTCCCACGATATTGGTAGCCAGCCAGACACTCATATATGCCGAGGATAGTGCACCGCTGGACCAGTGATACGTGCTACCAAAAAGATTGATAATCTGATCACCGATATAATACTTGAAATAGTACAAAATGGACCCATCGCGTAGGGAATTGAAAATAAGAATCGAAATGTTGGCGCCGAGCATAATGAACCATGGACCATTACCCGACAAGTCCCGTAAATCTTCCTTCAGGGACGATTTCACTTCAGAAATAGGTAAGACTCGCTCCGTGGTACCCAGAAAGGTGAGCACAAACAAAACAGCCGCCAGTATAGCATAAACGGAGACAGTGTATTGAAAGCCCTGAGGCGAAGTGGGGCCGTTCCCAAAGAATTCCACCAGATAATTGGCAGTGCTGGTAACGAATAATCCTCCAGCAAATGCACCAATAAAGCGCCAGGATGCTAAGGATGTTCTTTCCTGGCTGTTGGCACTCATAACGCCCATCAAAGAGGCATATGGCACATTCACAGCAGTATACACCATCATCATCAGCGAATACGTTACGTAGGCATAGACTAGTTTGCCCCCTACATCCAGGTCGGGCGTGGTGAAAGTGAGAATTCCGACAATCGCGAAGGGACCTGCTACCCAAAGAAGATAAGGCCTGAACTTACCCCATCTACTGTTGGTACGATCAGATAAGACTCCCATCAGCGGATCGTTAAGCGCATCCCAAACACGGGTAACAAGAAACATGGTACCGACAGCCGCGGCAGAAATGCCAAAAATGTCTGTGTAAAAGAAAAGCAAGAACATGGAAAACAATTTCCAAAACATGGAAGAAGCAAAATCACCAAGGCCATAAGCGATCTTCTCTCTGGTAGCTAACTTATCCATATTGGGTATGTTCTAGTAAGCCATTTTCTTTCATGAACTGGAGGTTCCTGTCAATGAGAGCCATACGCGAACTAACGCAACCAGATGACCGCAAAGCATCCTTTGGTGTGCCCTTGCAGTAATCTACCAGGTGCTCAACAGTTGAGGTCGCAACATGTAAACGCGTATCAGATGAAGCATAGTAGATAAGAACCTGACCTGCTCTTTCTATCCAGCCATTGGCAAAAAGTACATTGGACACGTCGCCTACTCGCTCCTCGCCCTCTGGAGCCATGAAATGCCCCCCTGGTTGGTAAATAACTTTGGAAGGGTCATCAAGTGCCGTCATGAACATGTACAAAACATAGCGCAGACCCGCAGCCGTGTTTCTCACGCCATGTGCCAGATGTATCCATCCTTCGTCCGTCTTTATCGGCGCCGGGCCCTGGCCATTTTTTACCTCTTTTACTGTGTGATAAGCTTTAGGATCTACAATGGCCTCAGTTGTGATCTTGGCATCCTTCATGCTATCGACCAGTGCCCAACCGATTCCACCCCCCTTACCCGCATCGATGAAACCATCTTGGGGCCGGGTATACAATGCATATTTTCCGTCTATAAATTCGGGATGGAGCACAACATTGCGCTGTTGGCTTCCCCCGGAATCCAAGTCCGCGAGGCGCTCCCAGGATCGCAAATCCTTGGTTCGCACGATCCCGCATTTTGCCTCTGCGATTGACTGGTCATGTGCCGGGGCATTTGCGGGTCGTCTCTCAGCGCAAAAAAGGCCATAAATCCACCCATCTTCGTGGTGAACAAGTCGCATGTCGTACACGTTGGTATCCGGTCTATCCGTTTCCGGGAGAAGTATGGGATGATCCCAAAATTGAAAGTTATCAATGCCATTGGAGCTTTGAGCAACAGCAAAAAACGACTTGCGATCATCTCCCTCCACTCGTACGACCAGTGTGTATTTATCTTCAAAGTAAATGGCTCCGGCGTTGAAAGTGGCATTGATACCCATGCGCTCGAGCATTCTTGGGTTGGTCTGAGGATCCAGGTCGTAACGCCAATGCAGTGGTGTATGCTTGCTGGTGATGATGGGGTTTTCATAGCGTTGGACTACCCCATTGGTTGTTCCTTTTTTATTAGGTTGTTTCAAAAGCTCTTGATGCTTTCGAAGCATGTCCCGTATGGTTTCAACTGGATTCATTCATAATTTTTTAAGTGTAACTGATTTGATCTCCAGCCCCGTCGCTTCTAAGCAAGTCAGGGTTAATTGGTTGAATCCGGGTGTCAGTTCAACGCGTCCGAAAGTCACTTCAGGCCATCGGTACTCGTAGACCTCTCCTCTTTTAACCCGGTCAGGGCTCGCGACTTTCGACTTTCTAAAATTCTCTGACAAGCGATATTGAGTTTTCTGACCGGCTATCTGCATGGCTAGCAGCGACCCATTGCCGCCTACTAATTGAACTTTAACCTCGTATTCGGAGGTGCTGACCGTCTGAAAGTCCCAGGTACAGGATCCACCCACTTCGAAATCAATAAAGTAATCATTCGCCCAGCCCATTTCTCCTTCAAAACGGGCGCCTTCATATTCCACCACCTCCGGCGCAGGAAAGAGTATTTCCGGAACATGTGGATGGCCCACTTCGATAGGTGGAGGTCCTTCCAAAGTACCCAGAGAACCCCGAACCCACGCATAATACACTTGCTCCAATTGATCGCGCAGGCCCTGGAGGGAATCTGCGATATTTATTTTTTGCCCCGGATCTGCATTTAAGTCATAAAGTGCTCTTCCGTCACCTTTCAAGGTTAAAACATAGTTTTTGTATCTCACTGCTCCGGGAATCGTATCCAGCTTCCTTACAACCTGGTGCGTAAAAAAGTACCGATCCGGGTAATCACCTCCTGCAATGACGGGCGCCAAATCTTTCCCATGGACTTTGGGATCAATTTTATAATCAGGGTCCACCAGCTTTGCGACCGTTGGGAAAAGATCAATGTGACCTGCAAGCGTACTTACATGCAAGCCGCCCTTCCAGCCCGCACTGGGCAGCCGCATCAGGCAGGGTACGCGGACACCACCCTCGTCGACATGCGCTTTGATCCCTTTTAAACCGGCGTTGTACCTTACTCCATTAGGACCATTGTCAGAGAGGAACACAACGAGTGTATTCTCTTCCTTGCCGGTCGCTTTTAAAGCCTGTAATAGTCTTGCTACATTGTCATCTATGTTTTCAATCATTCCATAAATGCAAGCCGTGCGATCGTCAAGCCCCCGGTTCTTGTACTTCTCAAAGTATTCGTCTGGCACCTGAAATGGACTGTGTGGCGTGTTGAAAGTGACCATTGCGAGGAATCGCTCTTCCCTACTGATAAAGTCAATTGCTCGGTCGGTTATTACATCCGGCACGTATCCTTTACTGGACACTTTCTGTAATCCATCGATCAGGTCTGCATCAAAGTAGTTGTTAAAATGCCCTTCCTTGAACCCCAGAAACTCTTCGAAGCCCTGGCCGGTTGGATCGTGAGGGTATTGATATCCGTTATGCCATTTACCAAAAAGACCTGTACGGTAACCATAAGGCCGCAAAAGCTCGGCCAACGTTTCCTCCTGCTGGTTCATCACCTCCCGCCGATGCGTGACCCAACTTACTCCTGTTGATAAATGATAGCGCCCTGTCAGTAGACTCGCCCGAGTTGGCGCGCAAACAGGAGAGACATAAAACCTATCGAATACTACGGATTCATTGGACAATCGATCCAGGGTTGGAGTTTCGAGTACTTCATTACCATAATAGCCAACATCACCATACCCTTGGTCATCTGTAAGAATTATCAATATGTTAGGTGGGTTCGTATCCTCGCTTGGCCCTGAACATCCAAAAATCAGCGGTAATAGCAGTGATATTTTTATAAAAACCCTCATTCCTCCGTGTCAGGAAGCTAAATTCCTCCTTCCTGTTCTATCATCAAGGTTCGCACATTGATGGTTAATTATCCACGGCCTATCGTATCATTATTCGCTGGTCTAGGTTCCTACCTGCAGGAGTTATCAACAGTTGTCGGTACTGGCAAGCGCTACTACTTCCTGTAGGGGCTCTCGAAATCGCTTAGAAACAGCGTGAACTGGTTTTTCTCGAACTGCCTGAAGTCTTCGGCGTTAGGATGTCCGTCAAACGGAACAAAGAAATGATCTGTACTGGCGTTTCTCCAGACCAACACCCAGGCTATTGGCAACTCTACACGATTGATCGGGTCCAAAAGTCGATTAGTAAACCAATTATCGGGGACAATCCCATCATTTCCTGTTTCCGTCAGCGCAGCCACCTTTCCCTTCTCTTTAGCGATGGCCGTAAGCAGTCGCAAGCTTTTGTATAAGTCGTCCATTTGTTCATTGACAGTTCTTTGGTTATGGCCATGCCCAACGTCCCAGTAATCGTCCAAACCAATCACGTCAACATATTCATCTCCAGGATAGCCGTAGAGGTAAGCCTCAGCTCCCCCGTCCAGGTCCAACCTGCTCCGGTCTGGTGAAAATGCATAAATGAGCTGGTGAAGTTTTTTCGTTTCACGCAAATAGTCCACCGTGAATCTCCAGAGGCTGATGTAATCCTGCTCCTCGGTTATGTCCCGGCCCCACCAGAACCACGAGCCATTGTGCTCATGAAAGGGCCTGAAAATGATGGGGATCTTCGTAAATCCTGACTTGCATTTTTTGATAAAATCGGCAAACAAGTCCAACTTGGTCAAGTAAGCTTCATGGGCTTTCCCACCTGGAAGGATCTCCTCCACCGTGGGCTGGGTATCCCAGGAGTTCCCACCAGTCAGCGGGTTATCCAAATGCCAAGAAATGGTGTTAATACCGCCCTTTTTATAGACCTTCTTAATACTTGCCAAGATGAGTTGAAACCTGACACTGTCAATATTTCGATCATCGCCAATCTTACCGAGATCCCATCCGAAGACAGCAGGGTATTTCCCACTAAGCGCCAGTACGTCCGATCTGTCTTCTTGGGCCCACCAATCAATGCCGTAGGCGAGATCATCCTGGTGGCCAAACATGGTGCCTTTTTCACTGATAATGAATAGGTTACGATATAAATTTTGGGTTTTCCTTGAAGACCGGGGGTCACTCAACTGAGCCTGCGACATAGCTCCCAGATAACAAAACGTAAATGCTAGTGAAATAGTAATTCTCATTGTTTCTTTTGCCAGGGCCAGGTATTGGCTCCCACTGTTGCTTTATAACCTTATACATAGGTCGGATATTTTTTCGAGTTAATAAAACTACCCATGGTGCTTGTCACACATCTGAAACATAAGCCCGGGGAGAAAGTCAGCATTTCAAACTTAACCTGGTGGTCCATGAAATTTTCTAGCACGCTTTAGGCCGGGCGGGCATAAGGAATCCTACTTTTTTCCGGCTAACTTGTGTCTGATCGTACGTTCACATGCCCAGGAAAATTTCAGTTACCGGCGAAATCCGGAAAGAGCATATAAAAATTACTGGTCCCGCCGAGTTTGCAGCGGGCTTGGGTGGCATTGCAGCCGCATTATCACACGTGAGAAAGGAAATCGGAATAGCTGAACCTCTCCGATCCCTCCTCCATATGAACCAGGAAGGTGGATTTGATTGCCCGGGTTGCGCCTGGCCGGACCCTGCTGATCGGTCTAAATTGGGCGAGTACTGCGAAAATGGCGCCAAGGCCCTCGCCGAAGAAGGGACCAGCAGGCGCGTAGATAGCGATTTTTTTGCCCGGAACAGTGTAGAAGAGCTTTCTCTTTGGTCAGATTATGAGATCGGAAAAAGCGGCCGGCTTGTAGAACCTGTTGTATTATATCCTGGAAAGATTCACTATGAACCTATCTCCTGGGAGGCGGCTTTTACGTTGATTGCGGATCACCTTCAGGCACTTGACAGCCCGGATGAATCCATATTCTACACCTCCGGCCGATCAAGCAACGAAGCGGCCTTCCTGTATGGTTTATTGGCACGACAACTGGGCACCAATAACATGCCCGATTGCTCCAATATGTGTCACGAATCCAGTGGATACGCCCTGAAAGAGACTTTAGGGATTGGTAAAGGGTCCGTAACCTTGGATGACTTTGAAGAATCGGAGTTGATTCTGGTCATCGGCCAAAACCCTGGAACAAATCACCCTCGAATGCTCAGTGCACTTGAAAAGTGTAAGGCAAACGGAGGAAAAATCATCTCTATCAATCCCCTCAGTGAAGCGGGTTTGGTACGGTTCAAAAACCCTCAAAAACTCCAGGGCCTCTTAGGCGCAGGTACCCCAATCGCAGACCTGCATTTACCGATAAAGATCAATGAAGACGTTTCCTTGCTCAAGCTGATCATGAAGCGCCTGTTAATGCTGGAAAAAGAGGGTGAAGAAGTTCTGGATCAGGACTTCATAAGAGACCGCACAGCAGGATTCGAAGCGTTGGAAACAGACCTGGAGAATCATAATTCCGATGAACTACTTACCAGAACAGGTTTGCAAGCGGAACTAGTCGACGAAGCTGTCAGCTTATTGGCCAGGCGCAACAAAATCATTATCTGCTGGGCCATGGGGTTAACCCAACATGAAAACGCAGTGGACAACATCAGGGAATGTGTCAATTTATTGCTTATGAAGGGCAGCATTGGCAAACCTGGTGCCGGCACTTGTCCTGTCCGCGGCCATAGCAACGTACAGGGCGACCGGACTGTCGGTATCATGAGCAAAGCCTCAGAACAGCTAAACACAGCCATTAAAAGATCTTTTGGTTTTGATCCGCCCGCAAAAGATGGTTTGGATACCGTCGGAGCGATTCAGGCGATGAGTAAGGGCGACGCCAAAGTTTTCATTAGTTTGGGTGGGAATTTTGTATCTGCGGCATCAGATACTCGCTTCACCGCCAATGCGCTGCAGAATTGTGAGCTTACAGTGAGCATCAGCACGAAACTCAACCGCACCCATCTGACAGCCGGGAAAACATCCTTAATTCTTCCGACGCTTGGAAGGTCAGAATCTGATGAGAGAGATGGCAATAAAAGATTTGTGACGGTGGAAAATAGTATGGGCCGCGTCCACAGGTCTCAAGGTGTCCGTACGCCGGCAAGCGAAAGCCTCAAAAGCGAGCCGGAGATCGTAGCTGAAATAGGTCAGGCATATTTTGGGAAAAATGGTGCGGTGTCCTGGGAAAAGCTTGGAACAGATTACGACCTTATTCGCCAAAAGATCTCTGAAGTAGTTCATGGATTTGACAACTATACTCATAGATCAAAAGGCCCTGGGTTTGACTTACCTAATAACGCCAGGTCAGCAGATTTCAAGCGCTTGCCGGGAGGCACGGCACAGTTTACGGTCTGTGCACTGCCGGCTCACAACCTTCGGGAAGAGGAGTTCTTACTAATGACTATCCGTTCTCATGATCAGTTCAATACGACCATATATGGTCTAGACGATAGATACCGAGGTGTTTTCAATGCGAGACGCGTGGTATTCATGAATCCGGACGATATGACCGATTTGCACCTGGAACCCGGTGAGCTGATTGATTTGAAAAGTAATTACGATAAACAAATCAGGACGGCCAAATGCTTTCAGGTGATCCCCTATGAAATTCCAAGAAAGAATTTGGCTGCTTACTTCCCGGAAACGAACGTTCTCGTACCCATTGACCAGTTTGCAAGGGGCAGTCGTACGCCTGTCAGTAAGTCAATTGCAGTTACCGTAACAACCTCCAAGTCAGAGGGTTAAACCATTATAGACCATTAAAAATTAGTCTTTTTTGTGCTTTTCTAATCAGTGGAAAGCACTTACCTTCAGTTTCCAAACTAATCAAGTCAACCTTTTTACTTATGCTAAAATCCGCTCTGAAAGTGGGCTTACTCCTATGGGTAAGTACCTCATTGTATTATTGTTCCGCTCCAACTGGCGACACGGGACAGGCAACAGCCAGCAATGAAGAAAGTGCCACCACAAAACCACAATTCGACTTTCAACCTCCTGCACCCGAAGGCGGTACTCAGATGGGAGCCGTGATACTCGGATCCTCCGGTTTTGATGCCTTCAGAGTTGAAATAGATACTTCCAACAATTGGGCACTATTAGAGGCTTCCTATGGCGTTAGCGACGTATATGAGAACAATGCCGACGAGGAAGCGATAAAAACAGGGTTGCAAAATTATGTCCAATCCTTCCTCGACAATGGTGTGGATGGGGGTAATATCCATTTCATCGTGAGCTCCAGTGCCAAGGAAAACGAAAAAGTTCAGGTCATCGGTGAAGCTTTGAAATCCATCGGATATGTGATCAATGAGGTCGACGAACCCATGGAGGCGCGATGTGCATTGTTCGCGACGGTACCCCGGTCCTTTCGAGATAAGGCGTTTGTAGTGGACGTTGGTTCCGGCAACACGAAACTCTCCTGGCTGCAAAACGATGAAGTAAAGACCGTAAGTACTTACGGGTCCAAATACCACCTGGATGATATTCCCGACACCACCGCCTACAAGGCCGCCGTGGCCGCGAGTCTTGATATTCCTGAAGCCAACATAGACTATGCTTTTATCATCGGCGGGGCACCTTTTCAGTTGGCAAAACAGGTGCGGCAGGGAGACGAGAGGTACACCACCCTAAGTGCTCCATCTGCTTACACTGGTATTGAAGATCAGAAAACCAGCAATGGCCTGAATCTTTACGACGGAATCCGATTCAGCACCAAGTGTGAGACCTTTCTGTTTGACTGGCATGCCAATTTCGCTATTGGATTTTTGTTGCTGCTAAATGAAGGATAGCGTTTTAACTATCCTTCGAGTTCATTCGCTTGAAGGCCAGATATAAATAAGGCGTAGATAGTAATCTACGCCTGGTGTTGGACTGCTGCCCGGTTAAAACTTGCGGTGGCTAAAGGCCTATAGCATTTTCTTGAATTTGAAGACATAGTTGTAATTACCGTAATTGTTGCTACTTCCCTTGATCTGCAACTTCATCTTTCCACCATCTACCGCAAAATCACGCTTGGTCCTTAAATAAATCCTTCCCCAGTTTGGCGCGAGGCCGGCGCGATGAAGCGGTATTTCATCACTGTATGGGCTGTTGGTCCCCCAGCCATACCAGCTCATCAATCCTGAGTAAAATTCCCGGAAATGCCCTCCTCCTACGGTATGATCTGTCACATCGAAGATTTGCAGGATGTGCGTGCCATTTTCCAGGTCGGTGCCCGAAATACCCGTGTCCTGCCAGGATGTACTAAGCTGTAAGCTTTTGGTGAAAGTTTTAATAGCCTCCACATTGTTTGCATTCACGTTACCGGATACGGAGAGATCACCTGCTATGGTCATGCCGCCGCCATGGACCGTTACTTTGTCCGCATCGTTCACTTTAATCCTGGTGTTGCCATCTCCCTCTTCAACTATTATTTCTTCGGTGACTACTTGCGCAAATATCATCGGCGATATGGTGATTAGGATTAATAGACTGAGGGCAGATTTGTGGTTCATAGTTTTGTTTTAGTTGTTTCAGTTTAGTCGATTACTCTATTTGCTGTTATTCGCTGGCCTGGTCCCAGGACCTGTTGGTGATAACACCAACTAGGGCCAGGACTTGATCACTCGAAGCCTTGAATTAGGCCATTCGAAATGCAATAAATACAATCGAACAAATGACAAATATCAAAAAGTCGATTGTTAGTACTCCTCTCAGTCTAGTTTCAGAATTAGTGGCTTTCTTAACTATCCAGCTGACTATGCCGACGAACCCAATTAACACCAGCCCAACCAGACTGTTAAATAGTAGCCTATTAGCAAAAAATGACCAATAGGAATCATTAACTAAATCATCGTATTCCTCTTTACTGCCAATCCAAAACATCGACGCAAAATATAATACAGTGATTCCTAGCATCATCAGAATAACATTTGTCCACAGAAGGACACTACTCTTCCTTTTCTTCATCTTCCTTTCTAATGAACTTGAACGAAATTCCGCTATCGGATTCTGTAACATTCACTCCGGTTGCCCCAGATGCAGCCGCTTTCAATAAAGCTTCTAAATCACGGAAAGCTCGGCCTCCCTTAGTAGAACCATGGGAATAAAGAAATCTATCTTTCGCTTCTGAAAATTTATTTACTACTCCAAATACGTCCGCTCCTTTTACAGCCTTGTTCCCGGTAACCCAGTCTCCGCCATATCCGAGTTGATAAGTATTTGGCTCTTCAGGTGTTTCAAATTCATCACCTTCATCAGTAGATAAGTGAACAATTGTTTCTACCGTTTGGCCTTGATCAATGAGATACTGAGCTATACCAGCACCAAAAGCTCCACCTTCACTATGAGTCACTAACTTAAAAGTCTCATCTTCAGCCATATCTGCTAATAGCTCGTCATAATGTTCTCGTGCATATTCGTAACCACGACTATACCTCTCGCTACCACTTTCATCACCTCCAAATATTGTTGAGCCGTCGATGAACATTCCATTTCCTCTTCGTCCATCATTGAAAAAATCGCTTGCTGCACCTACAAAATCGGCTGACCAATACATCCTTCCTGACCTATGAGAACCTATTATATTCTTGCCAAGCCAGGTATCTTGCCAATATCCATTCACATATAAAACTTTTCTTCCATCTGGATCAACAAACTTCAACGGGTTGTTTAATACATATCCATAAACGGTAAAGAAGTCGTATGCATCTGCCAATGGATCAACATGATTCCACCTACCAATCCACGGATCATACATTCTCGCGCCGTAATCATACCACTCTGTTTCCTTCTGCTCTTCTTTCCCATTGTACTTGTAAAGATTCTCACCACTTCCTTGAATAGATAGATTGTAGTGATTAAACGACCCGCCAAAAGGATAATAATCATCAGCCTGCACCACGCCACCACTTGCATCCACCGTAGTTCTTACATTCCCTAAATGATCTGTCAGGTGGTACTGGTAGTCCCACCCAGACCCTGTGTACAAAACCCTCCCCTCGGCATGCTGTACAAACTCCAGTGCTGGAGCACTTTCGCCAGGCTCCTGCTCATAGTGCATGCCTCCGACATAATCAGAGATCTTGACAGCCCCTCCATTGGTAAAAGTCTTGGTCAGTTTGATTCCGGTGGCATCGTACCGGTATTCCACTTCCCGACCATCCGTGAATTTCACCAGCTCAGGTAAATTGAAATAGTTGTACCTGATCTCATTAATCCCCTTGTTGGCATCGGCAATCATATTGCCATTAGCATCGTATTGATACTCTCCCGCTATGCTGCCAGGTGATCCTACATCATCAAAACCTACGGCGCCGTACGCATCTCCGACATTATCTAATTGGTTGCCCTGGTAGTCGTAAGTCAAGCCGTCTATTGCACCATTGCCATTGCGGCGCAATTCCCGAATATTGCCGTTGTGATCATAGACAATTCCCTCGCCACTTGCCTCCGCCGCCAAACCATGCACATTAAAATATCCATTCTTTGTGGCATTGGTGCCGTTTTTATACACGGCACGGCTTAGTCGGTTGGAGGCATCATACTCCAAGACATACTCCTGTTTTTCATTGGACGAAGTACCGGCATTTCTCCATCTCAAGCGATCTATATTTCCATTGTATTGATTGTCCGAAGCATATACCAACTCCAACCCAAATTGGTCGGTTGCCGGGTCATCGAAAGTGCCATGGCCTCCATTAATATTGGTCAACCACCCCCTGATATTATAGTCGTAATCCACAGATTGGGCGGAAGTAGCCCCTGCCACACCCAAATTCTTCTCCGTCAACTCACCTCTATCATTAAAATTGTTTACAAATAATGTTGTCGGCGACCCCCCATTGATGGTTTGTACCGTACTCACCAGCCGGTCCAGGTGATCATAGGTATGAGTCTCTACAACAGTGACCGAAGCAGTTCCGGTATGCGTGGTGGTCGTTTGTTTTACCAAAGGAGAAATTGTATTCCGATAGGTAAAGTCAACAATGTCCTTGCCCCCTTGGTGGTTATCCGTGATCGTTTTGACAACCCTATAACGATCATCGTAAAATATGATGGAAGTAAGCCAGGTGCCCGAGCCCAACACACGCGTTTTTGTGCCAGTCACCTGTCCCTTTGGCTGGGCTAAAGCGCCGGCAGGAACAGATTCATTGGTAAAGGAATAGTTGTCATAATAGGTGACCGTAAGTAAATCTTCCGTAGCCACCTGGGGGAAAGCATCGTTGGAGTATCCTTCCAGCGGGCCACCGTTATATTCCTCACTGTAATATCCTCCACTTTGATAATGATCGTGCAGTAGCTGCCTCACGGTATCCGGTGACTCGGCAAGTGCCACTCTTCCGGTAAGTACCGGTCGATTGAATGCGTCATATTTCGTCAAGGTCCACTCATCAAAAGAAACACTTGCTCCTGCCTTGGCTTTGAAACCGTTCGTGGCGGAAGCCTTGAAATGAAAATTGGTCGAGAGCATCAACTTGTTGGAACCAACAGCATAGGATTTCCCTTCATACTGTGTAAGGCTTTTGTCGGCTGCCAATTCCTCTGTTATCCGACTCTTACCGTCTTGCGTCAAGACCAACCGATCCCTGGAATCATAGATGAAATAGACCCAATCAGAACCCGGCACCCGCTTGGCTTTTTGCCTTTGTCTTTCATCATATTGATAAGAAAAAACCCATCTCTTCTGAAATGTATCTTCGGTAAGGCTGGTCCAGGAATAGCCAGTCTCCTCCTCGATCAAACGCACTCCCTCTGGCTGCACAACATGCCGCAATTGATCAAATTCATCATAGATATAGTATGTCTGGGCAAAAGTGGTCACACCCGCAGATTCTGAGAGCTTGGTTTTTCTTAATAAAACCTTTCCGGACTTATCGGTGTATTCAACAGATTGCCCCTCGTTTTCAGCCGTATTCTCATCACTAACTGTTGTCTTGAATAGTAATCCTTGCGCATAGTAGCCGCCACTGGTTTGTATATTGCCATTTTCAACCGACAGGACCTTAACTTCATTGGCGGCATTCACATTAAATTTATTCTCAACCGTGTGTCCATTGCCCTTAGACCAAGTAGCTCCAGGAGCGGCGGTTTCCAAAACCCTGTGAGCAGGCCCGGATTCCAATATATTTTCTGAAAAGGCAAAGTCTTTATCTGCAGGGTAAATAGTCTGATAATAGGCCTGCTGCTGCACTTCAAAGTCAGACAAGTACGCACCGTCCGTGTTGGCAACCATCGGCAACCAAGTCTTGGTCTGCCTGCCAAATGCATCATAGCTTACCGAAGTAATTAAATCTCTGTTAATGTTTACAGCACCGTTTCTGACAATCGTTTGATCCAATCTACCCAGGCCATCGATGTATTGGATACTCTGGTTAACAGCATCCGGATCATCTTTGATCGCCAGGCAATTTGTCAATTCTTGTCGGGATACGTGAGTGATCACATAGTTTTGATCGTTTGACGCAAAAATGCTTTTGCATTCCACGACGGTCATAGGCACCGTCAACTGGAGATTGTTTTGAGCGAGAACGATATTGTAATCGGTGGCTGTATCCAAACCCGCCAACTCCTCAAAATAGGACCTGTAGCTCACGCCATACTCACCTAAAATGGGTATCCCATTGCCTACCTCAAATATTTCAAGGTCAAAGGTCCAATTTTCAGAGCCACCGACCCATTCAATGTCCAAGGGCTTATTCAGCCATTGCTCTGATTTTCCACCGATCAAACTGGTTATTGCCAGCGGTTCTACAAACTCTAGTTGGTCTGATCGAAAAGTAACCAGTCCGCTTTTGTCAATGACCACTAATTCAAATTCGCCCACAACGGGATTTGCAAAATTCCATGTATATGACACCTCCCCACCTGTTGCATTTATAGGTAAGTCCCCTGCTATCAAGGTCATTTGTCCCCCCTGTTCATAATAGATGTCGCTCCCTAGTAATTCGGGGAAATAATCCCAACGCAGCACAACCTCGTCCACTGTATCCAGGAGCAAATCCGTGGGCGCCGGGTAAATCAACGGCGACTCTCCGTTAAGTTGGCAAATAGGCGTTGAAGCAGGTAAAACAGTGATTAGGGCATCGGCATGGGCCGTCATGCTGCACCCGGAACTTACGTTTCTTCTGACATATGTGGAAGAAGTCAGGTTATTCAGGTGATTGGCAATATCGGTGAAGGTCTCACCACCTGCCACGGGTGTGCCCCATGAACTGCCATCATTTGAAAACTGCCAGGTATAAGTATAGCTACCGGTACTCCCCGATGCAGGTGTACCTGTCACGTGGTTTGCGGAAGAACCCGCACATATTTTTTGAGCATTTAACGTACCAGGATCTAATCCGCTGATGACCGAAATATCATCAAGGTCGACCACATTGGAATATTCGTTTTCGCCAAACAGTGACCAGGCCTTCCTCCGGTAGTGCCTGGCTGTGGCATCAATAGATACACCGTCGAGCGTGTTGTTGCCGGCAGATGGAGAAGACACGGGCGTCCAGCTGGTTCCGTTATCGGATTGCTCCCACTGGTAACTGGGTGTGCCCTTGCCACCTGTAGCCGCCACACCTGTAATCGAGAGCGTCACCGCAGGGCATGATGTGGAGGGCAGGGAGATAGATCCTGTGCTGAATTCCGGGTAAACATCTACAAAAACACTTGCAGTGTATTTTGTACCACAAGAAGTATCATCGAGCTTGGCCCTGAAATAAGTATCGGAGGTGATCCCTGAAACCACAGAAGTAGTTGGCGACCAGCTTGTTCCATTCGACGACTTCTCATACGAGACAGATCCTGTATTACCCGACACACTCAAGGTTATGCTAGAATTGTACTCAGGGTCTGTAGTCGTACTTAATGCACCAGCACTTGTTGCGGGCGACACAGTGATCGTCATATCCGTAGATTGCGATGAGCCGCCACACTGAGAAGTTACAATTCTTCGGACATAATAATCTGCAGTGAGGTTACCAATCGTATTTACTACATCCGCAAAATCAGAACTGCTACCGGTGCTAACAGGTGCGGACCAGGACGAATTGTCGCTCGAAAAGCGCCAGCTGTATTGATAATTTCCACCGCCCCCGGTGGCACTGGTGCCCTGAATGGTTGAAGGTGTCGAGTTGTAGCAAATAGTCTGGCTGTATAGTGAACCCGCACCTAGCGCATCCAGCGTACCTAAGTTGTCCAGGTTAATTGTGTTAGAATAGAGGTCTTCATTGAAGGCTGACCAGGCTTTTCTCCTATAATACCTGTACTGCCCGCCGGTTGGTACGTTTTGAAGGTTTGCCTCATCGGCTGTATTCCAGTTCACGTCATACCAGGTGGATCCATCAGTTGAAAACTCCCACTGATACCCCGGGGAGCCATTTCCACCGGATGCCGCTACGGAAGTGAAATTGATATAACCCGGGCAGGGGTTAGCCGGCGCTGAGATGGACCCAGCCGAAAATTCCGGATACACATCCACAAACACGCTTGGAGAGTACTTATCACCACAGGAGGTATCCAGTAGCTTTGTTCTGAAGTACGTGTCGGATGTAATTCCATTGACACTTGATGATACGGACGTCCAACTTGTGCCATTTGACGACTGCTCATAAGTAACAGATCCTGTGTTTCCGGATACGCTAAGGGTTATATTGGAATTATATTCCGGGTTTGTATTGGTCACTAAAGTCCCGGCACTTTTTGCTGAAGATACCGTTATAGTCGTCTCAGTGGATTGGGAGGGACCTCCACAGTAGGAAGTAACGGTTCTCCGTACGTAATGATCTGAAGTGATGTTGCCTACCATCCCCGCCAAATCACTGAACTCCGGATTGGTCCCCGTGCTTACGGGGGTAGACCAGGTGCTATTGTCAGATGAAAACTGCCAGCTGTACTGATAATTTCCGCCACCTCCTGAAGCTCCAGCACCCTGGATTGTAGCCGGGGTAGTATTATAACAGATGGTCTGTGAATACAAAGAACCAGCATTCAGCGGGTTTAATATCCCCAAATCGTCCAAATTGATAGTATTGGAATGGAGATTTTCATCAAAATCGGACCATGCTTTTCTCCTGTAGTACCGATACGTGCTGGTGGTGGAGACATTTTGCAGGTTGGCCTCATCAGCGGTTGCCCAGTTTACGTCGTACCAGGTGCTTTGGTCCGTCGAAAATTCCCACTGATAGTGAATGGTCCCATTCCCACCGGTGGCTTCCATCGACGTGAAGTTAATGTCACCGGGACAGGCGTTTGAGGGGCCTGAGATGGATCCAGCCAGAAATTCCGGATAGACGGTCACTGTTTTTATGGCTGAGTACTCCACACCGCACGCCGTTGATTTCGTGCGGTATTTGGTGGTGGTCTGTAGGTTAGTCTGACTCGACGTGGTAGTGCTCCAGTTCGTATCGGAGTTGGTTGGGCAACTTGCTCCGGTACATTTTTGGTAAATAAAGCCCTTGCCTCCAGAGTTGCTCAATGTAATATCGGAACCGTATTCCACGCTACTACTTGAGACACTCAATGTTCCGGGCTGTCCATCGTGGGAGTAAGTGGTTGTAGGCTTAATGCCAGTAAAACTTTGAACAGACCCCCCATCGTAATAAGCAAAATCAATAGTGGCTGTACCTGGGGATGTCCAACTGATAGTGAAACTTCCGCTTCCATTATCCGTCAGTGAGCCAGAGCCGGATGGGCTGAAAGTAGCATCTACCTGATAGATTTGATAGGAACCATAAGTCACTGAATAGTTTTGAGAAACGGCGTTACAGTCCTCGATGGCGATCGGTGTGACTGTGGCCGACTGGGCATTGGTCAGCAATGGTGACAAGAATAGCGCTAATGCCAGATAGGCCGATATCCTCATTCTTAATAACAACAGAACTCCCTCCTGCTTCATATGGGTCTTGGTTTGATAGTTCATGCTCATTGATTGTTCTGTGTTCGGTAGTTGTATTCGTACTGTTTGAGCACATAGCCCTCATGATCCTTGATCAAATCCAGTCTCCCGGCTTTGTCATATTCGTAACTGGTCGTTAAACCGTTGTAGTCTGTCACTTCGGTAAGTCCAATCCCCGGTTTGTACCGGTAAGAAGTCATGCGTGCCTTGGACAGACTAGTATTAATTGCGGATCGCAACTGACCCAGTTTCAGCGCTATCTGCGACTCATCGGATTCATTTCGTAGTGTAGTTAGAAAATTGGCAGCTATCCCTTCGGCAGCGGCCTCCAATTCGGTGTAGGTTACATCTTCTATTTTCGCTATCGGGTATATACCATTTGAATACCCCCACACGTAACATACGATAAGGCCTGATCGAGCCACTCGCTCCACAAGATTACCCAGATCATCGTACCTGTCGGTTCTTTCAGGAACATTTGAATAGTACAGCGCATCAGGGCTCCCAGTCCCATCATCAACTGAATAGATCAGCTCGTTTGATCCGCCATCGGTCAGAGACACGCTGGTTTCAAGATCATAGATTTGCTTGGGATAAATGATGCCATTGGTGGTTTGATCGTATTCCACATATTTACCGTCAATGACCGATTCATTGCTTATGATGTACAAACCGCTTTGCGCATCAAACACAGCATCGGCTTCTTTGCTTAAGGATTCAATAACCGAATTGTGCTGATGTTTGGTCCCCCTCATTTGGAATAGGGTGCCCGAATTGATATGGGAATAATCCGTGGGATAGTAGTTTTCCTGGATTTTTGCTCCCCCATCGGACTCAATCGTTATGGTCCGGTGAGGGTTCAAATGGACCGGGTCGTAATCGTACTGCGTAAAGGACGAAACCCCTACCGTTTGGTCTTCAATGTCGTAATCCATGCGCTCTGAAGCCTTCATATACACCCATTTCGAACGCGTCTTGTATTTATCAAAATAAAAACTGAGATGAGTACTCGACATCATCGAAGATCCATATACACTTTTCATAAGTTTTATGCCATCCGCAAAATGATAGTTCACCGTGTCGCCACCGTTCTGATATTGATTAATTGTTGAACTGGTTTTCTCCCCGTCCGAGTTGAAATCAACCTTTGAAATGAGTTGTCCAACCAGATAGTCTTCCCAGTCAGTCGGCACAAACGGTGCAGTGGTTTTATACATGCCTTTCAAGGAATCGCCATGTCGACCCTCAAGACCATAGCGGTAAACTGAACTCCCAAACTCCCCCAAATCACCCAGTTTCTCGGTTACATCCGGGTACACTACATGACTTCCATTACTAGCTCCCAATACCGCATAACTGTGAGACGAGGCTGAGTTGTACTGAACCGCATCGATTGACACACAGGTTTGGCCGTCGAATCCACCTAACATATTGCAAAACTCTTTCAGGTACTGGTAGGCGTATTCGGGAGTAGAAACCAGAACACCCGGTTGATATTCATAGCGTGAAACTTTGGGTACGGAACTGCCGACTTGGTCGTAGTGCGCTACTTTTTTCACACGGACACCCCCTACCTTGATTGTTGTGAGGTTGGTATTCTGAAAGTGATCCAGGTCTATTTCTACGGCATAAAAATCGCCCGGAAGCCCTGGCGGAATATTGCAGGGCTGCAAACCTGCACAATCTTCAGAATCTGCTATTAATCGGTATTCTCCAGCTTGCACATAGACATTGGTGTAGACTCGTTTGTCTTCCAGAGAGGGGTAATCTGGTCGCCAGGAATAAACTTCTACCCAGGCGGAATTCTCGTACTTTTCCAACTTGGCAACTGGCCTGCGATAGTTGTCGACATCTCGAAAGCTATCGAAAAAGACTTCTACTCCCACCTGCTGATTTATATCGACCGTAAAGGTTTCCTCTCCATAATTTCCTCTGTCCCGGGCAAGCGATATTTGTGTGGGGGCACTCAGGAAATTTGGCGACGGTATCGCCTCATTGGCCTCGTATTCTATATCGGTATACCCCCCTGTAGGATAGTTAATTCTTGACAGGGACCCTATGTGTACCTTCGACGGATCGGTATCTCGGTTGGCAAATTGAAAGCTCGCAGGGAATTTAATAAACCCACCCAACCGGTTTGCATTGAAAGAAGTCCCTATCAGGTGTTGATTATTAATTTGACCGTTGAAATAACCCCAATAGTCCTGCTGCTTGCTGGATCGCAAAGGCAAAGCATCATTGGAATAATAGTCGAAAGTGTGCGCACTCACTGGCCCCAACTCACTTAATTCCTGTATGCCTGTAAGGTAAAGTCGTTCGTGATGAGCCGAAGGGTATTCATAATTCAAGGTGTAGTTCTTCACTGACTGATTTCGAATATTGAACGCCTCAATGCCAGTCAACCTGACGCCACCAGGTAAGTCATCTCTGTCGTTAGAAGTAGTGAATTGCACTTCTCCTAAATCACTTGTGATCTTTTCAAGTATTGCCTCACCATAAGATGACACGTTGTTCATGTAGGTGGAACTTAACTCTCCTGGCAGGTTTAGTAAGGGTTCCACAGCCAATGCGGTGGCAGTTGTCGGATGATACCAGGAATAAGTCTGAGAGCTTGGTGTTTGCGTTGTTACAAATTTGTATTTGTAAGTAAAGTCGATCGTCTCGTTCCTATTAGTGACTACCTTGGTCAGGTACCATGCCGTGACATTGGGTAAGTCATCATTCACTTTTGTGTATTCTATTCCATTGCTGGAGGTGGAGCTTCCGAAATAGTACGTATGCCCCGATTCATCTTTTATGATCCATTCGACATTGCTGTCCTTGACGGTCTGCTCAAATTTCAGGTTCTGATGCGGTACACTATGACACTCACCCGTGTTATCAAATGTCAACTTCCCGGACCTTCCTAAAAAATTGAAATAATAGCTATCAGGTTCCGTATCAATGTCATTGTCGACCATGTCCTCTATCCTTTGGTAGTCTGGGTCTGTCATTGGTATGGAGATGCTCTTTGGACCAATTTCATTTAGATAAGGTAAACCGCCAGTTGAATTAACCCAGAAAATTCCCCGTGTATCCTCATCCGGACGACTTTTCACACTTCGGGTTATCACGCCGCCAGCATTGAGGGACCAACCCATTCCAACCCAAGAAGCTGTCTCCTCCACTTTTACACCCGAACTATGGTAACTCACTGAAACTGGGACAGATAAACCTCTCCCCGGCAACTCATAGAGGGGTATCGAAATATTGGCCGTGCCTGTAAAAGTGCTGACAGGCACTTCGCCGTATTTACCTAGCGCAGATGCGGTGGGAGAAGGCGGAATTATGTCCTCCGGCTCCCCGATCACCTCCTGAGCCAAAAGGCTGTTGAGAAACAGGCCTGTCAGGAGGATCGTCAAAAGATGACGTAAGTTTATATTCAAATTAACCGAGTTCATATTTTTGGAATGTTCAGGTTGGAAAATGGCACGTTCGCTACAGGTTCCTGGCAAATAAGCAAGCGTAATTTGGAGTTCAGCATGGCAAGGATTCCCCATGGTGAAGTGTTTCAGGTTATCCACCATACCGATGCATAGAAACAGTTACAGCGCCGACATACATCAAGGTACCATCTCCTGTGCCATTGATTATCTTGATTTGGAGCGTGCTATTGTTCACCCAGGCATAGTCGATACTTACAGGATAATGCGCATAAAAGTGGTGTCTGTACAAATGGTTTCCCGGGTACATGTAACCATAAATATTTGTCTCCGCGCCGCCCTCATGCCAGGCCGCCCGACCACCAACACTCACTTTGATATTGACAAAATCATTGGGTTTGACACTAATATTGAAGGTCGCGGTGCCGTTTGCACCTACGTGGCCATCAAAATGCTGGATATAGCTGCTATTGTCCGAACCCCCGAAAAACATTTTGCCTCCAAGCCTTACGTCACCACTTACTTCTAGCAGCCCGTTCACTTCGGCACCATTTGATCTGACTTTGCCTGCGACATCTAATTTCTCAGAAGGACCGGACGTACCCACCCCAACTTTACCATCTCCCGTAATTGTAAGCCATTCAATACCACCGGCGAAAATACGTGTAAAGCCATTGTATAAGGGCTCATTGCTATCTGTTGTACCTAATAGAAAATCACCATAAGCGTCATGCTCAAGAAATCCTGTACCAATAGCGGATTCTCCATACGCTGTGCTTCGTAATTGAAAAGTCGCGGCTCTGCCTCTGCCAATAAATGCCGGCGTGTCATCGGTCACTTTCAACTTGACCGTTCCTGATTCAGTACCTATTTCTACACGTCCGTCGTGGCCGTTTTCGACCTCAATCTCGGAAGTTCGAAGCTGTGCAAACGATGAGTGGACCAGAATAAAGCTAAAAAAACCAAAGGCTAGTGCGTGGAAACTGTGTTTCATGGAGTGATCGTTTTTCAGTTAAAAAAAGTGAATGCAACCTAAAAGCGATCCTGCCTATGAGGAGTGAAAGGTGAAGGTATTTCAAATTTCGGGAACCTCGTACTCCTCGAAAGAGTGAGTAAGTACCTGGATGTTCAGTATGACAAGTATCCCACATGGTTCAGCTGTTCAGGTTGGGTCCCAAAGAATATTAGGCATATTATTTAAGACGGTTTCAATGATATGTAATATTTAAATAGTGTCCAATCAAGTAAAGAAAAATTATTGTTAACCCTGATACAGTGACTTCTCGCTCCGAAATATTGCATTTACCGGAGTTGTGAAGTTGTCTTTCGCTTAGGCTTTTAATAGAAAACAGGCCCCAAGCCCCTCTCCCCCTAGGAAGTGATCAATAAAATGAAATCTGCTTCGAGCCGGACCCTTTGGATTGTAGATATAATCAGCTACCGGAATGGTATCCTGGTTACTTGGGACAAGCGAATGTGGTTGGTCATTCGGAATAATAAGGTCCGCAGCCTTTCGCTGAATTAGGTTTGATGAATGGAAGTGGAAGGCCTATAGCATTTTTTTGAATTTGAAAATGTAGTTGTAGTTGCCGTAGTTATTGCTACTGGCTTTGATCTGCAACTTCATTTTCCCGCCATCCACAGCAAAATCCCGCTTTGTTCTCAAATATATCCTACCCCAGTTTGGTGCAAGGCCTGCGCGATGAAGCGGTATTTCATCACTGTATGGGCTATTGGTACCCCAGCCATACCAACTCATCAGCCCTGAGTAAAATTCCCGGAAATGCCCTCCTCCTACGGTATGATCCGTCACATCGAAGATTTGCAGGATGTGTGTGCCATTTTCCAGGTCCGTGCCCGAAATACCCGTGTCCTGCCAGGATGTACTAAGCTGTAAGTTTTTGGTGAAAGTTTTAATAACCTCCACATTGTTTGCGTTCACGTTGCCGGATACAGTGAGATCACCTGCTATGGTCATACCGCCGCCATGGACAGTTACTTTTTCTGCGTCGTTCACTTTAATCCTGGTGCTACCATCCCCCTCTTCAACTACTATTTCTTCGGTGACTACTTGACACACAGCTGTTGAGGAGCATAGGAAAATTGAAGCTATCGTAATAATAAATGAGTATTTCATTGGTTCGTGTTTTTAGTTGTTTTGTTGATTTTATCACAAAATTGCATAGGACTACTAGTTGATATTAGGACCAACTATAGCGTAAGTTTTTGTGTCAGACCGCAAGCTCCAGACTTGCGGTAGTGGCGAGGTGCTGAAAAGACCTCCAAATTAATTCTTTCATTGAGCTCTATTCATGTACAAAGTCAGATAAGTTTCACCTTCTTCTAACAACTGAGATCTGGGAATAATGTCTTTCAAACCAGACTTCAGGTCAGTCCTATCGTGAAATTCATAAAACTCAAAAATTAACTTACCCTTCACCGAATCTGGATCAAGTTTTATCTCATTAAAATGGTTGATTACTTGATCAAGATAAACTTCACCTGTCAAGCCTGGACAAGTACCAGAAAGAGCGATTCTTTGATATAACTCGCCATCATCAAAATGCATAACATACATTTCACAATCTTCACCCAGATCGTAGGTGATCATTTGATATGATTGATTGTTTGTTCTACTATTACAGCAGGCCATGCCAATTATAGTACTTATCAATAAAAAGTTGTATTTACTAGTCTTCATATCTTCATCAATCTTTGCCGTTTTCAGAGCCCCTATTCGTCCTTCAGAATCATCATTAGATTCATTTGTAAGAAGCCAGATATAAATTGATAAACTAGCTGCAGACCTTTTATTCAAATAATCATCTAGGTCATTATTGTAATACCAGGGTAAACTGTAAATACTAGGATCTCCCCATGCATCATTATAAAGCAAATCAACATGGCCTGTAGCTCCGTACTCTTGTTGATCTCCTGCAACAAAAACTATAATACCGTTTACATTTTCTAAGTTCTTTAGTTGTTCGATAGCTTCATTTACTGCTTCGGGATCAATCGAGATTTTCAAAGGAAAGGGTTGGTGATTCCAGATTGGTCAAATAGTTGTTCATTCCCGTCGCAGTAAGTATGAAATTACCAACGTCCTCATCTCTTCCATTCTGAACCTTAACGTCTGAAGGAGTATTCTGACTTGACGGTACTGGATGTCCGGATTTATTAAAACAGTATGACATTCTAATTGCACAGGTATTCATTCCTTTACCACGCATCCAAGCAAGACCTTCCTGGCTGTTCACAATTGATTGCCCATCTGATTCATAATTATTCTCAAGATTCTTATAATTATATTTTCCGGTTACAGCTTCTAATCCTTCTAACTCAAAATGAGCGATTACTTTATTTTCACTAAAAGCATACGGTGAATTATATAAATACTTTTCTGCCAGAGGATCAATATTAAAAAACCTACCAATTGCCGGGTCTGCATTGCGCCACTTATATTGGTCCCACTCAGTCTCCGGTTGATGTTCTTGTCCCTGAAAACGGTAATAATTCTCAGGTGGATCTTTTTGATAGTGGTTAAATGTAAGTCCAAAAGGATAGTAATCATCTGCTTGCTCCACATTCCCACTTTCATCCACCGTCACTCTCACGTTTCCCAGGTGATCGGTGAGATTGTACTGATAATCCCAGGTACTCCCATCAAACACTACACGACCTTCCGCGTGTTGTAAAAATTCCAATGAGGAAACACTTTCAGCCACGTCTCGCTCGTAGTGAAACCCACCCACATAGTCGGTTACTTTCGTACCATCGCCATTGGTATAAGTCTTTCGATACTTCATGCCCGCGGCATCATAGGTATAGCTTACTTCTTCGCCATTAATCGCCACCAACTCCAGAAGGTTGAGGTAATTATAGTTAATACCCGTGATGCCTTTATTGGCATCTGAGATCATGTTGCCATTGCGATCGTAACTGTAATCATTGCCGCTTGTGTTGCCATCCTCAAATAGCTGTGTATTAAAACTTGCATCTGTAACAGATATGAGCCTGTTACCTTCGTAGCTATAACTTAAATCGTCCGCAAGAGCTGTGCTTCCATGTGTGCGCTTTAACCGCTCGATATTACCATTTGCATCATACTTGATGCCGTAAACACGATAAAAATTGTAATCAGGAGCTGTGTTGCTCAAATAAAAGTTGCTGGTGAGTCGACTTGCTGCATCGTAGCTATACCGAGTATGCAAAGTATTAGAATTAACCGCTCCATGGTTTTGCCAGAAGATAATCCCGATATTCCCATTGTACTGATTATATCCGGCTGTAAGGTTGTGGGGGTTATAATAGTGCATGGTTGTCCAAAATTGATCGTTTCCGTCATTTATATCATTATTGGCAAACCCGTTAATATGAGTTAGCCAGCCTCTCACATTATACAAGTAATCAACGGATTGTGCTGGACTTGTACTTCCACCAAGGTTCTTCTCAGTCAATCGACCCAGCGCGTCGTACGTGTTACTGGAAATGGTCCTGGTAGGTTGGGCAACACCGCCTCGACTGATCGTGTGCTGATTTGCCAGCAGTCTGTCCATATGATCATAGCTGAAAGTTTCATCAATATCGATAGCCCCCTGTGGTCCCACGTGCTTTCGCGCTGTTGAAGTCACCAGGCCTGAAACACTATTTAAATATCCGTTTTCAATGTCATCATGACCTACTAATGTAGTATTGTGTGTTTTTCGGACCCGATGCTTCACATCGTAATATGTCACCATCAACAGGTCAGTGGTAGTACCCAGCACACGGGTCAACCCACCTGTTGCCAGCCCTTTCACCTCCATGTTGTTTCTTGCATCGGTATCCAGTTCTGCTGTCGGCAGGAAATTGTAGTTGTCGTAGTAAGACACGGTATGCAGGTCGCCATCGGTAATTGTATTTGGAAATGCGGTATTGCTATATCCACCAAAATCATGGGCATAGCCCGACCCTGCACCCAGTGATTCTGTCATAGGACCTGTCCAGGCATTCAAGTTCCCTTGTAAGTATTCGCGATCCCCCGCTAGGGTAGCCTCACCGGTTGCGACGGGTCTATTGATCTTGTCGTATTTGGTAAATAACCACTGTTGTTGCACACTATTGGCATCTGTTGTGATGACGTAAGACTCGGTAGCCGAAGCTGTCATGGAAAAACCAGGTGTGAGTTTTACCGAGCCACTTTTGACATAATGGCTTCGGCCTTCGTATTCAGGAATTTCCTCACCACCTGTCAGGGTCTCAAAGTCCCTTTGGTTCCCATCCTGTGTCAGCACCAACCTGTTCCGCTTGTCATAAACCATGTACATCCAGTCGCTCCCAGGCACCCGCTTTCCGATCATTCGCTGACGCTCATCGTATTCGTAGGAGAACACCCACAGTTTTCGAAAGTCATCGTCGTTCAGGTTGGTCCAATCATAGGAGGCTTCCTCCAGGATGTATCGCGTACCCTCAGGCTGAACTACGTGTTTCAAGTTGCCAAAATCGTCATGTACGTAATAGGTATAGCCGTAAGTGACAGTGGTTCCATCATCTGTCAACTTGGTCTTCTTGAGGATTACCTGACCCGATTTGTTGGTGAACGTCGTGGTTTCACCTTCCTGTGGGCCAGTATTCTCATCGGTTACCACCTCCTTTGTTAATTCGTTGGCTCCATAGAATCCACGATCTATGATCTGATCGCCACTTGCCCTGAGTGATCGTACCTCGTTCGCGACGTTAGTCTCATACTTATAGTCCACCATGTGTTGACCATTCGCTTTGCTCCATATCTGACCAGGATTGGCTTGGGAATTAATTCTTCCTAAAGGTGATGGTTCAAGGACGCTTTCAGTGAATGCGTAAGCTCCCTCAGCACCATAAAAAGCAGGCTGATCCGTATCCCAGCCTACCTGATATTGTCCCAAGTCAGACCCGGATTTGTATGGCAGATAAGCACCCACTTCCCTGCCATAGGCATCATAATGCGCTTGGGCTACCAGGTCTTTCTTATCGGGTGTGTATTGTCGCTGTACCGATTGGGTAGGCCTGCCCAAGCCATCCAAAAATTGCACTGACTCCTGAACTTTGGCTGCATCATTTTGGGCTGAAATACACCCTCCGAGTGGCACACGAGCGGTGAAGGATTTCACGTAGTTATAGGGATGATTGACTGAAATTCCTGCATTGGGGCAGTTTTGTACCAGGAAAAATTCATCTGAAACATCTTCCAGGTACTTAACAGGTTGACCTGTACCCTGCACCTCCTGGCTTATTCGGATCAGGTACTGCAAGCTCTCATCCAAAGTAGGGTCTACTACCCATTGAACATACCGATCTTCGTTGGGTCCCGAAAATATTTGATGTGAATATACCTGAGTCTCCGTGGCATCATAGCCTGTAATTTCCACTGTAACATCCCTGTTCAAAGAAGCTCCACTCCAGGTAATATTCATGATTTCATTGAGGCCGTAGGTAGTCGAATAATTAGGTGTTATCACAGTCAAGTCTTCGACGATTTCTATGCCTGCTTCAAACTTCCACAACTCATCCTGCTCCTCGACCATGATTTTATATTGGCCCAGAAGACTGCTACCGTCATTTGCCTGGACTATCCAGTCATAGGTCGATATGCCTCCTGCCGACGTATAGCCACCATTGCCGTTGATTAGCACACTGGATTGTCCTTCTTCTTGATAATAGATATTAAAGCCATGATCACTATCTTCCGTCCACTGGATCGCTTGAGGATCATATTGCACTAATATCTCCCCCTCTTTAGGGTTGATCAGATCCCGAGGGTTCGGGTCACCAATGCGGAATATATTAGATATAAACTCCAACCCACAAACAGCCGCTTTCACGTAGTAGCTGTTACTTGGCTCTTGTGTGGGAGCAATCACCCAGGCGTCAGGGTCCGCAATACTGACAGAAGTTGGTCCACCCTCTAAAGTCCATATAATCGTTTGATTACCAGGAACATAAATGGAAGACCAATCGAGATCAATTGTTTCGCCGGCAAGCAGTAATTCATTAGTGGCTGGAGAATTGATGCTAACCACCGGCTTAGTGATCACCACTGAAACCGCACTGATTGCTCCCAGGCAGGCTCTGCTTCCTGTATGTCGTGTCCTGATAGTGTAATTGTAAGTACCCTCAGTAAGGCTTGTAAAGTTCTGCGTTGCACCCGTGCCAATTTCCGTGCCTGCGGAGTTGTACCATACGATTTCGTAATCTGTTCCAATTGTCTCTGTTATCGTATTGCTACGGACATTGTCGCATTCAGAGAAAGTGTGATTGTAATCGTTCAAGGGTGGTGCCTCCTCCAGGTCAATAGTCACACCTTCCGGTTGACTGAAATCATTGTGATCTCGACATTCCGCAGTGACATTGACGTTGGTAAATTGGATAGTATAGACGCCATCAGCATCCGGAATAAGCGTTTCCTGGTTAGCTGTCCCAGGAATGATACTTCCATCCCGGTACCAATTCCAGTCTGCCGTAAACCCAGATTTATTTATGCCCAACGAGTAAGTTGATCCAACCGTACACACAAAAAACACAAGATTATTGCCCGACCCCTCTGTACTGAAGCCGGTCCTGGTTATTGACGCATAAATAGGTTCAGGGGTCAGTGATGTAATCGTGACGGTACCAAATGTGAGGCCATCACTATAGAAATTATAGCTCCCAGGACCTAAGGGTGCCGTTGTGAAAAGTTTTCTATCCGGTGATCCGGGGATATCTACTAAATCCACATGGTTGATCGGGGCAGCAGCCCCCCCCTCGACCGTTTGGTAAGTGTAACTACAAGTCGAGCAGTAATTTTCAATGGCAATTTGCCTGCCTACAGCGGCTTCATCGTTACACAAATCAAAATTAGGCTGAACGATATATTCAGGTTTTCGAGTAGTAATAGTCTTAGAAGCGTAGGCTTCCGAGTTGCAATTACCATAGGCAGTCAGGTTGACAGTAGCCTGGGCACTAACATTTGATCCGGGCCATGTAGGATCCCAAGTGACCGTGGCTTGTAGGCCCTGCCCTGAATATGATATGGTCCCCGCTGCGGACGGGGATATTGTCCATGTATAACCATTCACAGCATGTTGCGCTGAGGCATCTAAAATGGTAGTTCCTGCTCCCTGAAATCGGGTGTTCACCCCACCTGATATTGCGGCATTTTTCACCTCAAATAAGCCTCCCACGAATACCTGTCCCGTAACCTGATTATTACAAACAGTTTCATTGGCCCTAACCTCATAGGTCTCTTCAACACCTTCCTGAGCAGTTACATTTAAACTGGTACCTGTTCCCACCTGCTGACCATCGGATATTCGATACCAAATATGATTTGCACCTCCCGAGGCGGAAAGGGTAACCACAGTTCCTGCGCACACTGATGGCGTTTGGGCGTGATTTCTGCTAACCGTCATAGTTCCAGGTGTTAGCTGGCCAATGCTCACGCGATTATACATTTCACTGCTACAGCTCCCTGTGCTGGCAATTACATAATACGTGTCAAAGTGAGAGTAACTTCCAAAACTCATCGCACTTCCGTTACCAATGAACATCCCTATGTCTGCACTGCCGCTTTGGTTCTCACGGTACAGTCTGTATGTAACTCCGGAAGTAGTTTCTTGCATTCCTATGCTATGAGAGGTGCCTACGGAACAGGACGACCCTCCACCTGTAACGATCTGTTGCAACACGTTTGTTACAGTCACTGTTCTGGTGGCTGTTGACGTAGAGTTACAATTGCCATTGGCAGTCGCCGTAATCGTCGCGTTTTGTGAAGCGCCGGTAGCAGGGAAACCACTATTCCAAGTAACAAGACCACTACTGGAGATACTTCCCGCAGAGCTGGGACTAATGGACCAGGACCAGCCATTCGTAACATTCGAGGCTGATGCCGTATATTGAGTGGTACCACTTCCCTTGCAACGAGCTGTTGATCCGGAATTTATGGAAGCTCCTGAGACCTCAGTCAAACCACCGACAAATACTGTATTTGTCGCTTGTCCACAAGTAGTGTTTGCCGTTACCTCATAAATCACGTCAGTGCCCTCCTGGGCGGTTACTGTGTAAGAACTGGAGGTGCTTAACACAGTATTTTGGCCCTCTATTCGCCACTCATAACTCGTGCCCCCCGAGGCGCTAATTGTTACTTCCGTTCCATCGCAAACCCAGGGTGTACTACTGAGTGTTCGACTTACACTGACGGAGGGTTGTGTTTCTGTTATGGTGAATGTCCCAATGGACGAATTATTAGAATAAACATGATAAACACCTTCTCCCAAGGACACAGTTGTAAACTTTCCTGCTCCACCAGGCAATGATGTCATACTTGCCGTGTTTTGCAGTCCCCCGCCGATATCGTATTTATAGGTACAACTGCTGCAATAGTTTTGGACTGCTATTTCCAATGTTGCGGGCAAGGCATTGGCACAGTAGCTCCGATTTGGATTAAGAATGGATTGCTGAGCGCTTGCCCCATGAAAAAACACCAACAAACCACTTAGTAACGCTAGTCGTGGTAGGTTATCAAACGCGAATCCGATCAGCGGAAATTCTAGGCTTAGTTTAAAAGTCTTCATAGCTGTTCCTTAGTCGTTTTGATTGGCGTAATGATACTCATACTGCTGGATCACATTGTCCAAGTGATCCCTTACCCTGAAAAGGCGACCAAAGTCATCGTACTCATACCTGACTATCTGGTTATCCGGTCCGATCTGTGTAATTAAACCGCGTCCGGGCTCGTAATCATAGCTCGTTACAAATGCATCTGGTAAACCCGCCCTTAAATCTGAAAGCTGCGAGGCGGTCAGATTGGTTGAGACATTGCCAGCATCAAAGCCACTTCCAATGGCCACCTCTACCTCCGCTACGGTTGCGCCAACTACTTGTACCACCGGATATTCGCCGCCGTAGCCCCAGATGAAGCTGGTAGTGATGCCGTCTCTGCCTGTATATTGGAGAATATTGCCAAGTGGGTCGAATTTCTCAAACACGGCACCTTCTTCATAGGCACTGTTGAAATCGAGCCCAACCCCGGCTGTATAGCCAATCCCAGCCAAATCTGTCAAGGGTGTGGCAGTTTCCAAGAAGTACTCTGTATCTGGTACCAGGTCGTTATTCGCGTTGAGCTTGAAGGTGTTGATTTTACCCCCCAGCAACGTTTGAGTGGCACCCTCTTTTCTGATCATTTGCTGTTCAACGACCGCACTTAGTATATGTCTGTCGATGAGTGCACGTAAGGCTTTTCCATCGTCATCTGCAGGCGTAGTTGGTATACCGGCTGCCTGATCAATATCCAGTGCGTAGGTATTCTTGATGATAGTCTCAGTACCGTCACTGTTCTTTGCCGTGCTGCTGGTCATTTGATAGTGGAGCGGGGAGTATATATAGTCTTCCTGGCGTTGATTCCAGGTGGTTTCGTCAGGACTATAATGATCTTTGGAAATAGTCTGGGATCTATAAACTCTTTCGCTTACAGTATTATAAACCTGCTCCAAGTATGTATTGACCCCCAGTGGCAAGTTGTTTTCAGTTGTCTGGCTACCAAAGTTGTGGACCAGAGTCGTTTTCATTCCCGGGCTTTCCTTCTTCAAGTCAAATTGATATTGATTGCTGGTCTCAGCGACGGTTTTGTAGGTCGTTAGTTCTTTGCTTTTCTGGGTTACAAGCGATTCCAGTCCCCTTCGCCAATCATAACTAGTCGGGGGTGCCATGGTTGTGAATTCATCCGGATAAACTTTGGGTGAAGTGAAAGTATACTCTGTTTTGCCGGCTTCTTGTTGGGCTCCTTTTACTACCGATACATTTTCATAACCGACATAGCCCCCATTCGTCATGGCCAGGGGATATTGAGAGAAGGATTGGCGAACAATGTAGGGGCAAGCAAATGTGACAGGTTGAGGGCTACCTCCAGGAGTCTCCAGGACAACTCTAAACCACTCTGTGTAAAACAGTTCCCAACCATAAACTGGAAAATTCACCATGTAACCACTTGAGAGATTCTCGTTCAAGAATTGCTGGTAATCAAATGTTGTAACGAGATTGTTAGCGGGATCTGCACCATCATGAGAAGTCATTTGCCGAATTCGCAAGCCTCCAACTTCAACATCCTGAGGTGCGGTAACTCCCCCATCTGTTTCCACCCAATCTAATTTCAGCGAAAATTCTGAGTGGCAAGTTGGGCCTCCCTGCTCCCGCTCAAGACGGATGAAATAAGAACCATTAGGTATAAACTGAGTGGCTTCAATCCCATTTGCATAAGCTACCGCATTGGTATTAGCATCAATGACATAATACCTCACGACCCAACTTGCTGGGTCTGTAGGGCAAGCTCCACGTTCATGAGGTAGAAATGTGACAAAAGCCCCTTGAACACCTGCATTGGTTTCATAGTCGCTATCGATGCTGAAGGAAGGGAAATCCTCTGTCTCACCTGCAAGATCCGAATCAAAGTTATAGGGCCCGACCGTGCGATCAGCTTGGGTAAGCGTATAATCGGCGGGTATTTGGGTATTAGCAATTTTATTGGCCTCAAAGTCAAATGTCGTTGTTCCTCCGGTGGGGTATTGAATAGTTTTCAGGGTATACGCCTTTGCAAATTGACCATAAGAAGACCTGTTAGCGCCTTCCATTCCGTACTGTATAGTCTGTGCATTTTGATCAATAAGGGTGACCGAAAATGTTGGCAGCAAACTGGAAGGACCAGTAACTCGTCTTCGGTTGTTGAGTTCACCATTGAAATATCCCCAATGATCCTGCGCGTAAGCCGTAGGGTGTAATGTCGCCCCATCGTAATGAAGTCTCGGCGGCAAATGCTGGCTTTCTTCATAGGTAAATACATATGGAGGTTTACTGGTGCCTGAAACTTCAGTGAGCGTTTCCAACTTAAGCCGATATTGATTGTTTTGGTCCGATTCCAAGCAGGTGGTTGTTGGTAATGGAGAGGGTACCGCTGGGTCCTGGGGTCTTTTGAAATAACCGTAATCAAATTGATATTCCAAAAGTGGCTCTGTTTGAAAGTTGTTGTAAACAGCAATGCTTTCCAGCGCCTTGTCCTGGCAAAGATCGTAACGGTATCCACTTTGGGTTAGAAATTCGACGGTGAGATTGGCTGTCTCTATGGAGCGCAATCTTTTTGATTTCATTTGATTCCTAACATAGCAATGGTTGAAGCGATCTCCACACTTTGGCTCCTCCCCGGCATTTGCGTAGTGGTCGGTACCTGGAACGAGGTAGTAGGCCGTCTCACTTCCGAAAGTTCTATACCGCAAGTCATAGTCATCATAGAAGATATCAATTCTGTGACCGGTTGGTGAAATGACTTCTGCCAGATACCAGGAATTGGCTATTTCAATATCTATGTCCCCAGCTTCTAAATCGCCATAATCACCGGCGACCTCAGTTCGGCACACAGAATAGGGTTGATTTTTTTCTCGTTCATCTCTTGTCCCGTCAAGCGACCTACCAAAAACGTATTTCACACCGTTTTCAGTGGTGACAGTCCACCTGATTACATGAGGTCCATTTCTATCGTAGGTGATTTTCAAGCCTTGTTGTGGTTGCAAATGGGGAATCAAAATTGAAGGATCCGACGGGTCAGCATCCATGTAAAATTTCCCACTATAGCCAGCAAAGTTGAAATGATAAATATCACTCTCCAGGTCTTGCTGCCCATGTTGCACAAAGTTTAGAATGTCATTCTTGATGCTGGTGGATGTCGATGGGTCTACAACCGTGTTAAATGCCTCACGGTAGTTACCAAAACCTGAGCGGTCATCGATCTCATCCGCTATTCCACGAATGGTCCTGCTGATAACTCCACCCGCATTGAGGCTCCAGCCTAAGCCTACCCAGGAGGCAATTTCCTCCACCTTGATCCCTCCAGCGTGATAGCTGAGCGATATCGGCAATGAAAGGTCTCCAGATTTTACTTCATAGATAGGGATAGAAATATTGGGAAGACCTGTGTAATAACTCACCGGAAACTCGCCATACTTACTCAGGGAAGCCGCCGTAGGTGAAGGCGGAATGGTTCGCGTCAGGGTCGGATTATCGTGCTCTGATAGGAGTTGAGCAAACAAAACAGTCCATGGCGCAAGCGTAAGAACAAAGGCTAACGTCAGAATTGCTGGGATCTTCGAAATTTTCATAGCAGATTTTTTTGAACTGGCATCACATGGATATAATAGAATTTGTGTCTTGATCATTGCGCTACAGCACCTCCACTTTTACAAAGTATTGCATAGGGCTTCCTGAGCTGTAGCCTTGTAGGTTGGGCGTGACCTTAACAGTACATCCAACCGGCGATGGATGGATCGTATAGCTAACTGAATTTGGCTCTCCATTTACTCCAGTATTCGGCCAAGCGCTATGTACATGATGAATTGCTGAATAAGGTGAAAAAGCATTGTGTCGGCAAGCACCGATAAGCTCATCGACACGATTGAAATTGCTATTGGCGCTGTTAACCAGCCGTACCAGCAATCGAAACCCTCGGCTGGCCGTAATTTGGTTTTCGGTCACTATTGCAGAGGAGCTCCCACTATAGATAGTACCACTATTGAAGTAAGTATAGGTTTTCCAATAACCCGGACCAAGATGGACTTCTTTTAATTCAGTGGCTTGGGTAACTTTCATGGTCCCGTTCACCTCAAGTGTCTTGGTAGGTGAGGCAGTACCAATTCCAACCTTACCCTTTACAATGAGATCGTTTTTTCCTGGATTGGCATAGGAATAAGTATCAGCAATCAGCACTCCCCCTACTTTTAATCCAGCTGCAGAAGCGGCCTGCGTGGCATTGATAATCTGCAAATACCTGTCTAACGCACTAGATCCAATGCCTGTGTAAATAACCGGACTACCACCGCTCTCCAGCACAATATTGCCTCGTATGTCCAGTTTTTGCTGGGGATCATTCGTACCAATACCCACATTCCCCGGATTGTTAAGTGTTTGTACCTCCAATTCATCCGTGTGAATCTGTCCAAACGATGAGTAGACCAGAATAACGCTAAAAAAACCAAACGCGAGTGCGTGGAAACTGTGTTTCATGGAGTGATCGTTTTTCAGTTAAAAAAAATGAATGCAACCTAAAAGCGATCCCGCCAATGACGAGTGAAAGGTGAAGAAATTTGAGATTTCGGGAACCCCGGATTCTTCTAATAAGGAGTGAGCAAGTACCTGGATGTTGAGTATGACAAGTATCCCACATGGTTCAGCTGTTCAGGTTGTGTCCTAAAGAATATTAAATCTATTATTTAAGACGGTTTCAATGATATGTAATATTTGCCTAGGGTCCAATCAAGTACAGAAAAATAATTGTTAACCCATACTTAAGACCCCTGTCACAAATATTGCGTTCCTCATAGGTGTTGGGGTGTCTTTGCTCCGGCTTTTAATATAAACAGGGACGAAGCCCTCTCCCCTCAAGAAAATGATCATTTAAATGCCATCCGATTCATGCAAAACCTTTGGAGTTAATTTGGAATCGAGGCCCTTGCGAGAACAGACAGTAATTAATGCATCGAAAACGAAAAGTCTTGGACACTCATCTGAACGGTAATTATTTCTTTACAGTTAATGGTTTACCCCCTATCTCTAGCACCACACTATCGGCAAATATTTGACGTACCAAGATCTCTGCGCTACTTTCTCCAGCTTTCAAAAAGACTTCTTTGCCTGCTATGGTGAGTAGTGCAACCCTAATATTCTCGCCAGTAGGCGTAACAAAACCCTTGTAAGTAATTTCGACGGTAGGCCGTTGAGGAATTGGCGCAACAACATTTCTCACGGCGGGTGGCTCCTCTTCAGTTAGCATGGATACTGTGCTGTTGGACCTGTCTGCTAAGTTCTTTAAGAACGGGTCTGGATAAGCGGGTTTAAGGTCATAAGCTGCTTTCTTCTCGGCAGAAGGCAATGCACTCCGTGTTGGTCTGATATTGTTGGAAGCTTCCTCCTCAGAAAAATCAATAACTCGATAAATGATCAGTCCCCAGATAATGACAACTGCGGGGATTAAGAAGTAAAGGTTCTTTTTGTTTTTCATGCCAGTCAATCCACCAGCAAGGTCCTAATTTCTGCGTCAAGTGTTCTGGAGAAATCATTAACTCCAAAAACCCTCCACTGGTAGTTTCCGGAATCCACATCAACACTTAACTGATCAGCAACGGTAACAGTATCTAGAACAATAGCAGAAATGGCATCAAAACCCGGAGTAACCAGTTGAAACCTGTATCGTCGGGCATCGTTCAGCCTATCCCACAAAAAGATTATGGACCCCTCCTCTATTTCCACACTATCTCTAGGTGAGAAATAGGTAACTGTCCCTTCCGAAATATCCGGATCCAGGTCTCCCTCTACCACCACAAAATGATTGACAAAGAAAACTGTGCTATGCGCACTATTGAACGCCCGAACCCCCCAGGCGTATTCCCCAATTCCGAGGGTAGTCTCAAAACTATTTGCATCAGTAATGGTGTCTGCATGAACTGTCGCTGGCGTGTCAAAATTCGGAGCAAGAACCAATAGTTCATAATCCGTAGCACCTTCGACAAAGTCCCAAAGGAAGGTGACACGGCCAGAATCCAGTTCCACATCGTTCGATGGAGCAACCAGAAACACTTGCTTGTCAGAAATATCCTTTTCGACGATATCGTCGCAGCCCGGTCCAACGAATGCGATCAACAAAATGGCTGCTATGCCACTTAAAATATTTTTATTGAATGAGATCATTTACTAAAATACATTTCAAGAAAAAGCCTGGAAACTTTAGTTCTTCGATCAGATACCACCTCAAATTTAGCTGAAGCCACGGTACCACCATATTGGCGCTGCTCGACCTGGTGAAGTAGTCGGAGAAGGGATTGGAACGACCCTTCATATCGGAATGTACTGAACTGATTTCCAGTGCTTCGCTGTGTTTGTTCAGTATATCTTGTCAGGACATTGTCTTTGATGTTAATTGAAGACAATTGTTTCAGCAACTGCTGGTCTTCCCCCCCTATGTCCAGTTGGGAAATAAGTGAGTCCAACCGCTGTTTTCTCCTGGTAAGGTTTGCAAGCCGTTTTTCTATTTGATCGATATTATCCAGGCTTGCCCGTAATTCCTGATTTTCGTTATATACGTCTATGGTTTGACGTATGGCGGAGAAGTATCCGAAGAATAGCAACAAGCATGTCGTCAGCATGAGGCCAATATTTTTCCGCTTATAGCTCCAATCCCTAAACATCCTCGTTGAATTTTACTTCCAATCGAAAAGTACCAACTCCGCTTTGCGAATTGACATGGTATTCGTTGCGTTCAATAGCCACTATCCAATTGGTGTTTGCCAATCGTTGTATCCACGAGGTATAAGCTTCCGGTTTAGTGGTAACACCAGAAATAATAATCCGGTCGCCGATTTTCTCTTCCTTGGATTGAAGGTACAATGGTTTTACTTCCATTAAGGTCAGATTGATCTCTGGCGGGACGGTCGACCCAATGAAATCAGCTATCCTTGTAAATTGGTTGCTGTTTCCTAACCGGTAGTCGTGCTCATCAATGAATTTTTGATACTCCTCGACTTTTCTGGTCATAGCTCTTACTCCCAAATCATCTTCCGAAAGCCGTTGATTAACGTCAGACAGGTTCAGAAACACAAACGCATTAACGAAAAAAATGGCAAAAATAGCACCGACCACAAACTTGGCATATTGACGAAAGAACACCTTATGCATCAATTCCTCTTTGCGCCTTTTACCTTCATAATCAGAGATGATATGAATACTTGACCAGCAGGTAATAGCAACAGCAAAGGCCAGCGCATTGTCGGGGCTCACCTGATCATTTCTAAGTTTTTCAGGAAGCTCAACTTCTCCATCCGATGGTAAAATATTTTTGATCGTACCTTCCGCATTTTCGACTGCAAACCGACCGACCGCCAGTGGCGTTGATCCGGTTGCCAAGGCAAACGCAGCTAAGGTGATTGGCGCCAAAACCATATTGGCGACCACCACATTTGCTGGTAGCAATGCAAGCACATTTTCGATGACGTGTTTCCTTACGACCGCTACCCAGTATTTTTCACCATTGGGTAACGCCTGGACGAAAAAATCATTCGGATCACCTTGAGGTATCAACTTTCTTAGCAACTCATCACGGTCACCCGTCTCAGATTCTACCTGGCGCACCAAAATCTCCGATGCATCGACCGTGACCAGCACCTGGCTGTTTTCATGGGCTACCAACCACTGTTCCAAGGTACCGGTCGAGTCAAAATTAGATTCACCTAAAATCGTAATTTCGCCCGCCTTGTTCGTGTTGAGGTGTTGAGCAAAATAGCTCCAGTGTCCCTGGTCTTCTTCAGCGATATGCAAGGCAACCACACGGTTTTTCAGCAAGTGCCGCTCTATATGCTGATAAACCTCCACTAGTAGACAATCGTGGGTTTTATAAAGATGAGCAGCTTGTTGTTTTGCTCATTGCGTGTTTTGGAACTGAATATCCACTTTAAAACAGGAATCCTGGAAAGCAAGGGTACGCCACTGCCCGTTTCGGATTTTGAAACCTCTTCCAATCCACCAAGCACGATCATTTCTTCATTCCTGATCCGGATTCGACTGATAAATTTACGCGTAGCATTACCCGGTGGGGCGCCATCTATGGTAGGGTCGATGAAATCTGAAAACTCCGCTTCTATACCCAAGGTAATGTCTTCGTTGCCAGATACAAACGGCGTAATCTTGATATCGAGGTTAGCTTCCACCTTTTCGTAACGAGGAGATCGTGTGACGATGGGGTTGACCCCTCCCACCACATTCTGATTCTCGATAAGAAAATAAACACTTTGTCCAATGGTCAAAGTAGCTTCATTGCCATTGAGCGTAGACAATTTAGGCGTTGATCTTACATTAAGATTATTGTTATTCTCCATCGCCTGAATGGTCGCATAAAACTTGGGCGTGACCCTTCCCAAATTGACAATACCCCGACCATCAAGGCCACTCAAGACCGAATTAATGGAAGCCGAACTTAGCGTCAGATCAACACCACCAAATAATTGACCCGAGGTGTTGGGCACTGAGTCCCCCAGGAACGCCTGAACACCTGTGCTTATCCCTGATCCCTTGTTGATCTCTGTTACAATTACTTCGATAAGAACATTTGGAATGGGTTCATCGATTTGTTCCAGAAAGTCGATCAGGTCCAATGCATCTTTTTCACTACCAACAATTAACAATGCGTTGAGCTCGGTGAGAAGTGACACTTCCAGGTTAGAGAAGATGGAGGGTATAAATTCCGTCACTCCTTCAACACTGCGATTATGAAACTTGTAGACGGTAGTTTCTGCAAGTCCCACGCTCTCATGACTGCCAATTATGTAGACATCTCCTTTTTTCCCATAAGTGATGCCGGCGGATTCTGTCGCAAATGCCAAAAAGCGGTCAAAGTCGATTTTCGAAAAGTATCCTTCAATTACACCTTCTGGTGCTTCCAGTACCACGTAATTTACCTTTAGGTCTTGCGCAACCGCATTTATTACCTGAGCAATATCTGCTTGCTTCGCATCGAGGTTGATGTAAGCATCGTTGCCTTCGCGAACTGTTCGAAGATTGTAATTCCCTCCTCCGCGGCGAGATCCGGCGGTCGAACTTCTCCTTCGCCTGGAAGCGGCTGCTGGTTGTTGCGACTGTTCCGGTACGTCGAAGAATGTCTCACCCGGGCCAAAAACATATACACCCGATTGGTCAGACTCCAGCTCCAGGTTGTTGGTTCTCGCGAGTTGAGCCACCGCCACATCGAAAGGCAAATTGGCCACATATCCTGAAACCAATTGATTTCTTACCTCGGGGGTACAAAGCACATTTTTGCCACTCTCTCGGGTGATCCGCTCCACGACAGCCGCCAGTGTATCGTTCTTAAGATCGAAATTCAACTGATCAGCAGTACCATTATAAGACACGACAATTGGCTTATCTACCCGCTCATAAAAGGGTCTTACAGTGAGAATATTGTTGATAAATTCAACTTCGAGGCTGTATTCCCTGCAGAGAAATATCAATACGTCCTTGACTGTTACGTTTTTGAAATTATTGGTAATTGACAGGTTAGGTAGGTTGCGAATATTGATATTTAGATTGTTGGTCTCCGCCATTGCCCTTAGCAATTCATGCACAGGAGCCGCATTGAGTGTAAAGTCAACCTGGCCATCTAATCCTGGAATCACTTCAGCCAGGGAGGTTAACTCATCAGAAAGTCGCTGAATTCGGTCATCCTGGCTCAACGCTACCTGGTATAAAACTACCAACAGCAAGCATGTCAAGTACCTTTTCAAAATAGGTAGGGGTTTATTTCTTCTAAACTGGTTAAACCTTGCTCATAGAGCCGTAAAGCACTTTGGCGTAGTGTACCGATATGGCCATCCTGCAGGGACTCTGATACCTGATCTCCCTTTTTTATCTCGGCTCGAATATTGTCATTAACTGGTATCATTTCATAAATCGCCCTTCGTCCCTGATACCCTGTGTGGTAGCATTGGTCGCATCCCCGGGGCTGATAATAGGTCAAATCAAGGTTTAAATTAAGGTTTTTAAGCTGTTCGGAATCCGTCCCTGGCACTTTGCAGTGAGGACAAAGCAAGCGCACAAGTCGTTGTGCCACAGCTACATTGAGCGTATCGGCTAGAATGTAAGGTGATATTCCCATCTCAATCATACGAGTGACAATACCCCAGGCAGAGTTGGTGTGCACCGTCGAAAGCACCAAATGTCCTGTCAACGCCGCTCTTATAGCCATTTTTGCCGTCGGGAGGTCTCGGATCTCACCAACCATAATAATATCAGGGTCCTGCCGCAGAAAGGTCCGCAAAGCGGCCACATAGTCAAGTCCAATCTTCTCACGAAGTTGCACTTGATTTATCCCCTCCAGGGTATACTCAACGGGATCCTCTATCGTCAGTATGTTCCGCTTATTGTCATTGAGCTCTTTCAATGTAGCATAAAGTGTGGTCGTCTTTCCGGAGCCAGTGGGACCACTTATTAAGACAATGCCGTGAGGTTTGACAACCGCCTGACTGTAGGCATCCTTCTGTTCGGGCTCTAAGCCCAAGTGATCAATGGACAGGGAGGAGTTCTCATCGGTGAGCAGTCGCAACACTACCTTTTCGCCGTATAGTGTAGGCAATACTGACACCCTCAGATCAAATTGCCTGGTCTGATCCTTGATCATGATTCGCCCATCCTGAGGCAGCCTTTTTTCTGCTATATCCAGGTTACTCATGATCTTGATCCGATTTACAAACTCCGGATAGTCTGCCTTCGGAATAACAAAACGTTCAACCAACTGACCGTCCAGCCTCATTCGTATGCGGCATTTGTCCTCATAAGATTCCAGATGGATATCGCTGCACTTAAGGTTTTGAGCTTCGTGGATCAATTCCTGTAGAAAATTATCTGACGATAGCGATAAGGTGTTACTGTGGTTACCTTTTTTCAAGTAGTACCTCGACAAGGCTGAATCCAGTTCCACCCCATCCACGGCCTCAATCGCCACCTTTTTCCCAAAAACAATTTCAAGTTCCCGAACCCTCGCCTCAGAATTGGCAGCCTCTTCACCGAAGAAAACCAACCTGTTGTCCTCCTGGACCTTTGGAACAATGCGGTAGTAGTGAGCTTGCTCTGTTGTCAAAAGCTGCTTAAGATCGGTAGAAAGTGTGATCATAGGACATCAAGTCTTTGAATGATCAAATAGCCCATAAGGCTCAGTGACAGAAAACCTGCCAACGGAACTGTCTTTTGTTGCGCATAATATTGCCACCGCTGAAACAGTAAGTGAAGCAAAAGCGATGACATCAACGTCACATTGAACCATATCAAATAAGGTAGGAACTCAAACCACAGTACAATCGGGATCAGTAATAGTAAATCACCTGCTCCCACTACTTTCCTCACTGGAATTTTCCTCCTCATTGAGACGACCATCAAACTGATCCCTACTACCATCAAGGTCATGCACAAGCTCATCAAATAATCCAAGTAGAGGTGATTCCAGCGATTATCTATCAACAAATAGCCTATTGACAAGAGCACGAAGCAGCACCAGGTCAATAAGTGAATGTTTCTTTTGGAGAGGTCGGTCACTGCCATATGTCCTAAAGGCAACAGGGTCAGCAGAGAAATGGATTCGGCAGTCAATCCTTTTGTAATTCTACCAGGTTGCCGTCCTGGTCGATCTCCCACATATTGTAGACTCCATCGCCATCAAAATCAACCACAGCGGTAGCTCTTGCCTGAAAGCCCGAGGCAGAAGCACCGGCGATCTCTATTAAATAGTTGGCAGTACCAGGTGGCTCATCAGTCACGAGTCGGGATTGTTCAAATCCCAATGCGACCATATCATCTGTATATCGAGAATACTCGAAAAAGTAGGTTTTCTGCAGTGTTTCCAGATGCTTTAGTTGTTTTTTGGCTTCCAACCCCCTTGTGCGTGAAATGAGTGGCATCAAGGAAGGTAGAGCAAGTAGAACCAAAATTCCGATAATTACGAGGACGACTAAGAGCTCGGAGAGTGTAAATGCAGCCAGTTTCTTGTTCCAGGTCATGGGTCCTAAGTGTTTTGAGCCTCCAAAAATAGAGGATGCCCACCATTTCCGGCACATTGAAAAACAAAAACTAGATTCTCTAATTCTGTGCGTCCAGTTTGGCCAGTTTCTCCAAAAGGAGCATATTTTCGATCTCCAACTTTTCAAGTCGATCATCCTGGGCCATCAAGTACAAAGTAAGTTCTTCTATTTTCTTTAAAAGCAACATATTCATTTTACCTAGTTCAACGCCCTCATCGTGCATTTCCTCAGCAGAAGGCACTTCAGGTAAATGGCCCTTTTCGGTAATATGATCCCTTATTTCCGTTAAGGTTGGAAGTTTATAGTCTGCGGCAAAAACATAGTCAGGCGCATTCAATACCTGGACGTTGATCTCCTCACTGGTGATTTTTCCGGCCACCATCAGTTTTGAGTCATCAAAGGAGGTTACACCAATCCCCAATTTTCCTTGGTCTCCATCCAGGTACATCAAGGTCTCTCCTGCCCTATACCAGCTAAAATTGGAAGCACCCGCACTATTGGAGTTACACCCGAAAGAAAGTTGTTGGTTATAGGTCGGATTGTAACCACCAGCCATGACCAGGCTCAAACCTCCATTGGATAGTGTAATATGTGGGAAAGCTGAGGCGATGGCCCCACCCCTGAATTCCAAGCCTGGATAGTTTAGATTATCAGCTACATTTCCTTCAATAATGGCGTAATTGCCCGGAGTGTAACTCCCTGAGGTATTTTTGACATGAAATTGCGCAGTTGTAGATGGTAGTCCCACGGATAGGTGCCCTTTAATCGCAGCATCGTTAGGTTTGGGCCAGGCAAAAGAATAGTTGTCAGCTACTTGCAGGCCACCTATGTTCAGGCCACTGGCGGTGGCAGAATTGGATGAATTAATAACTTGCAACACCTTGAAAGGCGCATTGGTATCATCCCCCAGGTAAAATATTGGACCCGCTCCCGAATTGGTTTTAAAAATATGTCCATATATATGGGGAATCGGTGCAATTTGGCCTGACAGGGCGAAACAAAAGGAAATTGCGGCAATGAAGAAGAAACTTTTTCTCATGATATGGTCGTTTTGTGAATGCTTAAATCTTGGTTGCAAAGAACTGATGTCCTTCGGACTCGTCGCAATCCCCAGACAGGTAATTGCTATTTACCGACAATAATAGTAACTCTTAACTGCACACTTCTGACAGACAAGGTTTATTTACCGATTTCTCAATTGATCTCGAGACTGGTAGACAGCTGAAACATAGGCAAGTACATTGCGACCAGGATGAGTCCGACCACCAAGCCGAGGAAGACAATCATAAGCGGCTCAAGAAAAGTATTGAGTTGCTTGGTTCTATAACTGGCAGACGATGCATATTCCACAGAGAGCTTTTCGAAAAATTCGCCCAATCGGTTCACTTCCTCCCCGACCCTTACCAAGGAAAGAAAATTCTTGTCAAAAACGAAATTGTCATTTAGGGCGAGATGAAGTGGATGACCTTTTAGGATCCGCTTCTGGGCCAAATTAAGTGCATCCCTCAGGTGATGCATCCGCACCATCTGCGAAACAAAATCAAGCGTTTGGTTTATCGGGACGTTGGCGTGCACCAACAGTGCGATTGAAGCTGCGCATCGGCTCAGTTGGATGTCCAGATACAACCGGCCAATGTAGGGTGCTCTCAACAGCATATTTTCCCCAAGCCGCTGCATTTTCACAGTTTTGGATAAAAAATAGATCGTTGCACTCAAAGCCAATAAAGTAATAAAAAGCAGCATTCCATAGCTGGAAAAAAACTTAGAAATACTAATGATCACCAAAGTCAGCGCTGGCAAATCACTTCCGAAACGCTTAAAAACCTCTTCAAACATGGGGATGATAAACAGCATCATAAACGCTACGGCGCCAATTGAACTAAGCACAATGAGGATCGGATAGGACAAGGCACTGGTAATCTGGCGCCTTTGCTCAAGCCGTTGATCAAAATAAGTGGATAGTGTTTGCAACACTTCCGTGAGACGACCCGACTCCTCGCCAATCTTCAAGCTGATGAATTCATAGTTGGAAAACTGACCCGCCTTCTGAAAAGCCTGATGAAGCGATCGACCGGCAACCAAACTGGCCAGTACATTCTTCAAGGTTTCTCTTGACTTTTTGCGGGTTAATTGGTCTCCTACAAGCTCCAGGGAGGTCTTGATGTCCACACCGGAACCAATTAATGTCTTTAGCTGATGATACAAGGTGGACTTGTCCTTATCAGACATTCCTTTCGATCCAAAAGAAATATCGCGGTTCCAAATTGAGGCCTTTTCCTCCTTTGGTTCATTGGCTCTATTCTGGCTGTTAAAGTCCTTAATATTCACTGGATAAAGAATTATGGAGTAGTGGGATACTATCCTTTGGCAAGATAAATCGTATCGTCCTATCACCATATGCTGCCTGAAAACTCACCCCGGCAACAGAGGGATTCGCTAGCATGGCAATTGAAAATGTGTCCGTTCTTACTCCCTGCTGCCTGATGACTGAACTGCCCAGCTGATATAAAACAGTATCTGTTTTGCTTGCAAAGCTTAGGCTTGACCCTCCCAGCTCGTAAAATCGGTATTTTTGAGCATCCTGATGCATCAAGAGGTACAGCAGATTGAATTGAGACTGCTGAGCCAGTTCTTGCTCCAGGGACTTGTGATACCTGGAAAAGTAGAAAACGGAACCGCCAATCAAGGTCACGAGAATGGCCACCATGATCATTACTTGAATAAGCTCCAACAACGTGAAGCCAGGCACGGCAGGCTCAAGGCGTTTGGGCATGGTAGATAATTTTATGCCGTTCACTGAAGTTATTCAATGTATCCTCGATCATACAGGTTAGCCACCAGGTATCCGCAAAGCGCTCTTCATCGTACTTATTGTAGGTAAAAATGACTGTCAGGTTTTCATTCAGCGGATAAGAAATGCTCGAATTTTCAACCGGAGAGATCGTCGCAGCCATCGAATCCAATTGAAACTGGCATTCGTAGTTCATCAGGTCCTGGTATCCAAAAGGCAACGACCTAACCACATTCAAATAGATCATAATACCTATACTAAAGACCATACTTGCCAAGGACATACTTATGACCACCTCAATTAGACTGGCAGCACGCGCCTTCAGTTTAACCATATCTGGATCAGTTTTCTGTTTGACGCAAACCAGAGATTTGGTACTGGTACATCTGGGAATGCATCGCCATCAATTTCCGCATTCAGCAGGTAGTTTTCGTACACTGCCGTGGAGGTGCGAACCAGCGTTTTTCTGACGGTGGCATGTCCTTCTATCTTACCATGAAGCTCCAAGTAACCCAAGCAGTAAACAGCTCCTACAACCACTGCACCATCATTAATGGACAGGACACGCTGAGAATAGAGGTTTGGGTCTCCAGTCAACCCCAGGACTCCCTCAACCCGAGAAGAGCCTTCTAAAACTATCGTTCCAACATCGTCATCATTGTTTAGGAAAAGCACAGACGGATAATTAAATGTTACTGAGGCCTTTACCAACAAGGAATCCGTAGCTAAAAATTGGCCAGATCCCTCAAAACCGCTTTCGAATCTAATTACATCCGCTCTAACCAGAATGTTTTCGACGCTTGCGGTCCGGAGAAAATCCACTTCGTTAGCCTCAATGAAGACACAACCTGTCAAAGTATCGGCAATCTCTATTTTTCTACCCCTAATAGTAATCAGAGAATCAGTCCGGAATGACCGGCTCACAGAATACCCCGAGTCCCATGCAATTTTTGGATATCTATCCAGTTCATCCCAAACATCACTTATGTCCATGGTAATCTGAGGAAAAGTATCACTGCTCACTTTCTTGACTCCATAAAATAGACTGTCGTTCTGGTAGCCCATCCGGTCGACAAAGGCACTTTGAACGCCTGCTTCCGGCAACAACAATGTCCCACTTAACCTGGTGCTGCCCACCACTGAAAGGGGTCGTCGATCGTCGTACAAATACAGTCCTGAATACATAGCGCTATCTGGTCGATGGCCAACCAGGAAATCTGACTGTTGCTCGAAATTTCCGTGAAAAGCCTGTACTCTGAACCTGTCATAAAACCCCCAGGGCATTCTGGTGATCCTAACTGAATCGGAAAGTTCCCCATAGAGATCTAGGTCCATGGCCTTAAAAAAGTCTTCGTTGCCGCCGCCTCCTAGCGCCAATTGTTCCGCAGATCTGAGATTTTGAATAAGCTTAGTCCTAATTTCTATTCGCTTGTCGTGGAGTCTATGAAAGTAACCTAGCATAATAATACTCCCTACGATTGCGCTCACCACCAGACTTACCCCCAGCGTGTAGGGGAGGATGCCTGCCTGCAAAAAATAAATCCTTCGATGCCTAAGACGTAACAATAAGTTCGGTCCGGTTTGGTGTGGAAAAGCTAAATCGCGCACTCGCTAATGCGCTGATGCAAATGAAGTCCGATTACCTTCAGATAAAAAAGGTTAGGGTCAGAAAAGGCCAATTATTGGTTTCACAGCATAGGCTACCGTGGAAACCATTTTTTTTGAATATGCATAAAAAACAACCCCTCTTCTTATCCAATTTATAATTATCTAAGGTAATTGCATCAATTTTTATCCACAAAATACTTTTTGCACATATTTCAACTAATTTTGAGTCCGATTTCAAACCACAATATTGCAAAATGGCGAAAAGTAAACTCGAATACATCTGGTTGGATGGTTATAAGCCCACCCAGTCCTTGCGAAGCAAAACCAAGATTGTGGACAATTTCAGTGGTAAACTGGAAGATTGTCCCGAATGGTCCTTTGATGGCAGTTCCACTGAACAGGCAGAAGGCAACAATTCAGATTGTCTATTAAAGCCGGTGTTTATAGTGGCAGACCCTGCTGTCATTAATGGATACCTGGTTATGACAGAAGTGCTGGATGCGGCAGGAAATGCTCATGTGAGCAATGGCAGAGCCACTATTGATGACGAGGACGAAGATTTCTGGTTTGGTTTCGAACAGGAGTACTTTTTATGGGATCCTGAAACAGACAAGCCCCTTGGTTTCCCTGCTGGAGGTTACCCCGGCCCACAAGGACCCTACTATTGTGGAGTAGGTGGACAAAATGCTTTTGGCAGACAGATCAAAGACGAACACCTGGATCTTTGCCTGGAAGCCGGACTCAACGTAGAAGGCACCAACGGTGAAGTGGCCGCCGGTCAATGGGAGTTTCAGATTTTTGCGAAAGGTGCAGCCCAGGCCGGAGATGAAATATGGGTTGCGCGATATATGTTGGAGCGATTGGCGGAAAAATATGGTTTGTGGATCAACTGGCATCCGAAACCACTCGGTGATCTGGACTGGAACGGGTCTGGTATGCATGCCAATTTTTCTAACGAACTTATCAGAACCGCCGGTTCAAAAGAGAAAATAGAGGAGGTTTGCGAGGCGTTCAGAGGCGTCGTGGAAGAGCATATTTCCGTATACGGTGCTGATAACGATCAGCGGCTGACAGGTAAGCACGAGACTGCCGCAATCAACGAATTCTCTTACGGGGTTTCGGACCGTGGTGCTTCTATTAGAATACCAGTTTATACAGCCACGCACGGCTGGAGCGGATATTTGGAAGACAGAAGGCCTGCTTCAAACGCAGACCCTTACAAGGTGGCAGCGCGCATTATAAAAACAGTAAAAACAGTCAAATAAAGGACTGAAGAGACAGCAACAAAAAAAGCCCCATTTGGGGCTTTTTGCTTTTTGAGACTAGCAGCAGATTATTTTACTTTATCTACCACTGCCTTGAATGCCTCAGGATGATTCATGGCAAGATCTGCCAATACTTTCCTGTCAATATCTATATTCTTGGCTTTCAACAAACCAATAAATTGTGAGTAAGACAACCCATGCTCTCTGGCGGCGGCATTGATCCGCTGAATCCAAAGCGCCCGAAACTCTCTCTTTTTTACCTTTCTATCACGGTATGCGTATTGCATACCTTTCTCGACGGCATTTTTCGCTACCGTCCATACATTCTTTCTTCTACCAAAGTAACCTTTGGCTTGCTTCATTACCTTTTTTCTGCGGGCTCTTGAAGCTACATGATTTACTGATCTAGACATTTTTCATTTTTTTGACAATTGGCGCCTTATTCAAGGTCTTTCGGCCAAATCATCGGGTTAAAAATTAAACCAAATTAGACGTTGAGCATCTCCTTTATATTCTTCTCATCCGCTCCATTCACAACGGTCATCTTAGCAAGATTTCTCTTCTGCTTAGTTTCCTTCTTGGTGAGGATGTGATTTTTAAAGGCATGCTTCCGCTTTACTTTTCCAGTACCTGTAAGCTTGAAACGCTTTTTGGCACTAGACTTAGTTTTCATCTTAGGCATTCTACTTTATTTATTTACTTGTTTTTACTCTTGGAGCCAAAATCAGCGACATTCTCTTGCCCTCCAATTTTGGAAGTGTCTCCACTTTACCATCTTCTTCCAGGGCCTGCGCAAATTTCAACAACAGAATTTCGCCTCGCTCCTTAAATACGATGGTCCTTCCCACGAAATGAACGTAAGCTTTCACTTTCGCTCCCTCGGCGAGAAATTTCTTCGCATGATTCAGCTTAAAATTGAAGTCATGATCATCGGTATTGGGTCCAAAACGAATCTCCTTGACGACCGTCTTCGCGGCCTTTGATTTGATCTCTTTCTGCTTTTTCTTCTGATCGTATTTAAACTTCGAGTAGTCTATGATCTTACAGACAGGTGGATCGGCCTTAGGTGAAATTTCCACTAAATCAAGGCTTTGTTCACGAGCCAAACTAAGTGCCTTGTCAAGTGGATACACGTCCACCTTGACATTATCCCCTACGACCCGGACCATATGAGCATTTATCTTGTTATTGACCTTATAAGGCTCTTCGACCCTACCACGTGGGGGTCTTCTTTTTTGTTTACCGATTGTTAACCTCCTTTATAAATTGAACCATTTGAAAAAACGAAACGCAAATATCGTGCATAATTTATTTATTATACATCATCTATGGCCATTGAATACTCAAATAGCCGCTTTTTCCTTAAAAAATCCAACGAAATTTTCATAAGTCATCGATCCTAAATCTCCAGAACCATGCTGACGGACAGAAAGTGCTCCCGTTTCTTTTTCTTTTTCACCGACGATTAGCATAAAAGGTATTTTTTTGACCTCAGCGTCTCTTATTTTCTTACCAATCTTTTCATCACGCTCATCTATACTGCCTCTAATATCCATTTCCTGTAGAGAAGCATATACCTCATTAGCATAATCATGGAATTTTTCAGAGATCGGCAGTATAACCACTTGCTCCGGAGCAAGCCAAAGCGGGAAATTGCCTGCTGTGTTTTCTATCAATATCCCGATGAATCGTTCCATTGAACCAAAAGGCGCCCGGTGGATCATCACAGGTCTGTGTTTTTGATTGTCGGAACCTATATACTCCAGCTCGAAACGTTCGGGAAGATTGTAATCTACCTGTATGGTACCCATTTGCCAGCTACGCCCCAAAGCATCTTTGACCATGAAATCTAACTTAGGTCCATAAAAGGCGGCCTCACCAAGTTCTATGACTGTTTCCAGTCCTTTCTCCTCAGCAATGGCCTTAATTTCGGCCTCTGCCCTATCCCAATCTTCATCATTCCCAATGTACTTTTCGGGATTGTTCTTGTCTCGCAAAGAAACCTGCGCCGTGAATTCACCGAAATTGAGGGAAGTCAGCACGTACATCACCAGGTCTATGACCTTGGCGAACTCATCTTTCAACTGATCCGGCCGACAGAAAATATGGGCATCATCCTGTGTAAATCCTCTCACCCTGGTCAGTCCATGTAGTTCCCCGCTTTGTTCATAGCGATAGACCGTGCCAAATTCGGCATAACGTACCGGCAAATCTTTGTAAGACTTAGGCTGAGACTTGAAAATTTCTATATGATGTGGACAGTTCATTGGTTTCAGCAAGAACTCCTCATCCTCATTGGGGGTCCTGATCGGCTGGAAAGAATCTTCACCATATTTAGCGTAATGTCCCGAAGTGACATACAGCTCCTTAGAACCTATATGGGGAGATACTACCGGGGAATACCCCGCTTTGACTTGAGCTCTGCGCATGAAATTTTCCAGGCGTTCTCTCAATACCGCACCTTTTGGAAGCCACAACGGCAGGCCCTTCCCTACTTTTTCAGAAAAGGTGAAAAGCCCCAGTTCCTTCCCTATTTTTCTATGATCCCTTCTTTTGGCCTCTTCGACTAAAGCCAGATATTCTGTGAGCTCTTTTTGCTTCGGAAAGGTGATACCATAGAGCCTGGTCAGTTGCTTTCGTTTCTCATCCCCTCTCCAAAATGCACCCGCCACATTGGTGATCTTGGCCGCTTTAATAAAGCCAGTATTTGGAATATGAGGTCCCCGGCAAAGGTCAGTAAAGTTGCCCTGCTTATAGAATGTAATGGACCCATCCTCCAGCTCATCTAGCAATTCCAGCTTGTATTCGTCGCCCTTGTCTTCGAAATAGGCGATGGCATCTTTTTTCGCAACTTCGGATCTGACATACTCATTTTTTTGTCTCGCGAGTTCGAGCATTTTGTCTTCCAGTTGCTTGAGGTTTTCCGAGTCAAATTTTTGTTCTCCAAAATCCACGTCGTAATAGAAGCCTTTGTCGATAGCCGGGCCAATACCAAACTTTATTCCAGGATAAAGCGCTTCCAGGGCCTCAGCCATCAAATGCGCGGAGGAGTGCCACATAGTAGCCTGGCCATCGGCATCCTTCCATGTGAGCAATTGCAGTGTAGCATCCTCCTGAATGGGCCTTCCTGCATCCCAAACCTCGCCGTTGACTTTTGCCGCAAGCACATTTCTAGCCAATCCTTCGCTAATGCCAGTGGCCACCTGCATTGCAGTAACACCCTTTTCAAAATCCTTCACCGTGCCGTCGGGCAAGGTAATATGGACTGCTCCGCTGCTCATTTACTGTATTTTCTTTTTTGATTCTAAATTGATGGTAGGTATGTCCTGTTGGGCCTCCCGAATTCTGCGCAAATATGCAATTTTTCGGCTTACGACATTGATTAATTCTTGCACATCTGAAAACGTAGAATCTTGCTCATAAACTCTGGTGTAATGGCTTAGCGACCTTCTCAGCCAACCACGTTGTTCATCGATTCTCCCTTTCATCAGCCAGAGCTCCAGGTCATTCGGATCCTGACTTAAAAACACGTCCAGACTGTAGTGCGCGGAATCCCATTTTAATTCTTGCACATACAGCTCCGAAAGCCTCATAAGATATTGACGATTTCCATTGGCCCAAAGTAAATTTTTAGCTTTCGTTACCTGAGCCATGTTGACATAAGCATCGGCAAAGTACCCTACCAATTCCGTAGGTATTTCGTTTTCCTGGGCGTAGTATTCAAGCCCTTGGACCACAGCACTGTCCAATCCTTGGGCCATGGCCGCTGGAACGAACGCGGCGAGAAAGTCTTGTCGTTGCCCAAGAACTTGCCGTGCCTGAAGCAGGTGGTATACCCCTAACACGGTATCACCGGCAGCAAGATATTGCCTCCCTCCCCAGAAATGGTCATCTGGTGTATCCCTTTTCTGAAAGTACTCTCGAAGCAACTCTTTACTTCTGATAGCACTTCCCTGCCTCAAAAACGCTTCAATAGAAAATCGTTCTATCCACTCAGGCAGCACAAATTCTCTTGACAAAGCCTGCCGTAGTTCCAGGAACTCAAGGTGCAGGTCATTTTGAATATAAAAGTCAGCCATTTTCCTGGCGATCACAGGTTCTAATGTCAGCTTTTGTCGAGCTCTCCTAATGGCGCCATGGGCCTCCTCGGGCCAGCCAAGCTTTTCATAGTACTCCAGCTGCAATAGAATTAGTTTTTGGTCATTTTGGTCCTCCTTCAGCGCATCTTCAATACGCTCCACGGCTGCAGTGTAGAAGGTCTCACCAAGTTTTGGTTGCGCTATGTAATCCTCCCTGGGCCGAAGATTACACGAGACGATCCCCAGGAAGAAAATCAGTGAGTACAGAGAAATAAGGGGGGTTGCTAAAGAATTAATTGGAAGCTAATTTTTGCTCCAAATTTATTCACTCCGGGGTGATCGAGGTAGGTTAATCGATGAAAGAAATCCACCCGTCCAATTTTAAAGATGTTTTCCACACCGTATCCAAGCTCGACGTAAGGTTTATTATCAAATGTAAAAAAAGGCCGAATGGGTTCTCCATTACCATCTACCCCGGTCTGCGTCAAATTCCGATTTTTGCGAGTCATACTGCCATACAACACATTTGCATTGGCTACCAGCCTCCACTTCAGCTTTCTCATCAACGGCACATGATTGAGTATTAAACCCTCAAATGAGTGACGATAGCGGAATTCAGCAAATCGATCACTCGAAAACTCAAAGAAATTCAGGAGGTTGTAAGCGAAATTGACGTAAAATGGTGTTTCGTTGCCTAATGTGTTGTAAAGCAGTGGGTAAGGAAGTTCTCCCAAGACCGCCCCGAAATTTAATCGGTATTTCGATACACCCAGGGCCGCCATTTTTTGGCTTTTCTCGACCGACAACAGGATTTTGTGATATTCAAAATCACTACCAAACAGCCCCTTTATGCCATAGGTATACCTCAATGTGAAGGCAGGCCATCGCTGTGTACCTAAGCTCACCCGCTCATTATCATTGACAAGAAAAACTTCGTCTTTCCCCCATCTGGTAGTCCAGGTGACTTCAGAGATGTCAAAGTTGCTCCTGGAAATCGGGAAGGGGTCATTCGCATCACTTACTCGATAAATAAAGGGGAATAAAGGTTCGAACGACTGTTGCTTGAATTCTATACCCTGCTGAAATCCGCGGCTGACCTGACTGTGAAGATTAATTCTATTTTTTACATAAAAAAATGGCTGAGTCAAGGTGCCAAATCGGCTGAAAGTGTAAAAGAAACTCCCTTGAGATACATTTTCATTCAGCAGCCATACCTGATCAATCTCCTGTTGACGTTCTAACAGCAAGTTGGTCCAACGCTTCCTCGAAAGAATGAAGTCAACATAGGCTCTGTATTTTGACTCTTTGTCGTCCAAACCATAGCCATAGTATCCTCCTAGCGTAAAATGCTTGCTCAGGCCAATCCTGGTTCGAAAGGCACCACCAAACCGCATACCCTCCACATCATTGAGGCCAAAAAGCGTCGAATACGGCCCTAGGTCCAAATAGTCGTTCATTCTTACATGGCCTGTTGCGGCTATTCGAAGGCCATCGGTCACCAACTTAATGGTAGGTATTTTCTTCAAAGTATCTATCATTCGATATACGTTCTGCTCTGTTGCAGAGAGCGTATCGTGTCGATGAGCATCCCAAAAGGCCTCATCATATACCTGCACATCTTCTTCCATGGAAACCGGGTTCTGATAAAAGGCAAGATCCTTCGGTTGATTGACGACAATATCCCGTGCCGAGATGTAAAATTTGGCAAGAAAACCGGCTGTTTTATCCGTTAGTTGGGATACATCGACTACTACCCTCGATTTTTCTGGCAACCATGGCCCTGCGTCTGTTTTTACAAGGTCTTGCTGGATTTTGATTTTCTCGATGAAATTGAGGTTAGCAGCCTTTGGCACCTGGGCATCAATGCGTTTAAGCGCAAAATCCTCCCGGGTGATCCACATTCTACCTCGAAATGCCAGGTTCTGTTCCTGTTTAGGCTCAAACTCTATTTCATAACAAAAATCATCACCAATCATCAGGCTGTCTTCCAGGTAGTAGTGATAATTTGCCTTCCATCCATTGGCAATTGGTGAGACAAATTCCTTGTTGACGATATTCAACCAATTCTGATAGAAATTATATTCCTGCAAGGTCGACCCGATGATCTGAGAGGTAGTTGTTCCGTCGGTAAGGCCCACTCCGCGCAGTTTGGTCTTGAGTATATTTTCTTTTCGAAAAGTTGGATTGCTTCTATAATAGTATCGAGACAGTGCTTCCGAAATAAAAATGGGTAAAACGGGTTTGCCATCTTCACCGGCAATCTGTTCTATACTGTCCAGGACAGCTGTGATCTTCTTGACTAGTTTGCGGTTTCGAAACTTATCTGAGATGTTGTCCACATCCATCTCGATTTTCGTGTAACTCTCGTATTCGTAAGCCGTGAGCGATCTTTTGTCATTGTTTTTCTTGTTTTCAACGACATTTCTCATGATCGGCCATGCAGGGTTTTCTCCGGCGTAGACCACTACTTCCTCTAATTCAGTGAGATTTTCATCCAACTGAAAATTTACCACCTGGGTCCCGCCTCTCTTCAGGGGCTTCACTCGAGGGTTAAAACCAATATATCGCACTTCGACGGAATCGACAGCCGTACTGGTTTGAATCCGAAACTTTCCATCAAAGTCCGTGATTCCTCCTTCCCTTGTCCCCGTGAAAATGACATTTGCAAAAGGTATTGGGGTACCGGTACTTGCTTCAGTTACTTTACCAGTAACGACGGTGAGTTTTTGGGAGGCGGCGAATAAACAGGCTAGCAATAGCCCGGAAAATATTGAGAATCTCACTAAATCGTTGTTCACACTCAGCTTCTACGCAAAAATGATGCAACGATCTGGTTTCATCTACTGAAATTTTAATTAATCGTTTGCATTAAGACCTTTGCGGATGTGAACAACATCGGATTTTATTTCCCGTACGAGGCCTGTTAATTGTTCTAAAGAAAATTCCGAGGCGGCCTCCGGATCGGGAAACTCGATGGAAATATAGGCTTTCGCCTCCCAAACCTCCTCTATATCTTCTCCCTGCACCTCGTACGCGGAGTAATTTTTATTGTCAGACACCAGGTATAAAACACCTTTTTCATCCAGGTAGTTGAAAACCCGCTTGTAAACGACACCTTCATTGTGTGTCAGCAAAATATAAGTTTTACCATTCTTAATATCCCCGAGGGTATCGACATACTTGCCAATCACAATGGTACCGGAATGCAAGGGTTTCATCGAATCTCCCTGAATCTCAAAAGCCCGATAAGTACCGCCCCTTGGCAAAGTGGGTAATTTGAATCGTGGAAGTTCGGCGAGGTATTCCGGATCGGAATAGCCGTTGAGATAACCCGCGGCAGCTTTTTGTGGAACCAACTCAATATTCTCCTCATCCGACTCATCAACGGTAATTGAAAGAACCTTCAAGGACCTTTGCGAGGATTTAATGTGGCCAGCGGAGAGATCATCCTTGATCAGTGCGTCGGTTGAAACTCCAAGCACATTGGCAATGGCGGTCAAGGTCTGTAGCCGTGGCTCCGCCCTACCTTCTTCATAGGCACCTATGAGTGACCGTTTTATCCCTACCTGCTCCGCGAACTGCTCCTGCGTATAACCTGCCTTCTTTCTCAGGCTCTTGATATTTGTAGCGATGAAAGACATGAAAAAAGTATTTAGCTGTCAAAGAAAATAAAACTCATATCATCCTGGTCCTTTCTCCCGATAGAATACAAATGAATGTGGTGAAAATCCCTGGTCATATGAATGGTCCTTAACCGGTCGTTGATTCGGTTCACCACATTTTTAAGCGTTTGGTTTGCTTCTACCAGCACATAGCCATGGAGCGCCTCACTGTCCCTGACCGTGGCAAAAAATTTCACCTGACACTTGCCTGACCTTAGTTTCTTGGAAGTTAATTTCAACTTGTACTCGCTCTGAAGTTCCGCTATCTCTCGGGTATCGCAGAAATCATCAATTCTTACTTCATCCACCATGTGATTACTATTATTGTTAGATTTTTCACTAAAATAATTAGTATTTTTATTTTTATTAGTTTTTTTACTAAATAATTTAGCATTCAGCCATTTTAATTTGACCACCAGGTACCTGTTTTCATTCGGAAGCGGGTACCCTATTTTAGTTTATGCATCAGGTAGCATCATCAATTCCGCAGGCAGAAGCACGCTCCATACTGCATATGGACTTGGATGCATTCTTTGTAGCTGTCGAATGTTTACGAGATGACAGACTGAAGGGCATTCCGCTGATCATCGGTGGACAAAACGGAAAGGGAGTGGTGACCTCCTGCAGTTACGAAGCCCGAAAATTTGGTGTGCATTCAGCCATGCCCATGCGGCTGGCCATGCAACTCTGCCCGCATGCCAAGGTAATATCCGGCGACATGGAAGCCTATAGTCACTTCTCGCACATAGTAACAGCCATTATTGCTGAAGAGGCCCCGGTATTCGAAAAATCCAGCATTGATGAGTTTTATGTGGATGCAACGGGTCTGGACCGTTTTTTTGGTACCTACAAATGGGCCATGATGCTGCGAAAGAGAATAAAACAGGAAACAGGTCTGCCGATTTCCATGGGTCTATCAATCAATAAAATGGTAGCCAAGGTTGCCACCGGAGAAAACAAACCGGATGGTGAAGGGTATGTGCCTCGGGGCGAGCAAGAACAATTTCTGGCTCCCTTGCCGGTCCGAAAAATCCCAATGATCGGACCAAAGACCACCCAATTCCTAGCGGAGATGGGAATCACCCACGTGCACCTCTTGCGACAAATGCCATTGAGTCTCCTGGAGAAGGCCTTTGGCATCAACGGTCGTGAACTTTGGCGCCGAGCCAGGGGTATCGATCACAGTCCGGTTCATTCATTTTCTGAGCGTAAATCCATGTCAACCGAATGTACTTTCGGTCAATCAATGGACGTGATCCAATTGCAAAGCATGCTCACAGCTATGGTTGAAAAACTTTGCCACAAGCTACGAGAGGAGAATTGGCTTACTTCCTGTGTCACCGTAAAAATTCGCTACACCAACTTCGATACGGAAACCAGGCAAAAACACATCCCCTACACTAGTTCCGATCGCTATATTATCACGGAAGTCACCAGTCTGTTCGAAAGACTTTTTACACGCAGAATGCAACTGCGACTAGTAGGTGTACGATTAAGCAATCTGGTTCACGGCAATTATCAAATCAATCTTTTCGAGGACACTGCTGAAAGCATCAACCTCTACCAAGCCATGGATAAGATCAAAACACTACATGGCCCTCACAGTATTGTTCGCGCCTCTACCATTGGCCTGGACAAACGGATAAGGACTGATACTAATGCGTTCCAGGGATAGGAAAATCTCTTTCTGCTTGCCTTCTACTCAATGATGAGCCTTCAACATTCCTCTTGACATTTCGCAAATGGCGCAAATACCCTTACAATCACTTACGAAAATCAATTTGCAAAGCAGTCAAAGCATCAATTATTTCACTGAAACGAAAATAGGAGTTCACTCACCATTGTAATTTTGAAAACGACTTCAACCCTTGTCCTGGTTATGGTTTTTTTCCTCGGGCACGGATACGCGCAAATCGCGGAATCACCTATTATAATACCACCAAAAGAGGTAACGCCTTTAAACAAGAATTCGATCTACACCAATGTCTCGCCCCTCCTCTTGTATGTGGGTACCAACATTAACTACGAACGTATTTTGAAACAGGGCCTTTGGAACAGTAGTGTTTCCGTTGTTTCGAAAATAGGAGTTGGTACATTCTCATCCTGGGTAACGAGCGGTATCTATTCACTTGCTCAGGTTGGCTTATTGACCGGGAAACGAAAACATCACTTGGAATTGAGCGCGGGCATCAATGTATTCCACCCGGGTATTGAGTCATATGGAGGCAAAATATACTTTTCTGATGACCGTGTGGGTGATCCTGCTCCAGGACATCCTTTCTCCGGAAATATTGGTTGGAGATTCCAGCCCCCGAAAACCTCAAATCGTAAATTCAACTTCCTGTTCAGAGCCGGAATAGGTCTTCCGGATTTGGCCTACATCGGAATTGGTTTCGCCTTCTTATGAACAGGACGTCTATTGCTAAGAACGTTTGGTACGCCCTAATATGGCAATGATGAAACCGACAATCAGAATGGGTATAAAGGACTCAAAACCCAATAACCAGCTTTCGGGTAACCAATCGTAATAAAACGCTAGAAGCAGACCCTCACCCGCTACAACAGAAGCAATGGCAAATGGAGGTTTAATACCTCCAAGTCGGACGATCATGAAGGTTAACGGAAAAAGTACAGCCAGCCCGGCAAAGGCGAGCTTTCCCATATCAAAGATCGTAGCAAAAGGATGAAGTGCAATCAACAGGCCTATAACGGCGAACACCGCAACTCCCAAGCGGCCGATCCAAACCTCTCTCTCAAAACTCAACTTCTTGCCACTGAGTGGTAGAACGAAATCTCTGGTGACGATGGTCCCCAACGACAATAGTTGAGAATCCAGGGTAGACATGAATGCCGCAATGGCTCCTACCATCACGAGTGCAGAAAACCATTCGTGACTGTGGGCTATCAGCATCTGCGGCAAAATTTGATCTGCTTCTCGACCAGTCAAACCGGGAAAGCTCAGGTGGCCCAGAACCCCAATAATGACGGGGAACAGGGAGATTATCAGTGGAATGGCGCAATAAAGCCACGTAGACTTTTTCAAGTGTTCTTCGTCTTTTGCAATGTAAAAACGCATGAAAAGCTGTGGGAACATTGGAATACAAAAGATCCAGAAAATCATCAGGCTGAACCACTTCTGCGGGGAATAGTGTCCCCGAGACCCTTCGATGGCAAAAAGTCCAGGTTTCATGGCAAAAACCTCCCTGTTGGCCGCACTCAGGCCTCCTAACTTATAACTGATCCACCCCACAGCGGCAAGCATAAAAACGACAACCAAAATACCCTGCTTGAGGTCTGTCCTGGCCACGCTGTGCATACCCCCGATAAGCACATAGACAATGGTAACCAGGGTCAGTAGGCTAGCGGCCAGCAGGTAGGGCACTTGCCCGTTTGTCAGGCTTTCCAATAGGTACCCTCCTCCCACAATTTGCAAAGACAGGTAGGGCAAAGTAAAAATCACCATAACAGCTCCGAACAAATAACTCAGGGGTCTGCTTCCGGTTTCGCCAAATATCAGTTCCGCTGGTGTAATGTATCCTTTGGCCTTGCCAAGCCTCCACACCCTCGCGCCAATCAGGTAGAAACTGGTGCCGGCCAGGCCTGTTCCCAAAGCCATAATGGTGTAATGCCCATAGCCAATGCGATAGGCCTCTCCTGCAAAACCTAAGAAATAGAAGGCGCTGAAGTTAGTCGCAAGTATTGTAAAAAACAGGGATACGGTTTTGAGGTTTCTATTAGCCAGAAAATAGGATTCAGGAGTTTTCCCCATGCCTTTTGTACCGATAAGGCTGCCCCAGAAAGTGAACGCCAGGTATACCACCAGAATGACGTAAATCATAGCTAGTCTTTTCTAGTTCCCCAATAATGTCGCATGAAGAAGTAAAGCGTCGCGACAAATGCCATATGAATAAGCATATACACCCACAACCAGTTGGGAAAGCCAAGTAGTCCTGGTTGGTCAGAATACCTAATAAATAGATTGCTCTGGGTACTTAAGATCAAAAGCAAAAACAGCAACCCCCAAAAACCAGGAGATCGCCAATAATTTCTCAACATATACTTCCTAATTTACCAAAAGGTGGCAAAGCCATGATCAAGATAGGCAATCACGGCATTTTACAACTAATGGCTCTAGAGGGGAAATTACCTGGCTGGAAAATATCGAAAATCTTCAAACCACTCCCGCAAACGGTTGGGCCAACCTTTTAGGGAAACCAACTCCGAACGCGTACCCATGTTGAAGGCATGGTCTCCTTTACCATACAGGTGCATTTCAACCGGAACATTGGCATCTCTGTATAATCGCATAATTTGAATGATCGTCTCTGAGCAGCACTCGTCATTGTTTGAAGCAACAAGAAAGGCCGGAGGTGCGTCTTCAGGCACGGATACGCCAGGGATAAAAAGTGGGCCGGGATACACCTGAACCAAAAAATCGGGTCGAAAACTTAGTCCATCGATAGCATCGGAATTACTTTTTGTATCCTCTTCCTCAAAAGCCAACATCGAAGCTACCTCACCTCCAGCAGAGAAACCCATCACCCCTACTCGATTTGGGTTGAATCCAAAAGTCCCCGCTTGCTGCCGAACCATTCTTATTCCCCTCCTCGCATCTTGCCTGACATGTTCAAACGTATAGTCGGATCCATCCTCCCTCACAAGGCGGTATTTCAGAACGAATACGGTGAATCCCCAATTGGTCAAGAAATTCGCCGCACGCTTACCTTCACTATTGTAAACCAATGCCCGATGACCTCCCCCCGGCAATACCAAGATTGCCGCACCATTGGGATTGTCAGGCTTGAAAACGGTGAGATTGGGATTATGAATGTTTTTGACCCACCAATCTTTGGCGCTTTCGGGTTCATCTTTTCGGTTTTCGAAACCAGGTGCCCCCTGTTCCCACAATGGGATCACCTGCGCCCGGCAGGATTGAATCTGGAAGAAACCGATCAAAGAAACGGCGGCAAAGATGTGTAGGTAGGAAAATAGAAATTTCATTATACCGAATTAATAGACGCATATTAAGGCCTATCGTGGGTTGTGTTGGCGGGTTGAGTGGCTAATTGCAAGGGTAATTGATCCAAAACCCAATCCGTCATCGCAAAGGTGATCACCTGTGACCTGATCTTGCTTTCGATTTGGCTGTGACCTCCGAATACCTGGCTTCAAAATCGGGGCTTTCCGTTTTCATCCACCGGTCCCAAAAAGTAAAGTAAAGTCCGAAATTGTATCGAAATCGCTGATGGTGCTGGTCATGATGCGTTGCCCCTATCACCCATTTGCTCAGCCTGTTACGCGCCCACCAGTGAGGAAACATCTCAAATCCGACGTGATTGATGGTCCCGGATAATGTCATGATCAAAAGAAGTAAGAAAAGACCGTAGACATGCAGTGGAATAATCAGCGTGAGGACAGGAATAATGATGGCCTGCAACACCGATTCTATTGGATGGAAACTAAAAGAAGTCAGCGCAGAAGTATGGAGGCTATCGTGGTGTGTTTTATGTATCCATCGATAAACAGCAGGTTTGTGCATCCAGCGGTGAAGCCAATAGTAGTAGGTTTCATGAACCAACAGGTAAAGCGCAATCGATACAGGGAAATACCACAACGGATAGTCAGACCAACCCGGATACAATTTCGCCCAGCCCTTTTGCCAAAATATGACCATGGCGGATCCAGATAAGGCAAATATCAGGGAAGTAATCATGGAATAGCCCATTTCCCTCCATATCTGACCTGACTTGAGTTGATGTGCATGCAGCCATTGTTTTTGGAAGAAATTTCGAATGACCCAGTGACAGGTGCCAGAGAACACCAGGTACCGAATAAAGATTACCACAAAAATGATGGTACTCAATTGGAGAAAATGCAACCAATTACTGAAATCTGTCTCAAGTAGTGTCGACATCACCACAAAAATGCGATATTGGGGTTCGAGAAAATAACATCTGCTACAGCCTTAAGTTTTGACAAATTCACGAAAGCATCTCTATTCATGCTGCATTTTAGTACTTCTCCTAGCCCCTCTGGCGGTTGTAGCCCAGGAAAAAAATAGTCGTAAAAAGTCCTTTTGGGCTAACCTCGACAGTATTCGTGCGGCCAAGGTAGAACTAGGCCAATCACTTTTTACTCCATTTGTGGCACCCGCATTTTCGCCGGAATTAGGTTTTTTGATATCCGGTGGTGGATTGTATTCTTTCCAGGTCCAGCGAGAAAACCCTATTGTGGAGCGGTCATCTGTCCCTTTCGCCTTCGGGGTTAGTAGCAATGGATCGGTACAATTCAATGGACGACTGACACTATACGGAAAAAACGACAACATCCGCGCCAGTGGAGCCATTTGGTACAAAAAAATGCCAGACAACTATTTTGGCGTAGGATATGACAAAGCCAGAAATACCAACCTCTCCGACTCAACAACGGAATACAATCGCAAGTGGCTCCAGTTTTATTATCAATTGGTCAAGCGATTTGGCAAGCACCTGTTCTATGGAGGAATATTGGATATCAACCGTACCACGGCGAAGGAAACCAGCGCATTCATGGAAGCGGACCCCTATGTTCAGCGATTTGGCAGGATCAGTAAAAATGCCGGGTTCGGGGTTTCAATTCAATACGATAGTCGGGACTTGATCGTCAATGCCTATCGGGGTGTATTCCTGGATATGAACCTTGTGACCTATGGCCGTTTTTTTGGAGGGGTGAATCGATATGAAGTACTTAACCTCGATTACCGGCAATACCAACAGGTTTCAGCGAAGCGTCAGGTCCTGGCCTGGCAACTGCGTTTTAGGCACACATTCCGTGATGCTCCCTGGCCAGAGCTGTCACAGCTGGGTACTCCGTTCGACCTGCGCGGCTATCGTTGGGGCAGGTTTAGGGACGAGGCCATGCTCTTTGGTATTGTGGAGTACCGACACATGTTTGGTGAAGCCACCGAAAAATTCAGTTTCAAGGATCGCGCAGGTTTTGTCACATGGCTTGGGACCGGCAGTATCGGGACCACTGTGACTGATTTCAAAAAATGGCTACCAAATGCAGGGATAGGATTTCGTTTTGAGACAGAACCCCGAATGAACATCCGGTTTGATTACGGCTTTGGCATCGACTCCCAGTTCTTCTATATCTCGTTCAATGAAGCTTTCTAACCGTTAAAAGCAAATCATTCCCGATCAGCGAATCCTATTACCCTTCCTGTACCTGAAAGTGTATTTTTATAGGAACAGCTAGGATTTTTTTACATGTCACTATTTTCTAACCTCAGCATCCGGGTGAAGCTTGGAGCTGTACTTGTGCTCTTCGCACTCACGTCAATATCTAACTTACTGATTATCAGCGAATTTAAGGAGAGAGAGAAACTCGACTCTCAAGTCATTAATGTTGCTGGCAGGCAGCGAATGCTTTCTCAGCAGATTGCCTTCTTCGCCATCCTGGCAAAAAACGGTCAAACTGGCTACAGGGATTCATTGGAGCATGCTCTTTCCAGGTGTCAGGAATCCCTACAGGTACTACAGAAAGGTGGAAAAGTACCGGGAATGGAAAACCTTATACTTCCCGCCGCACCAGCAGAAATGACTCAGCAATTTCAAACACTCAATGAGCTCTGGCTGGTCTATCAGGAACAGGTATTAGATCAACTTCAACTAGATGATCCGGAAGATCTTGGGCGCCAATCAAGTGCTATGTTGCAGGCTTTTGACAACCTGGCGCAAGGTTTTGTTGCACAGAACAATCAAAAGCAATCTGCCCTGCGGCAAATATTGATTTTTCTCTTTGTTGTCAATCTGGCCACAGTAGCTTTGGCACTTTTTGTCATTAGAAAGCACATATTGCTCCCACTCAAACACTTAAACTATCACATTCATCAGTTGTCACGAGGAAAACTTGGCAACATCTCAACTAATGGTGCTCAAGACGAATTGGGCCGGGCAGCACATCAATTGTACAACCTGGACAACAACCTTCAAAAGATCGCGTCTTTCGCGTCTGACATAAACAATGGCTACCTGGAAACGAGCTACCAGCCCATCAGCGAAGACGATGCCGTAGGCAAAGCCCTTCTGAACATGAAGGAAAACATCAAACAGGTCATTGGAGATACTCAGGAGGTGATATTAGAGGCCGGCACAAAAGGTAGATTCGATATTCCCGTCCCAATTACATCCAAAATGGGCGCCTGGAAGGAAATCTCGGGCTCGCTGGAACAGTTGCTTACCTCCTTCGCCTATCCCATGAACTTACTGGGTCAACTCAGCAAATCCTTGTCCGAAGGCGATTTTTCTTACCAGTTCCCGGCCGATGCACAAGGCCAGATCAGGGACTTACTTGAAAATTTCCAGCTGTCGACAGGAAAGCTTTCCGGGCTTCTCCTGGAGATTCAGGAAAGTGCATATTTCATGGAATCCTCAAGCAGTGATTTTGTGCAAGCCAGCGAGGAAATGAATGTGAATACCACGGAAATATCGCGTGCGATCGAAGAAATAAGTCGCGGAGCACAGACACAATTGTCCAAAATTGATATCTCAGCACAAAAGTTGGAATTGTTGCTGAAGACATCCAGCGAGATGGACGAGCGCTCCAAAAATATTAGGGAAGCTGCAAAAAAGGGTGCAGATGATGGTGCAAAGGGAACTGAAGCTGTGGCGGCCATCAGGGGTAACATGGAAGAAATATCTCAGTTTTCCGATCAGGCAGCTGGTGCCATGTCTTCTCTGAAGACCATGTCCACAGAGATCACAGGCATGCTCAATATCATCAAAGAGATCGCTTCTCAAACCAACCTGCTCTCTCTCAACGCAGCCATTGAAGCCGCACAGGCCGGAGATGCCGGCCGAGGGTTCTCAATAGTTGCCGGAGAGATCAGAAAATTGGCGGAGAGGTCCAAAGGCGCTACCAAAGAAATAGAGATGCTCATAGCTTCGGTAAAACAGGACACCTCAAAAACTACAGAGGTAATTGAACAACTTTCAGGCAAGGTAACTGAGGGGATCAAGTCCTCGCAACAAGCATCAGATGTTTTCGAAAATATGGCCCAATCTTCCAAAAAGATACTTTCTTCGGCAGAAGAAATCATGCAATCGACTATTCAGCAAAATGAAGGCATACAGGAAATTGTAGCTAATTCGGAAGAAATACTGGTTGTGGCAGAAGAAACGGCGGCAGGGTCCGAGCAGGTGGCAAGCTCTGCTACCGAACTGGCCAGTGGCATGGCTAGTTTCAATGAACAATCCAAGGCACTCACAGAGGTGGCTGATACATTGAAAGGAAAAATCGGGGCATTCAAATTGCGGAACGAGAATTTAGTAGAATTAGAAACCGCATAAAGCCAATAAAATTAGTATTTTAGCTAAAAATATTAGCTATTGTACTTCAATTGTCATTCCTCTTTCTCCTTCCAGTATGGAACGCTTTCCATTGATGATCTATTTGCGGAAGCGAAAAAGAATGGCGTAAGGAAGTTGATACTTACTGATATCAACAATACCTCAGGATACATTGATTTTCTCAGGATCTGTAACGAAAATCGTCAGGAGTGGGATCTTGAAATAGCCGTAGGGATTGAATTTAGGCTAGAGGACCAGCTGCTGTATATTGGGCTGGCAGAAAACAACAATGGTTTTTTATCACTCAACAAGTTCCTGTCCAAGCACAACATCACCAAAAACCCACTCCCCCAACGGGCTCCCATGCTTCCTGATACACATTTCATCTATCCACTATCCAACTTACCGGATTGGCTGGAAGAAAATGAGTGGATAGGTATCCGCCAAAAGGAACTCAATAAAATTTTCAGAAATCGGGTAGATCGCGGGGCTCACAAGGATAGCATTCCACTTTCAAAATTAGTAGCGTGGCAGCCAGTTACTTTTCCAGGTGGAGCCGCCAACAAGCAAGGATTCAACATCCATCGGCTCTTGCGGGCAATCGATCAAAATACGATCCTAAGCAAACTATCCCCTGACCTTCAGGCAGACCCCAATGAAATAATGATGCCGCTACCCCAGCTTGAAAGTCGTTTTGAAAGCTACCCGGAACTCATCAAAAATGCTCAAAAACTCCTTGCCAGCTGCATCATCGATCTTCGCATGGGTGTCGATAAAAACAAGCAATGTTTCTCTGACACTAAAAAAAACGACAGAGATTATCTTATTGCTGAAGCCAAAAAGGGCTATGATCGGCGTTACTCGGGAACACTGGATACCCCCATCACACGCGAACGATTCGATCGAGAGCTCAACATCATTGCTCAGAAAAGCTTTGAAGCTTATTACCTGATCAGCTACGACATTGTAAGCCATGCTCGTGCGCAAGGATTTGAATATGTGGGTCGAGGTAGTGGCGCCAACAGCTTAATCGCCTATTGTCTCGGCATTACCAACACAGACCCGATCGAGCTTGACCTGTATTTCGAGCGATTTCTCAATCCCGAACGCAGTTCTCCCCCTGATTTCGACATGGATTTTTCCTGGAGAGACCGAGACAAGATCTACGATTACATATTTGAAAAATACGACCCTAACCATGTCTGCCTTTTAGGGACGCACACTACTTACAGAGGGCGTTCCAACATTCGGGAGCTCGCCAAGGTATTTGGTTTACCAAAAGAAGAGATCGATAAGATCATCAAATACCCTAATGATCGTAGAAGTGACGAAGTATCTTCACTGGTCTTCAAATACGCCGAACTAATGCAAGGTATGCCTGCGCATATCTCTATACATGCAGGAGGTGTTTTGATCACTGAACAACCTATTTACCAATACACCGCACTGGACCTTCCTCCGAAGGGTTACCCTGTTGCGCACCTGGAAATGCATGCCGCCGAAGATATGGGCATCTACAAGTTTGATATCCTCAGCCAACGGGGGTTAGGGCATATCAAGGACACTTTGCAGATCGTCCAAAAAAACCAGGGGATCAAAGAGGATATCGATCGCTTTCACGAGTTTAAGGAAGACCCAAAAATCCGTGCGCTACTCGAAAAAGGAAACACCATGGGGTGTTTTTATGTGGAGTCCCCTGCCATGCGCATGTTACTGGGAAAGCTGGAATGCCAGGACTACCTCACTTTGGTGGCAGCAAGTTCTATTATCCGGCCGGGTGTGGCCCGATCAGGGATGATGCGTGCTTACATCGAACGACACCATGCTGTCCAAAAAGGTCAGTCTTATGAGACCATACACCCGAAGATGTATGAATTGATGGAAGACACCTATGGCGTGATGGTGTATCAGGAAGATGTGATCAAGGTTGCTCACCATTTTGCCGGATTGACCCTAACAGAAGCCGACGTGCTGCGCAGAGGTATGTCCGGTAAGTATCGTTCCAGAAAAGAGTTTCAAAAAGTAAAAGACCAATTCTTCAACAATTGCAAAGAAAAAGGCTATCCTGATGCTATCTCTAACCGTGTTTGGTTCGAAATAGAAAGCTTTTCCGGTTACTCCTTTTCGAAGGGGCATTCCGCAAGTTACGCAGTGGAGAGTTACCAAAGTCTGTATCTCAAAGCTCACTACCCGCTAGAGTTTATGGTGGGGGTCATCAACAATTTCGGCGGTTTCTATAAGACTGAATTTTACTTCCACGAAGCACGCATGTGTGGTGCCGGCATTGAATCTCCCTGTGTCAACAACAGCGAATATTTAACCGTCATCAAAGGCAAGTCCATATATATCGGATTTATCCACTTAAAAGACTTACAACAAAAGATCGGTGAGGTTATTCATTTGGAGAGAGAACAAAACGGCCCATTTCGTAGCCTCGACAACTTTGTTAGGCGCATACCCATCGGCCTGGAGCAACTTCGTATTCTCGTCCGAATCGGCGCTTTTCGATTTACCGGTAAAAACAAAAAAGAGCTACTCTGGCAGGCCCAACTCTATTTTGGCAAAAAAAGCCCCAAAGTATATTTCGCAGACCTGTTCGAAGAAGAACCGGAAACATATGACCTGCACTTCCTTCATCAAGAACCCCTGGAAGACGCTTTCGATGAAATGGAGCTACTCGGTTTTTCATTATGCGACCCCTATCTCCTACTGGAAACAGGTCATCTAGGCAATACCCTCGCTCGCGAGCTTATGCCCAAACTAGGTCAAAAAGTGGAAATGGTCGGTTACCTGGTCACCACAAAAGACACCAGCACAAAAGACGGTAAACGCATGCATTTTGGCACTTTTTACGATGCTCACGGTCATGTTTTTGATACCGTACACTTTCCACCTATTGCCCGAAAATACCCCTTTCAAGGGCGAGGTTTTTATAGGGTTCGTGGTAAAGTGGTCGAAGATTTTGGTTATCCCATGTTGGAAGCCGACCGGATGGAAAAACTGTCGATCAAAAACAAGTTCGGGGACACACCCGTGAATGTCAACCCTAAAGTCATGACCCGATGGTAGTGTTTGTCGGAATTTTTGGAGCGAGCAGGCACGTCCCAGGATTTAGGATATTCCCGCTTTCGGCTTTGCCAGGCGCCGCCTCTATCGGGGCTAATTGGCCAATTGCATCGCACTCGCCAACAACTATTTTCCTCAAAGCAAATCCCTCATTTACCCATGAATAAGTCCGGATACGCCGACCTCCCCCTTCACAACGGCCGTGTACCCCGATGGCTCGCCGAACGCATGTCAAAATTGGGAGGTGCCATTGTCGAGGCGCTAATATTAGAATACGGAAGAAGTGAAGTAATCCGAAGATTAAGTGATCCAGCCTGGTTCCAGGCCCTTGGCTGTGTACTTGGCATGGACTGGCACAGCAGTGGCATTACCACCTCGGTGATGGGGGCACTCAAATCGGCACTCAATCAGCGGTCCAACGAATTGGGCATCTATGTCTGCGGTGGCCGTGGCAAGCACTCCCGTAAAACCCCGGAAGAACTCATAACCATTGCCGATAAGACCGGATTGGACGGTACGGCCCTGGTAAAAAGCAGTAGGCTCACTGCCAAAGTGGATAATACCGCCATTCAGGACGGATTTCAGATCTACCTACATTCATTTGTAGTTAGCATCGACGGAGAATGGGCGGTTGTGCAGCAAGGAATGAATGGCGGTTCGGGATATGCGAGAAGATATCATTGGCATTCCCGCGACCTGACAGATTATATCAATGATCCTCACACATTCATATATGGCCGATCACAGGGACCAATCCTCAATTTAACAGATGCCACTGCTGCCTCCTCCCGGGACGGGATCATGAACATCGCCGAAGAAGACCCGGTTCGGATGCTTCAGGAGATAAGAAAAATTAGATTACCCGCTCATCACGACGTGCGAGCGAAAGATGTAGATCTCAAACGCCTTGGTGCAGTTCTGTACCTGGCCCAGGAACTGCCTGTTCAAAATTTCGAATCGCTGCTTTTGCTACAAGGGCTGGGGCCCCGAACCTTACAATCTCTTGCCTTGGTGAGCGAGGTGATCTACGGTACCCCGAGCAGGTTCAGAGACCCTGCTCGCTTTTCATTTGCACATGGCGGCAAAGACGGGCACCCATTTCCGGTACCAACCAAAACCTATGATGAAAGTATTCATACTTTAAAAACGGCCCTGGAAAAGGCCAAAATTGGAGATAAAGACAAATTGAAAGCCGTCAAGCACCTTTCGACTGCTACCAAACAGATGGAAGCTTCTTTCGAGCCAACTGGCAATTTACAAGAAGTAATAGACCATGAAAGGGCCCAGTCCTGGAAATACGGAGGTCGTACCGTCAACGGCTGGGCCCAGCCTCCGGAAAATGATCAACTGGTCTTGTTTTAGCTGCTTGCCGTCTCCAACACGACGGATTCATGCTTTTCCGTGGAGGCTGCCATCGCATGGTCAACTTCCACATGGACGGGCGTCGGCCATTTGGTGACTGCCAGTATTCCCAGGCCTACAGAAGCCAATCCGGCAAGAATCGTGTTTACTTCAAAGCCCAAACCAGCATAAATCGGTCCTGCAAGCACAGACCCTCCTGCCATCCCGATCTGTCCCGTCGCAATCAGCAAATTGAGCCCTTTACCACGGTGTTGATCACAGGTCTTATCGGAGATCATCGACTGATAGGCTACCGATCTTGAAGACATGAACAGCATAATGGCAAAAAATACCACCGAAGCTGCCAATACGTCAAGCCTAAAAAAAAGGCTCATCCCCATGGCCCCGGCCATGGAAATGCTGGACGTCATCACAACAGGACTTCTACCTCCCCGATCAGACAACCAGCCAGCCAGCGGTCCCGCAATCAAAGAGGCCACACCGCCAATCAGGAAAAGTAGTGCCAGGTCCGTGGCAGTCGCCGCTTTGGTTTGCTCCATCCATTGCGGAAAATAGACCAAATAAATTGTGACGCTGAAGAACATAAGCATGTAGCCTAGCGCAGCACGACGGTAAAACCTCTGTTGGATCAGAAGCAAATATTCCGAGAACAAATTGGAGATGGGAACTTTTGAGGCTTCAGCCACTTCCAAGTTTTGCCTGGGTTCGGGCAGGTTGCGAAGTATCGCCCAAAATGTTGGCAACATGCACACGCCCAAAAGGAGAAAAGGGCTCTGGGTACCAAACCGCTCTGCGAGAAGGATACCCGCTGGAATACCCAAAATCTGTCCTAAGGCACTACCGGTCAATATCCATCCGTTGGCTTTGCCCCTGCTTTCAAAGGCGAAATAATCCCGAACATAAGCCACACAGGAGCCGGTGAGTAAACCACCGGATACACCCGCCAAAAACCGAAGTATCAGTAAAGAATAGAAGTTGAAGGCAAAAACATGAAAGAGTAGCACCAGGGCCATTGACCCGGAGCCGAGTAGCAGAATCTTTCTCCTACCCAACTTATCGGATAAGAAACCTGCAAACAGCGCCGACACTCCCAGTGATAATGAATAAATACCCACCAGGATTCCCAACAAATCCTCTGCCACGCAGAATTGACGGGCTACAGCTGGCAAGACAGGTGCCATGATGAAAAACTGGGTGCTCGAAACGAACATCACCCCCCAAAGTGGGAAAATAATGGAAATAGATAATTTGGGTGTATCAGGCAAGAAGTCTGTCCGTTTCGTCCTGCTTACGTGGCTTTCGCTCAAAATGATTCAAGAGTGCTACCAATAACTCATTTCCAATGATCAACGGCTTACACATTCCGTGGCCCCGTGGGGTTGGCAAAAAACACATCAAAATCAATTAAGCGGTAAGGTGGCAGTGATATAACAATTCCTTGGAGGCTTCCAATTTACCTCAACTGGCAATATTTCCTTTCACGGGTCAAAAAAACTGCCTCATACAGTCATTAAATAGTTTTTGTGTGTTCAGTACTTAATTTTCTGGATTAATCACCTAGCCACAAAGCAGTATCTACAATATAAATATACCAAGTTTTAGGTATTGCAAATTGGCTGCTGGTTAACGTGATTGCGACCTAAACCAACCAACCAATTTTTGACCATTGACCTCCGATTCTTCAAAACCCGCAAGTAAGACAAAAGCGGAAATAATCCGTTTTTGGAAAGAGGTGACACCTTCAGCTGCAAGCGAACCCGTTCCTATCAAGCTGCCCGTCGTTGACCAAATAGCTAATTACTTTTCACCAGGAAGCTATTTCTACTATGTTTTTGATTTTGCATTGTATGAAATGCGCACCGTCAGTGAAAATATCGTCGACATTTTAGGTATCCAGCCGGAGGCTTTTACACCCACGGAATTTTTGAATTGTGTACATCCCGATGATATCGAATTGCTCCAGCAAAAGGAGTTGTGCGCCGGCAAGTTCATATTTGAGCACATACCACCTGAAAAAATCACTAACTACAAGGTGAGCTACACAATCAGGTTAATAGGAAAAGATGGCAAGGTCTTCAATAATTTGCATCAATCCACCGCAATTAAACTTACCAGCACCGGATCCCTGGGACCTGTTTTTTGCACAGAAACAGATGTATCGCATCTAACTACTAATATGCATGAGACTATATCATTCATAGACCTCACGGGAGAGAAAAGCTACCTAAATATTGATGTAACCGACTTCCAACTCGACAAGCAGCAATCTGGCCATAACCTATCCAACCAGGAGTTGAAAGTGATTCAGAAAATTTCTCAGGGTCTTAGCAATGAAGAAATTTCAGTGGCGTTGAACATCTCGCCCCACACCGTCCGTACCCACCGCCAGAATATTCTTAAAAAGTATGATCACGCCAAGATGCCAGCGATAGTTTCCGATTTGCTTAGAAGAGGTTATATCTGACCAGCTAATTCAATTATTGGATTCTAAAAAAAATCCAATTCTATAAAATAAAGAGCATAAAAAAAGGGCCCCTCAAAAGAACCGAGAGAGACCCTAACACCGCCAAGACTCAAATATTGATATTTTTTATATTCTTATAAAGCGAATCACCAAGTTTTTTGTTTCCAATTTTTGGAAATTTATCAGGAAAAAGACATTTCACCTGGATTTGGGCAGTCTACTAACTACTACTGTTTTGCTCAATGAAAAATCCAATGCAGTATAAATAGGGACAAAACAAGAGTTATGCCTAATATTTTATTAGACTTATTTTCAAAAACAAAATATTCTTTTAAAAGAGTAAATTGACTGGAGCGATATTCGATCAATATTACTACCAACATGGCCATTGAAATAACCCATCCGGCCCGAACAAAATAATTCATCGTCGGAAACAGAATTTGGAAAACTACCTGTAAAAACACCGTTAGGAAAAACCCCAGCAGCAAAGAGGTCCCGCGTTGGCGGACAAAAACGACCGCTCCACATATTATCACCACAATGCCACAATTGACATAATACCTGATCTCATTGAGCACATGGGTAAAAGCTGAAGCCGGGTTTTCTAGCTTAAAATATAGCAATCCCCAACCCACCAGAATGCCACTTACCAGCGTCACCAAGATAGTGGTGCGACCGGTCTTGATCATATCCGAATCAGTGGCAGCAGGTCGGATATAGGATTTATAGATATCAACGGTCCACAAAGTAGAGATGGAATTATAAAGCGAATCGACAGTACTCATCAGCGAGGCGAAAAGGGCACAAAGTATAATGCCCCTCACTCCCATTGGCAAGTATTCCTTAACCAAAAAAGGAAAAGCCTGATCTGGTTCCACCAGGCCATTTTTCCCTAGAATTCCGACCAGAGCAATGCCGGGTATGACGATAATCAATGCCATCAGGTACTTTAGCACTCCACCAGCAAGAAGACCTATTTGCGCTTCATTCAAGGACCTTGCTGCCAAAGACCTTTGAATAATGCTTTGATTGGCGCACCAGTAGTTGATATTTAGTAGAAACAAACCAAATATGAGCGTCCACGGCATCTGCGGGTGCGAAGCAGGTAGATGCAAGTGCATGAGATTCCTGGTATCAGGCCGCAGGTACAACTGATGCCAACCTCCCAACTGGTCCACAGCGACGAAAAGCACGATGACTCCCCCTACTAACAGAATAAAAAACTGGATGATATCTGTTTTGACAACCGCATTGAGACCGCCGAAGTAAGTGTAGACAGCAGAAAAAGTCCCTAAAAAAACAACAATGGACCCTACTCGGATAAACCTGCTTTCACTGATAATTGACAATATGTCGCCGAAAACAACATCAGCCGCATATGCTCCCCAGAAGAGTGCAGCTCCTAAACCTACCGTGGACAGTAAGGCGATGTTGGCTACGGAATACAGCAAAGCCACCCGCTTCCCCGCTTTGGCTTTGATCAACTGTGTGATAGTTATGACCTTGTTTCTCAGGTAAAGAGGAACAAAGATGAACGCTGCCATCAACAAACCCGTCACAGCGTTTATCTCCAGGTTTGCCTGTGCCAGGCCATACAAGTAGGCACTGCCCATCATACCTAAAAATTGATATCCCTGGATATTCGTGGCAATGGTGGAAAGTGCTATACTTGGCCATCTCAACGACCGATTACTTAGAAAATACTCCTCTGTCGTTGCGTCCTTGGATGCTCTTCCCCTAAGGGCCATCCACATGATCAATCCAAAATAACCCAGTACGATACCGAAATCCCAATTCATCTTCGCGGACCGCCGGCCAGGGGTGTTGGTGGTATTCCCAGCGGCCTTCTACCCTGGATCTCCGGCATTGAAAATGTTGGTATCTGAGGCAACACATACTTCGCAAACAGGTCACACTCCTGATAATGAGGATACCCTGAAAGAATGAACGATCGAATACCAATTTGCATATAACCTTTTAACTTTTCCAGCACCTGATCCGGATCACCCACTATGGCTGCTCCACAACCGGATCTCGCCCGACCTATACCCGTCCACAGTTGCTCCTCCACAAAGCCTTCTTCATCGGCATTGGTTCTAAGATCCCCTTGCTTGGCCACGCCGAGGGATTTTGCGTCCTGCGCCCGTCCCCTGATTTCGCGGCCTATATCATCATCCAGCTTACTGACCAAACGTCGTGCATATGCCTTGGCTTCATCTTCAGTTTCCCGGACAATCACATGGATGCGAAGACCAAAATCGACCTTTCGATTATATTCAGAAGCCATATTTGCCATTTTACGCATTTGAAGTTCGATTTCCGAAAACGTATCCGGCCACATCAAATAAACATCGCAATGCTCAGCGCAGAGGGCAAGTCCAGCTGGTGAATAACCCCCAAAGTACAAAAGAGGTCCTCCATTTTGCTGATAACTCTTAACCGGATCCGAGTTCATCTGAAAATTGTAGTATTCTCCGGAAAAGTTAATCTCTTCCTCGCACCATCCCTGTTTCAATATGGCTATCACCTCACGAGACCTTTGATACCTATCAGCACTTGGCAACTGGTCGCCCGGAAGGTCCGAGCTGATGATATTCACCGTCAGCCGGCCCTGCAAAATATGATCGATAGTGGCTAACGTTCTGGCTAACATCGGAGGATGAATCTCCCCGCATCTGATCGCGGCCAAAAAATTAATATGCTCTGTTTGAGGAGCCATAGCCGCTACAAAAGGCAAAGTATCCTGCCCCACTTGGTAAGAGGAAGGGCAAAGAATATTTCGGTAGCCAAGTTGATCCGCACGCTTGACAATGGCCGACGCGTTTTGCCAATTGCTTTTAAAAGCTTCATCGAACACGCCCAAGTATTCAAAATCGCCATTGCAAATTGGCGCAAACCAAGAAACCTCCGCACCTTTCGCGTCAGCCGATCGCACAGAAATTACATCATTAGAAGTACCCACAACTATAAAAATAGGGCAGAAAAATTACCCACTTCTGGGTATTTTATTATTGACCCACTGGCAAGATCTTGCATGTAACTTTTTAATCAAAGTATCGATTGAAATGGAAACAGAACTCATCTGGTACAATCCTGACTATGATATTTATCAAAAGGGGTCTCCCGAAGATTTTCAGTTGAAGATCAATTCCAGCCGTAATCAGGATCGATTCTCCATCCTATACCAATTCAATCGAAATTCCCGAAAAATTGCAGAGAAAGTACTCCATTCGCTCAACCTGGTCCGAGAGGAAAGCCGCTTGGATTAGGTAATTGCTACCTATATAGTATTTTAGCCGGTATGGCAAAGTGGACTTACCTGGCCCTGTTCGTATGGCTTATTTCTTGCGCGCCGACGACCATTCATTTCAGCAATCCCGAAGGCTTCGACGAAGCGTATCAGAACTTCATTATTCTGAATTTTAAAACATCTGACAACAAAAGTTCGGAAGCAGGAAATGCCTTGATCGAGACGATTGAAGGGGCCTTAGCTTCAGAAATGACCCAGCGTGGCTACACTGCTATTGAGCGGGGGAAACCTGACATGCTACTTCGCTATGAACTTGTAGCGAGCCGCAGGACCAGGACTGATGTCAATCGCTTACCCTATAGCAACTATGCACAAATCAACAACCGGGTAATACAGGAATCAGCCCTATTGATTGAATTGACCAACGCCTCGGAGCGTAAACTCATTTGGCAGGGCAGCCTCGACCTTAGGCAATATTCAAAGAAACACAAGGCACAGGAAGCGATCAAAAAGGCAGTCGCGAAAATATTTGAAACCTATCCCTTCCAACAACCGCAAGGCAACTAAGAACTATGAGTGAATACGGAATACTCTCCCTACTCCCGCCGGTTTTGGCAATAGCATTGGCCATTAGAACAAAACAGGTGATTTTTTCTCTTCTTGTCGGAATTTTCACTGGCTGGCTGATAATTCATAGTTACAACCCGTTCCAGGCTTTCGTTGCGACGACTGGATCGTTGGTGGATGTCATGAAAAGTGAAGGCAATACACGAACCGTGGTTTTTACCCTTCTCATCGGCTCGCTTATCCAATTGATCAGAAAAGCCAATGGTGTTGGCGGATTTATTGCTTTCATTCAGAAAAAACTTACCAAAAGCAAAAATCCAACCTCCAGCCTACAAGTCGCGGCCGGACTCACGGGTTTCCTGATTTTCATTGAGTCGAATATCTCCATTCTCACCGTTGGCACTGCCTTCCAGCCGCTTTTCAACAAGTACAAAATCGCCAGGGAAAAGCTGGCATACCTGGCCGATTCCAGCTCCGCCCCATCTTGTATACTGTTTCCAGTGAATGCATGGGGTGCCTATGTGATGGGACTTTTAGCCGCCTACGATCACCTCGATCCATTTCAATCCTTGCTGCTCTCAATACCCTACAACTTCTATCCGATCCTCACGCTGATCCTGCTCTTTTTCCTGGCCACTACTGGCAAAAGCTATGGCCCTATGAAAGCCGCAGAAGCGAAGACTGACTCCCTACCCGCAGACGAAGGGGCCACTTCTACCGGGGGTAAGGCAAGCAACATGATCATTCCACTACTAGTCATGATCTTCACTATGCCTTTGTACCTGATGTACAGCGGATGGGGAGCCACGAACAGTGGTATGGGTCTACAAGAAAAGCTATGGGCCGCTATTGGGAATGGTTCGGGATCAATGGCTGTGCTGCTGGCAGTCGTCACAGCGGTTCTATTTGCTGGATTGTTTTTCGGAGCCCAAAAGCTGATCACACTTAAAACCTTCATCGAAGAGTCCCTAAAGGGAATGAATGAAATGCTGGTCATGGCGCTACTTATGGTACTGGCTTTCGCCATAGGAAACATCTGTGGGGAGCTAAAAACAGGCATATACGTGGCTGAAACCACCAAGAGTTGGCTATCTCCGGCGCTCGCGCCTGCCCTGATCTTCGCTATCAGTTGCTTCGTGGCATTTGCCACAGGCACCTCCTGGGGTACCTTCGCCATCATGTTATCCATCGGTATACCACTGGCACAGGCCGTGGGTATGAATCCCTATATCATGATAGCGGCCGTATTGGGTGGCGGGGTGTTTGGAGACCATTGTTCACCGATCTCAGATACCACATTGATCAGCTCAATGGCCTCGGGAACAGATCACATTGAGCACGTACGAACGCAACTTCCCTATGCGCTCGTTACAGGAGGATTGGCCTTCATTCTCTATCTGTTAGCGGCGTTCTTTGTCGCATAGCTTACCAAAAAGGTTCAAATTCCGGGTTTTCATGCCTTAATCGTAACATTTACAATTACAGCTTGTAAAAGAGGAGTGTACGAATTTGACTTAAAAGCTATAGATAGAATGACACGTATGATTTTCAGCACCATCCTGCTTGTGGGCCTCGCGGTTGCCGGGACCAGTCAGGCTAAATTTCCACAGCAGGGTGAGGAAGTTTCGTTTGATGGCAACGACCTGGTCTCTTACTTTGAATCCGATGCGCCCGTCAAGGGACTAGATGAGTTTACTTATGTTTATCAAGACCTGAAATTGCGATTCGCAAACGCTGCCAATTTGAACAAATTCAAAGCAGATCCGGAAAAATACATCCCTGCTTACAATGGATGGTGCGCTATTGCCCTCACCCATGGCAATTGGATAAAACCCGATTTCAACCAATATAAAGTACAAGACGGAAAACTGCTTTTCTTTGAGGTAAGGGCATTCTTCAATGGAAAAACCGCCTGGGAACGTGATCCAGAAATCAATAAGGTAGTGGCCGATAAGAAGTGGGAGGAGCTCACCGCGAACTAGTCCCGCCCGGACTTTCTTGACACAATATTGTTTAGTAGAAGGAGGAAATCACGACATGAGATTTCCTCCTTCCCATTTATAGAGACTTGATAGTCCCGACCCGACCAACTTGAACGGCTGACATAGTTGGATATGAAGGCTTCCACCGAGTCAATACGCTCCTTGTTCTTTTCAAACTTTCTTCTAAAATGAGCAGCCGCTTGTTTATTATTATAACTGCGCCCGTTTCTGATAAATCGCAAAGAGTCAGCGCTATCTACAGCGAGAAGTAGTGCCTCAATTTTTCTGTGCACTGGATTTGTATCAGGAGTCTGACCTCTACCCTCAAACATCACCATTGCAAAACCCAATAAAAGCCACCATCGAAAAAAAAATGGGTTCCGCATAGGGTTCACTGCGATAGTTTTTGACTTATACACAGATTTTTATGAATTTTGCCAAGAATTTTTTTAATCAATGCCCAGTTCAGCTAATAGAAGAAGGTTAAAAACCGCCATTTTAGTTTCATTGTACTCCCTGCTGATGTCTTTATTCTTACTGGAAGACCAGAGTATTGTGCGCACAATCGCCGATAATTTTCATGGTCTCAGCATCTACAAACCCTACTAAGGCCGAGAAAGACACTAATTGAGTGTGATCTGTATCTGCTCCTGTGCAGAAGAAAGATAGAACTTGCTTTTTTCATAGCCTGGTATGATCACTCGACTTCCATCGGCACTGCTAAAACCATAGGGTTCTTTCGGTATATTAAGAAAATTAGTATCCAGTTCGCCGTTGCTATTGACATCATGGTAGATAATAACGGCACACTCACCAAAGGGCAACCCTTTGAATACCAGCACCTCTTCACTTGAAGAAACCCTGCGCTTCGCGCTGGCAATGGCACCCTCACCCATGAAACTTTCCTTGTTGTTATATACTGCCACCATTACATTCCCCTTGATTTCGGAAATATTGGTGACAGTAACTTCTAACGTCGCCTGAGAGAGGGCCCTACCGGAAATGACGACCATCAAAATCGCTATGACAAAACATCTTTTCATGACTATTCTGATCTTAATTGCGCAACCGGGTTTTCTTTAGCCGCAGCATAGACTCGCGCAAGGATAGAAAAAAGTACTGCAAACAAGATAACGATAAGAGGAATTAGAAAGTGTCTCAACGAGATTGCCAGATGATAGGCGTAAATAATGTCCAAAAGGTTATTGATAAAGAGAAAGCCTCCCACCAATCCTACTGCAGAAGCCACTGCCAAGACCATGATGACAGGTCTATTGATAAGGTACGCCACCGTCAACACACTAGCTCCCAGGACTTTTCTAATACCGAATTCTCGGATCCGCGCCTGAATTGTAAGTGATACCATCGAATACAATCCCACGATACAGATCAATAAAGCAGCAATTGCTACAAATCCATTGATGTTCAGAATAATATTATTGGTCTCATCAAGGGGTTCTATCACTTTTTCCTGAAAAAACCCATTGAACAGCTTGTTCGGAAACAACTTATACCAAGTGTCTGTGGCCAATTGCCGTAGGGCTTCATCTTTACCTTCATATGCTATTACAAGATATCTCGCGGCCTCCTCAGGATTGAGCGTTATAACTGTTGGTCGGATCTTATTGTCGAGAAGAATGGTTTTAAGGTTAAAATCTTTCACTAGTCCGATGACCTTGTGCGCCTGCCCGTTTATTGAAATCCGGGTACCCGCCAATGGCTTTCCTAGCTGCCTTTGGAATTCTTCATTGACCAGAACAGATTTACCTGGGGCCTCACCTTCAAAAAAGAATCGACCGTCGAGCAATTGCACCCGAAGCGCCTGGAGGTAGGTGGAGCCGACCTGCAAATTAGCTACAAAGTGCTCCTCTCCATCGATCTCGGTTATGGCTTCACCGTGAGAGAATCCAATAAGATCACCGGCATTCGTAACAACTGTAACTTGCGATTTAGCTTTCAACGCATCCCTGAGCGACGCCAGGTCCGCAGGGTCTTCGATTGGTATATTCAACACCTGTTCATACTTGTACCCCCTATCGAGGTTTTGCTGGTACAGCGCATTTTCGGTGAAAACGAAAAGACTGAAGAGGTTGTAAATGCAAATTGAAAATTGAAAAACCAGTAAAACGACAAATATCAAGCCTGCACGCCCCACTTTCCATGTATGACGAAAAACCTCCAGGGCGGAAATGCGATTGATGTACAGTGCAGGGTAGCCGGCATTGATGAAAATAACCAACCCCATTAAGGTAGTCGCAACTACTAAAAATGGCATCCAGTCAAGAAACTGGAATTGTACAATATTGAATGCAAACATGGCATTGTACCTGGGAAAGAGGTAATAGGACACGACCACCGAAAGTACCAGCGCGGCAACCAGTAACAGCAGGTTTTCCAGGAATAATGCTCTTGTTAAATGCCATCTCGTGGCGCCGAGCATTTTTTTCACCGCCATTTCTTTCAAGCGCTTTCCCACCAGGGTAAGATTCGTGTTGATGAAATTGAAGGATGCAAGCAGCAGCACGAATACCGCCGAACTGATGGTCCCCAGCACCGAAGCTGGGTGGAGGGAATTTCTGAATACATTCCCTGAAAGGTTTTGAGCCTTACCTGGCCACTCGTGCAGATTATCTAGCCGGAAAGCATCCACTTCACGCCCAGGGTTGCGCTGGTTAATGATCGTAAGATGTTGCGCTAACTCCAGCTGAATAGAAGACCTGGATACTAAAGTGTGTACAAACGTAGCATCTACCCAATGTTTCCAATCATTTCTGTCGATATTCATGGCATCGCGGTAGGTGCTCATCGGCAGCAACATACTGAAATGGAAACTCGTATTGTTTGGCCATTCTGCAATAACTGCCGCCACTTCGTAGGTCCTTTCCTTGCCTTCAAACGCGAGTTGAACCTGCCTTCCAAGGGCGGAACCATCGGGGAAAAGTCGTCGGGCTGTGGCTTCAGAAAGGATCAGGTCTTCCTGGCCTCGAAAGAAAACCGGGTCATCCCCACTATCAGGATACTGCAGCGATCGAAGAAATTCTTCGTCACAAAAACCAATGCGCTCCGGATATAACCGTTGGTTGACTTTGGAGGTACCGCTGCCATAAGTAAACCGAAATGCTTTCATGGAGGGATGCTTCGCCAATTGCTCCTGCAAGGCCAATGGTGTCTGGCTAAGAATTCTTCCGCTTTTTTTATCAGAAAGACTGATTTTGTAGATCGTATCGGCTTGCGAAAAGAAATCATTGAAATTGTGATTGAAATGATAATTAAAATAACCGATCACGCATATCGCCAAGCCTACTGCGAGGCTTACGACATTTGCAAATACATAAAAACCATTTTTGCTTAAACTTCTAATGATCGTTGTTAAATCGACTTTGAGCATTGACTTGTTTTAAGCTCTAAAGTCCAGACAATGAGACTGGCAAACGTCCAATTCGAACGAGGTGGACTTATTTACTCCTACTTGTGATAGAAGTCTTGTATTGTGTGGGCGTCTGCCCTTCGATTTTCTTGAAAACCTGATTGAACGACGATTTCGAATTGAATCCGCAATCGTACGCTATCCCCAAAAGCGTAAGGTGACTATACTCGGGATTGCTTAGACGTCTTTTATATTCGTCAATTCGCCAGCGATTCACAAAATCGTAAAAGTTCATTCCCATCTGATCATTCAGAACCTGTGAAAGTTTGTGCTTACTGACCCCAATACTTTCAGCTAACCCCGCCAATGAAAGCTTCACATTGGTATAGGGTCTTTCTTCCCGCATAAAATCAGACAATTTGCGGACTATTTCGTCTCCTTCCAACTGATCCAGCGCAGAAGTCTCATACTTCTTGGGCCTGCTTCGTTGCGCAAAGATTACCGGCTGTTTTAGGCCGAAGAACCCAATGATAAAGACATTGATAAGGATAAGCGCAGCCAGGATCTGAAAACTGGCTATAAAAGGAAGCATCCCCAGAGCCGCCGCCCATATGGCCACGTAACTGACTAAAAACCCAATCAACTCTAAAGTAACCCAATGAAAAAGCCAGTTTAACGTGATCTCCTCTTCATAGGAAAATTCCTCTCGGATTCGTGCCCGATGCCGCCGAAGGAGGATCAAACTGGCTATAGGATAGGCAAGTGAAACCAACGCAAGAAACTGCGCATAGCTCTTTGCCAGCCAAGGCAAATGAGGAGAAACATGTATAAAACCGTCATATACATTAAGTAATCCTGGATGCCACGCATTCAGCAATTGCATGAAAATCACGAAAAACATAAAGGGAATACCATGCGGCCAGACCTGTACCCACGTCAAAGATGGTCTTGTTAATTCCTTTACATAGAAAAGCAGAAGTGGCGCTGCCAAAAACTGCAATAATCCACCAACGAGCATCAACTCTATTCGAAGTGATACCTGAATAAAATTCAAATAGTAGAACACCAATTGGATCGCATTCAAAAACATCCACAAAGACAAAACCCAATCCAGGGTATGCTTTTGCTTTTTGTATAGAAGCAACGTTATTATCAGAATGGCTTGGCCTACCCCTATGAAATATATTGCATTCACTTCTGTGAAGATATGCGCCGGAATAGTACCTGGCCACCAATTCCACAAAAAAACTGTTTCCTGACTGGCTGGCTATAACCTTCTGCGTAAACTCCGGGGGTCATATCAAAAAAAAAGCGATTCCTTCAGGGAATCGCCTTCTTTGTATTTTGTTAGATTTTACTATTGCGCCTTTGTCAGGTTCATGGTAAAATCAATGGAGATCGTATCGTTTGTACCATCTTGATCCAGGTCTGAACCTTCTTCAACCTGCGTGAAAGTAAAGCTAGCAGCTGTAGACGTCAGCGTAGCAACAGTGAACACAATGTCCTCCCCATCGGCATCTGTCAAAGTGACTACTGAGTTGTCGCTATTTGCAGCCCAGGTACCTGCGCTCGTATCTCCATCTGCGAATGACACATCATAGGTACCATCCTGTGCAAATACGATTTCAAAACCAACAAATATGTTAGCTCCTGTTTCAAATTGCTCAGCATTAGTCTGTGCTTGTGCAGCGGCCTCCTCGTCAGATAGTCCAGCGGCTTGAAACAACGCAGTAAAGAAATCAAGCAGTGGGGTACCATTAACAGATATATCAAGCGTCGCAGATTCATAATTCCAGGTTCCAACTACCGGGCTTACCTCCGCCCCATCGTCATCCGAACAAGCTGCCAATATTAACAACCCGAACAGTCCCGCAAACATGAAGGTTTTATTGAATAGGTTTTTCATAATAGGAATTTTTAGAATAAATAGTTAATTGAGTCTTCTTTTAGCAAATTAAAGAGCGACAAAGGAATATTAATAAATTGTAAAATTTCAATTTAGTGACACAAAAATCCAATTTCCGTTGACCCTCCTACTCCTTTTCACGTAGTAGTCCACAACCAAAAACGCAAATCATGTCTCTAAGAAGTCTGTTAGTTATTTCCCTGGTGCTCTTGTCCAACATTTTGTTATCGCAAAGAAAAAAGAGTGACGGCCCAGTCGAAATATTCGACAGGAAAACGGCTTCTGGGTTGGAGATATATGGACGTAACAAGAGTATCGTTCCGTATACACTTGAATTGAGTGTAAATCAAACCAATCTCAAAAGTTCAAAGAAATTTCCCCTTAAAGTGGTCTTGCAACCATCCGAGGAAGCTGTACTTATTGCTTCTCTCACGCCGGTTAAGAAAAACAAAGGGTGGAGTTACGGCTCGCAATTCACCTACTACATGGGCGATTACCGAGCGGTGCATGACGATAATGTTTCGTATTCTCTACCCTTTGAGGAAGGAGAAAAATTTCTCATGAGTCAAGGATACAATGGTTCTTTTTCGCACATGGGAAAGAATGCCATAGACTTCACCATGCCGCAGGGCTCCCGAATAGTGGCTGCTAGAGACGGGACAGTTGTAAAGGTTAAGGAAGACTCCAACAGAGGTTGCCCCAACCGAAGTTGCCTGGATTTCGCGAATAAGATAACCATCTACCATTCTGATGGCACGTTTGCGGATTACGTGCACTTGAAGAAAAAAGGAAGCCTGGTGAAGGTTGGAGATCGAGTAAAACGTGGTGATGCAATCGGGTTGAGCGGCGATACCGGATTCTCCTCTGGTCCACATTTGCACTTTGAAGTGTACAGGCCTGCAAAAAATGGTACAGAATCAATTAAAACCAAATTCCTGGTTAGCCCCGGCCGCGCAGAAGACTTAAAAGAAAAGGTCTTTTATATGGCCTTCTAAGCAAGATCATCACTGAAAACGGCAGGGGCCTTGTCGCGAAGATTGTAGCTACTACTCATCACCTCCGCATACGCGCCAGTAGACCTTATCACCAGGAGGTCTCCTCGCTTACTATCAGGCAGTTCAATGCCCCTGGCAAAAGCATCGGATGTCTCGCATATGGGTCCCACTACATCGTAGGTGTCGGTGGAGATTGACTCAGGACTCAGGTTCTGGATTACGTGCCTGGCCTGGTAAAGGGCTGGTCTGATCAGTTCCGTCATACCTGCATCGACAATTAGAAAAGTTGTACCCTCCCCGGGCTTGTTGTAAAGTACTCGAGTGACCAACGACCCGCATTGCCCGACCAGGGACCTACCTAATTCAAAATGAAGGGTTTGGTTTGGTCGCAACCGCAATTCATCCTTGAAAAAATTGAAATAGGTTTTGAAATCGGGAATAGCAGATTGGTCAGGATGCAAATAATCAATACCCAGGCCACCCCCCACGTTCAAGTGAGGCAGGTCAAATCCTTCAGCTAACAGGAATTCCTGAATCTCATTGACTTTCTTCACCAAATGCGAGAACCGGTCCAAGTCGGTGATTTGTGAGCCAATATGAAAATGAGTCCCGATAAACTGCAGGTGCTTAAGTTGCCTGATCATCGGCAACGACTCTTTTAGTTCCTGGAAAGTAACACCAAACTTGTTGTTCCGCTTACCGGTTGTTATGTACTCGTGCGTTCCCGCATCTACATTTGGATTCAGCCTAAGGGCGAAATTAGTTTTAACGCCCAGCTTTGCTGCCAAATCTTCAAGTACCTCCAATTCTTGAATCGATTCCACATTGAAGGCAAAAATCTGCTGGTCTAAGCCCAGCTTCAGTTCCTTATCGGTCTTGCCAACGCCAGCAAAGACAATGTGGTCTTTGGCAAATCCTGCTTCGACTGCTCGCACCACTTCATTCCCCGAAACACAATCAGCCCCAAAACCATATGATTGAATCAGTTTCAGAATTTCTAAATTCGTATTGGCTTTCAACGCATAATGCACCTGATAAGGAAATCCGGTAATTTCCCTTTTTACCACCTCCAATGTTTCTCGGAGTAAGTTCAGATCATAGAAGTAGAAGGGAGTTTCTATCTCCTGAAAATGCGCCAGGTACTTTTTCATATTATCTACAGTACTTTCGAAGGGCCTGCCTGGCCTCATCCACCTCCAGATTGCTGGCCTTTCTAAAATCCTCGCACGCCAAACTTGCTTTATTCAACTGCACCTTGAGGGCCCCTCGATATAAATAGGCCTCCGCATAATTCCTGTCTAATTGCAGCGCTGAGCTGTAGGATTCAAGCGCAGCATCAAAATATCCCAACTGATGCCGGGCGCGACCTTCGATAAAATGGGCCTTGGCCAGATTTTCGCTGATGTCTAGTGCTTTGCCGGCATTGATCAAAGCAAGTGAAAACTTCTCCTGGCTATAATAAACGTTAGCCAAACTCATGTAGGCGTTTACATTGCGCTCATCCATTTTCAATACTGCCTCAAAATCGGCAATCGCGTTGTTGAATCTTTGCAATTCCTCATAAGCTCTACCGCGATTATAGATGGTTTTCACGTCCGCTTGATTAGAGGATAGGTACTCGTTATAAGAGGCGATCGCCTGCTTAAACTTGCCTTGCTCAAAAAGTTGATCCCCCTGTCGGGTCGCTTCTGTACTGCAGGCTCCTACAAGTCCAACAATCAGAAGAGATCGAAGTAGATATTTCATAGCTCAAAATAGAAGTTGGCAAAACTAATCCTAATCTGAATTACCTCCGTACTTTACGTTTTTAAAAGACACGATTTCACAAGAAGCTTTACCAATAAACATATCAGCTGTCACCTTCAATGGCAGTTGATTGAGGTCGTCGGAAAACCATGCTGTTAGGGATCTTTTCCCATCGAAAACGGAGTTTTGCGGCATGAGCGGAACAAGGCGATGTGCCTGGAGCTTTCCAACCTTGGTCTTGAGTTTTTCCTTACCCGTGTACAGAATCTTGAAATCGTAAAAAGTATCTTCAAAAAACGCCCTTACTCGAATCGTGTCACCTGACGAAAATTGCGAGAGGTCCAGGTTTCTGACTTGCAGCATGCCACCCAACATATCAAAAACCCCTTGGCTTGGATCAAATTCGTAATGTTTCGTAGGCCTTCGTGGCTGGCCGCGGTGGGCCTTATATTGTTCCACACGAATACTTCCCGAATCCTGGTCAATATAGATCTGCTCCTCAAGTTGGTAGCGGCCTTCGTGGATATCACGGTAAGTGAAAACTGGTCTCAAATCATCCTTTCTGAGCGTAGCACCCCATTCATCTTCGACCTTAGTAAATACATTTAAGAAACCGGAGCTTCCACCCCCGACTTTCACCTGGTAACATTGCTGCCCCTGATAGTTGACTTCCTCTTTCTCCAGCTGATAATAGCCTTTACCAATGGTGAACCAGCCGTAATTCAATTTAAACTCCAGGTATTCACCTGCTGCAAACCGGTACTGGGGCGCTTGACAAACCCCTTCGGCGTTCACCATGAACAGTATCAGCAAGCAGGTTACAACTTTCTTCACAGTCCAAAAACGATCAAAAAATGCAATTGCGTATATCAGGTTCTAGACTGCCACGCTGTTTTCTCGCAAGGCTTCATTCAGGGAGGTCTTCTTGTCGGTGCTTTCTTTTCTTTTTCCTATAATCAACGCGCAGGGAACATTGTATTCTCCTGCTGGAAATTTCTTCGGAATTGAACCGGGTATTACGACCGATCTCTCAGGAACATAGCCCCGGTACTCTTTTGGTTCCTCTCCCGTAACATCTATGATTTTCGAACTAGCAGTCAGTACAACGTTGGCACCAAGTACGGCCTCTTTACCAACGCGCACACCTTCCACAACGATACTCCGGGATCCTAAAAAGGCACCATCCTCGACAATCACAGGCGCGGCCTGCACCGGCTCTAGAACACCACCAATACCGACACCCCCGCTGAGGTGAACATCCTTGCCGATTTGCGCACAACTCCCCACAGTAGCCCAGGTGTCAACCATGGTCCCCTCATCCACATAGGCGCCAATGTTTACATATGACGGCATTAATACCGTATTCTTATTGATAAACGAGCCGTAGCGAGCAATTGCATGAGGTACTACCCGCACACCTAATTGATCATATCCCGACTTGAGTTTGATCTTATCATGAAACTGAAATGGACCTACTTCTATCAATTGCATCTTCATCAACGGAAAATAAAGTATAACCGCTTTCTTCAACCAATCATTAACCACCCATCCATCATTTGTCGGTTCCGCTATTCTGCGTTTTCCATTGTCAAGGTCATCCACAATGGTCTTCACCGCTACGGCAATTTCTTTGTCGTGAATCAGGGTGCGATCTTCCCAGGCGCTTTCAATTAGTGTTCTTAACTCCATGATTTTAATTAGGGTGAATGGCGAGTCTTGAATACAACATCTACTAGTGTTGGATAGATAGCTTTCAATCCACAACTCACAATTCGACAATCCGGTCAAATAGAAGAAAATCTGTTCTGAATGACAAAGAAGAATGGCAAATTATTGTAATCGGATGTGTTTTTAGATGGGTTTCTTCCGCCTCCAGGTCTCTTAAGAATGACTGGGTTAATGCTATACAACAACGTAAGTAACAATACAGATACATTATAGTAAATTTCTGATTACAAGCTCTTTATCATCTTTTATAAAGTAGTATCTAAAATTATATTTAGATATATCTAAATTTTAATTTAGCTTTACATCGTGTCACAAGCGCGATTTACACACACCGAGGAAAACTATATTAAGTCTATATATCATCTTGCGGCAGATGGAGAAGAAAATGTCTCCACCAATGCACTCGCGGAGCACATGCATACCCGACCAGCAACCGTTAGTGATATGATCAAACGGCTTGCCCGGAAGGACATACTCTCCTACCAAAAATACCAGGGAGTTTCTCTGACCGACATGGGGAATAAAGTGGCGGTCAATGTCATACGAAAGCACAGGCTTTGGGAGGTATTTCTGTATGAGAAGCTTGACTTTCATTGGGATGAAGTCCATGATATTGCCGAGCAATTAGAACACATACAGTCACCTTTGCTCATTGAAAAACTTGATGCCTTCCTGGGATCCCCTACGGTTGATCCGCACGGTGACCCAATACCAGATGTAAACGGTAATTTCAACACGGGGCCCCAGCAGCCGCTCGCGGAGATTGCAACTAATGAACAGGTGGTGGTCGTATCGGTGGTTGACGGTAATCCCCGGCTATTGCAATTCCTGGATAAGAAAGGCATAAGGCTTGGCCTCAAATTGAGAGTGCTTGAAAAAGAGGAGTTCGACGGCTCCATCCTCCTGGAACTAAACGAGGGAAATACATCTTTCTTCTCGAAGGAAATCACGGAATCAATAATGGTAAAAAAGATATGAGAAAAACAATCGGCCTACTGGCGCTAAGCCTACTGGTCTACGCATGTAATAACACCCCGAACACCGCCGGGACCAAGCCCAAGGTTGTTGCCACCACCGGCATGTTATATGATGCCGTCATCAACATCGCCGGAGACAAGGTAGACGCTCAGCCGATCATGGGTTCTGGTGTTGACCCGCATCTTTACAAGGCAACACAGGGAGACTTGCGCAAACTCCAAAGCGCGGATTTGATCATTTACAATGGCTTGTTACTAGAAGGTAAAATGGCAGAAATACTTGAAAAGCAGGCAAGGATAAAGTCGGTAGTCGCTGCAGCAGAAGCCATCGACAAAAGTCAATTGTTGGGCTCGGAGCTTTATGAAAATGCCTATGACCCTCATGTCTGGTTTGATGTTAAACTCTGGCAAATAGCGGTAAACGCAGTTGCCGAAGGGCTTATCAAGCTCGATGCTGAGAATGCCGCACTGTACCGCGAAAACACACGACGCTATGTCAACACCCTGGATAGCCTTCACATGGCTGTTGGAAAGAAACTGCAAGAAATTCCAGCAACTCAAAAAATTCTAATCACCGCACATGATGCCTTTGGCTATTTCGGTAGGGCTTACGACCTGGAGGTAAAGGGCCTTCAAGGCATATCCACTTTATCGGACTTTGGCTTGCGAGATATCGCTGATCTGATCGATCTGATTATTGAACGCAACATTAAAGCAATTTTTGTGGAGACCTCCGTTTCGCCACAGGCGGTGAATGCAGTTGTCGATGGATGCCGTGCCAAAGGGCATCAGGTCGAAATAGGTGGCAGCCTGTTTTCAGATGCCATGGGGAGTTTCGGAACTTTCGAAGGCACGTACATAGGGATGGTGTCCCATAATGCCAATACCATTAGCGATGCGCTCAAATGATGGACCCAGTTCAAAGTAATATCGCATTAGAAATCCATGACTTAACAGTCTCTTACGACAAGAAACCGGTGCTTTGGGGGATAGATCTGGCGATCCCAAAAGGCTCCATCTGCGGCATTATTGGGCCCAATGGCGCGGGGAAATCAACATTGATCAAATCCATCATGGATTTGTTGCCCGCGAGCTCGGGATACGTAAAAATCCTAGGGGAGGATCTGGGAGAAATAAGAAAAAAGGTAAGCTACGTACCGCAACGCGAATCAGTGGACTGGGATTTTCCAGCCTCAGTGTATGACATTGTGCAAATGGGCCGGTATGGCCGGGTGGGTCTATTTAAACGGTTGAAGAAAGCCGATAAAGAAGCTGCAATGGATGCGTTACGGCAAGTCGGCATGGAAAAATTCAAGGATCGTCAAATCGCTCAACTCTCAGGTGGACAACAACAGCGGGTCTTTTTAGCAAGAGCACTCTGTCAGGAGGCGGAAATTTATTTCATGGACGAACCCTTCGCCGGTGTGGATGCGGCCACAGAAAAGGCGATCATTCAACTTCTCCGGAAACTAGCCGCCAAAGGCAAAACCGTAATTGTAGTACATCATGACCTGCAATCTGTCGAAAGCTACTTTGACTGGTTGATCATGCTGAACTTAAGATTGGTTGCTGCAGGGCCGACTCAGGAAGTCTTCCAAGAAAAATTCTTGACAGAGACCTATGGAGGTAAGCTCACCTTACTCACGGAAGTGGGAGAGCTAATGAAAAAGGAGCAATATCCGACGCGGGAACAATGAAGGAAGCACTGGTTGAGTTTTTTACATTCGCTTACCCTAACATTAAATATGTGGTATTTGGGTCGATCCTTCTTTCCATTTCCTCGGCTGTGGTTGGCTGCTTCACTTTTTTAAAAAAGAAATCACTTTTAGGGGATGTCATTTCCCATTCCGTTCTTCCGGGTGTCTGCCTTTCCTTTATAATTTCCGGGGATAAGGACCCTGTCCTATTGGTTGTCGGTGCATTCTTGACGGGTTGGCTCTCCATTCTTGTCATGGATTATGTGGTTGCTAACTCCAAGATCAAAGAAGATACAGCCACAGGATTATCGCTATCGGTATTTTTTGGCGTCGGTATTCTTTTACTGACAGTTATTCAGCATTCTGGAAATGCCAGTCAGACGGGACTAGACTCTTTTCTATTTGGTAAGGCTGCAGCATTGGTTGGTAAAGACTTGTGGGCCTTCAGCACCATGAGTATGCTGGTACTGATTGTTGTCTGGTTTTTTTACAAGGAGTTGAAATTGGTTGCCTTCAATCCGGATTTTGCTAAGACTATTGGTATACCTGTCCGGATGGTAGAAGTATTACTTTCTTCAATCACTGTTATGGCAGTGGTCACGGGAATTCAAGCTGTGGGTGTGGTCTTAATGGCAGCGATGCTCATTACTCCTGCAGCTGCAGCTCGATTCTGGACTGATAGACTTTCAAGGATGCTATTGCTCGCTTCGACGTTTGGCGCATTTTCCGGCGTACTGGGTGCCTTTGTCTCCTATGTGGCGCCAGGAATGCCCACCGGACCATGGATCGTCATGACCATCTCTGTTATCGCCATTACTTCCTTCCTAGTGGCTCCGGGAAAGGGAATAATCAACAAAGTCATCAAGCAGCGAGCAATCAAAAGTCGACTATTACAAGAGAACATACTGAAAACATTCTTTTCGCTTGGGGAGAAAACCAACAGTCATTTCACGCCAAGATCGGAAAGCGAGCTTTTAATGAGAAGAGACTTTACCCCAACCCAATTACGTAAGGGACTGAAAAAGCTCAAGTTCAACAGGTACATTGAAAAACACGAAGGAAAATGGGTCTTAAAAAAACAAGGGCTTCTCAAGGGTAAACGGACCTTGCGACTGCACAGGCTTTGGGAACTCTACCTGACCGAGTATCTGCGTATAGCTCCAGATCATGTCCATGAGGATGCCGAGTCTATCGAACATATCATTTCGCCCGACCTTGAAAAGAAACTGGAGAAACTACTAAATCATCCTACAATGGACCCTCACCACTCCGTTATACCTGAGAGAGAATAGATAATGATAGCACCACTAAAAGACCAACATACTCATGGATAGCCTGATCATTATTGTCACGGGAGCGTTAGTGGCTATTTCCTGTGGACTGCTCGGAAGCTTCCTGGTACTTCGCAAAATGGCAATGGTAAGTGATGCGATTTCACATGCGGTCTTACCAGGCATCGTCATCGCCTACATGATCATGGGTGCCGACCAGACCATATGGATGCTACTTGGTGCCGGTTTGTTTGGCATGATCACCACCTTTCTAATAGAGTTTTTTCATCAAAAAGGTAAGTTGCAATCCGATGCTTCTATTGGCGTCACGTTCACCTGGCTTTTTGCAATTGGTGTGATCCTGGTTTCCTACTATGCCGGGGATGCACACATCGATCAGGACTGCATACTTTATGGAGAAATTGCCTATGTACCCTTAGATCTACTATTCACAAGCTCCGGACAAATTATTGGGCCCCGCGCTTTGGTTGTCCTGAGTATCGTTCTGGTACTCGTCATCTTATTCATTGTTGTTGCTTATAAAGAACTTTACATCACCACCTTCGACCCCCAATATGCTACCAGCAACGGCTACTCAGCCAATTTATGGCATTACTTGCTCATGTCGATGGTTTCATTAGTGACGGTAGCAGCATTTGAATCTGTCGGCGCCATTCTGGTAGTTGCGTTCTTGATCGTCCCCCCGGCAACAGCCTATTTGATCACTGGCCAATTGAGGACGATGCTCCTACTCAGTGCAGTATTAGGTGTAGCCATTGCCATCAGTGGATACTACCTGGCATACGGTCTCGACGGGTCCATTGCCGGCGCAATGGCAACCATGGCAGGTCTATTTTTCGCCATTACCTTCTGCTATCAACGGATTGTTGAAAAACGAAGACAGAAAGCGGATTCCCAAGGAAGTGAACCCACTATCGAGCTCGGGGGTCAGACTTTCAGGAACTGAGCAAATCTTTGTATTCATCCTCGAGCCTCATATGCACTTTCCAAAAGCCGGCGGGAGCTGCTTCTGCCAACCGATCTAACAGGATATCGAGATGCGTATGCCAGCCAGCGAATGTACCTATGCGCGGATCCATACCCGTGGGCAGTTTTTCATGGGTAAGTGTGAGGAGCACCGCCTCATCCTGTTCGAGCAATTCAAAGGTCACCACGCCCCCCTCCCAGGCAATTGACAGTAGCTGCGGAGGATCAATCTTCAGCACTTCGGCAGAAGAAAGTGTACCATCCTGGAATTCCTTGTACTTTTCCGGGACCGGATCTGGCGGTGATGATAATTGTGAATTATTGAAGACCAATTCCATTTTACCACCGACTTTGAGGTCTGCTTTTCCACCGGCAAACCAAAGCGCCCGCTTTTCACCATCTACCAGATACTGCCAGATACGATCAATTGGCCCAGGAAGTAATCGCTGGAATTGTAATGTGTCGCGCTCTATGAGCTTACCATATTTATTCATTTTCGTCTTGTTTACTTGTTTGATCTTCGGTTTTTAACAGCGACTCTAGCCGGTCCAGATTTGCATTCCAGAACGAACGATACTGTGCTACCCAGTCAGAGACTTGAACCAGTGACTCGAGATGCGCATTGAAATATCGCTCCCTTCCCTTTTTCTCAATGGTGATCAGGCCACACTCCCGCAGGATTCGCAGGTGCTTGGAAACGGCCGTCCGACTCACATCAAACTGATCTGACACCTGATTGACATTCAACTTTTGCCGGGAGAGCATGCCAATAATCTCCCTCCTTGTTGGATCGGCAATAGCCTGGAAAACATCTCGCCTCATATGAAACCTTTTGGTTTCAAATATATAATATAAAACCAAAAGGTTTCATATAAGAAGCAAAATATTATCCGGATAGGTATAGAGTTGACTTAGCTTTGTGGTAGCTATGATCGCAGCGCATTCAGACACTATCGTGGCGCTATCCACCCCACCGGGTGTTGGAGCCATCGCCGTTATTCGTTTATCCGGAGAAAATGCCTTGGAATTAGTCAATCAGGTTTTCGACGGAAAGGATTTACTGCAGCAGAAAACACACACAGTCCATTTTGGTAATATCAAAGATGACGAGCGACTTCTCGACGAAGTGGTGGTCACACTTTTCAAGGGTCCAAATTCCTATACCAGGGAGAATACGGTGGAAATTTCATGTCACGGATCTAGTTTCATTGTCCAGTCCATTTTGCACCTGATGATCGCCTCAGGCGCTAGGCTTGCAAGACCCGGAGAGTTTACACAACGTGCTTTTCTTAATGGTCGCTTTGACTTGGCTCAGGCCGAGGCTGTGGCGGACCTGATTTCTTCCGAATCGGCAGCTGCACACCGGACCGCCCTGAGGCAAATGAGGGGAGGTTTTTCCAATGAGATCAAATCACTTAGAACGGAGTTGGTTCATTTTGCCAGTATGATCGAACTGGAACTGGACTTTTCAGAAGAGGATGTCGAATTTGCAAGTCGGGACGAACTCACTGACCTGGTAAGTAAGATTCAACAGGTTGTAACCAGGCTGGTCAAAAGCTTTGAATTGGGCAATGTGATGAAGAGCGGCATTCCAGTGGTAATTGCCGGAAAACCAAACGCCGGCAAATCAACCTTATTGAACGCGCTGCTAAATGAAGAAAAAGCCATTGTTTCGGAAATCCCAGGTACTACCCGGGACACCATAGAGGATACGATCAATATTGAAGGTATACCATTTCGTTTCATTGACACTGCTGGTCTGCGCGAAACAAGCGACACGATAGAAGCTATAGGTGTCAAGCGTACCAAGGAAAGAATGGAAATGGCCTCCATCATCATTCTATTGGTCGATTTGTCCGACTGTGATCAAGCACAAATACGTCAACAGATCGATGAGGTAGCTGCTTATGATATACCCTATTTGCTTGTGGGAAATAAATCCGACCTTCGTAGTGATACAGTTCTGGAACTGCAAAGCCCGATGGTACAAATCTCAGCAAAACAACAAACGAATTTAGATACAATCAGAGAGCAGCTACTATCACTAAGCAAGGTGAGCGAACTGAATGGTGAAGCAACAGTAGTGACCAGTAGCCGCCATTTTGAGAGCCTGAAACTGACCAATTCCTCTCTTCAAAAGGTGCTTGAAGGCATTTCAATGTCCATAAGCAATGACTTATTGGCGATGGATATTCGACAAGCGCTGGACCATCTGGGTGAAATCACCGGCGAAATCACAACGGAAGATTTGTTGGATAACATCTTCTCCAAATTCTGTATCGGTAAGTAAGCACTCGCTTGCGCGACCGGTTAATCCCTCATTTCTTCCGGCTCAGCGAAATTCTGGACTCGTTCAGCGAAAGGCGAATCTTCTTGGTGAAGGAAGTAACTACTTTAGTTAAACCAAAGAACTGCCAAGGAACAGGTATTCACTGCGAAATTTTTGAACACCTATTAAATTATCAATTATGGCTAAGGCAAACGCAGTGACAGATTTCATCAACAACGCTAGAAACGACGCAGACGGTATTGTAGCCGTGACAGTCGTGGAAATTGATTCCGGCATGACCCTCGGAAATTGGTCCGATGGCTCCCTGGACCCGGATGTAGCAAGCGCATACAACGTAGAAGTAGTAAAAGCGAAGTTAAAGGCGATCGATGCATTGGGGCTTAAAGAAAGCATCGATGACATCCTCATAACCCTAGACTCCCAATTTCACATCATCAATTGCACAAGCAAGGGCACCCACATGGTTTACCTGGCTGCGGATAAAAAGAAGGGTAATCTGGCTATCCTGAGGAATCTGGTTAAGAATGGCACGAAAAGCATCGAAGCAAGCCTTTGATAAATCCTTTTGTTCCACATGCCACTCAACCAGGAAATAGCTGATTTTAAAAGAGATATGGAAGTCGTGGAGGCAATGGGCCTCTACGACATGTCCAGTAAAAAGTGCGAGTTTTCAGATGAAAAAACCGGAACTTGGGCTTTTTGCGGAGATTTTTGCAATGCTGCTCTGGCAGCCGACAATAGCTTCTTCTATCTCGAAACACAAGGAAGCACGTTCTTCGGTCACTATCTAAGAGATAGTCTTCTTATGCTCAAATTGAGCAAGAAGGCGGAGATAAACAAAGTCATTCTTGAGTTGAAGGTCAGTAAATTTCACCAACAGATCGCAGAGCAAGCCAACTAATCTTAACCACCGTCAAAATGGCACAGACCGTAGAACTCCTAACGAAAAATTTTCAGGAGCTCGAACTTTGTCTAACAATCAACAGGGAAAACAAGGCAGAAATTCAGACCGTCGCCAATAACCAACCGTCAACTGTAAGCAACTGGCTACGTTGGTTTGGTGAGTCTTCGTTGGAAATAGACTTTTTCAGGGTCAGCCTGGCCGACAAATCGAATCTGATCTTCAAACGGATTTATAGTTCGGATTACATTGTCATCCACAACTCAAGAGAAAATCTGGCTATGCTGCTGAGTTTTATCAAAGGCATAGATCATCTTCCTGAGTTAATCAAGGAGGATCCGGAACCGTCCGGAAGTGACAATGGACGTCCCCTTGCTTCTGACTTGAAAATGCTCGAGGCACAACGAATCCAGCAACTAATTATTCCTCCAGAAAATGAGCTTCAAGCCAATTTCAAGGAGTTTTTTGTGGTGCATCAGCAACAGGATGTAGTTGGAGGGGATTTCTACTGGTATAAGAAAATCGAAGATGACGTGCTCCTGGCACTAGTAGACTGTACCGGGCATAGCATCGAAGGCGCGATGACCTCCATGGTCTGCAATTCACTTTTGAATCAGGCCTCGGAGAACTTCGATGGTTCCAGCTTGTCTCAATTTGTGAGGTTATTTTATCAGAGGCTTGAGACTTACAATCGAACAGCCGAAGATATGCTGGACTATGGCATTGGCGCTGAAATCGGCGTGTTCTGCTTCAGCCCAAAGCAAAAACAGGCGCGATTTGCCTCTACAGGGATTTCAGCATTCATAAAGAAGAAGTCCGGATTAGAGTTACTGAAAGCCAAGAAATGCATGGACTATTCCAAGCTAGGGAGCCTGTCGGATCAGGTCATCAGTTTGGAGGATGTGACTGGCATTTACAGCTTCACAGACGGCCTTACCGATCAGTTCGATTCCCAAGACAACAAGAAACTTGGCTACAGAGGAGTAAAAGACATGATTGCCCGAGAGGAAGCATTTAACGCCAGCTACTATTCCAAGGCGTTGAATTCCTGGAAGGGTGATAACATTCAATACGACGATATCACGATGATTGGAATAGCCGTCTGAGAAGAGCAACCGCTTTAAAGAACCCAGGATAGTTGATACTCATATTTCGCTTTTTTGAAACTAAAAATTCAACACTATGGTAATCAACAAGACAAGCGAAACATCAACAGCAGTCGTCTACAGTATCAAGGGCGATGGAAACCTAACTGCCGGAACGGTGGAAGCCGCACCGGAAGTAAAGGATCTCATTAACGGTAAAAAGTACGGTCTGGAGGGAGACATGGAAGACCCTACCCTAATGTGGTTGACCATCTTCAAATAGTATCATATTAGCATAATTCAATTTTAAAAGTCATAGAAGGTTTACATTTCATATTATACACGAGTCATGCGGCGCAGGACCACTCTTCAGCAGCTCTTGAAAGGCTTTGGGAGAAGAGTCGGGCTTTCAATACCGAGAGAGACATCACCGGCATGTTAGTCTACTTGAATTCCAGGTTCTTACAAGTTTTGGAGGGTGAAAAACAGGAGATAGAAAATCTATATCGTAAAATCCAAGCCGACCGGCGGCATGACCGTGTTTATGTCTTACTTTCAGGCCCATTGGGCAGAAGGAATTTTGAAAATTGGGCCATGGGGTTTCGGGAAGTGGATAGAAATGATCACGATCGTTTTCAAAACGGTTTAGAAGTGCTGAAGGACATAGAGAATGCGACCATAAGCCCTGATGATCATCCGGCTTTGCAATTCCTGAAAATGTTTTATGACAAACAAATGCCGGAGGCGCTGAAAACGGAAAGAAGCACAGAGAGTTCTTAGCTTTGTAAGCCATTACCGATATGCTTCGAATCGAAAAGACGAAAACCACACCAAGAATTTTCTACGATCCGGAGAAGGCCCTGTTGATATTGGAGGGAAGGTCGTCCCCTGAAAATAGCCTGGTCTTTTACCAGCCATTGCTTGATGCACTGGAGGATAGCATTTCGGGCAAGCAGCTTGAAGTTCAATTCAAACTAGAGTATTTTAACACCAGCTCCGTCAGGTGCTTGATACAACTCTTCAAAAAACTAAAGAACCGACAGGAAAATGGCCTTCCCATCCAGGTGAACTGGTATGCGGAGGAAGACGATTATGATCTGATTGAGACAGGGGAAGATCTAGAAGAACTATCAGACATGGAATTTAATTACATAATCGAGTAGTACTGCCAGTCGACACCTGAAGCCACAGGGTATGTCAGTGGATGAAAAATCCCCGGAAAGGTCTAATGCCGGTAAGTCCCATCGGGCAAAACCGCTGGCAAGATGTACTGATCATCGGTTAACAATTGATAAATCACAGGATCACCTTCCCTGACCTTGTCCGTCGTATTCAGCCTCCATTCATGTTCAATTTCCTCCAGCCGATTGGCTTGAGCCCCAAGTATGGAAGTCACGGCCCAATAAAAGTATTCTGTGGCCATACATGAATAGTCGCACGTTTCATCGTCGTAAGTGTACCAAGCTCCAGCCGGGTACGGATTGGGGATCTCAGTGAACCGCCCTCCTCGGGCCTGATCCATAGCATCGGCGAGGGCAGTACCGGGCGATTCGCCAAACACTTCCGGATAAGCCTGAGAATATCCCGCATGTGAAACAATGTGCCATACCTCCTCCAACGCCGCATCGAACTCACCGGATCGACTGGCATGCCATTGTGGACGGGTCTCGTCATTGCCCAGGTCCTGTCCCACCCGGCCACTTGGCGGATCAATATCGAGATCACTTTCGGTTGCCCACATCACCATAAACGCCTGACTTGCAAGCATTGCATCGAGTACATTCTGATCATCCACTTCACCATTTTCATCGTTATCCAGGTACTGAGCCAGCAGGTTTGCCGCATGGAGCAGCTTTGAGTCATTCACAGAAGCCACCGCGTAGATATCTATGCCAAAGACCACCACTTTCCTATTGAATGAACCCAAGCCTTCGTCGCTGTGGGCAACTATCGTAAAATTTGGATCTTCACCTGGAGCTATGTCATTGCCCATCGCTGCATCATCGTCGCCACAAGCAAGGACGGTGCCTAGGGATAGTAGCATTACGCCAACCTTTTTCATTCTCATACAAATTCCGTTTTTCATATTAAATTCCTGACAGTCATGTGATTTGGAATAAAAAAAACGCACACTCCAGCCTCCTTCATCGGAAAAACTGAGGTATGCGTAAACATCGCAAAGTCGTTGTTATTAGCTTTCCCAATGTCTTCCTCAGTGATAGAATGCTAACAGCCACTTAATAGCGAAAACAACTCCTGACTATACTACAGGCACATCAACACAAGCCCTACCCTAGTCGAATCTTAGGGAATGCCTTTTTCTGACACTGGCTACCAACAACCTGGCGCTAGTCCGACGGCAACTTGGGCGCTAAATCCTCGAGGGCCTTTTGTAAATAATAGTAGTATGGAATAACCTCTGCCGACTGTTTCAGTGGAATAGAAAGTCCTCCTACGTTCAAACTTTGTGTTTTGATCTGAACCTTCTCAGTATGTCTATACCTGCCAGTGATGGTCTCAATCGTCTTACCTGTGGCGTCGGCAAATTTCAGCCGAACATCTATCTGAGGGAAAACCTTCGCCTGATAATTACTTTCTGAAACTTCTACATCTAGAATCTCCTGCTCGCCAGTTGTTCCCTCAGAGGAGCCCCGCTTTGCTCCTCGGACCTCAATCTCCAATTTCGCATACTGTTCATAATCCGCTTTTTTCGCAGCTTTCTTTAATGAACTTAGCGGATAACCCATCCGTGAATACGTCACTTTATCTTTCAGGCTCGCCGCTTCCAGAACTTCCAGTGCCGTCTGCGCATTAATATAGTCCCTCACCAATTCGAATGATTCGTACATCAACAATTCGGCATCGTCATTCTTCTGTTGCAACATCAAAGCAAACATCGTTTCCGGGTCCAAGTCCATCGTCAAATACATGTCCTCCTCCACGGCAATACTGAACCAGGTAATAGCCGTTGGCTTGGCATTCACAGACTGGCCAGCGGCCCTGGGCATGGCAAAGCCCCCTAAAACAACAGTCCAAAGTATTAGAATTAGTTTTTTCACGATTCCAGGTTTTAACTCAAATGTAAAAGAACCGCATGGGGCCATCCGTATTTGGCGCCAAAAGTCTTTAGCCTGGAGTAAACGGCATATTATGACGTGTCAATGGCGGGTCAACATCAGATCAGTGCAGTCATTCCACGTAGAAGGTCCTTATAAATTGCTGCACCTCTCCTTGTTCCGAAAATCCGATAACCTCCAATTCGAACAGCCCACCAGTCTCTGGGGTTTTGCAAGTAAGGGAAAGTTGTCCACCACTATCTACATCCTTAGTTCCCCACAGGAGCAACTCCCGGCGATCCGGGATTCTTGTATCCCGCTCCTCATTGATCCAGGAATCGCTTACTTGAGACACAACAGGAGTAAAATCTTGCAAGAGCACACCCTTGTGCCTCCATAAATCTCCAGCCGTGCTGTGCAGCGCTATAACCCCTTCGAATACAATGTCACCAAACACGTATTTCCGAGGCAGTACATCTATTCGCTCGATCAGATAGGGCGAGGTTTCCAATAAGTGTTGACTGCTTACAAAACCTCCATCGAGCAGCAATAATGGCGGATCAAGAGATTTTCCCGACGGGCCCTGATCTACGGCCCCTACCCGTAACTTGAATTTCTGTTCGCTTTTGCTGACATTGACTTCCGGAATGTATTCAATGAAAGAGTCCCTAAGGGTTGGAAATCGTTGGTAATCATCCAGGAGATAGGATTTAAAACCTTCAAACCAGGGTTCGACACCACTTGCTTTTCTTGGTTCAGGAAGGTAAAAAGCGTTTTCAATTTGACTATTTATACTTCTGGTTACAATACCCGCTATTCGGATGGAATCATAGGCATAAGGTACTGTTGGAAGTATTGGGAAATGTGAGTAGAACTCATCCAACATCAAAACGTTCCTACCATCCAATTCTCCAATTTGTTCGTGTTCGCTCCAAGCGCGTGTTGGGATCGTAGATTTCTTGCTTGTGGCAGTCATTTCCTGACCCGGTTCAAATAGGGACAGCACCCCAGTGAAAGTCCCTGCATTTGCGGAATGCTCGATATCAACATCAAGCTGAAACAGGCCGGAGGAATCCGTCCGAGTTACCCGGACCTGATCACCGGAGGCTGGAATGGCCAGGCCCACGGTAGCGCCTTCAACCGGCAAATCGTCCTTATCCGTCACCAAGCCCTGCATTAAGTCGTTCCTGAATTCTGGCAGCAAAGCCACCTCCTCAACTGGTTGCCAGCTTGCTGGCCAATTACTTGCTACCATATACTTATCCAGTGACTGAAATACTGGTCGGTGGGACTTCAAGTAAAAACCACTCAGCAGTCTCCTTAATTTTCCCTGAAGTCGACACGTGTTGGTTCCATTAGCATCTGATCGCCTCCTTATGGCAAAAAAGGCACTGGTAGCACCGGGTGCAATCACAGAACTTTCAATCCACTCGCCCCTCCCATAAGTACCGACATGAGAGCTGTCAATTGGCACCGGGGTTCCATTCCAAAACACCCTTTCAGCTTGTACAACTTGGGCTCGCATCAACTGGATCACGTAAGGTCCGTTAGGGAGATCCTCCCGGTGAAAGCGTACGGTGGAATTAGCGGTAACCATACGCCGGAGTACTTCACCTGAAGTTCCGAGAACAACAATGGAGTAGTCAGCATTTTCCTTTTTTTCATGTACCGAAACACTGTATTCTCCTCCTCGCTCTTCCAGTGCCATTCCTTCACAGTCCTCACACACATCAGGAATAGCCACGAAATGCAACTCACTATCCTCTGAGAAAATCAATTGGTATTTGGCACTGCCATTGGGGTTAATGTAGAAGGATCCCAGGCCATTTTCATCTACTTGAAACTCTCTTGTATCTCCCTGATCTGACACAATCCGGGCTGTCTTGGGATAGTGGCCGTCCTTGTTTTTAAACTGGACGACCACATGATTGCGATAGCCCTTGACCAGCTTACCACCCTCTGGGAAAAACGAAACTGACGTTTCCTCTGGTGCTGTGAATTTCTGATCCAGTTTGATGTAGGGATTGGTGACCAAAATCGGTTCGTGGAAGAACTCACCAAAATTTTTCATCCATCGTGTATACGCTACAAGGTGATAGGTGCCAGTGGGGGTTATCGAAGGAATGTAATAAGAACCTTCGCCATAACCCTCATCAAGAAGCACTTTTGCTTGCCACAGCGCCTCATTTGCATCGTTCAACAATTCGACGTACAGAAGGCTACTTAACTGAGACTTCCTACCTGTTTCCAAACTGCTCACTTGCGCCTGAAAGTGTAGACTCTGCCCGCTCAGCAAGTCGTTGGAACTTGTCAAAACATGCAGTTGTTCTTTGTGATCAATCTGCGCTTCTACTGCACATACAGTGAGAAACAAAACGAAGCAAACACAAACTTTCCTCACTCCCAAAAATCCGGTTTTTGTAAGTCACCAAATAAACGACAGTCGGTGCACTTCTCGAAAGCCGTCAACGCAACGCCCTGCACAATGAAATTCACAATATTAAAATTGGGGTTTCTAGTAAAATATTCAGGAAACTCTCCTATTGAAGCCGTGTCCAATGCTATCTGGGTAGCACATTCAAGATTGCGTGGAACACTAAAACCATCCACCCGAAATGAGTCCGGACGGAAAAAAGTTCGCTCCTGAACAACCCCGGCTGTCTCAAAATACCCAAGCACAGCTAGCTCCCGGTTATTTATTACGGTCAGATTACCAACAGAGGTTCCTTTTTGCCTATCAAAGAGGCCTCCGGCAGATTCATTATTTTCCTGTAGATCGCGGTAAAATTGATAAGCCTTTTCGGAAATAGTGAACTGCGTAATGAAGATTGAATAAACGGATCTGAGTTCAGGTTCTTGCTGATTTAGAAACCGAATCGGGAATTCCAAAAGATCGTTTCCCGTAACACTTGCCGTAGAACCCAACAACAGGTTTGTGGATTTATTGGTTTTGTAGCAGGTACCAATCATTGGATCACGGAGGGAGTAAGTCTGAGAATCCGAATCCCAGGAATAAAGTGATGGATATGGAACTCTGATCTCATAAGTTTCTTCATATTCATATCTAAAGGAAACTCCTTCTGTAGCTCCAGTGACATCCACAAAAATCTGGACACCCAGCTGATTCGAGGCATCTTCATCGGAAGGCAACTCAAGGTATCTACCGTAAATAGTGTCGAAAGGAATCGGAGGTTTGATTATTTCCTCTGTTGATTCTAGCTTGGCCGACCCTAAGGAGATATGTAAAACGTAAGATCGCCCGATAATACCTGCAAATAGCGAATCTGTTCGATAGACCCCTGGTTCATCTTCTATAAATTGCGTTACCAATTCCCCTGCACTTTCAATCCATATTTCTGCACCCGTAGCAGGGGCATTTTCCCGAGCGTCTAATGGATAGGTATAGGACAGCTTTGTCTCGTGCGACTTCTGCTCGTTGGAAAGGGAAGCATCCACTACCAGAACCCGCTCAGTGCCAACTGCCTCAAAGTCATAAGGCTCCACACATCCTGCCATCACCAAAAAAGTCAATATGAGGATCAATCGATTCATTAAAAATGGAAATTGTAAGTGACTTCAGGGATGGGGTCTCGAAATACGGTAAGCTTAAAGCCCTCAACCGGCTCCTCCTCCACTCTGAAAAACACCGAGTAGATATTGTCCCGACCCAGGAGATAGGATTTAAAACCTTCAAACCAGGGTTCGACACCACTTGCTTTTCTCGGTTGAGGAAGATAAAAAGCGTTTTCAATTTGACTATTTATACTTCTGGTTACAATACCCGCTATTCGGATGGAATCATAGGCATAAGGTACTGTTGGAAGTATAGGGAAATGTGAGTAGAACTCACCAAAATTTTTCATCCATCGTGTATACGCTACAAGGTGATAGGTGCCAGTTGGGGTTATCGAAGGAATGTAATAAGAACCTCCGCCATAACCCTCATCAAGAAGCACTTTTGCTTGCCAGAGCGCCTCATTTGCATCGTTCAACAATTCGACGTACAGAAGACTACTTAACTGAGACTTCCTACCTGTTTCCAAACTGCTCACTTGTGCCTGAAAGTGTAGACTCTGCCCGCTCAGCAAGTCGTTGGAACTTGTCAAAACATGCAGCTGTTCTTTGTGATCAATCTGCGCTTCTACTGCACATACAGTGAGAAACAAAACGAAGCAAAAGCAAACCTTCCTCACTCCCAAAAATCCGGTTTTTGTAAGTCACCAAATAAACGACAGTCGCTGCACTTGGCCAGAGCCGTCAGGGCCGTGCCAGGCATAAGAAAAATCACAATATTCATATTGGGATTCCGGGTAAAGTACTCGGGAAACTGCCCTACCCCCACTGTATCCAATGCTATGTGGGGCCCACACTCACTATTACGCGGACTGGTAAAGCCATCTTCCCAGAATGAGTCGGGCCGGAAAAAGGTCCGCTCCTGCGCGACCCCTGCCGTCTCAAAATAACCGAGCACGGACAACTCCTGGTTATTGACAGATGTAAAATTCCCAACAGAAGTTCCTTTCTGCCTATCAAATAGCCCACCTGCAGATTCATTGTTTTCTTGAAGGTCGCGGTAAAACTGATAGGCGTTTTCCGAAATCGTGTACTGCTTTACCAAAATGGAATAAACATGCCTGAGTTCGGGTTCCTCTTGATTTAAAAACCGCACAGGAAACTCTAAAAGATCGTTTCCCGTAACACCTGCCGTAGAACCCAACAACAGGTTTGCGGATCTGTTGGTTTTGTAGCAGGTACCAACCCTCGGGTCCCGCAGGGTGTAAATCAGAGAATCTGCATCCCACGCATAACTTGAGGGGTACGGAACCCGGATTTCATAAGTCTCTTCATATTCGTATCTAAAAGAAACTCCCTCAGCGGCACCCGTGACATCTGCAAAAACCTGGACACCCAGCTGATTCGAAGCATCTTCTTCTGAAGGCAATTCCAGGTATCTGCCATAAAGGGTGTCCAACGGAATGGGAGACTTTATGACCTCCTCGGTCGATTCCAGCTTGACCGACCCCAGGGAAATATGCAAAACATAAGATCGACCCACGGTACCTGCAAATAGCGAATCTGTCTGATAGATTCCCGGTTCACCTTCTACGAGCTGCGCCACCACTTCACCCCCACTTTCAATCCATACTTCCGCGCCGGTAGCAGGGGCATTTTCCTGAGCGTCCAATGGATAGGTATAGGACAGCTTTGTCTCGTGCGACTTCTGCTCGTTGGAAAGAGAAGCATCCACTACCAGAACCCGCTCCGTGCCCACTGCCTCAAAATCATAAGGTTCCACACATCCCGAAATTGCAAGCAAGGCCAATATGACGATCAATCGATTCATTAAAAGTGAAAATTGTAGGTGATTGTCGGAATTGGGTTTCGAAATACGGTAAGCTTAAAGCCCTCAACCTGCCCCTCCTCCACTCTGAAGAACACCGAATAGATATTGTCTCGACCCAGCAGATTATAAACAGAAAAAGTCCAGGAGGCATGCGCAAACTTCTTCAGCTTATGGCTCTCATTCAAATTAAGGCCCAAGTCGGTCCTGAAATAGTCGGGTATGCGAAAGCCGTTGCGTTCGGAGTAAAACAAATTCTCAACACCCTTGAATTGCCATTTACCAACAGGATAAGTCACTGGAATCCCGGTGGCATACACGGCGCTCAGCGTGACAGTAAAACGCCGATTGAACTTGTAGTTAATCACAGAATTGAAGTAATGGGGTTTATCATAGCCAGTGGGGAAAAACTCTCCTCTGTTTATGCGCTCCGAGGGGAAACCACCATCGAGCCTAATGAGGGATCTGGAGAATGTGTAATTCAACCAGCCCGTCAACCAGCCCCCCGTTTTTTTAACCGAAAATTCGATACCATAACTTTGGCCATCTCCCTGCAAAATATCCGTTTCTATATCCCTATTGAATTGTAGGTCCGTTCCGACCTTAAAATCGAGCAAGTTTTGAATCCGCTTGTAATAGACCTCCGCGGACAACTCAATCAAATGTTTGGTGTATATATTTCTATAGTAACCAAATGATATCTGGTCAGCAATTTGAGGCTTAATGTGCGCTCCCGAGAGCCTCCAATTGTCATTCGGAGCAATAGAAGCAGCATTGAGTAGCAGGTGAACGTACTGCCTGGTTCTACTAAGTCCCAGTTTCAATGAACTTTCGTCGTTTAAGCTGTAGCGGCCTGTCAAGCGATACTCAGGCCCGTGATAGGCTTGAATGACCTCATTCGCTCCAAAATTTGTGGTATCCAGTCGAGAACGAAAATCCAGTGGCAAATCGGGATCATAACCATATACTTCACCCGGGCCCATGGCCTGGAAAAGGGAATATCTCAAGCCTAATTGAAAAGAGAGTCGATCATTGGGGACCAGCTGTGATGAGAAATAGGCAGCACTCTCCACACCCTGTTCGCGGGGTATTTCAACAGGAACGATCAGGGATTCTTCCCCAAACGGAGATTTCTTACCTGGGTCTATCCGATAACCCTTTACATCAAACCCGAAGTTATAATTGACCTCCTCCGACGAAAAAAGATCAAAGTCGATTTTCAAATTGCGCTCCAGCAGTGAATAATCGATCTCAAAGGCCTGAGTTACTAATTCATCGTAGGCGATACTGTAACTGTACTTGCTGAGCCCAACATGCGTATTCATCTCCAACTTATCGCTAAACGTGTGTTTCCAGTTTGCACCAACGGCTTGATTTCTGTAATTGAAGTCGGAGAATGAAAGCAGGGTATCGGAACGCAACTGGAACCTATCAAAACTCAAGTAGCCCGTAACCGAGATCTGATCCCGGCTACCAATATCTTCCGATACTTTGCCCAGCAGGTCATAAAATGATGCCTTGTTGTTTCCAAATGTGGAATTATTGATCTGATCAAGAACAAAGGAAGAATAGTTGGCTCTGCCGCTTAATAGCACGCCGGGACCGTTCTCTCCCAGCGCTCCTCGAACCATTATATTGGAAGTTACAGGGCCAATACCACCACTTGCTTCCACTTTCTCCACTTGAGTTTTCTTTGAGGTAATATCGAAAACGGAGGACAGTCGACCCCCAAAGTGGGCTGGCATAGCACTTTTATACACCTCGAGGCTTTGGATCGCTTCGGCATTGAATGCCGAAAAAAAGCCAAAAAAGTGATTGGTATTATACACTGGCGTTCCGTCAATTAAAAATAGATTTTGGTCCGCTTTCCCTCCTCGAATGTTTATTCCCGCTGCTCCTTCACCTACAAATTGCACCCCTGCGGCGGTCGTGGCTACCTTCACTACATCTTTTTCCCCAAACAACGCAGGGACCGTATTGATGTTTTCTGTTGAAATCTTAGTAACTCCCATTTGAGCACTTTTTACATTCACCTCTCTTTCTGCATTTACCGTAACGGCATTGAGTGCTATAACGTCCACCTCCATCGAGATATCCAACTGTCCGTCGGAGTAGACTACTATATCCCGATATGTGTTTTTCATATTAACAGACTGGGCAAACAGGCGTTTTCTCCCGGAAGGAACAGCTAATACGAAAAAGCCCTTTTCATCGGTGGATGTACTCAAAAAGGGCTCTTGTATATAGAGAAAGGCTCCTTCGACTGGATTCCCTGTCTCCACTTCCCTGACATACCCCGCGACCGTCCGTGTCGCACCAGGATCAAAGTACTTACGATTCCCAACCGGATATATTCGGTCTTCTGCGCTAATTCCGTCATGTTCACTATACTCTCTGGAAAACAAGCGATCCTCACCCTCCTCCAATGTGGCATTTCCCGGATTATTTCTTCGTATCTCTATCGGTAGTTCCGTCCGAATAATGTCATTGCTGGTAATAATTAAAGACTGCCCCGATCGATATAAGGACAAAACTGTCCCGGCCAAACGCTCCTCCAACCAAGAAACAATCAGTGTGGTGTCCGGAACCGGCCCCATTACTTTAATCCCTTCCAGCCAATCAGCACGGTAATAAAACCTGAAAGGGGTTTTTTGTTCGACTTGCTGAATCACGTCTTCAAGCTGCAAGGAATCCAACAAAGGAGGCTGGGATGTCAGGCCCTGTGTACCCTGCCCCTCCGACGTGAGTCCTACAAGAATGATAGAAAGTGCGAGCAAGTACTTCAAAAACATTAATCAATTCATTAAGCCATCAACAAACGCTACGGCTTCTGACATAACATTATCTCGTCCCGGTTTTATTCGGATTCGATTTCTCTTCAGGTAATCCTTGATCTGTTTTTTCGATCCCGGTAATAAAGCTATTAATGACTTTCGGTTACGGCATGGGAGGTAATTGTCGTCAGCAACAAGGTAATAGCGATTTCGCTCATCATAAAGCGTTTGCAGCGCTCTTACGTCCTTTTGTTTTCGGCGTTTGCAAATCAATTGTACCTTATCCCCGTCAAATAATAGCTGATAAAATCCTACACCCTCCGGAGGCTGATCTGTTGAATCCAGTCTGACAAAGGTCTTGTCATGTATCTTAAATTCACTCACCTGCGCCTGGTTGATTTTCAGGAACTCTCGACCATCTGCCGGGAGGTTTGGATTTCTGAGCACGATTATGTCTGCGCTTATGTCGTAAACCGCATGAACATTCAGGTACGTTTGGCCTCGGTAAGTGATTTCTCCAACCGCCCAGTACATCTCCTCAAAAAGCGGATGTGAATTTTTACTGTAAACAGTCAAAGGAAAGAAGGTACCCTCGTACAGGGCCGAATTAGCATCTTTCATTTGTTTGTCATACCAGGACGCATGATCACCCTGAGATAAATCAAAACCTTCAAGCTTGTATTGGGAATGCCCTGTTCCTATCGCGAGTGATTGGAGAAAAAGTAAAGTGAAAACGCGCCAGTTCATCTCACCGGAATTTAGACTGGTCATTGTTTATTGTCCAATTGTTCTTGATCAAAACGAGTGGGGTTGGTGATTCCCCTATCAATACCCACGCTCGCTAGCCCGGGAGACATACCGATCAGTCATTGTAACAACTCCCACGCAAGTAACGTCCTTATTTGACTTACTTTCTCTTTGGTTAATTCCTACTTTTGGCGAAATATGAAGAGCGCATACATCCGGCTAATGACACCCCTGCTAATTATAGCTCTTGGAGCAAGCCTGTTTTCTGGTTACAGGTACTGGCAAATGGAGCAAGACAAACGAGTGATCGAGCAGGATCTCATCGAAATTTCTAAGGCCAGGTATGGCTTGTTCAATGCGGACAAATGGCAGGAAGTAATGGCGTCAGTCATTTCCGAGAAAGTGAAAGAACTGGATTTTTCGGCAACCAACCGCGACGAAATGCGCCAACGCATCTCAAGATTATTATATCAATTAATTGATGATTTTGAGAAAAATTCAACTCAAAAAAAGCCTAAAGGGATACAAGGTTTACTACAGGGGTTTGTAATGGAAGCTGCTGGGATAGTAGACCAAATGAAAGCACAAGTCCCCCGGTTTACGGAACAAATTTTAGACTTCCTGGAATCTGACGAAAACCGAGAAGCCATAAAGAATTTCCTGACAAAAAAGCTGGAGGAGTATAAAACCGAGACCTTTGCTTCCATTGACTATAGCAGGCTCAACCAGATTTCAGAAAAGTACGACAAGCCCTTGGGAGCATCCCTGACCATGGAACTCCGATCCCGCATTGTGGATTATGAAAACCAACAAAGCCCCTACAATCTGGCTCTTTTTATCATAGCACTACTTGTCTTTGGGCTAGCATTCTTGAAGGCGCCAGGACCTATCAACACAACATTGATCATAAGTTGCGGACTTATATTCCTGACCCTCGGTGTAACGTTACCCATGATTGAAATAGATGCCAGGATAGCTGAAATCAATTTCTCGTTATTGGGTGAGTCGATCTACTTTCAGGACCAAGTGCTCTTTTACCGGAGCAAGAGCATTCTGGAGGTCGTTTCTCTTTTGATGAAGCAGGATAGTTTCCAGGTGATTTTCGTCGGCTTTTTAGTCTTGCTATTCAGCGTTTTATTCCCATTGACAAAGAATATCTGCTCGCTGGTTGCCCTTCATGCCAAGCCCCTTCGGGAGAACAGATTTATCGTCTTTATGACCACCAAAACAGCCAAGTGGTCCATGGCTGATGTATTTGTAGTGGCCATTTTCATGGCATATATTGGTTTCGATGGCCTCCTGGCGGAGCAGCTGGGTGACCTACGTGGCCTGGCCGGTCAGTCGGAATTGATAACTACCAGCCAGTCCAATCTGCTCTATGGTTTTTATGCGTTTCTTTCTTATGTGCTGATCAGCTTGGCGATTCGGCCAACGCAGAAAGTTGAGGGAACCTAGGTATTGCGGCAACTTCAATCGCAAGCTTTGTATCTGTAATAGCTCGCTAACACCACATCGTTTGGCACCACATTGTTAAAGGTGACTGGAATACCCTCGTAAGGCCATCGCCCGGGAGGCTTCACTACTATGAAATGTAAATGCGGGTAACCAGCCTGTCCTGAATTGCCCACTTCCCCAAGCGGTTGCCCTTGAGCCACCTCCTGCCCTACGACAACAAATATGCCATTCTTGGGCGAGTGCAGATAGTAAGCAAGTGTACCATCCCGATGTTCGACCAACACATAGTTGCCTCCACCCCCACCTTCTGATGGCTGGGATTCATCCATGGCTACTACGATGCCTTCACGCGCAGCAAGAAATGAACTTCCTGCGGGCATGTCAAAATCGTAGGCTAGCTGATCAGGATTACCTCGCGCATGGAAGGACGAAGAGCAATTGGTGAGGCCAGTACTATGCGTTTCGCCTGCGGGAAAAGGCAAGACGTACGGGGAACTCGCAGGATCAGGATACACTTCGCCAGTGCAAGCTGTTTGCTCACTATACTCAAATCCTTGGGCACAACCTCCGGTAGGTATTGGCAAATTGCCAGAGCCACTGGAAGCACCCGTTGGGGAGGCAGCGGGGCCTGGAACATCTGACCCTCCACAGGAGCCAAGCCAGATCGAAAGTGTAAGGACGATTGTGAAATATGTGACGCGCTTCATGCCTCAAACAAAAAGTGAAATACACCTTCCATCGTGCTAGTGGATACGCTCCCGGTAAAATATAATTGTTCGTTACCCGACCCCTGTCTTACAAGTTTTGGCTCAATTCTGCTCTTTGACAGGCGGTACTAAGGCTGTTTGTTCTTCCAGAGTGCAAAATCATCCCAAAAGACCTGAAGTGTCCTTCCTTGAGAATTCACATAATTGATCAATCCGGCAGAAGTGTACAGCTTCATTGGGTTGAAGTGAGAAAGGCCATCCGGGGAAGGATTGTCGGGATGAACAGTTGGCTCCCGCAAATCGAATATGATGGTCTTCTCCGAGCCCACGGTTACTTCAAAGTAAAATTCACCCTCTGAGCCGGTCCCTTCCTTAAACCGAATTCTGTAATCTATCCATTGAGCTATAGGAACTGTAAACGCCGAGGCACTGTAGGACCAGATGGATCTAAATTTATCTTCCTCCCAGACCTGACCGTGGACTCCAAAAGTCAAAGGTCCTTCTTCTTCGGTAAGTTTTTGCAAATCTATCGTCACGCGGAAAGGGTAAGGAAAATCCTTCCAGTTAGGGTTATTCCAATACTCGAAAACAGTGAGCCATGTAAACCTTGCAGGCGCTTGTTCCAAAACTCGAAAATCCTCGGATAAATAAAACCGTCCACTATGAAGAATATCAAAAAGGCCATTGTTATTGTATATATTGGCCTGAACCCTTCCTTTTATTTTCTTGCCAGCCTCTTCGACATTGGGCGCATCCAACCAAAACTGAAGCACACGATTGGTTGCATCGGTTGGGTCCTGAACGATCTTTGCGAAACGCTCCCCCGCCTGTCCACCTTCATATTGGAACGTGAAGTCCCCCACATTCGCATGGGCGTCAAAGCTGTCCCAGTCATTGGGTACCGGGAAGTGGGTGTCTATTCCCGAAATGTCAAGGATGGCATCTTCGGGAACGCCTTGAGAACCTACTTCGAACCCTGAATTAAATATGAGCTCTTCTTGCGTCGAAGGGCTAGCCGGCTCACCACCACATGCCCACAAAGCCATCACAATTATAGTCGCTGATCTCATGTTCTTTCACTGATTTCCAACCTAAAGTACAAACCAGCCTCCACCCTCATAGCTCCTCCTTCTTGCCTTGTGACGGTTGTGAATTTTTTTTGACGAGTTCGTACTAATCAGGGATCGCTATGTGCTTGACAGTTGCATACTTTCTACCAGATATTGGGATTTTGATTTGACTGCCGGCTACCTCTGCCACGATGTGAGCCTGACGTGAGTTGCCAAGGAGTCGAAAAGGAAATGAGGTATTGAAAATATAGGAACGATGTGCGCGAAGAAATTTTTGTGGAACCTTCTTTTCAACTTTCGTCATCGTGGTTCGGATGATCTTATTCTCGACTTTTACTCCAGCCAGGTACCAAAGCTCCACATAGTTTTCCAATGCCTTGAAATAAATAATATCTAAGAGCTTCACTCCGTAAAAATCCTCTGTCAACCCAATTCCAAGGATCGGTTTTTTCATACCATAGCGTCTGATAAGATGAGGAATTGGCAACGTGAGTAAGCTGCCATAGAACCACTCAACGGTCTGCCTTGTTGTGAATTGCGACAGGTCCAGGGTTACATGAATCACCTTGGTGGCCAACGCTACGCAAAGAAAAAAGGGTATCATGCCGAGCATTTCAGAGGTTGCCGAGGCAAGCCGCCAGTTCCTTGATATTTTTTGGTACAAGAACAGGAACGTGCCATGGACAAGTCCAATGATCAGGAGGCTCCACAGAATGGTTTCAAGAGAGGATTGCGAAACTCGAAAAGGCTGAAAAAATCCAAGAAAACCAACAATAGCAAGACTGCTTAACGCCGGGTAATTCAACCGCATCATCATGGCTGAGATCGGTTTAAAGTATTCTTGCGTTTTTTGGCTGAGCACTAGCACCAGCTAGTCAAGATATCAACTTTAGTAAAGGTAAAAAAGCCTGAGTCCCGAAATGATGCTCTTAGACACTCGTCCTTCGGTTTACTTAGGCACTCAACCTCCCTTAATTGTGATATTTCACGCACCGAGTGCTTAGATAGTGAGAGTCGCCAACGACAGAATGAAAAATGTGCTCTGAGTCTTTCTTCATTGTGATGATTCCCGCAGTATTGCGATCCTTGAGTTCATTGTCCCACCAATTGCCATTGCTTCCAACTTTCTGAAAACTTGGGCCCGGTGAGGCGAACCCCCCGAAAAGCATATGCATATCACTTTCCTTTCCTTCCAGCAGGAACTTACCGGCATGATGACGGCCCCCGAAAAAATCAAACAGGTATTTCCATTCATGAATAGTGGGTACATGCCAGCCATCCGGACAAGCGCGGTTGGCTTGTTCGTAATTATAAAGTCGCCCAAACTTTTCGCAATAAACCTCCTGGTTGTTGTAGCAGTAAGAGCCTTCTATTTCATACTTTACGTTTTCAGCAAACCATGTTCTTTCAATGTCTGCCCCATGGTGTTGCTTGATAAAAGTAATCGTAGTGTACACCTGGCCATCGCGCGGATCTGTGAAGGTGCTGGTGGTGTGTGAAAATTTCTTTTTCTGTCCATGCTGAGCCCAGGCTCCAAATAAGACGAGCATCGCTCCTGTGAACATTAAAAATCGCTGGCGCATAGCTTATGAACTACTATTTGGTTGAATCCGTCGAAGATAAATAAACCCCTCCTAATTTATTGGTCGGCAAGCGCTTTAACTTGAAGTCATCCGGTCTTGATTAGTCGATTTTTGATCTTTCGGAGCCGATCCCTGGGCATGATAAACTCCTTGGTAACAGGAGCTTTCATTCGAAGAACGTATTTATCATGTTCCCAGAACGAATAATTTAAAACCCACGAAATATTGACAAAAACACCACGATTGATTCGTAAAAACTGCTCGGAAGGAAGTTTCTCGGCCAATTCTGTCAATGTTTCCTTAAGTCGGTATTTTTCATCCTCGGTGAAGGCAAACGTTTTTCGTTCAAGTCGCTCGATCCACACAATCGTTCGGAGCTCAAGAAAAAGATCACCAAAATCATCAGCCGCCCAAAGCCGTTTTGTTTCCGATTGGCGTTCCCGTTTGGCAAGATCTTCTGAGATCGTACCTAGTTGCTTGTTATAATTCCTCAGTAGGTTAACATTGATAATGCCGTAGCCAATGATCAATACTGGAGTCAGGTAATTAAAGTATAGTTTGGTACTGAAGAAATACTCGGCCAGGTAGACCTCCCAACTGAGATTTGGCAGGTGATGTAGCAAAAATCGCAACGTGACACTAACAGGCGAGAAAATGAAAAAAGCCAATAGAAATAATGGTAAAAATCGAATTTGGTAAATGACAATATCCAACACCCGCAGCTTCAGGGAGGTAAGCCTGAGACCCCAAGCATACCACTTGATCAGTTGAAATAAGATCGTTACCGTCACGAGTTCGATCAGAAATTGATCTATCAGCACAAACCACAATAGGTTAGACCAGGAAAAGGCCTCACTCCCAACCCAATCCAAATTTTCCGGATGTAGATAAACAATGGCCAGGTAAAGTATAATGGCCAGGAAGGTCGTAACCACCACAGTCCGCCATTGGCCCAACCATGTATAATCCACCTTTAGCATTTAGGCCGGATTTCGGACATGAAAAGTAGGGATTCGAGCAGTTTGACGCATTTGACCGAAGTGAGATGAATTGATTTGGACCAAAAACTACTACGATGGAAGAGATTATGCAATCCAATACATTTTTTATTATTCCACTAACAGCGGCCTATGGCACCATCTGCCTTATGTGGTTCTTATTAGCCAGGTTAGGTTGGTCCTGGAAACCATCGGCCATCGCTATCCCAGATAAGCGATGGACAGAACTACTCTGGGCGATTCCCACCATCATTGGCGTTTTAGTTTTTGGTCAGTTGTATACCGCCGGATGGCTTATTCCGAGTGCTACAGACGTTGTGCTGGATCGTTTGTCGTGGGTGGCCAACAACTTCATTATCTACTCGCCCATTTTCCTCAATCTTTATCTTAGGAAACAAGGCACCAGCACAATATTCATTTCGCATGCGGGGCTTGGGAAAAAGCTGATTTTCGGTACAGTCAGCACGACCCTCGGCATCCTGGTTTTCGTCGGTCTGAGAGGCGAATGGGAAAGGCTTACTGATATTGTTCTTAGCACTTTCTCGTGGCACGGGCTAGGTAATTTCCCGGCAATATTCTTTGAGAACATTGCGCTGGCTTTTCTGTTTGTGAGGTTGAAATGGGCTGTAGGCACCAAATGGGCCATTGGTGTTCCTTCGATTTTGTTTGCGGTGGCCCATGTACCTGGCTCGCTTGCCGAAGGTGACCCCTGGGGGCATATTCTTACTTTTTTCTTTCTCACGGGAGGGTTAACTGTTTTCATCCTCTACACAGCTTATCGATCGCGTGATATCATCTGGCTGGGTGTAGCACATTTTGTGATGGATGTCGCAATTAAAGCTTTTTAGTTCTGCCGGAAAACAAAGAAAATGGGTTACAAAACATCTATTGCAACCAATAGGACCGTCAACGATACTATTTCTGCACTTGTAGCAAGATTTTCCTGGGTCATTTGCGCTTGGATCTTCGAAAATCACCCAAAAGCATGACGAACGCTTTAGGGCATTTGCCTTCATTTGAAGGCCTAAGCGGTCATTCTAGTGAAGAACACATTTAAGAATCCAAAAAGGAAACCTATGAGCTTAAAAACCTGGACATTATTGTTGTTGCTGGCCCCTCTTATCGGCGCTTCTCAACCGGATAGATCGGAAATTGTAAGCACTTATTTTGAGGCTTACCATACTGGCAAAGTTGCGCATATGGTCGAGCTCCTCGCCACCGATGCGTACTTTACGGATCGAACCGCCCAAATGATTGGGAGCGATTTGGAATTGACGGGCAAAACAGAAATTTCGGAAACACTCGCCAAAATGTTCAAGGCAGTAGCAGCTCCCGAATGGACTACCGCCTTTGAATTCCAGGCCGGCAGTTACGGTATTTCCGCGGGCACCTTCCAATACAAGGCTACCGTGGGTGCCGCGACTAAGGTCCTTCGTTATGAAGTCGTCTCGATCATCGAAATAAACGACCAAAATCTGATCCAACGCCATACGGAATATGCAGACTATGGGAAGGCACTAAACCAGATGTCGCAATGACCAAGCAAAAGCGCTATCGTAGGCAAGTCCAGAAAATAAGAGGACAGGAAGCCCATCGGTTATTCCTTTCGCCAGGTCTCCTTCTTCTTTATACATTGATCAGCTGTAACTCGGCGGCGAATACAATTAACCAAAAAAATATGAGCAAGGAAATTCAACCCAAGGTCACCGGGATCGGCGGCATCTTCTTTAAATCCGACGATCCCGGCAAACTCATGAACTGGTACGGAGAACAACTTGGATTAGCCATTGACGATTATGGATCACCATTTGAGTTCCGTAACGCCAATCGACCTGATGAAATCAATTACCTACGATGGGGACCTTTTACGCAGGAAACGGATTATTTCGATCCTTCCAACAAGGATTTCATGATCAATTATCGAGTCCAAAATATCGAGGGTCTGGTGGCAAGATTAAAAGCTAATGGCGCCCAGGTGGTGGACGAAATTCAGGAATACGAATATGGAAAATTTGTCCATATACTCGATCCTGAAGGCACGAAGATTGAGCTTTGGGAACCTGTTGACAGTGTTTTTACGGCACAGGGAGGCGAAACCACAAAATAACTCCCAGGCAATCCTTCGAAACGACTTGTAAAAGGAAAGCCTCTGCCTTACCTTGGTTGCAATGGAATTTGCTTCGAATGCTTTCATAATGTTCGGTGTGGCCCAATCCTTTTTTCTGGGCTTCATACTGTTCTTCCAATTCCGAAGCAAGCCAGCAGCTTCCTTCCTGGCAATTTCGATGATCGTCGAGGGCGTGGGCCTCTTCGAGCAAGTGCTCTATTTCACCGACCTGGCTCATGATGCGCCTTTCCTAATCGGCATATCTTATCCGGTACATGTATTGCGGCCCATGCTTATTTACAAGTTCACTTCAGCCTACTTCGGACCTCAGATCCCATTTCGCGGGAAGCAACTCCTTCATCTGCTTCCATTCATCGCTTATCTGCTGCTTTTTTTGCCGTATATCTTGTTGCCCCCCCGAGATCAAAATAGCGTCGATAGAAAGGAATGAAGATCAGGTCTGGACAGACAGTATGCAAGGGATCATATTCTTCATCGTCAACAACAGCATTTACGCTACTTATTATTTTCTGACTTACAAGATTCTGCGAAAGACCTCCAATTCCATGAGGCTGGACAAAAGTCCCCATTCCACCTGGGTGGGTCGATTCATTGCATTCTTTCTCGTGTTCTACGTCTTCAAGTTCTCACTCTACATCCTAAATGGTTTCCGACTAATCTCTTCAGACACCTATGGTACCTTTATCATGCTGATCTCGAGTTTTACCATTCAGATCATTGCATGGTTTATGGTCACCAATTCCAAATGGCCCATTTTCAGTCCTGCAGACCCAGTCGGCAACTCCGAATTAGATCGGCTGAAGGTCAAACTTGAAAAGGAAAAGCTATTTCTTGACGATACCCTGACCGTGAACCAATTGGCATCCGCGAGCGGAATGAGAACTGAACGACTCACCGAGATTTTAAGGCTCGAATACCATAGCTCCTTTAAGGAATTGATCAACAAACTGAGAGTTGAAGAAGCAAAACAGTTGATCGCAGCCGACCTCAATGGAAAGCCAGTAAATCTGCTGGGAATTGCCATGGATTCGGGCTTCAATAATAAGGTCACATTTTACAGAGCATTCAAGAAACACGCGGGTGTAGCTCCCTCTGATTATGTGAAGCAACTACAGTCTGAAAAGTAGGGAGTCCTCCCCTACAAAAAAGTGGTTACAAAACATCAGGTGCAACCAAAACCCTCTCCATTGCGCCTATTCTTGGTTTTAAAAACTCATGAGGACTATCTGTTTCATAATTGCCAGCTCACTTTTTCTTTTCTGTCATGGCCAAAAATCGGTCGACCTTCGATTGAAGCAACTGGTGAGATATTGTGATGTCGAGGTACAAAAAGATTCTTTGAAGCAATGGGTTGAATGGGTCGAGACCGGTGAATCTCTGCAAGCCGCTGTACCTGACAGAAACGAAGCCTGGGCTAAATTTTTGCTGAGCTTCTATCGCCACTTGGGAACAGTGCCAGGACCTATCATCAATGAAAGCTCGCTGCAAGCCTGGAGTCAATTTTTAACGTTCCCCTTTCTGACGGGGCGCATTCTCGACTTTCGGGATTGGGGTGCCAGAGATGTGGGACTCGAACAAGTCTTAGGCGAGTCTGGTCAAGGTTCGAGGCACCTGTTGCTGATTCCACCCATAGGCTTCAATTCCGGGATATTTGAGGATTTCAAATCCATGTACGAGGGCCAATTCAAATTCCATGAAGTCTCTTTTCCACAAGGGCGACAAACCTGGCCTTATCCGCAAACTACGAACTACCGAGCAGCGCCGTGGCTTACGGGAATGGAACTTATCATTGGACAACATCTTGACAAACTCCAAGGGCAGCCGGTGACCATTGTATCGATGGGTGCTGGCACCTATTTGGCCATGAAAATTGCGTCCAAATACGACAACATCCAGTCTATTGTGGCACTCAATGGACTCTTCAGGTCCAATTTGGTGGATCCTGCAACCGGGATGAATGCTTCGGCCAGTTATCGCCAAAGTATAAGTGAATCCCGCTATCCAACAGAATTGATCATTCAATTTAGCCCTGGCGTACTGGCTCGTAACTACGCTTTATGTCAGGATCCGGCAAAAAACCAATTTCACCTTACGCAACTCACCCAGGATAACTCTACGGCCATTTTAAGATACAGTCAGGAATACCGGGCTCAGGACATTTATCCAGAAATATCAAATCTCGATATTCCAATTTTGAGTTTGATTTCGGTGCATGATGATCAATCGCCCCTGGCATCAAACAGATCAGTTTCACAGTTTTGGGAAGAGGTTCAGCAAGACCTTCCGGAATTGAAGGTAACCACCCTTGAAATTCCAAATAGCCGCAATCTTGCGTTCGTAGATCAGCCAGTATTATTTGATACCTACTTCTCACAATTCATGGCTGATCCCGAGAAGCCTGTAAATGCCCTGGGGGCCCACGCTCCGGTCACGGTAGACATGCCTAGTGCGCTTGTTTCGAAGCGTCAAGTGATTGAGACGACCTCTATCGGATTGACTTATTCACAACCGGCTATGAACGGGCGCAAAATATTTGGTGAGTTGGTGCCTTTCGGGCAAATCTGGCGGGCGGGTGCGAATGCCGCCACTAAAATCTCTTTTAGCAACGACGTGACCCTCAACAACAAGCACTTCCTACCAGCCGGAGAATACAGCCTGTTCCTCCAACCCTGGCAAGACAGATGGGAAA
>CBDETI010000011.1:0-171283 GCA_965242775.1 Cyclobacteriaceae bacterium
GCAAGACCAAGGGCTACTCCGGCCTGCGTGATGTAGGGCATCCATCCAAGATGGTTTTGCTTCATTGGGTCTTTTGCCAAATATCCACCGACATAGCCTCCGATAATCATGGTTCCTAGCCTAATGCCAAACAGTATTAGCGCCACTCCCAGCACCTCGGTAAGGACATTAACAGAGAGTGTTGCTCCGGTCAACGTGAAAAAGGCGACATAAACAGGCACATTGGCATCGTGAAGAAGTTTGAGGAATTCCGGTCGATACCTGGAATAGTTGGTCACCTTAAAGCTCGCCAGTATGCAGATAAGAAGCGGCTCCAGAAATACCCCGTGGCCCAAGGCTACGGTTGTGTAACTTCTTAACCAGCTTGACATTGCATATGCGCTGTATCCAATAATAAGCACCAACAGGATCTTAACTGTTCTCTGGATTCGTAGCGAGAGGGCCAGCTGCAACACCTTGCCATAAACGAAGAAGCCTATGAGGAAGGATAGCCCCAGCTCTACCAACAGTAGCAAGATCTGGACCAACTTGAACTCTTTTCCTGAGATCACGGAATGACCAATGGAAAGGCAAACGGAGAAGAGGATGATCACCAAAAAGTCCTTCACGACCGTGACCCCCATAACTGTTTGGGTAAATGGGCCTTTTGCCCGTAGTTCGTTGATTACAGCAATAGCGGAGGCGGGCGATCGGGCTACAAATACCGCGGCGGTGATGGTGGCAATAGCAATTTTGGAGGCCAAGCTGCGCTCATTCATAAACGGAATGAACTCGGACAGAAGAACAAGGGCGATGCTGCCCAAGACAAAAGTGACGAAGAGCTGTCCGAAGGTGTTCCATTTTATGCTATTCAACCGGTCTCTAAGTTCCCGCAGATAAAGCTCAGCGCCTGCGGCGAAGGCGATAAAAGCGAGCGCCGTTTCGTTGATAAAATTTAAGCTTGTTTTTGCCTCAAAAGGAATTAGACCCAGGACATACGGACCCGTGACTATGCCGGAAAAAATTAATCCCGTTATGAGGGGTAACCGGATTTGCTGGAAAACTTTCGCAATCTGATTTGCTGAGATCGAAACGACCAGGAATCCGGCGATCAACGCCAATACTTGTATTTGCTCTAAGTTAAAATCCATATTTTGTCAGTAGCCCGCTACTTCAACTGAAAACGAACACCACTGTTGGCTAAATTCGTATTGAAATAAAACCGGCTGCTCGAAAATCAACTTGTAAAATAATGGCTTCCATGAAATATTCCTTGTACCGGGAGTTTACCAAATCGACTAGGATATTCATTTTGGCGGCGCTGATCTCAAGTTGCTCCGCCATGGATCCCCAGGCGAAAGATACACGACCGGTGAGCCACGCAATCCTGGATTCTCTTTTGAAAAAACATGTCAGTTCGGATGGCCTGGTGGACTATGCGTCGTGGGCGAAAGATAGAGACCGACTGCAGCAATACCTTGAACTATTGGTCACCAACCCTCCCAACGACCAAGCATGGAACCGAAACGACAAGCTGGCATATTGGATCAACCTCTACAATGCATTTACTATCGACCTGATACTTGAATACTACCCAATTAAGAGCATTAAGGACATTGGGAGTAATATCCAGATTCCATTTGTAAACACACCCTGGGATATCAAGCTGATCGAAATAAACGGTAAGAAATATGACCTCAATAACGTGGAACATAATATCCTTCGCAAAATCTTCGATGAACCGCGCATCCATTTTGCGATCAACTGTGCCTCTATTTCCTGTCCGAGGCTGCGGAGGGAAGCTTACACTGGCGAGCGGCTTGAGAGGCAGCTGCAGGAACAAACCGTGGAATTTTTAACTGACCCTTCTCGGAATGAAATAAGTTCTGACAAAGCAGAGATATCCAAAATATTTCAATGGTTCGGAGGAGACTTTAAAAAAGAATCCACTCTGGCTCAATTTTTGGATACCTACGTGCCGGCAGCACTTTCGGAGCAAACAGACATTTCTTTTAAGGATTATGACTGGTCATTGAATGAGGCGCGCTAGTGCCGCTAATCACATAGTGCAAAGGTTTGCATAACCAGGATTCGTATTTTTGTAAAAACAACATTAAACCATTTTCATCTATGCCTGCAACTGACTTGGCGATCGCCCCGGTAGAAGAAAATCAGCAGATGATCAGTGACATGATCCGTGACTTTGCTGCGAAAGAGATCGAGCCGTTTAAAATGGAGTGGGACGAGTCCCAGGAATTTCCAAAGTCCCTTTTCAAGCAAATGGGTAGCCTGGGCTTGTTGGGTATTTTTATTCCACAGGAGCTAGGTGGGTCAGGTTTCGGGTATCACGAATACGTAACTGCGCTGATCGAGATCTCAAAAGTTGATCCTTCAATAGGCTTGTCTGTTGCGGCCCACAATTCATTATGCACGGGTCACATCTATTACCATGGCAATGCGGCCCAACACCAAAAGTACCTGTCGAAACTTGCCACAGGCGAGTGGCTGGGTGCCTGGGGACTGACCGAGCCGAATACTGGTTCCGATGCAGGTAACATGAAGACAACCGCGGTGAAAGAAGGAGCAGAGTGGGTGCTAAATGGTGCCAAAAACTTTATCACTCACGGGATTTCTTCTGATGTAGCGGTGGTGGTCGCAAGAACGGGAGAACCCAATACGCCTAGGAATGCGTCCGCATTTATCGTTGAAAGGGGAACTCCCGGATTTTCCGGTGGGAGGAAAGAGAACAAGTTGGGGATGCGGTGTTCAGAGACTGCAGAAATGATCTTTGAAAACTGCCGTATTCCCGAAGAGAACCTTATCGGTGAATTGGGCGATGGGTTTGTCCAATCATTGAAGGTACTGGATGGCGGAAGGATCTCTATTGCTGCTTTGAGTTGCGGAATCGCAGAGGGAGCTCTCAATGCTGCGATTGCTTATTCTAAAGAACGTGAGCAGTTTGGAAAGCCGATCAGTCAATTTCAGGGAATATCCTTCAAAATCGCAGACATGGCAACTCAGGTTGAAGCATCCAAACTACTTACTTTTCAGGCGGCTGAACTCAAAAACACAGGGGGCAACGTGAATAAGATCGGTGCCATGGCCAAGCTTTATTCCTCTGAGACCGCAGTGACGGTTGCCAACGAGGCTGTTCAGGTCTTTGGAGGATATGGATATACCAAAGACTATCCGGTAGAGAAGTTTTATCGGGATGCCAAGCTCTGCACGATAGGAGAAGGAACATCGGAGATCCAAAAATTGGTGATTTCCAGGGCGCTGCTGAGGTAATTGAAGAGGCTATTTTATTTAAGAAGAAAGTTACTATCTTTGCGCCCCTGATTAAAGAAAAACCATGATTGTTATTAACGTAAAAGAAAACGAGTCAATCGACAAGGCACTTAAAAGGTTCAAGAAGAAATTCGAGAAAACCGGTGTTTTGAAAGAGCTAAGATCTCGCACTGCTTTTACCAAACCTTCCGTAAAAAGGCGTCAGGAAATCATCAAAGCCTCCTACCGGCAGAAGATGCAGGACCTGGAAAATAAATAGTAATTCCACGAGGCATTGCGCCTTTTTTTCTATAAGTTAGTCTTTACCCCCTTAGGTAAAGGCGCATAACTTGATAGATCACTTCCTGAAATATTTGGAGTACGAGAAACGTAGCAGTAAGCATACTGTTACATCCTACCAGGAGGATTTGCAACAGCTCCAGAAATTCCTACAATCGACATTCGAGATCAACGATTTTTCAGAGGTTAAGCACCCGCATTTACGAAATTGGGTGATCGACTTGATGGAGAACGGGCTGAGTCCCAGCAGCATTAATCGTAAAATTGCCTGCCTAAAATCCTTCTTCAAGTTCTTGAAAGGGCGTGAGTATGTCGATGCCAACCCAGCCACGAAGCTCAAGCCGCTTAAGACCGAGAAACGCTTGCCGACTTTTGTTCAGGAGCAGGAATTGATGCACTTGTTAGATAGTGAGAATTTCGACAGTAGCGATTTCTCAAGTGTCCGGGATCGGCTTGTACTTGAGCTATTTTATGGCACCGGCATCAGACTTTCGGAGCTGATCGGCCTTCAACTTTTGGACTTTCAGGAATTTGAGAAAACGATCAAAGTTTTAGGTAAAAGAAACAAGGAAAGAGTCATCCCTGTGCCCGACTCTATCGTTTATAATACTAAGACATATCTGGCACTTCGCAACACAATGTTCGGGACCACCAACAAACATCTTCTACTTACCAATAAGGGCCAAAGGCTCTATCCGATGTTTGTCCAAAGATTAGTTGCAAAACACCTTGGCACAGCAAGCAGCCTAAGTAAAAAAAGTCCTCATGTGCTCCGACATACTTTCGCCACACACCTGCTTGAAAAAGGAGCCGATCTCAACGCAGTGAAAGATCTCTTGGGGCATACCAGCTTGGCAGCAACCCAGGTCTATACCCACAATTCAATAGAAAAACTTAAATCAGCTTTCGATCAAGCGCATCCGAAAGCGTAAATGTTCAACCTTTTAAATATATAAATCATGAGACTTCAGATGCATTCAATTCATTTCGACGCAGACGTCAAACTTGTTGATTTCATTCAGAAGAAAACAGACAAACTAGAGACGTTTTATGACCATATAATTGATGGAGAAGTATTCATGCGCTTGGATAAAGACATTAACCAGGAGAATAAGATCATCGAGATAAAACTTAATATTCCAGGTGATCAGCTTTTTGCTAAGACAAAATCCAAATCTTTCGAAGCTGCTGCAGACGAGGCAGTAGAAGCTCTACGGAGGCAGCTTAAGAAATTCAAAGAGAAACAGTTAGCGCACTGAAAAAGAGAGGCCCCCGAGGGGCCTTTTTTTGTATCAGGACTCGTCAAAGGCCCAATCTATTTCATTTTTCATATCCTTGACGACAATCCCTTGTTCTCTGAGCTTAGCTCGTAGGAAATCAACCTTGTCATAGTTCTTCTTCGTCTTTGCCTCCTTGTACTCTTGGAGAATTACATCTAAAAGCCCCGCTGAACCTGCGGAATGTTCATATTTCAAACCAAGGACATCCTCCAGAAATGTATGATAGGTAGCGATCAGTCGGTCAAAAGCAACTTTTCCAATTTGCTCATACGTTAGCTGGCCGGTTTTTAAGGAATTGATCTTTTTCAACAGGTTAAATAAATGCCCAATCGTCAGCGCCGTATTGAAATCATCATTCATGGCATGATAACAGTTGTCAGCAATTTTTTCCAGTTGCTGTACCAGCTTCTCATCCGTACCCTGATCGGACAAGTTCGGAGGAGGGGCCAGCTCGGAAGCCGTTCTTAAGCCATTGTTAAGCTTCATCCAACCCTTTTGAGCGGCATTTAATGCGTCATTGGAAAAATCCAGCGTACTACCGTAATGTGTTTGAAGAATAAAGAACCTGATGGTCATAGGACTGTAACCCCTGTCCAGAAGCGGATGGTCCCCAGAAATCAACTCAGCGGGCAAAAAGGAATTGCCAAGCGATTTGCTCATTTTAGTTCCATTTACAGTCAACATATTCCCGTGTAGCCAATATTTGGCCTGACTTGACCCGGTGGCGCCCTCGCACTGCGCCATCTCACACTCGTGATGTGGAAACTTCAGGTCCATACCACCGCCATGTATATCAAACTTATCTCCCAGGTATTTGGTGCTCATCACCGAGCACTCCAGGTGCCAACCCGGAAATCCGTCACCCCAGGGAGAAGGCCATCGCATGATGTGACCCTTGCTTGCTTTTTTCCAGAGCGCAAAATCTAAAGGGCTTCTTTTATCCTCCTGACCTTCAAGTGACCTTGTATTCTCCAGGAGTTCTTCAATTTTTCGGCCCGATAGCGCACCGTAGTAGTGGTCCTTGTGAAATTTCTGAACGTCGAAATAGATGGAGCCATTTACCTCATACGCATACCCTCGGTCCATGATGGCTTTGGTCATTTCGATTTGCTCGATAATGTGACCCGTAGCCACTGGCTCAATGTCCGGAGGGACGGCATTAAATATCCGCATCGTGTCCCTGAACCCGAGTGTGTACTTCTGCACGATCTCCATAGGTTCCAGATTCTCCAATTTCGCCCGTTTGCTGATCTTATCCTCGCCATCGTCCCTGTCATCCGTTAAGTGCCCTACATCGGTGATGTTTCGAACGTATCGTACCTTATAACCAGCATGTCGCAGGTACCTGCTTATCACATCAAAGCTGATAAATGTGCGGACATTGCCCAGATGTACTTCGTTGTAAACCGTAGGACCACACACATACATTCCCACATGAGGTGGATTGAGTGGTTCGAACAGTTCCTTTTCCCTGGTCAATGAATTCAAGACACGAAGTTTACCTACCATCTACTGAAGTTTTGATCTTATTACGAAATGTTCAAAATGAGGTTAGAAATTTGCTCAGGCAAATGTCTGGGTTTGAATTGCTGTAAAATTCAATTACCTTTGCAGGGCAAATATAAAGCAAGGTAAGAGGGGACACTAGTCCCCTCTTTTCTTTCGCAAAAAGATGATAGTGGCGATAGAGAATAGAATAGAACATAGGCTGAAAGAGATACTGGAAGCATATCCTGACTTGTTTCTGGTGGACCTGCAATTGAAGGGACATACGGGCAATCAAAAATTGCAAGTGGAGATAGATGGTGACCATGGACTCCCAATTGAGCGATGTGCTGAAGTGAGTCGGGCATTAGGCAGTTGGATCGAGGAAGAGGATGTGATTTCGGGAAAGTATTTACTGGAAGTGACTTCACCAGGCGCTGACCAACCTTTTAAAAACAGGCGTCAGTTTAGGAAGAACATTGGCAGGGAGTTGAAAATCGTCAATACCGCAGGAGAAGAATTGGTAGGGACATTGGCGGATGTGGAGGACAAGAAAATAAAGATTCAATCAAAAAAAAGTGATGGGGACGCTATAGAAATCCCCTTTGAACAAATAAAGAGTACGAACGTGATAATATCATTTAAGTAAGATGGATACGGGTATTTTAATTGATTCGTTTGCGGATTTTGCCAGGGGTAAGAACATAGATCGTCCCACGATGATAAGGATCCTTGAAGATGTCTTTCGAACCATGATTCGAAAAAAATTCAAGGTTGATGACAATTTTGATATCATCATTAACGCTGACAAGGGAGATTTGGAGATTTGGAGGTTCAGAGAAATCGTGGATGATAACTCTGAAGATATCTGGGATCACGACAAAATATGCTTAACCGATGCAAGAAAGATAGAGCCTGACTTTGAAATCGGTGAAGAGGTAGCAGAAGAGATCAAATTGGAAGATTTTGGCAGGAGAGCGGTAATGACTGCCCGCCAAACTTTGATGCAGAAGATCAAGGACCTTGAAAAAGACATTCTGTTCCAGAAATACAAGGATTTAGTAGGCGAGATCATCAATGGAGAGGTCTATCAGATCTTGAGCCGTGAGGTACTCCTGATAGATGGAGAAGGCAACGAACTCATCTTGCCAAAGATGGAACAAATCAATAAAGATCGGTACCGCAAGGGCGATAGTGTCCGGGCCATTGTTCATCGTGTAGAGATGCACAACGGCAATCCCAGGATTATCCTCTCACGTACTTCTCCTACTTTTCTTGAGCGACTTTTTGAAAGTGAGGTGCCTGAAGTGTATGATGGTTTGATCACAATTAAGAAAGTAGTAAGAGAGCCTGGAGAGCGGGCAAAAGTAGCTGTGGAGTCCTATGACGATCGCATAGATCCAGTTGGTGCTTGTGTCGGAATGAAAGGATCCCGCATTCATGCGATCGTTCGGGAGCTGCAGAACGAGAACATCGACGTTATCAATTTCACAGACAACATGGAACTCTACATTGCCAGGGCTTTGAGCCCAGCCAAGATCTTGAGTATGAAGATCGAGGAGGACAAAAAACGGGTTTCAGTTTTCTTAAAACCTGACCAGGTATCTTTGGCGATCGGTAAAGGAGGGCAAAATATTAAGTTGGCCAGTCGGTTGGTCGGTCTTGAGATAGATGTCTTCAGGGAATTGAGTGAGTCTGAGGAGGAAGATGTCGATTTGGACGAATTTTCAGATGAAATCGAAGGCTGGATCATCGACGAGCTTAAGCGCGTCGGACTAGACACGGCCAAAAGTGTTTTGAAACTTGGGAGAGAGGATCTCACCAGAAGAACGGACTTAGAGGATGAGACCGTGATGGAAATACTGACCATCCTCAACCAAGAATTTGAATAAATAAAATAGGAAGAGCTTACAGCATCCAGGGAGTATATGTATAGATTAAGTCAAGTTGCAAGAAAATTAAATGTAGGTAGGACCACCATCATTGAGTTCTTGTCAGACAAGGGTTTCGAGGTGGATACCAGCCCTAACTCCAAGATTACGGAGGAGCAGTTTGATATGCTTTCGAAGGAGTTTGCTGATTCCGCTCATGACAAAGAGGAGGCCTCGGGCCTAACCATTGGGACCAAGCATGGCGATAATCTGGTCATCAAAACATCGACCGAAGGTCAAGCCAAGGAGAACAAGGACGAGGAACGTATCCTCATAAAGGATAACGTTGCAGCGCCAATAGCTGAAAAAGAAGCTGAGCCGGAGGTGAAGGCCGAAGAGCCAGCCAAGGAAGAGCCCAAGAAAGTGGAAGAAGAGGAACGGGTACAACTTGATTCTGAGCGACTCTCTGGTCCTAAAGTTGTTGGGAAGATCGATTTGGAAACTGTTGGTAAGCCTAAGAAGGAACCTGAACCCGAGCCAGAAGTGGTGGAACCGGTGAAAGAGGAACCGGTGAAAGAAGAGGCACCACAAGAGGAGGTGAAAGCAGAGAAGGAACCCGAAGCACCCGCTGAGGAGGCCAAACCTGAGGCACCCGCAGTGGAAGAAAAACCTCAACCCAAAGAAGAGGCTCCTGCAGAGGTCGTGAAGGCAAAAGCCGATTCGCTGAGAGGCCTGAAGGTGCTTGGAAAAATAGAGCTTCCCGCAGAAAAGAAGCCGAAACCAATTGCATCTTCCGACGAAAACAAAGAGCGTAAGAAACGTCCGAGAAAAAGGATTGGTACAGCCAATGGTGGCGGAGGGAATCGCCCCAACCAGGGTGGTGATCGGAGGCGAGGAGCGCCCAGAACAGAAGAACTCTCAGATAAGGAGATTCAAGATAAAATCAAGGCTACTTTGGCCAAACTAAGCGGCGGAGGGAAGCCTACGACAGGAGGAAATAGGTCCAAGTACAAAAAAGATAAACGAAGTGCCAGGGCAGAGGCGGAAGAAGAAAAGCAGCTTCAAGCCCAGGAAGAGGCAAAAAGATTGAAGGTAACCGAGTTCGTTTCGGCGAGCGACCTGGCTTCTCTGATGAACATATCTGTGAATGATGTGATATCAACATGTATGTCTTTGGGCATGTTCGTGTCGATAAATCAGCGACTTGATGCGGAGACGATAACAGTCATTGCCGATGAATTTGGCTATGATGTGGATTTCACTTCGGCAGATGAAGAGGTAGAGGTTGAGGAAGCTCAGGACAATGATGACGATCTGCAAGAACGAGCGCCAATTGTTACCATCATGGGGCACGTCGATCATGGTAAGACCTCTTTGCTTGACTATATCCGTGACAGTCGGGTAACCGAGGGCGAAGCGGGTGGGATCACCCAGCACATTGGTGCCTATGATGTGACCACCGACGGAGGAAAACGGATTGCCTTCCTTGATACGCCTGGTCACGAAGCCTTTACCGCCATGCGTGCCAGGGGTGCGAAAATTACGGACATTGTCATCATTGTTGTTGCGGCCGATGACGCGGTAATGCCTCAGACCAAAGAAGCAATTAACCATGCGCAAGTAGCGGGGGTGCCGATTGTTATTGCCATCAACAAAGTCGACAAGCCCAATGCCAATCCGGAAAAGATCAAAGAGGAACTTTCAGGTATAAACATCCTCGTGGAGGATTGGGGAGGTAAGTATCAGTGTCAGCATATCTCGGCTAAGACGGGTGAAGGAATAGATGAGTTGCTGGAGAAAGTACTACTGGAAGCTGAACTATTAGAACTGAAAGCCAATCCGGACAAACCCGCTGTAGGGTCCGTGATCGAAGCATCGCTGGACAAGGGAAGAGGTTATGTGACCACTTTGATGGTACAAGCCGGAACGATGAAAATCGGAGATGTTCTCCTCGCTGGTTCTTACTTTGGAAAGGTAAAGGCCATGTTTGACCATCGAGGGAAGCAACTCAAGAAAATTGGACCTTCTACGCCCGTACTCATGCTTGGCCTCGATGGGGCACCTCAGGCCGGTGACCGGTTTAACATCATGGAATCTGATCGGGAGGCCAGGGAGATCGCTAATAAGCGGGAGCAACTGCTTAGAGAGCAGTCCATGAGGACGAAGAAGCACATCACCCTGGATGAGATTGGAAGGAGATTGGCCATAGGTACTTTCAAAGAACTCAATGTCATTGTCAAAGGTGATGTGGATGGGTCCGTTGAGGCCTTGTCTGACTCCCTGCTGAAACTGTCAACCGACGAAATTCAGGTAAACATCATCCACAAAGGTGTGGGACAGATCTCAGAGTCTGATGTGTTGTTGGCCAGTGCTTCGGATGCGATCATTATTGGCTTCCAGGTGAGACCTTCGAGTGGTGCCAGGAAGTTGGCTGAGAGTGAGGAAATCGAAATAAGACTCTACTCAATCATCTACGATGCGATCAACGAGTTGAAAGATGCCATGGAGGGCTTGCTGGAACCAACTTCCGAGGAAGTTATAACTGGAAACATCGAAGTACGCGAAGTATTCAAAATTTCAAAAGTGGGTACGGTTGCGGGTTGCTATGTAACAGATGGTATAGTGAAGAGAAATAATCAAGTCAGGTTGATCCGTGACGGAATTGTCGTATATACTGGAGAAATAAATCAGTTGAAGCGATTCAAGGAGGATGTCAATGAAGTCAAGCAAAGCTTTGAGTGTGGTATGAGCATCAGGAACTTCAACGATATTAAAGTAGGTGATGTGATTGAAGGATTCGAAGTGAAGGAAGTAAAACGAACCTTGTAAATCAGAGGTTGGCACTATAAAACAAAAAAGCCGTGAATTTCACGGCTTTTTCTTTTTTAGCATTAGACTGCCTGTGGTTCCCTTTTCTTTTTAGGTCTACCTGGCAGAACAGTCGTTTCTTTAAAACCGTTTTTGTACAGTTTCTTTCGAGTTTTCCAAACCTTGTAATTGTTCTTGTTACCCACCTCAAATTGCCACTTCATATGGGCCGAGGCAGTCATCCAACGAAGGTTAGCCGCATCGTTGTTACGAGGATTATTGTCTGCGTGGATAATCATTGTGAAACTACCGGGATCGTCGTTTGCTACGAAAGCTCTTGCGACCTCCTTGTGCGGATACACTGTTCTTCTTTTGCCCTCATCGTCAATTAGATCCAGGAAATAACACTTGCAGGTTTTATTCCACCGCTGTTTCATCAGCTTACCTTTGAGGGTCATGTGTGTCTTACTACCTCGATGCCATGTTTTTCTGGTCTTACTTCGGATGCGTCCGCGGCTGGAAATTTCGTAGTTCTTAAAACCAGGTATACCCTCCCAGTTTTCTTCAGCCTTTTGATTTGCCATAAAATTTGCTCGTTTGGTTGAAAATAATCAATTAAACAAGCCAGCTCTTAATGAATGGTCTTAGGTGAGTAAAAGTACTATTTTTATCATTATGGAAAACTGTTTACACCAAAACAATTTTAACCGCTAACGTAATGAAGCCCCTTTTATGGCATATTTTACTAATTACCGCAATGGCTTGTACCAGTTCTTCTGAAATCCCCGATCTCCCTTTTCAGGAATATCCAGTTGCTGACCACTCTCTTGGTCTCACGAGAACGACTCACGGTTGGAAGTTTCAGGTATGGTCTCCGGTTGCGGATATGATGTGGTTAAATCTTTATCAAAAAGGACAGGGGGGACAGGTCCTTGAACGCTTACCTATGACTCAGGTTGGCGGGGTTTGGCAGCTGGTGATACCTATGGACCAAAAGGGGCTTTACTATACTTTCCAGGCTGACATAGGGGGTAGTGCTGGCGCGGAGGTAGTGGATCCATACGTGCGGCTTGTTGGCATCAATGGTCATCGGGGCTATATAGGAGAACCTTCCGAGGCAGATCCGCCGGGGTGGGAACTGGACATAAGCCCGCCACTACAATCCGCGGGTGAGGTTATTCTTTATGAAGCACATGTCCGGGATTTTTCGATTGATCCTGAGGCGAGAACTGATCACGCTGGGAAATTCCTGGGAGTGATTGCCGAAGGGGCTAAAACCAGGGATGGTCAAAGCACGGGGCTGGATCATTTGATCGACCTGGGAGTTACTCATCTACATTTACTTCCGTCATTTGACTTTCGGTCTTTGGACGAGCAATTGCATCAGGAACCCCAATACAATTGGGGCTATGATCCTCAAAACTACAACGTTCCTGAAGGGACCTATTCCACGAACCCAGAGGACCCGTATGCAAGGGTGAGAGAGTTTAAGCAAATGGTTCTGGCGTTACACAGGCACGGAATCCGTGTGGTGCTGGATGTAGTTTACAATCACACAGGCTTCACCGAGACCTCCTCCTTTAATCAGCTGGTGCCTGGCTATTACTACAGGCAAAACGAGTCAGGTGAATTTTCAGATGCTTCAGCCTGTGGCAATGAAGTTGCTTCCGAACGCCAGATGGTAAGAAAATTTATTCTCGAGTCGGTCAAATATTGGGTGCAGGAATATCACATTGATGGATTTCGATTTGATCTCATGGGGATTCACGACATGGAGACCATGAACCTCATCTCCAGGGAACTCAAAGCATTGAAAGAAGATATTTTTATTTATGGTGAAGGCTGGACTGCCGGACCCAGTCCCCTTCCCGATTCACTACGGGCACTTAAGGCCAATGCAAAACTTCTGAAGGACATAGCTGTTTTCAGTGACGATCTGAGGGACGGGATCAAAGGAAGTGTTTTCGAGGATTTAGAAACGGGATTTGTTACGGGTAATGAGGCTTCCAAGGAAAGCATCAAATTTGGAATTGTCGCGGCAACGCAACACCCGCAGGTTGCCTACGAGTCTGTCAATTATAGCAAAGCACCATGGGCGGCAGCGCCTACCCAATGCATCAACTATGTGTCTTGCCACGACAACCTGACCTTATGGGATAAACTGGTCATTTCTCAGCCGGAGGCCTCGGAGACAGACCTTATTGCTATGCACAAGCTGGCAAATACAATTGTACTTACTTCGCAGGGAGTACCTTTCCTCCATGCAGGCGTCGAGTTTTTAAGATCCAAGCAGGGAGACCATAATTCCTATAAGAGTCCAGACAGTATCAACAGTATCAAGTGGGGGGCAAAAGGAAAATATCTTGAGGTTTTTGAATATTATCAATCGCTAATCAAGTTAAGAAAGGAGCATCCGGCTTTCAGAATGACAAGTACCGATCAACTCCAGGCCAACCTGCAATTTATGGACCTTGAGCATCCTCTTCTGGTTGGTTATTGGCTCCATAACAACGCCAATGGTGATCCCTGGGAAGATATTGGGATCGTATTCAATGGTGCCGATGAGGCCCTGAAGGTCCCCATACCGCCCGGGGAGTGGGTGACCGAATTACGCAACGGTCAGTTTGGGAAATCTCAGTTAGGAACGGGAGAGCAACTTTTGCAGGCAAAATCCGCCCTTATATTTCACAACTAGGGAATGATTCCCATTTTCTTCATTAGAATTGAAGCGTTAGCGCTCTGGCACTTGGCCTGGGATAACCGATAGTCAAATGAGAGATCATTACCCACAAGCTGGCTGTTGAAGCTGTAGTTGACCACTAACTCATCATCTTCATATTCATCTGCAAGCGTGAGATCATGCGTTGAAACAAAACCTCTGGCAGGTGCTGTTTTCAATCGCTCGACGATACCCCGCGCACCAATGTGACGGTCGTGAGAGTTGGTGCCCTTGAGTATCTCATCCAGCAAGAACAAAACCGTGTTGTTGGCATGTGCTATCGTGGCAAATAGCTTCTTAATTCTCTTAAGTTCTGCATAAAAAGAAGAAGTTTCTGCATACAAATCGTCGTGCGTGCGCATGCTTGTGAAAATCTCAAATTGTGAAAGGCGTAGCGCTTTGGCGCACACGGGCAATCCAACCCAGGCCATGAGCGTATTGACACCTATCGTTCGAAGAAACGTGCTCTTTCCTGACATATTGGATCCGGTAATCAGACCCACGGGTTTCTCAAAACTAAAGTCATTGGAAACTCTTTTTCCTTGCGGGATGAGCGGATGACCGACCGCCGTACCTTCCCAGGTTCCAGGGTCAGATACGAAGACAGGAAATTGAAAGTCGGAGTTTTGATCAGCAAATCCTGCGAAACTGATCAGGACTTCAAAATGATTTAAGTGAGATAACCATGTCTGCAACTTTGATTGATTCCTGGCAAGCCATCGGTTCATCAACCAACCGGTATATAAGTCCACGAGAAAAATCAGGTTGACCAAGGGCCAGAGCTGGTTGAACCGAGAATCCAGCAAAAAAACTATTTGACGGAGTTTGTTGAGCTCAGTAATGGCCTCAGCAGAGAGCTTTTTCTGATACCCAGTCAGCAACGCAGACTCGAAACTGGCATCTCTGAGTGTCAATAGCGACTGGGAGAATACATTGAGATATCGAAACAAACGGCTTGTTTTGGCTGCTTCTTTCTGGAGACCGAAATTATACTGTCCTAACAGCGCGAAATTGATAAGACAGATCAACACCGGATACCCCACAGGAATGTGATTGGTTATTCCGAGGACGATAGTTGCCATAGTCACCAACACCCATGCGGTAATAATAATTGGCTTTCCCGGTGACGCGGTTTTGCCGTCGCTGGCGGCTTGTAACAATACCTTTTCGGCGCCCAGGTCCGAGTCAGACAACTGGCCAAGGGTGGCCTGGAAGTCCTGTCGCCAGGAAAAGTGCCGTTGGAGTTCCTGTACAGCTAGTTGTCGATCCAATACCTCCTCCAAAGGGGCTGATTGAGTGAGATATCGAGCTAGTTTTGCTTGTGAACTGGGGAGCACACAGCGGCTGATATGGTGAAACAAGGATTTAGGGCCGAACACATCCAGGTCCTGTGCATAGTTGTGATTTTCATCCAAGAAATTTGCTCCGGTACCGTCTGCCGGCAGATCGCCTTTCGTTCGACGCAGCTCCTGCTCGGTGAGCGTGCTTCTTGAACTAAGGAGTTTCTTCCTTTTATTATTCGTATTGTCCTTGACTATGGCAAAACCGAAAGCTGCTAAACTTAGTAAGAAGAGAATGGTTGCTGCGCCGGCACCAATTGATAACCAATAAAATGAAGCAATGAGTGCTAAAAAAGTAATAAGGCGTAAGTAAAGCAGTCCCTGTGAAATCTTTGTTGCCTTGGCTTCATCCTTTTCAATCAGAACCGCACGTTCCCTGAGCTTCCGTTCAAAATCCATCGGAGATAAAGTAACTACTCTTCGGCGGAAGGTTCAAATTTTTTGGGAGCATATAAAAAACCGAAGGCGCTACCTCCCTCTTTTGTATGCTTCTCGTGATGGATGTAATGCGCGTGAATAATTCTGCGTAGATATTTATTTTTTGCTTGAAATCGAATCTTTATCCTTCGATGGACAATAACATCATGAAAAATAAAATAGAATATTCCGTAGGCGAGGATGCCAAAGCCCACAAACTTGAGCCAGCTGTAAGAGACTGATTCATAGCCGATTACAATTAGAAGGATGGACGGTAAGCTAAAAACCAGAGCAAATAGGTCATTCCGTTCCAACGGGTGAGGATGGACCCGATGATGAGATCGATGCCACACCCACAAAACACCATGCATGATATATTTATGTGTGAACCAGGCTACCCCCTCCATGACGAGAAAGGTGCCTAGCACCAACAAAATATTTAAAACAAGCAACACAGATCAATAATCAATAAGCCAGTAGTTCTTCCTTTACTTCTTGCATAAGCCACATGGGCGTAGAGGTAGCGCCGCAAACACCCACCGTGTCCCCAGGTGAGAACCAGCGCGTTTCCAATTCTCGTTTACTGGAAACAAAGAAAGCATGTACGTTAGCCTCTTTGCAAATATTATAAAGAACCTTACCGTTGGAAGATTTGGTGCCGGAAACGAATACTATTTTATCAAAATTTCGGGCAAATTGACGTAGTTCCTTATCCCGATTTGAAACTTGCCTGCAAATGGTGTCGTTTCGGTTGACCTGAATGCCTGCTGCGGCCAGCTGACGAGTGATGTCATAGAATTTATCCGTGCTTTTTGTAGTCTGACTATATAGGGTGATTTCATTAGGTAGCGACTTGAAATCTATTTCTTCAATGTCCTGAAAAACCACGGCTTCATTGTTGGTTTGTCCAAGTAGACCAACCACCTCAGCGTGACCATGCTTTCCATAGATGTAGATATTCTCTTTCCGATCAAAAGAATTTTTGATACGATTTTGAAGTTTAAGGGACTACCGGACAGGAAGCATCAATGAGCTCCAGGTCATTCATAATGGCCGAGGTTTGTAGGTTGACGGAGGTTCGCCATGTGCACGTATCAACACCCTGGCATTTCGTAAGCCTATTAAGTCATCATGATCGATGATCTTGAGTCCCAGTGATTGGAGCCGCTTTACTTCCTCGTCATTGTGAACAATATCGCCCAGGCAATACAGTTCACCATGTTCTCGCAACAGCTCTTCCGCCATTTCGATTGCATATACAACCCCAAAACAAAACCCGGAATTGCTATCTATATCTACACTTAGATTAAGCATAAAACAATAACCAGATTGATGACAGGTTGTTCTGAAAACGCGTCATTTTCGCACTGCCTTAGCTTTTAACGCCTTTTTTCTTAAAAACTTCATACAAATGGACATTCAGCAGGAGTAGAAATAAGCCGTAAATGGTGTCCTCAATTGGTATGGTCCCCACTCTAAAGCCTAAGTTTTCCGCATCATTGTACCAGACCACAGGCGCATCTATAAAGGATCCAGTCAGAATTCCATTCACAATGAAAAAAGGAATCAAAATAAATAAATAAGCAACCAGGAAATGCCCCAGGTACGTGGGTTTGGCTACCAGCGACAGATAGAAAAAGAGTAAGGCGGAGCCAAGAAAATTGTAGAAGGTGTAAGCCCGGTCCAAGTTCGCTATTGCTAGCGTGATCAAAAGAATAGCCAGGCCCAAAAGCAACTTGCAAGCGGCTGTATCTGCCATAGGCTTCTTTATGAAGTACACAACGTTTTCATAAATGAACAAGGATGCAAAGGGGATTGTAAAGAAAAACAGCCATTCCTCAACTGGTAACTGAAACAGGTAGATGCCAATCAAATAATCAGGGTTAAATCCCCAGATGCCATTCCTGGTAAAAATTTCGTCCCAGACAATGAAAATTGTAGCACTGATGGTCATTGCCAGGAAGAGCGCCTTCCACTTGGAATAATACTTCACCCGCGGTTCGAAAGATCGGACCAGGGGAAAGGAGACCGTCAGTAGATTTAAGATTAGATAAAGGGACATTAAATGGCCTTTATCGAGTGTTTTAGATAGGTCTGAGTCAGGAGTAACATTTTTACAGGGTTGGGAATTCTGATCCGCTCTTGCTTGATCCTGGAGGGGGGCAGTTTCCGGATTTTCTTAAAGAGACGTAGGTAATAGATGTAGGCGAGATATACACCCAACCGAGCTCCCTCCGGTAATTTTCTAATACCTTCCAGTGCATGATCAAAGTCTGCCTGAATGTCTTTTTCAATGTGGAGTTTGTCTTCTTTCTGAAAGTTTGCGAAATCTACATGTGGAAAATACACGCGTCCGCGCTCGTCGAAATCACTTTTCATATCCCTTAGAAAATTAACCTTCTGAAACGCGCTGCCCAGGCTTTTGGCCGGGGCGAGCAAGGTGGCATACAGATTTTCATCCCCTTCACAGAAAACTTTGAGGCACATCAGTCCTACCACCTCCGCAGATCCATAAATATAGGTTTCATATAGGCTCTGATCGTATACTTTCTGGTCAAGGTCCATTTCCATACTGTGCAGAAATGCTTCGATAAGATCGTGATCCAAGTGGTAGTTATTTACAACGTGCTGGAAAGAATGGAGGACCGGGTTGAAGCTCACCTGTAAGTCGATCGCTTCGAAAGTGTCTTTTTTGAATTTGGCCAACAGGGCACTTTTATTATGATTATGGAACGTGTCTACGATTTCATCTGCATACCTGACAAAACCATAGATCCCATAGATTGGTAGGTGGTACCGTTTATGCAATGTCCTGATACCCAAGGTAAACGATGTGCTATATCGTTGTGTGATGAGTTTACTGCATTGCAGGGCCGTATTTGTAAACAGTTTTTCCATGTGCTCAACTCAATTTAGCCAAAATCTTTGATGACTTCTTTGGACACCACCTCACCCGATATAAGGGAAGGAGGTACGCCAGGTCCTGGTACCGTAAGTTGTCCGGTGTAGTAGAGATTTTTTACCTTTTTACTTTTTAATCTGGGTTTCAAGATGGCTGTTTGCATTAGCGTATTGGCCAAACCGTAGGCATTACCCTTGAAGGAATGGTAGTCTTCCTTAAAGTTGGCATGCGCGTAGCTCCGTTTCACTAATAGGTTCTCCTTGACTTTCACACCATTAAATGACTCCAGTTTAGTCACTATCTGGTCAAAGTACTTGTCTCTTGTTTCCGGAGTGTCGGGTAAATCCGGAGCAACAGGCATCAAAACGACCAAGTTTTCCTTACCCGTCGGAGCCACAGATTGATCCGTCTTTGAGGTGACGGAGGTATAAATCAGTGGTTTGATTGGCCATTGAGGGTCGGTATAAATTTCGTGGGCATGCTGATCAAAATCCTCGTCAAAAAAGAGCATGTGATGCCGCATGGCAGGTAGAGGAGTGTCGAGTCCCATATAGAATAATAAGGAGGAGGGTGCCAGGACACGTTTTTCCCAGTATTGCTTCGAGTAGTCCCGGCGTTCAGGGTCCAATATGTGCTGATCGATGTATTGATAATCGGCTCCGCATACGATTATGTCCGCCTCGAATTCCGCCTTGTCTGTTACTATTTTTTCTATGTTTTTCCCTTGGTATCGGAATGATAATACTTCCTGCTCGGAATGCATCTCTACGCCAAGTTCCTTTGCCAAGGCTACCATGCCCTTGGCCACCATGGTCATCCCTCCCATTGGGTACCAGGTGCCTAATGAGATGTCCGCATAGTTCATCAGGCTATAGAGTGCAGGCGTGTCAGCGGGTGTGGCTCCCAGAAAGAGAACCGGGAATTCCATGAGCTGTTGGAGCTTCTCTGTCTTAAAAAATTTACGTATGTGTGATCGCATGGAGGTAAATACGTCCATTTTCAGTAGGCCATGGAGTAACCGATAGTCGAAAAACTCCGTAATTGACCGACTAGGTTTGTATACCAGATCGTTGATCCCGACTTGATATTTGTATGAAGCTTGCGCTAAAAACTTCCGCAACTGCTGTGCAGAACCTGGCTCAATGGATTCGCAAAGTTCTTCAAACTGCGCCATAGAAGCTGGAATGTCGTGGATCTCATCTTTGAATTTCACCCCATAGGAGGGGTCAAGTCGGGTTAACTGGTAGTAATCCGATGGTTGCTTTCCAAAAGCAGCAAAGAATCGCTCGAATACATCGGGCATCCAGTACCAGGAAGGACCCATGTCAAAGCGAAATCCGTCGACCTCTAATTCCCTGGCTCTACCGCCAAACTGCGAATTTTTCTCAAGAAGTTGTACCTGATACCCGTGTTTAGCAAGGTGGCATGCTGCGGAGAGGCCGGCGAATCCCGAGCCAATCACACAAGCTCTTTTCGACATGTATTTCTAGTTTTTGTGAGCGTACACGCGAAGTTGATCTTTCAGCTCTTTTCTCGCAATATGAATTCTGTTTTTGACTGTGCCAATTGGGATATTTAGCTTTTGAGCGATCTCGTGGTATTTAAACCCGCGAAAGTGCATCATAAAAGGCGCCCGATAGTTTTCGTGTAGTTTGTCGATGGCGCCATTAATGTCGTTGAGAACGAAGTTAGTTTGGGCATCATTATAGATTGTACTATCTGACGAATTGATGAAGTGAAAATTGTCAGTAGTATCGATGAAAGTATTCCTTCGCACCATCCGCTGATAGTTGGTTATGAAGGTGTTCTTCATGATGGTGTACATCCACGCTTTGAGATTCGTGCCTTCCGAAAATTTTTCTCTGTTCGTGAAAGCTTTTAACAATGTCTCTTGCAGTAGGTCGTTAGCATCTTCTACGTCTTTCGTGAGGCGCATGGCAAATGGCTTCAGGGATCCGGTGAGCTGATCAATGCTGTAGCTAAATTCAACTGCTGTCATGACATCAAATATTTTTGTTTAACCAAACTTATAAAAGACTAAACAAAAATACAAGAAAATGTTTAATGATGCTGCATAAAAATTAAACAAAACAGCCAGAGATGCTCGTATGAATAGCTACTACAACAGTGATTTTAAAGGAAAAACGAGTTAATTAGCCTATAATGACGGCCAAATGAGACGAATAGCTCTAATTCGAGGAAAGTGGACTTTGTGAAAGTAATTGTGAATTATCCTCCACAAAATCAATTAAATCGGAGATCTTACTGACAATGCGAACATTTCCAGATGTCTGAATGTCCTGTCCTACTACCTGAAAGCCCGTGACCAGTATCTCACTTTCTGGAAATTGCCTGCCGATTTTGTCTATATATTGTTGCACTTCCCCTATTCCGGGGGTGGATGTGATAACCGTCATTAAGTAATCCGGCTTGTGAATATTATAAACTTCGATGAGGTCCTGCAGCGGCAGACTTTGGCCCAGGTATATGGTACGACTTTGCCTGGATTTGATGGCGTAATTGGCAAAAAGCAGTGAAAGCTCATGAAGCTCTCCCTCAGGTAAGAACAGCATGTATTTTTTCGCGTCCGGGTGGGAAGCGACATATTGTCCATCGATAGAAGCAATCAGCTTTTGTCGCACCAAGTTTGAAATAAAGTGTTCCTGTGCCGGGTTGATAGCGCCTGTTTGCCATAGAATTCCAATTTTCGAAAGGAACGGATATATGACATTGAGCATGGTCTTTTCAAAACCGAGCTTGAGAATGTTGGTCGACATAATCTTCTCAAACCGATCTTCGTCCATATCAACCATGGAGATGGTCAATGCATGGATTTGGTCTGGATATCGAAGGTTGGTTTCGGTGAACTTTAGAACCTCACGTTGCATTTCCCCCTCGCTCATTTTAGCGATTTTGGAGATTTTGAAGCCGTTATCCTTCAATAAGGCGACATTCAGGATAAGCTTCAGGTCCCTGTCATCATAATATCTGATGTTAGTATCCGTCCGTTTGGGATCAATCAGTTGGTATCGCTGCTCCCAAATACGTATCGTATGGGCTTTGATGCCTGATAGATGTTCTAAGTCCTTTATTGAAAATGTGCTCATACCCTTTCGTCCATCAACCTAACTCGCGTTTGTAAGATTTGTTCAGAAAATTCACAAAAATATATAGACGCTTAGGAAATAAGCAATTTGACTCATTATCAAGTGCATAGCTACCGGGTTCCTCGCTTTGCCAAATTGACCATGGAACACCGCCTGGAACATAAGTGAGACCAGAAACCACATTAAATAGTTCTGCAATGGAACAGTGTCTGCTTCCCATTGCCAATAATCCAACCGAATGGCCACAGGTTCTAGCAGCACATCCAAGAGCGTCATCGCGCCAGCAGAAGTCAGGACCCGAAACGGATAACCGCTGAATAAGGAATTCGAGACCAGCCCGAATCCGACACTCATAAGAAGCCAATTGATTCCCATAACAACAGGAACGTCAAATACTGCTGGCCCGAGCGTGGGACCATATGCATAGCTGCCAAATAATAGGCCTGTTTTAACACCTAGCACCTCTATCGCAAAACCAGCACCCATTACGAAGAGGCAATAAACGATCAGTTGTGGGGTCACCGAACTTGTCCAAATCAGGATAATCGCCGAAACGATCAGGTTAATTGGCGTAAGGCTTTTCACCAATTCGCTGGTTGCAGGAATCAGGGTGCCGACGATTCCGATGAAGTGAAGCAACAAAATAAGCCAACCCCAGGCGTGATGAGGTATTTTTGCCATAATTAGGGACAAGAGAAAACAGAAAGAGAATGCTAATCTATAATGTAACCGTAAACATTGACGAAGAAGTTGAGGAAGAGTGGAAGAACTGGATGTCAAAAAAGCACATACCCGATGTATTGGCTACAGGAAGATTCACCGGCTACAAGTTCCTTCGGTTGCTTAACGAATCGCCAGATGCTACAGGAAGCACTTATGCTATCCAGTATTTTGTATCGGACATCAATGAAATGAACCAGTACTTAAATACCGAGGCCCCGGCTCTTCAACAAGATCACAAGGCAAAGTTTGGTGATAAGTTCGTTGCGTTTCGCACTTTGTTAGAGGAGGTTTCTTAGAAATCCATGTTGCAATTGATCCATCCTGAATCCAGGGAGGCGCCGTACTTCTCATAAAAGCGAATGGCAGGTTCGTTCCAATCAAGGACCTGCCACATGATGCCGGTGCAGTTAGTTTCTTTCGCGACCACTATAGTTTCGTCCAGTAATGCCTTGCCAGCTCCTGTTCCCCGCTTACTTTCCGATACAATCAGGTCCTCCAGATACAAGCGCCTTCCTTTCCATGTAGAATAGCGGTAGTAGTAAATGGAGGCTCCGAAAATTCCATCTTCGTCTTCGGCCACAATAAACCCAAACACAGGGTTTTCACCAAAACCGTCTTCTTCCATTCTTTCAACTGTATTCACGACCTGCTCTTCCGCATGCTCGTAAATCGCCAACTCCCGGATCAGCCTAAGCGCATCCGGAAGGTCTCGTTTTTCCCCTCTCCTAATTACCATTCCCCTATAATTCGGTCTTGGCTAGAGGTGGTACTACTCCCATGTTGTACCATGCAAAGGAGTAGATGTCTGCTAACTGCTCGATTCTTTTGGATATGGGGGTTCCGGCACCGTGACCCGCATCTGTCTCTATACGAATTAGCACAGGATTGGCTCCCTCATGCGCGTTTTGAAGGGTGGCAGCAAACTTGAAAGAATGTGCGGGTACCACGCGATCGTCATGATCGGCTGTCGTTACCAACGTTGCCGGGTAAGCTGTACCGGGCTTTAGGTTGTGCAAAGGAGAGTATCCCTTCAAATAGTCAAACATTTCCTTGGAGTCCTCGGAAGTGCCATAGTCTGAGGCCCAGCCAGCACCTGCAGTAAACTTGTGATATCTGAGCATGTCCATCACACCCACTGCGGGAAATGCCACCTTGGCCAGATCTGGCCGCTGAGTCATCGTAGCGCCTACTAGGAGGCCACCATTGGACCCTCCGGCGATGGCCAAATATTCGCTGGAAGTATAACCATTGGCCTTCAACCATTCTCCGGCGGCAATGAAGTCATCGAAGACATTTTGTTTCTGCATTTTCGTGCCGGCTTTGTGCCATTTTTCGCCATACTCGCCACCTCCGCGGAGATTAGGCTGCGCATAGACTCCTCCGTTTTCCAGCCAAATGATCCGGGCCGTATTGAAGCTGGGCCGTAAGCTGATATTGAATCCGCCGTACGCATATAGATAGGTAGGATTTTTTCCATTCAGTTCCAGACCTTTTTTGTGAACTATAAACATGGGGACTTTGGTGCCGTCCTTGCTTTCATAAAAAACTTGTCGCGTCTCGTAAGCTTCAGGGTCAAAGTCAATCTCAGGCTGTGTATACAGTTTAGAATCACCCGTTGAAATATCGAATTCGTAGATGGAGGAGGGGTAAGTAAACGACGTGAATGTATAGTAGAGAGTCTTATCTTCTTGATAACCGCCGAACCCTACGGCTGTTCCAATCGACGGGAGTTGTACCGTCCGCACCTTAGTTCCGTCAGTATTAAACTGCGAGACTTCCGTTTTGGCATCTATCAGATAGCTGGCGAAGATGTAGCCGCCGGCAGTATTTGAATTGAGTACATTCTGGGTTTCAGGAATCACGTCTTTCCATGTTGCCACCGCGGGATTATTTATAGACGTTTCCACGATCCTTTGATTCGGAGCTTCGAGGTTGGTTTGAATCAAGAGTCTATCACCTTCACTTAGTACCACGTATTCGTCTGTTTCAAGATCCCCATCTATTTCAACAAAACTGCTTCCTGATCGATTGAGATCCTTAATCCAGAGTACGTTGCCGCTGGTACTTTGAGCGGCACTTACGACTAAATATCTTTCATCCTCTGTCAGGTATCCAAAAATGTACCTGAAAGGTCTTGCATCTCCCCCAAATACCAGTTGGTCCTCAGACTGTGGAGTGCCCATCTTATGGTAATACATTTTGTGAATCTGAGTCTTTGCCGAAAGTTCACTACCATCGACAGGCTTGTCATAGCTGCTATAATAAAAGCCTTCGTTGCCCTTCCACGAGATGCCACTGAATTTGATATTGTGGAGCGTATCACCCACAATTTCTTTGGTATCGGTGTTCATGACCACCGCTTTTCTCCAGTCGGAACCACCAATAGATAGTAAATAGCCCATTAGGCTACCGTCTAGGGTGAAACTGGTAGTTGCGAGAGAAATAGTCCCATCATCAGAGAACTTGTTGGGATCCAAGAAGACTTGCTCTTCACCTGCAGGATTTCGTCTGTACAGGACATTTTGATTTTGAAGTCCGTCGTTTTTATAATAGTATTCAAATTCGCCATGCTTCGTTGGCGCATACACGCGTTCATAGTCGTATAGTTTTTCCAAACGGCTTTTGATCTTATCTCTAAACGAAATGTTCTGCAAATAACCTTGAGTTACCGTGTTCTGGGCGGTAACCCAGGCGCCGGTTTCGGCAGAAAGATCATCTTCTAACCATCGGTATGGGTCAGGTACAGCCACGTCAAAATAGGAATCGACCGTATCTACCTTATTGGTGACCGGATAAGTCAATGATTGGCTTTCTGGTGGCGTTGCGCAGCCAAAAAAAGTGATGACCACAATCGCGAAAATGACAGTCTTCTTCATAGGAGTTTAAGTGATTTCTTCAAAAATAGTGAACCACTTTCCCGGAAGGAAGAATTATTCTGCTGCCGGTTATTTCACGATTTCAGTCATATTGACATAGGGTTGTAAGACAGCTGGAATGTGGATTGCATTTTCGACTTGGTTGTTCTCCAAAAGCGCCGCAAGGATGCGGGGTATGGCCAGTGCCGATCCATTTAGCGTATGTGCCAATTTTTTCTTGCCATTTTCGTCTTTGTACCGCAACTTCAGGCGATTGGCCTGATAGGTTTCAAAGTTAGAAACCGAACTTACTTCGAGCCACTTTTTTTGAGCGGCGGAATACACTTCAAAGTCATACGTCAACGCGGAAGTGAACCCCAGGTCTCCTCCACATAGCCGAAGGATTCGGTAGGGCAGATCCAGCTTTTTGATCAGTTCTTCGACATGACTGACCATCTGGTCGAGGACAGCATACGATTCCTGTGGAGTACATATTTGAATGATCTCGACTTTATCAAACTGATGCAATCTATTGAGGCCGCGCACGTGTGAACCCCAAGATCCTGCCTCTCTCCTGAAGCAAGGCGTAAATCCAGCCATTTTTATGGGAAGGCTCTTTTCATTGGTGATAGTATCCCGGTACATGTTCGTAAGAGGAACTTCCGCGGTAGGTATCAAGTAAAGCTGACTGTCTTCAATACCATACATTTGGCCTTCCTTGTCTGGCAATTGGCCTGTGCCCAGACCAGAGTCCTGATTGATAACGATAGGTGGCTGTATTTCCTCATAGCCTGCTCGTTGCGCTTCGTCGAGAAAGTAGTTGACCATTCCCCGAACAAGTCTGGCTCCAGCTTTCTTGTAAAAGGGGAATCCTGCGCCAGTTACCTTGTTACCCAAATCAAAATCTATAATATCATACTCCTGAATGAGATCCCAGTGAGGTTTAGCACCGTCAGGAAGTTCAGGTAATTCCTCGGTAGATACCTTGACGATTTCATTGTCTTCATCGGTTTGACCAGCAGGAACAGTGTCATGAGGGACATTGGGGATGTTGTACAATAAGTCCCTTAGGGTGTCCTCGGCGGTATGCAATTTTTCTTGGAGGGACTTGCTTTTGGATTTAAGAGATCCCGTTTCGGCTTTTGCTTCTTCTGCTTCGTTTTTTTTGCCTTCTTTCATCAGCTGGCCTATGGCCTTTGCAATCTGATTCGCTTTATTCAGCGTTTCATCCAACTCCTGTTGAAGCGTTTTTCGCTCTTGGTCCAGGTTCAACACCTTGGTCAGGTCGTCTGCCGGCTCTTTCAAACCTCTTTTCTTCAAGCCTTCGACATACCTGTCATACGCCTCCCGAATATTTGCAACTTGTAACATAATCTGTACAGTAGTTCCGCTTTTAAAAAGCGCAAAATTAGTTGGTGCTACGAACGTCTGGTTATGAACAATGATTTTCTTTCAAACTTTTGTTTAATATTTAGCATTGCTCTATTATTGCTCATCCATTCGAGGTTAAACGCCTTCTGGTATCCACTTTTCTGTATCACCGTAAGGCAGCCAGTAATTTCTTTCACATAACATTCATTACCCTCTAGCAGTAAATGTATACTTTAGACGATCTGAGCGTAAGGCTCTTGTCAGAACTTCGGGAAATAGCCGAAAACTTAGGAGTAAAAGGCGCCAAAAAGGCTGCCAAGAAAGACCTGATTTACAAAATTCTGGACCAGCAGGCCACAATGCCTGAAAGTGAGGTTGAAAAAGTAAAAAACGGCGTTTCCGGCAATTCCTCTGAGGAGGCTCCCGCGGAAGCTCCTGCCAAAAAACCAGCTCGCAAGAAGAAACGAGAAAATGTAGAAGAGGCCAAAGCGGAGAAGCCCAACCAAACGGCTGAGGAGCTCTTGGAATCCTTCGATCTCACTGCTGCTGATGCAAACAAACCGGCGGCGCAACCAGAAAAAGAGGCAAAAGGTGAAGGCCGACCTCCTAGAAAGGAGCGAAACGAACGCAACGATCGGGGAGATCGAGATCGTAATGAGCGAAACGAAGAGGCTGAAAAAGCCAAGGCGGAGGCCAAAGCAAAAAAAGAGAAGCATAATCTGAATATTAAGGAGTTTGAGGGGATGATCGCTAGCGAAGGTGTGCTGGAGATCATGCAGGATGGCTATGGCTTTCTCAGGTCAAGCGATTATCATTATCTGGCAAGCCCGGATGATATATACGTTTCTCCCTCTCAGATCAAATTATTCGGACTGAAAACAGGGGATACTATCCAAGGACAAATCCGTCCTCCAAAGGATGGAGAAAAATACTTCGCACTACTGCGTGTTGAGTCGGTAAATGGCAAGACGACCGATGAAATAAGGGACCGGGTTGCATTTGAATATTTGACACCATTATTTCCTGATGAAAGGTTGAAGCTGAGCACCAAGCCAGACAACTATTCCACCAGAATCCTGGACATGTTTGCGCCGATTGGAAAAGGGCAAAGAGGAATGATCGTAGCACAACCGAAAACTGGTAAGACCGTCCTTCTCAAAAACGTCGCAAACGCCATTGCCAGCAATCACCCGGAGTGCTACTTGATCATACTGTTAATCGATGAGCGGCCTGAAGAAGTTACTGATATGGCTCGATCCGTCAAAGCAGAGGTCATTGCTTCTACTTTTGATGAACAAGCTGAGAAGCACGTTAAGGTAGCCAACATAGCCCTGGAGAAAGCGAAAAGAATGGTGGAATGTGGCCATGATGTAGTTATACTGCTAGATTCCATTACGCGATTGGCAAGGGCTCACAATACTGTAGTGCCTTCTTCCGGGAAAATCCTTTCCGGGGGTGTTGATGCCAATGCCCTCCATAAACCAAAACGATTTTTTGGTGCGGCGAGAAATGTCGAGAATGGTGGGTCGCTGACAATAATAGCCACAGCCCTTATTGAAACAGGCTCCAAGATGGACGAAGTGATCTTTGAGGAGTTTAAAGGCACCGGTAACATGGAATTGCAACTCGACAGGAAGCTATCCAACAAAAGAGTTTATCCTGCTATTGATGTGCCAGCATCTGGTACTCGTCGTGAGGACTTGCTAATTGATAAGGAAGAACTTAATAGGGTTTGGATCCTGCGTAAGTACATGTCAGATATGACGAGTACGGAGGCCATGGAATTCCTTTTATCGAAGATGAAAGGGACAGTCAACAATGACGAGTTCCTGATTTCTATGAACGGGTAAGCCCGTCAGGGATCTTATCCTTTCACATAATTTTCAAGATAAGAATACTTGGCAGTTAAGCGACCATCTTCTGTGATGGTGGCTCGCTTAATTACGCCTGTTTCGTCCTGCCCAAGGAGTGAAGGAAGTACATTATTCAATAATTGATCGCCGAAACTCTTTGAGGCGTCTCTGGGCAGCTCACAGGGTAAGTTGTCTACGGCCATCACCGTAAGGTTTGCTTCGTCGGTGAGTGCCTTTTCGACCTTACCTTCACTCGGGTTAAAGTCGTAGATCGGATCTTCTATGGTGCTTGGTTTTTTTGTTGAAGGGATAGACCCTTCAATATCACAGGTGATGTCAGCGATGATCCGCATTTTAAAATCCGAGGCTAGTGCTTCTTCTGATGTAAACAGGACTGGTGCTTTTGGGTCCCAGAATGCACAAGCAATCAACAGGTCAGTCACCTTGGTATATTGCGCAAAATCACTCACATACCTTTCCGGATGGTCGAAGAATTCATGCCGGTTAAACGGCTCACCATTGGCCTTATGATGATAATCCCGGGAATTTAACTGGGTGAATACGGGTTCTGAAAAGCGCTCGTTCAGAAAAACTGCCGGTGTTACTTTTCTGATACCAGCACCATGTAAGACCTCCATGGCTCCTTTCGCGACCCTGCCCCCACCGGTTATTAGAATTTTCACAGCAGGGAGTTTCAGCTTTGGAAATTCGGTTTTCAAGTCCTCCAGGTCAAAACATTCAAAAGCCCTCCTGATTTTGAACAAGTTATATCGTTGGCCGAACGTCCATAGACCATTGTAGGCACCTACTATTCCAGCCCATCTACCGAATGCAATGACGCGATTACTTGATTCATCGGTTAACGTTTCATAGTCGATCAGTCGAATCTTTTTTGCAAGTATTTCACGCAGCAGGTCTCGGTTATACTCCTGTTCCTTGATCGTATGACTAAAGAAAAGATATGTCTTACCCGCAATAAGGTCGGGGATTGGTACCTCCTTGACTCCTAAAAGAATGTCACAGTGTGAGACATCATCCACCACCGGCAGCCCTTGCTCGGAATAATCCTGATCAGAATAGCATCGAATTTCACTCTTCTGGACAAAAACTTCGACGCCAGCTGTGTTGTTTTGAAGTGAGCTCGCCTGTTCTGGAGTGAGGGCAACTCGTCGATCAATGGGGACTTTTCCTTCTCGGATGATGCCGATCTTCATAAAATCTGGTTATAGTTTTAAAAATCGAAGCTAAAGCTAATTGAGATATGTCGAATATACCTTGGTTAATTTTTGGTAGTTGGCTGATCTACTATTTTTTACATTCACTATTGGCAGCCGACCGCCTGAAATCATGGTTTTCGACCAGGTGGTATCGACTTGTGTATAGTCTTTGGAGTACTATCAGTATCGTGCCTATTGTGCTACTGGTTAAAAGTGCCGAGCCACAATTGCTGTTCCAGCCCTTCGCGTTGAGTCGTGCAATCGGTACAATTGTCGTAACCGTAGGTGCACTGGTTGTCCTTGGTTCGTTTCGATTTCTTTCCGGTCTTGAATTTTTGGGCTTCCAAAAACCACGTACGGAACCAGGACTTGTGACCAATGGATTGCATGCCAGGGTTAGGCATCCAATCTACAGTGGCACTGTTCTGGTTTTCTTGGGAATGTTGATTTTTTGGCCGGATATGTCGTTCCTTGTTTCCAATCTGGCCCTGATCGTGTACTTACCCATTGGTATTTTCCTTGAAGAAAAGAAGTTGTTGAAATTGTTTGGTGAGCAGTACAGAGACTACAAGCAGCGGGTACCAGCTATTGTGCCAAGGCTATTTCTTTAAGTCATCCAGATCCTCCCGGTCTCGTAGTTTTTTGTCATCTACGTTTCTATTCAGGAATGTATTGATTTTTTCAATGTCCAGATTGGATTTGATTTCACCGAAAGCATCAACTGACATTTCGAATCCATCTAATTCCTCGTGCACCTTGGGTTTCTCGTTTGATTTCTTGCTTGACTTCATTGCTTTATGTCGCTTGCCAATTGTCTCAACGATTCCATGGAGCTAAGGATACGGTCGGAAGCCGACATTCCACCCATAATGGAAATGATGGCCATCAAATCTGGTCCTGAAGGAGCGCCTGTTAGGGTAAGGCGCAAAATTTGCATGACGCTACCGGGATTCAATCCCAGGTCATTGAGCGTGTCGGAATAAAGTTCCTTGGCGCTTTCAGTGCTGATCGATTGCGCGGTTCGAAGTGCCTCAGCGAAGGCTGTAAGTCCCTTTTCAGCTTCTTGATTCCACTTTTTTCTTATGACCTTTTCGTCAAAGGAAGTAGGCTCATGGAAAAAAACGTTGCTTCCTGTCAAAAATTCATGCAGGTAGCTGGTTCGTGGCTTTAGAAGTTCAATAATGGCTTCGGCCTTTGCCTCGTCAACAGCAATATTTTCTTTGGCATAGTTCGCCACCAAAAGGGCGGCAAGACCTTTGGTGTCCGCTTCTTTGATGTATTGTTGATTGAACCATAGCGCCTTCTCAATGTCAAATTTGGTTCCTGCTTTTCCAACCTTCTCGAGACTGAAGCTTGAAACCAATTGATCCAGGGAAAACAGTTCCTTCTCTGTACCCGGATTCCAGCCTAACAACGCCAGGAAATTTACAAGCGCTTCGGGCATATAACCCTGCTCCCTGAAACCTATTGCCTCCTCCTCACTTCCTGGGTCCACCCAGGTCATTGGAAAGATTGGGAATCCGGCTTTATCAGCTGCACGCTTGCTGAGCTTGCCATTTCCGTCTGGTTTAAGGATAAGAGGTAAATGCGCAAAGGCAGGCATGTCCGATTCCCACCCCAGGTATCTATAAAGCAAGACATGCAAGGGCGCTGATGGCAACCACTCTTCCCCCCTGATAACGTGTGTGATCTTCATTTCATGATCGTCCACGACGTTGGCCAGGTGGTACGTGGGGAAGCCATCTGACTTCATAAGTACCTTATCGTCCATATTCACGGCATGTACCATGACCCATCCTCTAATAAGGTCATTGAATCGGATTTCTTCCTTAGCAGGGACTTTTATTCGGATCACGTGAGGTTCGCCACTATCGAGGAGTTCCTGAACTTTTTCAGGGGGGAGCGTCAGCGAATTCCTCATGTTCATGCGGGAAGAGGAATTGTAGTTGAGGTTGGTTACCCCCGCCGCCTTCAGCCTTTCCCGCATAGACTCTAGTTCATCGGGGGTATCAAAGGCGTAATACGCCTTCCCTTCGGTCACGAGTGCCTGGGCATATTTTTTGTAAGAGTCCAACCGTTCGGATTGTCGGTACGGGGCACATGGACCCCCTTCTCTTGGACTTTCATCCGGGGTGATACCGAGCCACTGAAGGGACTCATGGATATAGTCCTCAGCCCCAGGAACGAAACGTGCCTGATCGGTATCTTCTATTCGGAGCAAAAACTGGCCGCCCTTGCTTTTAGCGAATAAGTAGTTAAAAAGGGCAGTCCGTACTCCTCCAATGTGAAGACCTCCCGTCGGACTTGGGGCAAATCGTACTCTTACGTTGGACATGGATTTTGGGTGAATTACTTGGCAGCTACGAGTGATATTTCCACATTCACATCTTTTGGTAATCTGCTTACTTCTACGGTTTCCCTGGCTGGGGGAATTTCAGTAAAGTACTGCCCGTAGATCTCATTGATCTCAACAAATTGACCCATGTCTCTTATGAAAATAGTACACTTGATTACGTCGGTCCAAGCGTATTGTGCCTCGGTCAGGATAGCCTCCAAATTGGACATGACCGCCTTTGTCTCGTCTTGGATATTGCCACTGTTAATCTGTCCGGTCTCGGCATCAAGGGCTATTTGTCCTGAGACAAACAAAAATCCATTTTTTAGAATGGCCTGACTATAGGGGCCTATGGGTGCAGGAGCATTGGAAGTGAAAACTGCTTTCATTATTCTACAGTAACAGATTTTGCCAAATTTCTTGGTTGATCCACATTGCAGCCTCGCATAACTGCTATGTGATACGAAAGTAATTGCAACGGAATCACAGATACGAGAGGCATGAGCATTTCGTGGGTGGCAGGAACTTCGATGATGAAATCCGCCATCTTCGGAATAAGTACGTCACCTTCTGTCACGATTGCAATCACCACGCCTTTTCGTGCTTTTACCTCCTGTATGTTTGAAACGATTTTGTCATAGGACGAATCCCTTGTAGCGATGAATACGACGGGCATATTTTCATCGATCAGCGCGATGGGCCCATGTTTCATTTCAGCAGCAGGATAACCCTCTGCGTGAATGTAAGAGATTTCCTTGAGCTTCAGAGCTCCTTCTAGAGCGACCGGGAAGTTGTAACCTCTCCCCAGGTATAAGAAGTTGGGTGCATCTTTGAAAAGGTCGGAAATTAATTCGACCTGCTTGTTGCTCTCTAAGGCGGATTTTACTTTGGATGGGATATTCTCCAGGTCCACAAGCAGTTCTCGGTATTTTCTCTCAGTGATAGTTCCCTTTCGCTGGGCAATACGAAGGGCAATCATCGTCAACACAGTTAGTTGGGCGGTGAATGCCTTGGTGGACGCGACACCTATTTCCGGACCTGCATGCAAGTAGGCGCCTTCATGAGAGGCCCGGGCAATGGATGAGCCAACAGCATTGACTACTCCAAAAACAACGGCTCCTTTGGATTTGGCCAGATCGATGGCCGCAAGTGTGTCAGCTGTTTCACCTGATTGGGATATCGCAATGACCACATCTCCTTCTTTTATGACCGGGTTGCGGTACCTGAATTCGGAGGCGTATTCAACCTCCACCGGGATTCTACAAAGGTCTTCAAAAATATACTCTGCAACCAGCCCGGCATGCCAGGAGGTACCACAGGCCACAATGACTATTTTTTCGCAGTTTGTGATTTTCTCTGCATAATCCCTAATACCTCCAAGCACAAGTTTCCCCTCTTGCGAATTGAGTCTTCCCCGCAGGCAATCGGAAATGGAAGTAGGTTGCTCGAAAATCTCCTTCAACATAAAATGCTCGTATCCACCTTTTTCTATGGCCTCCAGCTCAATGTCAATCGTGTGAATATGTGGTGTGACCGTCGCATCTTTGATGTCTATGATCTTGAAATCGTCATTTTCGATGATGGCAATCTCCTCGTCGTTCAGGTAGATTACCTCGTTGGTGTATTCGACAATGGGCGTTGCATCTGAAGCAATAAAAAACTCCTTGGAACCTAGTCCGATAACCATTGGACTGCCCTTCCGTGCGGCGATAAGTTTGTTGGGCTCTTCGCGGGACATGACCACAATGGCGTAGGCGCCGACCACCCTGGACAGGGCAATTCTGACGGCTTCATCCAGGCTCAATTGCTCACTTTCCTTGATATACTCGATAAAGGAAATAAAGACTTCCGTATCGGTTTCGCTCGTGAAAGAGTAACCCTTGTGCACCAATTCCTTTCTAAGCGCCTCATAGTTCTCTATGATGCCATTGTGAATGACTGCCAACTGCTTGCTTTCTGAGAAATGTGGGTGGGCATTGACGTCATTAGGTGCTCCATGCGTGGCCCATCTTGTGTGGCCAATCCCAATGCGACTGCCAATATCCTGTTGGCCGATATGAGCCTCCAGGTCGACCACTTTGCCTTGCTTTTTGAATGCTACGAGCTCGTCATTGCGCCAAAGGCAAATTCCGGCGCTATCATAGCCCCTGTATTCTAGTCTTTTTAATCCTTTGAGAATAATTGGCCCAGCCTCTTGCGGGCCAACATAAGCAACGATTCCGCACATGATGGCTTAAATTACTGATTGACTATGGTATAAAAAAGCTTTAATGAGATGCCTGATCCATCGATGCCGCTTTGTTCAAGTGAAACGCGATCGGAAGGGACCAATACAAAACTCGAAGTAAGAAACTCATCATTTAGGGTTCTGTTTTCCAAAGAAAATTGGGCAAACAGGGTGATCGATTCATTGTAATTCAGTGGGTCATCATTCAGGTCGACAACCCTCAAGCTAATCGGTAATCGTCCATCACCGTATTGTTCATCAGGGGCTAAGGCGCTATTGGCAATATCATCGATAAGCCCCGGGCCATTTATTTTTCCGGGACTGGTTTCAAACAGGAAACTTATTTGCTGGATCTGTTCCGACAAGTTGTTGAGCCTTCCTTCAATCACAGGAATTTCCAAATTCGCGCTGTTAATAATAGCCGATGGATTTCTATCGATAAAACTCTGTAACGGAGTTATGTCAATCTTAGTATAGACACCTGCCAATGAATTGATATAGGAATTTTCCTGGTCTGTGATGCTGTCACCTGAATTGGCCAGCGATTCAATGAGACTTCCTGTCCGATCCCTGGCTATATTGTGGAACTGGCTTTGAAGTGTGAAGAAAGTGTCAAAAATGGTGGTGTCTTGACCCTTGGACTCAAAATGAAAAAACGTACTGTCCGCCGAGATATCGATGGAAGTAATTCCTCCGTTCGAATCTGTGGGTCGCAATTCGATACCAAATTGTAGGTCAGCGATATTGCTTGAGGTAACAACCCGGTTCCAAAGAATGTCACGAAAAAAAGGCCCCACATCAAAGCTATAGATAGAATCAGATTTACCAATTACGATCTCCCAGGTGCCAGCGAGCGTATCCAGGGTTGGAAGCGATTCATCCGCCAGATAAATAGCCGACTCAAAAATGTCCTGGGTAGTTAACCTTACCTCGACATTCTGTTCAATGAAGGTGTTAGACGTGAGGATGTCATTGACTTCCATATAGAAAGTAGCCGTTTGAGGATCCAATGTATCACTTGGAATGGTGCCATTTCTATATTCGATTTCGGAGTATCCTGTGACCTGGACGGATCCAAACGTTGGATCTTCGTTCGCTCCAAACATCAAAAAGTCACCATCATCGGTACGTAAACTGTCCAGATAAATGGTACTGGCTTTGAGCATCAACTCCTCGAAAAGTACTTGTGTTTCCGCTTCGCCAGGATCCAGTTCAAGCCCCATGTCGTTGGGGTCATCACAAGCCCAAAATCCAAAGAGGGCCAATCCGATGGCTCCCCTTCGCAGGACTTTATCCAATAAGCTCATTATATAGATTATAATAAGATTCTTCGAAGTTTTCTTTTGATTCGATGGTATCCACTTTAGTCTGAGTGGAGAGGTCAGATACCAGCTTATTGAAGCTTTCAGTAGACTCTTCATTTGCATAGATCACTGCATCAGCAAATTGTACGCCAATTTTTATGAACCCTTCATAATCGGCGGTCTTCAGTTGATCCAGCATACTGTCATCGATATCGATCATTTTCACTTTATCAATGAGGTCGTCTCCAAACTTATGGCTGAATTTGTCATTGTGTATTGTGAAAACGGTTTTTGCTCCCTTGAAAATAGGGTCATTCTTATAAGTTGTTTTGGCGTAAAGCGGAATAAGACTGGTCATCCAATCGTTGCAGTGGATGATATCTGGTGCCCAGCCTAGTTTTTTGACCGTCTCAAGAACACCCTTGCAAAAGAAGATGGCGCGCTCGTCATTGTCTTCGTAGAAGTTGTCTTCTTTATCAAAGAATACAGACTTTCTATGGAAATAATCTTCGTTATCAATAAAATAGACTTGCAATTTCGCATTTGGGATAGAAGCAACCTTAATAATTAGGGGCTTTTCCTCGTCGCCAACCGCAATGTTGATACCAGATAATCTTACTACCTCGTGTAATCGATTTTTTCGTTCATTGATTAGACCAAACCGAGGAACTAAAATCCTAATCTCCATACCTTTTTCCTGCATTGCCTGAGGTAATCGACGCACAAAGTCCGCAACCTCTGTGGTCTTCAGAAAAGGATTTATCTCACTAGCCACATAAAGGATTCTGATATTCGACATATTAAATAATATTTTGGGGGGTCATTCGAAAAATGAGCCCAAAATTACCATATTTTTGGATTTAAATCAATCTTCCCCCCATTGTGCGCTGCTGAAAAATATGTTAAAAGTTCAATCTCTTCTTGAGATCAAAGAGGATATAAAGGCGTTTCAATCCCGGAATCAAACAATAGGCTTTGTTCCCACCATGGGGGCCTTGCATGAAGGCCATTTGGCCTTGATCGAACGATCAAAGGCTGAAAACGATATTTGTGTGGTATCAATTTTCGTTAATCCGCTACAGTTTAACAACGACGAGGACTTTGAGAAATACCCGAGAATCCTGGACCAAGACCTGCAGAAATTGGAAAAAAAAGGAGTTTCCGTAGTTTTTTTTCCTAGCGTTGGCGAATTCTACAGTGAATTACCCACGATTTCCATCGATTTTGGATTTCTCGAGAGGACGTTGGAAGGCGCCCATCGCCCGGATCATTTCCGTGGCGTGGGCCTGGTACTTTCAAGATTCTTTCACCTTATAAAACCTACAAAAGCATATTTTGGACTAAAAGACCTACAGCAGTACTTGATTATCCGGCGGTTGGTGAAAGATCTCCTTTTTGATATTGAAGTAGTGGGTGTAGAAACGGTACGGGAACCCAGTGGCCTCGCTTTGTCATCGCGCAACCTGAGATTGAGCGATACAGGAAAAGACATGGCGGCCAATATTTTTAAGGGCTTGATGTTGGCGAAAAATGGATTGAACACTGAAGAAGCAATATCCGGAATTAAAAGTGAGCTCCTGGGGTTTTATGATGGATGCGCAGGGTTGACCCTGGAATATTGCGAAATAGTCAATGGTGAAGACCTGGCGATTATTGAAAAAGGTAGAACATACCAGGAGATTGCGGTGTGTGTTGCTGGCTATGTTGAGGGTGTGAGACTGATTGATAATTTATATTTGCGCTTCGAAAAAGCGAGGAGATGTTGATTGAGGTTTTAAAATCAAAAATTCACCGGGTTAAAATCACCCAGGCGGAACTTCATTACGTGGGTTCGATTACCATTGATCCGGATTTGATGGAAGCAGCCAATTTGCTGCCCAACGAGAAGGTTCAGATTGTAAATATCAACAACGGCGAGCGCTTAGAGACTTACGTCATCACTGGTGAACGAGGGACAGGGGAGATTTGTCTGAACGGCCCCGCAGCTCGTAAGGCGCAGGTTGGGGATATCATAATCATTATTTCTTATTGCAGCCTGACGCAGGAAGAGGCACGGACTCATGAACCTATTGTCATATTCCCTGGCGAGGACAATAAGCTTTAATCATGAAAAATATCATCTCGGGGGCCAAGATAGTGGTACCACTACTGGCGGCGGTCCTGCTGATGTATTTTGTTTTTCGCAATGTTGACTTTGCATTGTTTTGGGAAAACCTCAGCGACGTAAACTACTACTGGGTTGTTTTTAGCATCATCCTCTCGACGATCGCCTACTTGGCGCGAGCTTATAGATGGCAGTTGCTACTGGAACCGCTAGGTTTTAGAATAGACCTTTATCGGCCTACACTTATAATTATCATCGGCTACCTGATCAACTTGGGTTTACCAAGAGTAGGAGAGATCGCCCGCTGTGGACTATTGAAAAGAACTGCCCAGGTGCCTGTAAATGTATCCTTAGGTACTGTGATAACAGAACGCGTACTGGATATGATGATGTTGCTCCTACTTTTTATTCTGGCACTGTTGGCTGAATATGATGTGCTGATGAATTTTCTTTTGGAGACATTGGATATAGACTACAATGCGCTGATTTGGAGTTTTGCTGTGTTAGCTGCCGTCGGCGGGAGCGCGGCATTTGCGATATACTTCCTTTTCAAGTTCAAAAAACTGGAACGTGTCACCACTTTTCTCTTGGGCATAAAAGACGGCATTCTATCTATTGCCAAAGTGCGGAATGTGTGGGGCGTAGTTATCTCCTCGATGGTGCTGTGGCTTGTGTATTTTTTGATGTCGTACACCATTATTTTTTCCCTCAGCGCCACTGCCCATCTGCAATTGACTTCAGGTTTGTTGCTATTGGTAGTGGGAGGAATCGCCATTTCGCTCCCAGTCCAATCAGGGTTTGGTACTTACCATGCGATGATCGCAGGCTTGCTGGTCATTTACGGCATAGAAAAAACAACCGGCTTGTTTCTAGCTACTTTGTTGCATACTTCTCAGGTGGTAGCCATTGCCATTTTTGGCGTACTCGCTTTAATATTGCTATCAGTGGCCAATAAAAAGCATGCTGTCAACTCCAAATAAAATTGTGGACCTCCTGGAAGCGTCAAAAATCCGAAAAACCTGGCAGAAGGACGGTGAACGAGTTGTCTTTACCAATGGTTGTTTCGATCTACTACATTTGGGGCACATCGATTACCTCGAAAAAGCACGTAGTTTAGGAGGCAAGTTAATCGTAGGATTGAATGACGACAACTCCGTCCGGCGACTAAAAGGGAGCCAACGGCCAATTCAGGGCTTGGAAAGCCGATCCAGACTGCTTGCCGCCATGGAATTCGTTGATTTGGTGGTCCCGTTTTCTGATGATACACCTTTACAAACTATCGCGCACCTGGAACCTGATATCCTGGTGAAGGGGAGTGATTATTCCATTGGCAACATTGTAGGTGCAGATATCGTAACGCAAAGTGGCGGTGAAGTCCGAACCATTGATTTTTTAGATGGACATTCGACTACTGCCACTATAAAGAAGATTGTAAAAATTGATTTGAAATAGAAAGAATATGCTGTTCATAATAGGTATTGGTTTTTTTATAGTTAGCTGGGCCGTGAGTGCCCGACTGAAATCTAAGTTCAAAAAATATGCTCAGGTTGGGTTAACTTCTGGCCTTTCCGGTAGGGAGATAGCGGAATTAATGTTAAAAGACAATGGCATCTATGATGTGCAGGTGATATCCGTGGAGGGCCAGCTTACCGACCACTATAATCCTGCTAATAAAACTGTGAATCTAAGTCCGGATGTGTATCATGGAAGATCAGCGGCAGCGGCGGCGGTAGCCTCCCATGAGTGCGGACATGCCGTGCAACATGCCAATGCTTATAGCTTTTTGGAGTTTCGATCTGCAATGGTACCTGTTCAGAACGTAAGCGCCCGGGTGATGAATTTTATTATTCTTATCGCCATTTTCGGAGGGGGTTTCTTTCTTGGAATGGGAATTAACAATATCATTCTAATTCTCATTGCTTGTCAGTTTGTGATCACATTATTTTCCCTGGTCACCTTGCCGGTTGAGTTTGACGCGAGTCGGCGTGCACTGGCGTGGATTGACCATAGGGGTATAGTCAATTCCCAGGAGCACGAGATGGCCAAGGATGCGCTAAAATGGGCAGCAATGACCTATGTAGTCGGAGCTCTTGGCGCCATTTCAACACTGCTGTATTATGTGATGATATTCCTTGGAAACGACGAATAAAGAAAGGGCTAAAATTTAGTTGAAGGCCGACGTTATGTTGGCCTTTTTTATACCAAAATAAGTATGCATGCATAACATTTACTTATCTTTGCGACTTTGTTTTTGACAATTTCAAACGTTTTCGTAGATGATATTTAACCTGACAGAAGAACAGGAAGCTGTAAGAGATGCGGCGAGAGATTTTGCACAGAAAGAACTACTACCCGGTGTAATCGAGCGCGACAACAAACAGGAGTTTCCCATGGCACAAGTAAGAATGATGGGAGAGCTGGGTTTCATGGGCATGATGGTTGATCCCAAATATGGAGGGGGAGGCATGGACACGGTCTCTTACGTTTTGGCCATGGAGGAAATCTCAAAGGTTGACGCTTCAGCATCCGTTTGCATGTCGGTAAACAATAGCCTGGTTTGCTGGGGTATGGAGAAATATGCAAATGAGCAGCAGAAGGAGCAATTTCTTCCAGATTTGGCGTCAGCGAAAAGAATAGGCGCATTTTGCCTTTCAGAGCCAGAAGCTGGCTCCGACGCCACTTCACAAAGGACTACTGCAGAAGATAAGGGCGACCATTATCTAGTCAACGGCACCAAAAACTGGATCACCAATGGCAATAGTGCCGGGATATACCTGGTCATGGCCCAAAGTGATATTGAAAAAAGGCATAAAGGGATCAACTGCCTCATTGTGGAGCGTGAAACCCCTGGCTTCGTCGTAGGGCCTAAAGAGGATAAGCTTGGGATCCGTGGTTCTGATACGCATTCATTGATGTTTCAGGACATGAAGGTGCCGAAGGAGAATCGTATTGGAGAAGATGGTTTTGGCTTTGGTTTCGCTATGAGCACCCTCAATGGCGGGAGGATTGGTATTGCCTCGCAGGCGCTAGGTATTGCTTCAGGGGCGCTTGAACTGTCTTTGAAATATGCCAAAGAACGCAAAGCTTTTGGGACTGAAATAGCAAATCATCAGGCCATACAGTTCAAATTGGCCGATATGGCGACAAAAATTGAAGCTGCGCGCTTGTTGTGTCTGAAAGCCGCCAGACTAAAAGACGCAGGCAAGGATTATTCACAGGCCAGTGCAATGGCCAAACTGTACGCCTCTTCAGTAGCGATGGAGGTAACAGTAGAGGCCGTTCAAATCCACGGCGGATATGGTTACGTTAAGGAATTTCATGTCGAGCGTCTGATGAGGGATGCGAAAATTACCCAGATTTATGAGGGTACTTCGGAGATACAAAAGATTGTAATTTCTCGGGGATTATTGAAATAATGAAATTCATAAAGTAGCCAATCGATTCAATACGTTTTGGAAAGTTGAAATAAAATATTAGATTCGTACAACTAATTTGGCGGGAAATCGCCATTTTTCTATTAAAGATTATATTTCTTCCAAATGGAGGATTATAACAGGATAATCGAATCGCTATCTGTACGTTTTGTAAAAGCTAGGAATATTAATATTCTCAAGCCGGTTACTGTTGGCAATAACTATGATGTTGAGAATTCCTTGCTGCTAGTTAATGCTGGCCAACTCCGTTTTGGCAAGCAGGATGAAGTGGTCGAAAAAGGACAGATGTTATTTGTTCCAGGCGGCAAGCAATTGAGTATCACCTATGGTTCGGGAGATGCGGTGAGCCTGTCGAAGGATGACTACCTGACGAACAAGGACAAATACGTTCGAAACTCCAGAACTGCCAATAGTAGTGAGGAAGGTTATAGCTATGTGTCTTTTGATGCCAAGGTTTTCGATTCTGTCAATTTCTTTGCATCTCTGGATGTGCCAGCATTCGTCGTGGACAACAACGGCAAGATTGGAGAGCTTATCCTGGAAATAAACGATGAAATGAACTCTGGTTCACCCGGGAAGGATAGAACTGTCAAAGTACTAACCGAGTACCTGGTGATCGAATTGATCCGGCATATTATTGGTAAAGGTCTGTTTGTTGAGCAGTTTGCTACTAACAGCACTTACTTCAAGGATCCCAGACTGATAGATATTTTTAATTATATCAAAGAGAATCTTGGAGAGGACTTGTCCAATAAGATCCTTGCCAATGTGGCCAATGTTTCTGAAGACTATGTGGGCCAGTATTTCAAAATGCTAACCGGGATCAATCCTCAGGATTATATTGAATATCAACGCATGGAAAGTGCGGTTCATTTGCTGCGCACTTCTAAAAAGAGTATCCGGGAAATAGGCAAGGAAGTGGGCTACAAAGATACGGCTTACTTCTGCCGTCGGTTTAAAATGATGTTCGGTATTCCTGCCGGAAAAATGCGTCGGAGAGAATCCCTCGTTAGCGCCTGATTTTTTTATTGAGTTCCGCTGCCATCGCATAGAACCCTAGCTCCAGTACACGTCGGACCAGCCAACCTCCAAGCGAAGGGGATTTGGGATTATGAGCAGGTGTTTTTGAAGGCTCCTTGCTCGAACGTCGCCCAAAAAGTCGATACAGGAGTAAGAGGATCAAACCACCAGCCAGAGCGGACAATGCGATCCGCTGAGTGCGTCGACCGCTTACATCTACTTTACTTCTGACTGCATCTTCTTTTCTTTTAAGTCTTTGCCTTTTTGCCTCGAAAGCCTTGGAGTGTCTCATAGCTCCTCTTCAGTTTCGTTTTCCTTTTCAATGATTGCTTCTTCCAGCGCTTCACTGAATCGGTTAGATCTCGCTAGAAAATATACGACCACTGTGATGACAACAAATAACCCCCCGAGTATTAGAAATCCCAAAAAGGAACTACCTAATAACTCATTCAAGCCATGTGCCAGGCCTAGCCCCAGAAATAGTACTGCGCATGCGCCAAATAAGTAGATGAGCAGGAAGGAAATGACCTTGGCCAAAACATGTGCGAGCTGGCCCTGAGCCTCCAGTTTGAACTGCTCAAATTTTACCTTGATCAGTTCCGTTATCTTATCTACAATATCCGTGAAAAACCCCACGCGACGAAGATAGCAAGAAGGAAATTATTCCTTATGGACCGTGAGTTCTTTTGGTACTTCTCGGCGGCTCGAAACCCAATCTTTCCCACCGCTCAGGTAGATCAGTGAGAAAGGTATGACGAAGAAAGTCAGCAGGATATAAGCGAATCCTATCAGTCGGTACTTTAGGGTGTAATAGCCAATTCTGTCAGCGACATAAGTGCAACCCTTGCTCAAAGTTGGTAAAGCCGTGAAAATAGCCACGCCGATGGCATTGAATAGTAGATGCGCTACTGCCAGGCTAATGGCCGCCTCACTCTTGAAAACTGCCGCAAGCAAGGCGGTTATGGTGGTGCCCAAATTGGCGCCCAGAATGAAGTTGAAGGCTTTTCTCAGTCGCACTTTGCTTGTAGCAACTAATGGAACGATCAGGGAGGTGGTCAGCGAACTGGATTGCACAATGGCAGTGATGAGAAAGCCCCAGACAAAAGACTTACGATTTGTCTTGAAGATGAGGTCATTGAAATTGCGCTTAGCATTCCCGATCAAGTTATTATAGAGGACTTTGGAGATATGCTTTACGGTGATCAGGAGCAGCCCGACAGCCAAAACCATGGCAATGACAGGTCCGATCATAGAGATGATGGAGTGACTCAGCCAATCAAAGGGGGCGAACTTACTAGCGCCCAAGAGTACCATATTGCTTTCGGGGCTTTTGACCAGTGACGCAATGCTGGAACTCAGCGAGGCGAGTAGATTGTACCGGATTTCAAGTGGAAACAGCAGGAGTACGGTCACGATGTTGAAAACGTCATGAATTGTCCCCGCGGAAATTGCTTTCCGAAATTCTCCGCTTTTTGTGATATAACTCAAGCTAACAATTGTGGACGTTATGGTCGTGCCGACATTGGCTCCCATGACTATGGGAATGGCGTTGTTCAAGGTCAGGGATCCGGAGGCCACGGCGATGACAGTCATGGAGGTGGTAGTGGAGCTGCTCTGCAGGATCGCGGTGATCAAAAGGCCAATAAACAGACCAACGAATGGATTGGAGGTCACATTCAAGATAGACCTTGCCGTGTTCTGCCCGAGAACATTGAAAGCCAGGCCCATCATGTGTATAGAAAAGAGGAATAAACCAATCGCAAATGCGATGGTCACCGCACTTAGAAAGATGCGCTGGTTATTCTTATTCTGTGATGTCAGGACCGTATTTTCCATGAAAGCTGGCAAAGCTAGCACAAAGCTAGCCCACGGAGATAGGGGCCTGTTAAGAGTTGCATAAAAGAAATGTTAAGGATTGATCAATTAGTTCACAATAAGGCCATATGGTCCCAAGTTCTCAGTGCTAAGTGAGGCAATAAGGACAAGATGTAGGCCATGTTAAGCTAATGTTATATTTCTTCATTGTAAATGAGTGGAAATACCAGACACGCTATTTTGGCCCTTCAATACGGAAATTCTAGAATTCCTGCATTTAAGATGAAATTGACGAAGGACAATCAGGTCCTTATTCTGGTGAGTTTGGCCGTTCTGGCCATTGGGATTGTTTCTGGGTCTACCGACCTGATCATGTACCTGGGCTTCCTCATGGCGGCTTACTCTGTGATTGGTAACGACGTGATCCAAACATTGGGAACATTTCTTAGTTCCAATGAACACCGAAACTGGATAGTACTCTCGGCTTTTGCGGGCTTGATCCTGAGTGCAGCACTCATTTACGGTTGGTATGTAAATGATGGTGATGTGACCTATGGTCGCTTGTTGGGGGATCCCGTTAAGAATGGTTTTGCCAATCCAAAATATCCGGAGCCTTACAATATTCCGGGTTTCGGCTGGCAATACTTGCTGCCGCCCATCGTACTCGTGATCATTACAAGGCTGGGGATACCCGTCAGTACTTCATTTTTAATCCTGACATTTTTTAATCCTAAGAATTTGTACGACATGGTGGTGAAATCCATGTCTGGCTATCTGGTTGCATTTACTGTGGCAGTAATAGTTTACGCGCTAATTAGTAAAAGTCTTGAAGCGCGTTTTCGAAAGAACAAACCTACCGCAAAGGAGGAGAAATGGTGGACCGTGGCGCAGTGGTGCTCCACTGGTTTTTTGTGGTCCCAGTGGTTGATTCAGGATTTTGCAAACATCTACGTGTATCTACCGCGTCAAATCGATTTGCCCACTTTACTCATCACACTGGCTGTATTCCTGGTTTTGTTGGGCTATATCTTTTATAGCAGAGGAGGCGCAATTCAATCTATTGTCAAGGCCAAAACCAATACGACGGACCTGAGATCAGCCACCATCATCGATTTGACTTATGGAATCGTTTTGTTTTTCTTTAAAGAGCTCAACAACGTGCCGATGAGCACTACTTGGGTCTTTATTGGCTTATTGGCGGGAAGGGAATTGAGTATCAAATATGTAAGCGCCAAGAAAATCAAAAAGTCTACCTTAAAGGACTTGATGAACGACCTTCTGAAGGTGTTTTTTGGTCTTGTGGTAAGTATTGCGCTGGTATTCCTGATAAAGTGGCTTACCTAACCGGCCGCATCAGCCGCTTGGGTTTCGCTAAAAGCCAGCCATGACATCAGGCCCATTCCCGTGATAAGTGCTTCCTCATCAATATCAAAGGTTGGCGTATGTACACCAGATACGATGCCTTTGGGTTCATTCCTGATTCCAAGGCGGTAAAAACAAGCATCTACTTCGTGTGAATAGAACGCAAAATCCTCTGCTGCCAGCCATAAATCCAGGTCTACCACATTCTCTTTACCAAGATAAGCTTCAGCGGCCTGGCGGTTCCTACGTGTGTATTCGGGGGCATTTTCGAGGTAGGGATAACCTTTTTTTATATCAAACTCGCAAGTAGCTCCCATGGACTCTGCGATTCCCCTGGCCATTTTGGCCATCGCATTATGAGCTTTTGTTCTCCATTCCTCATCGAAGGTGCGGAAGGTGCCCATTACATCGACATGGTCGGGGATAACATTAGTCGCCCCATGGCCCTGAATATCCCCGAAAGACAGTACCGAAGGTGTTTTTGGGCTGGCCTTGCGGCTCACTATTTGCTGCAAAGCAACGATTATGTGACTTGTGATCAGCACCGGATCCACCAGGGATTCCGGCATCGCCGCGTGACCTCCTTTCCCAACTACCCGAAAATAGATCTCATCTGCACTGGCCATATACATCCCTGATCTGAAGCCTACCTTCCCCACATCGATTAGTGGCATCACATGCTGACCCAAAATTGTCTCTGGTCTCGGGTTTTTAAGTACTCCGGCCTTGATCATCAATGAGGCACCGCCTGGTATTTTTTCTTCACCTGGTTGGAAGATGAATTTGATAACGCCGGACAATTCATCTCTTAGATTATGTAAAATCATTGCTGCTCCCAGAAGAGATGAGGCGTGAACATCATGCCCACAGGCATGCATTACACCGGGGTTTTGTGACTTGTAGCTAACATTATTTTGCTCCTGGATTGGCAAGGCGTCCATATCGGCTCGGAGGGCGATGGCTTTTCCAGGCTTTTTCCCTTTGAGTTCGAACGTAATTCCGGTGGTGGCAACTCTTTTGGTCTCGGTTATGCCAATTTGCTCAAGCTCTTTTTCAATGAACTTCGCAGTGTTGTGCTCCTCAAACGACAATTCGGGATGCTGATGCAAATACCGCCTAATGCGTTGAACTTCCGGAAAAAAAGCTGACGCCAGCGCCTGTATCCGATCAATCATTTTCCTCTGATTGGACCAAAGGAATTTTCTCGGGAAGTAGTAGCGCATTCGGGAAATACTCCAGCAGTTCCTGATGAACCCGGTGTGCTTCCAATTGGTCGAGATACGCGCCGCACTTTACCCGATAACTCGGCTGGAAATAGTTGATACGTGCTTCGAGATCAGGTTTAACATCTTGAAGCGTCTCCTTTGACTTATAAGCTTGCTCGCGACTTAGACCGCTGTATATCTGGATCGTGAAGCCGTCCCATACACGTTTTTCCTGATTGCGCTGGACTATTATGCTGATGACGCTATCCAACTCCTCACCAATATGACCTTCCGGTGGTGTGGTCGGGGGTAAGACCACTACAGAATCTGAGGGAACTGCTGGCTCAAGCACCAAATCTTGCCTGTGTGCCGACAAATTCTCCTCATAGCCACTTGTCTGGTGCGCAACTTGAGATGGCTTACACCCCAAAACCGCCGCAACTAAAATCAGCTGTATTAGGTATTTACGATTCAATAAGAACACACTTATTACTTCTAATATCTTGCTCGACAGTTTTAAATTTAACATCTTTTTTCACCGTGCCGTCGCTGTATTGTACGGTCACCCGTTCATTTCTTCCAGCTACTTTTTGTGACTTGACAGGTGCCGATTTCTCTGCCGGAGGCCTATTCCCTTGGTCATTGCCGTAGGCCAAAGCGGATTTACTTTCTTCTTTACTTTCCTGGTAATTTTTCTGGGCCTGGGTCTGTCGCGCTTCCCTGACATCCTCCGCCTGCTCTACCGGGATAGCTGCCTTGACCAGGAAGGATACAGTATCTTCGTTGACTTTTCCTATGAACTGTTTGAAAAGCTCAAACCCCTCAAACTTATAAATGAGTAGCGGATCTTTTTGCTCGTACACCGCATTCTGCACAGACTGTTTGAGATCGTCCATTTCCCTTAGATGTTCCTTCCAGGCTTGGTCGATGATGGCTAGTGTGGACATTTTTTCCATTGCCAGAGTAAGCTCTGTACCGTCTGTTTCTACCGCCTTATCGAGATTTACGTTTACGCCGATCTGCTTCTTGCCATCTGTAAAAGGGACCAATACATTTTCCACCGTCTGTCCCCTGTTTTTCTGGATCTGCCTGAGGATTGGATTTGCCTTTTCCAGGATAAGATCATTTTTTCGATTGTACGCCGCATAAGCTTCATCATACAATCTCTCGGCCAGCACCGGTTCGTCAATTTTCTCGAGCTCCTCGGCGGTAATTTGAAAGTCTACTCCCAGCACCGCTATAGACGTCAGCTTCAAACTGTCCAGATCATTGCCAACCTTGGCTGTGGCGGCAATATCCTCGCAAGTGTCAAACAACATACTCATGATATCCAACTGCAGACGCTCTCCGTAGAGCGCATTCCTTCTTCGGGTGTAGATCACCTCCCGCTGAGAGTTCATCACATCGTCATATTCGAGCAGTCGTTTTCGGATGGCGAAGTTATTTTCCTCCACCTTTTTCTGGGCTCTTTCAATGGATTTGGTGATCATACTATGCTGTATGACTTCTCCTTCCTGCAGGCCGAGTCTGTCCATAATCTTGGGCATCCGATCAGAAAAACCAAACAATCGCATGAGGTTGTCTTCCAAGGAGACAAAAAACTGGGAAGAACCAACGTCTCCCTGCCTACCTGACCGACCTCTTAACTGTCTATCTACTCGCCTGGACTCATGCCGCTCGGTGCCTATAATAGCCAATCCACCGGCATCTTTTGCTTCCTGAGACAATTTGATATCAGTTCCCCTACCGGCCATGTTTGTAGCGATAGTTACCGCCTGGGGTTTCCCGGCATCGGCCACAATCTCTGCTTCGCGGGCATGCTGCTTTGCGTTGAGCACTTCATGCTTTATTTTTCGCAAATTCAGCATTTTGCTGAGCAACTCGGAGATTTCCACAGAAGTGGTTCCCACGAGTACTGGCCTATTGGCCTGGGTTAATTCCACGATCTCATCTGCCACAGCATTAAACTTCTCACGCATGGTTTTGTAGACCTTGTCCTCCATGTCCTTTCGGACAATGGGTTTGTTGGTCGGAATCACCACTACATCGAGTTTATAGATATCCCAGAACTCGCCTGCTTCTGTTTCGGCTGTTCCCGTCATTCCCGCCAGTTTATGGTACATGCGGAAATAGTTCTGTAGTGTGATGGTCGCGTAGGTCTGCGTGGCATCTTCTACTTTAACATTTTCTTTGGCTTCAATGGCCTGATGCAATCCGTCAGAATATCTTCGGCCTTCCATGACCCGGCCGGTCTGCTCATCTACAATTTTGACTTTACCTTCTACGACGATGTACTCAGTGTCTTTATCATAAAGGCAATACGCACGCAGTAATTGGTTGACAGAGTGGATTCGTTGTGCCTTGATGTTGTAGTCCTTGATAAGCTCCTCTTTTTTTCGAAGCTTCTCGCCTTCGGATAGATCGGGATGGTTCTCCAGTTGCGCTATGCCTTCCCCGATATCAGGGAGTATAAAGAATTTTGGATCCTCTCCTGATCCTGTAATAAGATCAATACCTTTTTCCGTTAGATCGATGCTGTTGTTTTTCTCGTCGATAGTAAAAAACAATGGTTCATCTGCTTCAGGCATCATTTTCTGATTGTCCTGCAGGTAGAAGTTTTCAGTCTTTTGAAGTGTCTGACGAATCCCAGATTCACTTAAGAACTTAATGAGGGGCTTGTATTTGGGTAATCCACGGTACGTCCTGAAAAGAGGTAGTCCTCCTTCCTTGTCATCACCGTCTTTCAAGGAGCGTTTGGCCTGGTTCAGGTAATCGCCAATGAGTTTTTTCTGCGCGTCGACCAGCTTTTGTATCCTTGGCTTTAGCTCATAGAACTCATGTTCGTCCCCTTTGGGGATCGGGCCGCTAATAATAAGAGGTGTTCTCGCGTCATCTATGAGGACCGAGTCAACTTCGTCCACCATGGCAAAATGGTGCTTGCCCTGCACCAACTCACCTGGCTCCCTGGCCATGTTGTCTCTTAGATAGTCAAATCCGAATTCGTTATTTGTGCCATAAATAATATCGGATTTGTAAGCCTCCCGGCGTTCATTCGAATTGGGTTGATAGTTATCGATGCAAGCGACTGTCAATCCATGAAATTGGAAGATGGGCGCATTCCATTCCGAGTCTCGCCTGGCCAGATAGTCGTTGACCGTTACGACATGCACACCCCGTCCTGCAAGGGCGTTTAGATAGGCTGGCAACGTCGCTACTAGTGTCTTCCCTTCACCAGTGGCCATCTCGGCGATTTTACCCTGATGAAGCACTACCCCGCCAATGAGTTGAACATCGTAATGAACCATGTTCCAGGTAACTGTACTGCCTGCGGCCGTCCATTGATTGTGCCATATGGCCTGATCACCGTCAATTTCCACATGAGGTTTAGATCCGGCATACATTTTATCTGTCATATTGGCGGTAACCACCAACCTGCTATTTGTGGCTAACCTTCGAGCGGTTTCCTTCACGACGGCAAATGCCTTGGGCAGAATGACCATCAGGACTTTTTCTAGTTCCTCATCGCGTTCCTCCTCAAGTTTGTCGATCCGGTTGAAGACCTCTTCCTTTCGGTGAATATCCATTTTAGGATTTTCTTCCACCTCCTGATGTAAGGCGGCAATTTCTTCATCGATTGTTTTGAGCTCCTCGGCAATGACCTGCTTCAATTCCTCAGTTTTACCCCGTAGCTCATCGTCGGAAATGTTTTCAAGTTTTTCAAACTCGCTATTGATCTGCCCTACATAAGGTGTCAGCTCCTTCAAGTCCCTGTCGGCTTTTGTGCCAAAAATCTTCGTTACACCTTTTGATAAAATATTGAACATGGATTCTATTCTCTGTGCAAAAAACGTTTTAAAGTTAATAAGGCTGGTGAGTTAGCTGTTCTCTTCCAGCCCAATTATCCCGGAAAAAGCCATTCCGGGTGTTTTTTTCTGACTGAGAGAGCAAATGCCTTGCCTAACCCGACGAGGCTGCAATAATGTCAGTTGATGTGATATACTCCCGTAAACACTTTCTGGGCGGGCCCTGCCAAATAAATATTGGCGAAACCCGTATCGCCCTTGGTAAAAGTGACGGTAAGAGATCCCCCTTGTGTTTCGACAGTTATTGGACTTTGCACACCCTTTAGGGAAGATGCCAGCGCTGATGCCACCACGCCAGTTCCACAGGAAAGTGTTTCGTTTTCGACACCCCGTTCGTATGTCCTCACCTCAATTCCCTTCTCGGTAATGGCCACAAAATTGACGTTAGTGCCATCTGGGCTATATCGTGGGTCATTCCTTAACGTACGACCTTCTCCAGTGATATCAACCTTGGTTAGGTCCGTGACAAAACGCACATGATGTGGCGAACCGTTGAAAATAAAAAAGTCGTTTTCGGTGTATTGTCTTATGTCCCTAACGTCATGGATTTGAAAATGGATTTGCTGGTTTTCTACCCGTGCGTGATGTTGTCCATCGGTTGTAAGGAATTGAGTTTCCGATACCAAGAGACCTAAAGTCTGAGCGAAGGCTACAGCGCACCGGCTTCCGTTTCCGCACAAGCTTTTGGTGCCGTCCGGATTGAAAAATATCATTTCAAAGTCCTCCAAGCCGTTTTGTTCGATAAGCATCAACCCATCAGCACCAATACCCCATTTGCGGTGGCACATGCGACTGATAAGGGAAAGATCGTCTTTCGGGAAACTTTCTTGCCTATTATCAATCAGAATGAAGTCGTTGCCGGTGCCTTGGTATTTTACAAATGGTATCTCCATAGGGTATGGTGCGTAGGAAACAAAAAAAGCCAATCTTGAGGGATTGGCTTTTGTATCTTCTTATATCTGCTTTAGATTTTTTCTTTGATTCTGGCAGCCTTACCTTTTCTTCCTCGTAGGTAAAACAACCTTGCTCGTCTCACTTTTCCTTTTCTCAGAACTTCTATTTTGTCAATATTAGGAGTGAGCAACGGAAAAATCCTTTCAACAGCAACCCCGCTAGAAATCTTACGAACAGTAAAAGTTTCTCCATTACTGCTTTTATTCCTTATCTGCATGACAGTCCCTTGGAACTGCTGAATTCTTTCTTTGTTGCCTTCTTTGATCTTGTAGTGCACGTTTACGGTATCTCCAGGCGCAAATGCGGGCCTGCTTTTCCTTGCCTCTCCGGACACTTGCTCTTCTACAAATTTGATTAGCTCACTCATGATGCTCGTCTCTTATTATTTACACCTCGAAAAAAGGAGTGCAAATATAGCTCTTTTCTCTTTTAATAAACAGGATCGTCAAATATATCAGGGTTTTTCTCGGGACACAGTGAAGAAATTTACCTGCGTGGCATGAACATGTCGGATTATAGGCTCCTTACTAACGCAACAGGGTCAACATTAGAAGGATCAGGCCGACCAGGATCAGTACCAGCGCTGTGTATTTGAGATTGGGCTTCCCCCTTTTTGGATTTGTACCAAATGGCCCGTTGACTGGATCAATATCATGGGGGCCGAAATCATCCATTTTCCATTTTTTTGATAAGATCTGGCCTTCTTTGGCGAGTGCGTTCTACCGCCTGCTGGTGACGCCATTCATTAATATTGCCTTCATGCCCGGACAGCAATACATCCGGAACCGTCATGCCCTGATAATCCTCGGGTCTGGTGTAGACGGGCGGAGCTAGCAAATTATCCTGAAATGAGTCAGTCAGGGCGGAGGTTTCGTCGTTGAGTACACCCGGAATTAGCCGAACTAATGCGTCGGTCAGGACCATAGCCGCTAATTCGCCACCACTGAGCACATAATCACCGATGCTTATTTCGCGAGTGACCAAATGCTGGCGCACTCGTTCATCGACGCCTTTGTAATGCCCGCAAAGTAAAATGAGATTACTCGTCAAGGAAAGCTGATTGCAAGTTGCCTGATTCAGCATTTCCCCGTCTGGCGTTAAGTAGATGATCTCATCATAGCTAGCGGAGGCCTTGAGGTTCTGTATGCAGCGATCAATTGGCTCGATAGACAAGACCATCCCTGCTCCACCACCGTAGGCGTAATCATCGACTGTTTTGTGCTTATTGACACTGTAATCCCGGAGGTTGTGTATCTCGATTTGGACCAGGCCTTTACTTTGCGATCGTTTGACGATACTTTGGCTCATGGGCCCATGAAAGAGCTCTGGGAGGCATGTGATGATGTCAATCCGCATGATCGTCAAGATAGACATCAATCAAACCTTCTGGTAGCTTTACGTGAATTTCCTTATTGGTTTTATTCACCTTGAGAATGATCTCCTCCTGAATGGGGATAAGGATTTCGGTGCCCCTGTAGTCCACAGCCAGCAGGTCACAATTGGGCATCTGATGGACGTTTGCTACAGATCCGATGGTTTGATCTCCGTCTATAACCGCAAATCCCGGCAACTCATGGTAATAATACTGATCGGCTTTGAGAGGAGGGAGCCTGTCCAAAGGCAGCCATAATTCTAGCCCGGTGAGATTTTTCGCGTCCTCAATGGAAGCAATATCTTCAAATTTGGCGATCGCACTGTTTCCTCGGATGGACAGCTCAGAAATAAAAAATGGAACCAGCTGCCCAGATTGATTGAGCAATACTGATTCCAGGTTTTTGTACGTTTCCGGAAGGTCGGCATCAATAAATAATGATACTCCTCCCTGTAATCCATGGGTCTTCTGAACGTAGCCTAGTTGATAGCAGTCCTCGAAACCCATTTGTATTTAAGATAACTTATTCAGCTTTCGCTTCGTCAGCATCCGCTGCAGGAGTCTCTTCAGCCGGTGCTTCTTCCGTCTGGGCTTCAGCTTCAGCAACGGCCTCGGCACCTTCTTCCGCAAGTGCTTGTTCCGCTTCGTCTGCGTTTTCCTCAGCTACTTCAGCCGCAAGTGCAGCTTCTGCTTCTTTCTTCTTAGCTAGCTGAGCATCGATACGAGCCTGATTGACTTTAGCTTCAGCATCCAGTTTCGCTTTGAGCTTCTCTGCTTTCTCCTTAGCAAGCTGATCCACTTTGCCTTGGATCCTTCCTTCCTTATCCTGCAACCAGGATTCCAACTTCTTGTCAGCTTCTTCCTGCGTGATAGCGCCTTTTGCTACACCTATTTGCAAGTGCTTTTTCAAAAGGATTCCCCGATAAGAAAGCATAGCTCTAACTGTATCAGTTGGCTGGGCCCCGTCCATGACCCATTTGAAGGCTCTTTCTTCATTGATGTTGATAGATGCTGGGTCAGTATTAGGATTGTACGTTCCTAGCTTTTCAATAAAGCGCCCGTCCCTTGGAGCTCTTGAATCTGCAACCACTACATCATACATGGCAGCTTTTTTGCGTCCTCGACGCGCTAATCTAATTTTTACTGGCATATTCTTGTTTGTTGATGGAACTCGTCCATTCAAATTTTTAAAAATAGGAGCGCAAAGATAACATTAAGAGTGAACAATTCAAATATGAAGTGCTTGCAAGAATTGTTGCAGGGAAGTATGAAGCCTTTTTTTATCTTTCATTCTGATAATCAGTTTAATGCGCTTAGTCGTTTAGGCGATTTTCAAATACTTTAAGTAGTGTCTATTTTTGAGTTATAATTTGATCTCACCATGGATAAGTACTCCTACATCGGCAACGCAGACGTTGGTTTTATCGACGACCTGTATCGCTCTTACAAGAATGATCCCGAAAGTGTAGATGAATCCTGGAAGAAGTTTTTCGAAGGATTTGAGTTTTCTCAGGAAAGGTATGGCGAAAATGGCCAGGCGGCAGACCTGGGTGAGCGTAGCCCTAAGGAGATAAAGGTTCGTAACTTCATTTACGCACATCGTTCGAGAGCACATTTGAAGTCCGACACAAACCCGGTCAGGCCGCGCAGGAAGCATGTGACCCGATTGGAACTAGGAGACTTTGGGCTTTCCGAGTCAGATTTCAGCGAGGAATTTCAAGTTGGAGCGGAAATAGGAATGGGTAAGGCCTCGTTTCAGGAGATCAGAGATCGACTTGAGAAGATTTATTTAGGCCACATTGGTTACGAATACAACCACATCAGAAATTCCGATATTTTCGAGTGGTTCAAGAAGAAGGTTGAAACCGAGGGCGTCGATATTAATCCAAACGCCGACGAGAAGAAACGCATTTTGTCAAAGTTGACGGAAGCGGTAGTTTTCGAGAATTTTCTGCACACCAAATTTCTGGGTCAAAAGCGGTTTTCCCTGGAAGGAGGAGAAAACACTATACCCGCACTGGATAAAATAATTCGGAGGTCCGCGGAAATGGGTGCTGAGGAAGTCGTGCTGGGAATGGCACACAGAGGTAGATTGAATGTCTTGGCCAATATCATGGGCAAGACCTATGAGGAGATATTTAGCGAGTTTGAAGGAACCATGACACCTGATCTTACCATGGGTGATGGTGATGTCAAGTACCACCTGGGCTATAACAGCTATGTTGACACACCTAGTGGCAAGAAGATTTACGTAAAGTTGGCTCCCAACCCTTCACACCTGGAAGCTGTGAATCCGGTCGTATTGGGGTATGCACGGGCCCAGATCGACGATGAATATCGTGGTGACATGAAAAAAGCCGTGCCAGTACTCATTCACGGTGATGCGGCTGTTGCAGGGCAAGGTATCGTGTATGAATGTGTGCAAATGTCACTTCTTGAAGGATATAGCACCGGAGGTACTATCCATATCGTGATCAACAACCAAGTAGGGTTTACCACTGACTTTGACGATGCCAGGTCGTCAATTTATTGCACAGATCTGGCCAAAATAGTGGACGCTCCGATTCTCCATGTCAATGGCGACGATGCCGAAGCGGTCAATTTTGCTGCCAACCTGGCTGTAGAGTATCGCCAGACGCATGCCAAGGATATTTTTATCGACCTCTTATGTTACCGCAGACATGGCCACAATGAAAGTGACGAGCCAAAGTTCACTCAACCAAAGCTCTACAATGTGATCGCGAAACATCCCAATCCACGGGATGTCTATGTAAAAGAACTGATTGCGAAGGGTGTCATGGACGATGCTCGCGCCAAGCAAATAGATAAGGAGTTCAAACTTCAGTTGCAAGACCGGCTAAATGATGTTAAGCAAAACCCCCTCGAATACAAACCCCAAAAAATTGAGGAGGAGTGGCACCATTTGAGGAAGTCCACTCCCGAAGATTTTGATAAGTCGCCCAATACGGCTATTTCAGAGAAACAGGTCGAGTTGATCGGTCAGGTGCTCACCAGCATCCCCAAGGAGTTCAAGCCGCTCAAACAAATCGACAAATTGCTACGAGACCGGAAAGCAGACTTTTTTGAGAAGAAGGAGCTAAACTGGGCGGAGGGTGAGTTACTGGCATATGGCTCGTTGCTAGCCGAAGGAACCATTGTCAGGATGTCGGGGCAGGATGTGAAGAGAGGTACATTTTCTCATCGGCATGCATACCTCTTCGATTCAAAGACCAATGAACCTTATTGCAATCTTGATCACATTCGCGAAGGCCAGGAACCTTTTCGCATATTCAATTCATTGCTGTCAGAGTACGGTGTGCTTGGGTTTGAATATGGCTATGCGATGGCTACACCCAACGCCTTGATCCTCTGGGAAGCTCAATTTGGTGATTTTGCCAATGGTGCCCAAGTGATGATTGATCAATTCATCACTAGTGCTGAAAACAAATGGCAAAGAATGAATGGGCTCGTAATGCTGTTGCCACACGGTTATGAGGGGCAAGGGCCCGAACACTCCAGCGCTCGACCAGAACGCTTCTTGCAAATGGCGGCTAAGGAGAACATGATCATGACCAATATCACCACGCCGGCGAACCTGTTTCATCTGCTTCGTAGACAAACAGCCTGGGATTTCAGGAAACCTTGTGTGGTGTTTACACCCAAATCTTTGCTGAGACACCCTAAGGTAGTTTCTCCACTCCAAGACTTTACTTCGGGTGGATTCAAAGAAGTACTGGGTGACGGATACGTGACGGCAAAGTCAGTCAAGAAGGTTCTTCTGTGTACTGGCAAAGTTTATTTTGATCTTTTGGAGGAACAACAGAAACGCAAAGCCAAGGACACGGCTGTTGTACGCCTCGAGCAATTGTATCCATTTCCTGAAAAACAGCTGAAGGCTGTCTTGAAAAAGTTTGCAGACCCCAAGCTGGTCTGGGTGCAGGAGGAACCTGAGAATATGGGCGCATGGACCTTCATGCTGCGAACGTTCCACAAATCCTTCAAACAACCATTGGAAATCGTGAGCCGTGCAGCTAGTTCTTCACCAGCTACGGGATTTCCGAAGGTTCACAAAACCGAGCAAGAAAAAATTGTAAAAAAAGCATTTGACCTTTAATCATAGCAAGAAAATGAGCCTCGAAATTAAAGTCCCAGCAGTGGGTGAGTCCATCACGGAAGTAACCGTATCCCAATGGGCCAAACAAGATGGCGATCATGTGCAGTTAGATGAAATCCTTTGTGAGTTGGAGTCCGATAAGGCCACTTTTGAAGTTCCGGCAGAAGCTGAAGGAATTCTGAAGATCGTGGCCAAAGAGGGCGACACGCTCGAAATTGGAGCGATATTATGTGAGATTGATGATACTGCGGTGGAGAAGCAGCCAGCACCAGCCGCAGCACCTGCACAAGCCCCCGAAAAAACAGGCGAAATGCATGCAATGCATGTTCCGACTGTTGGGGAGTCCATCAATGAGGTCACGATTTCCAATTGGTCCAAACAAACTGGCGATGTAGTTGAACTAGATGAGGTGATCGCTGAGATCGAATCTGACAAGGCCACCTTCGATTTGACTGCAGAAGCCAGTGGGAAGCTTGAAATCATTGCTGAGGAAGGAACCACCTTGGAAATTGGCGCGCTGATCTGCAAAATTGAAGTGATGGAGGGTGTAGCATCAACGCCGACTTCAGCCCCCATGCCAGATGCAGGTCCATCTGGTGCCACTTCCGGCCAGACATATGCAACCGGCCACGCCTCACCTGCTGCCTCCAAAATCTTGGATGAAAAGGGGATTGGTGCGGCATCCGTTGCCGGCACCGGCAGAGACGGGAGAATTACCAAAGCGGATGCCTTGGCCGCCCAAAAGGCAGCTCAGACGGCATCCAAGGAACCACCAAAACCGGAATTGGCGCCGCCGGCACTCGCAGGAGGAATAAGTCGTGAACAAAAGCGACAGAAAATGTCTCCGCTGCGAAAAACGGTTTCAAGGAGATTGGTGTCCGTGAAGAACGAAACGGCGATGCTCACCACTTTCAACGAGGTGAACATGAAGCCAATCATGGATCTTCGAAAGAAATACAAGGAGCAGTTCAAGGAAAAGTATGAGGTGGGCCTTGGCTTTATGTCATTTTTCACCAAAGCTTGTTGCGTGGCACTTCAAGATTGGCCTGCGGTAAACGCCATGATCGACGGTGAGGAAATAGTTTACAATGATTTTTGCGATATTTCCATCGCTGTTTCTGCCCCTAAAGGACTCGTGGTTCCCGTGATTCGTAATGCCGAAGCCATGTCCTTCGATCAGGTGGAAAAGGAAGTGGTTCGATTGGCGACTAAAGCCAGAGACAATAAGCTAAGTATTGAAGAGATGACGGGAGGTACTTTCACCATTACCAATGGCGGAGTATTTGGTTCAATGATGTCGACTCCCATAATTAACGCACCTCAGTCAGCGATTTTGGGGATGCACAATATTGTGGAAAGACCCGTGGTGGAAAATGGCGAGATCGTCGCCAGGCCAATGATGTACGTAGCCTTATCCTATGACCACAGGATCATCGACGGTCGTGAGTCCGTGAGCTTTTTGGTGCGGGTCAAGCAGTTGCTGGAGGACCCAACGAGGTTGTTGTTGGGGGTGTGAGATCAGCAGGTCTTAGAGGTAGTGAGTATCAAGTATTAGGTATTAAGAATGCATCGATACAAGGAACTTGACGTTTGGAAAAAAAGTATTGACCTCTCTGTACGATTGTATGAGCTCACAAGCTCGTTTCCAGATGAAGAGAAATTTGGCTTGACATCTCAGGTAAGGCGAGCTTCCGTATCGGTTCCGTCTAACATTGCTGAAGGTGCTGGCAGGAACTCCAACAAGGAATTCAACCATTTTCTAAGCATTGCTAACGGCTCAGTTTATGAATTAGAAACCCAACTTCTCATTGCTTGCAAGGTGGGTATTCTTCAAGAAGAAACCCTCGGGGAAAACTCGAGAAATATTAAATTCAATCTCCAACATGATTTTCAAGCTCCAGGCGCGACTCGAGCGGTCCTAATACCTGGTACTTAATACTAATAAGATAAGGAATGGATTACCAAGTAACAATAATAGGATCAGGACCAGGTGGATATGTGGCAGCGATTAGGTGTGCCCAGTTGGGTCTTAAGACGGCCATCATCGAGAAATACAATACGCTAGGAGGTACCTGCCTTAATGTAGGATGTATCCCCTCCAAGGCGCTACTCGATTCTTCGGAGCATTTTCACACTGCCGAGCATCATTTCAAGACCCACGGCATTGATATCAATAAACCAAAAGTCAATCTGAAACAAATGATTCTAAGGAAGGCAGATGTGGTCAAACAGAATGTTGACGGTATTGCCTATCTGATGAAAAAAAATAAGATCGACGTTTTTACAGGTGTCGGCTCCTTTCTGGATAAGAATACTATCAAAATCACGGGAGGAGAAACAAAACAGATTACCTCCGAGAAGATCATCATCGCAACGGGCTCAAAACCCGCTTCCCTGCCTTTTATCAAGTTGGACAAAAAACGGGTTATTACCAGTACCGAAGCCCTGGAATTAAAAGAAGTTCCCAAACACATGATCGTGATTGGCGGGGGTGTGATTGGAATGGAACTCGGCTCGGTATATGCGCGACTCGGGGCGAAGGTTTCTGTAGTTGAATTCTTGGATAGTATTATTCCTTCCATGGACAAAACCATGGGGAAAGAACTACAAAAATCTCTAAAAGGACTAGGTTTTGACTTTTTCCTTAAGCACAAGGTGACCGCCGTTGAAAGCAAAGGCAAGGAGGTCACGGTAACCGCCGAATCTGATAAGGGCGAAAGTATTTCTCTCAAAGGTGATTACTGCCTTGTTTCTATTGGCCGAAGGCCATACACCGATGGTCTCAACCTGGAAGCTGCTGGTGTAAAAGCTACGGAGAGAGGTCAAGTGGAGGTAGATGACCACCTTCGGACCAATGTAGAGAATATTTGGGCAATTGGTGATGTCGTGAAAGGAGCCATGCTGGCTCACAAGGCAGAGGAAGAGGGCGTGTTTGTTGCCGAACAAATAATGGGACAAAAGCCACATATCAATTATAACCTGATACCTGGAGTTGTGTACACATGGCCGGAAGTAGCCAGTGTTGGGTATACTGAGGAACAGCTCAAGGAACAGGGCAGAAAATTCAAAACGGGCAAATTCCCTTACAAGGCTTTGGGTAGGGCTAGGGCCTCTATGGATGTTGAGGGGCTGGTGAAAGTGCTGGCCGATCAGGAAACCGACGAGATTTTAGGTATGCATATAATCGGTGCCAGAGCTGCGGATATGATTGCGACAGGGGTAACAGCCATGGAGTTCAGGGCATCGGCAGAAGACGTTGCTCGCATGTCACATGCACATCCAACGTACATGGAGGCCGTCAAAGAGGCTTGTCTGGCTGCAACAGAGAGTCGACCAATCCATATGTGACAAGTTGCTTTCCCTGGCGGCGACCACTTCGGGGTTGCTGACGATTGTCTGTGCCCTTGATGGCACTACATAATAAGTTTGAAAGAGGAATCACCCAAGACCTTTCCGTTTACCTGTATCGCTATTTTGTGCATGCCAGGATAGTACTTTCTTGTGGTGATAGGTTTGATCGGGTGAGATTTAATGATTTCTTCCACTTGTCCAGGCGCGATGGTCAAGTTCTTGATCTTAAAAACTTTTGGAGCTAGTTCTCCATTGGCCTTCATGAAATGGATAGCGTAATCTACTACGACCGGGGCATTGGATTTACCTGTGTTTTTGAGCGTGATTTTGAATTGCAGCGCCTCACCAAAGTTCACAACGGGAGTTGTGACCGTCAGTTTTTGCAAAGAAATTTTTGCCTCCCCAAAACCTAAGATTTTTAGGGCCCTTTTGTCACCCGCCTTCACCATTCCACGCAGTGCGTGCTTGATGATCCATTGCGTTCCATTGGACTTACTTCGTGACCACCCTGTTAGGGTCTGAATCACAGTTTCAGGATTGTCCTTGCTTAGATCATTGAGGTTGTTGGCAACACTTTTTCTAACATATTCTTCCGGGTCATCTTTCAGGTTTTCCAAAATCGGCAATATCGGCCCGGGATCTTTCTTGTATTTGGGAAGCGCCATGGCCCAAGGTAATCGTGGCCTGCAGCCTTCGCTGGAGAGTCTTCGGACATGATGGTTTTCGTGAAGGGACCATGAAAGCATCTTGTCCATCACTTTTTGCTCGTCGCTGATAATAAAAGGCCTGATCGCAAATTCGCCACTGCCGTACTGGGTGAAAATCTCCAAGGCATCCAAGCTTTCGTCTATATGATCTTGGCCAAACTGCTGTACAAAGTCTGAAAAGACCATGCCCTCAAGGCCCGTAAAGTGGATACATATTTTCTTAAGAATTGTCAGACTTTCGGAGTAATCTCTGTGCAGATAGACCCTAAGACACCTAGCGATATGGGACATGCGCTGTTTCAAGGCGCGATCCTGCCATTCCTTGTCGTAAAGCGCTTCACAAAAAGCCTGATGATCCCAATCGGGCTTTACCTCTTGTAATTTCTCCCCAAGAGAGGCTACAAATGTTGAAGTGAAATATTGATTAATAAGGAGTTCTGCCATGGCTGTTGCTTATGTTGGTACTAACTGGTGGAAACTGATGAGAAGGAGATTGCTTCAATACTCATCATCGCACCAGGAAACCGTGTTTCAAAGGATCGGAAGGGTCAATGATAAGTTCGTTGACGCCCGTGATGTGGGCAGTACCCGTGACTTCCGGACGCACGCTGCTATATCCATGAAAATCGGCCTGGGCAAGCACTTGGCAGTCGAAGTAGCTTCCTAATATGCTTTCAATTCGGATATCATCACCCACTTCAACCTCCCCTCTTCGGTGGTGAATGGCCAGTCTTCCCGACACACCTGAGCCTGTGGGTGATCGATCCAATTCTCCGTCTGCGAAAATGCATACGTTGCTACTATGAGTACCTGCTGCCTTGCCCGGCCCAATGAAGATGGTGCCGTACAAAAAACTCAGATCCTGCTCTTCCGGGTGAACTATATTGCTTTTTTGATTAATGACGGATTCCTTGATTCTTCTACCCAGATCTATGAATTGTTGGGCATACGTAGGCGTGCATTCCAAACCGAAATCCCCGGCCTGAACGTAAGCATAAAATGCACCTCCATATGCCAGGTCATACCTTACTGCTCCAATCCCCTCGACAAACACTTCCTCATCCAATGCAACGACGAAGGACGGAACATTTTCGAAGCTGACACCACCCACTTCTCCATTGGCAACCTCCACACGGACATTTAGCAACCCGCACGGTGCCTCTATTGTCAGACGGGTTTCTGGCTCAGTTACTGCTACCCACCCGGATTCCACAGCCAGTTTGCCCAACGCGATCGTTGCATGGCCACACATGGTGCTGTAGCCTTCATTGTGAATGAAAACAGCTCCGAAATCGGCTGTCTTACTAGGAGTAATAATCACCCCATACATATCCGCATGGCCACGAGGTTCGAACATCAACGCAGTTCTCAGGTGATCCTGATGTTGTTTGAAATATTGCCGGTATTCCAGCACGTTGTTACCAACTGGTTTCGGAAAGCCCTCGAGAATCACGCGTAAAGGCTCACCACCAGTGTGCATGTCAATGGTGTGAATACGCTGCCAGTGGTTAGGAGTACGATAGTCAGATACTGAAAACATGTTAAAACTAGCTGTCCTTTCTAATGATTAATTGAGCTGCAACCAGGTCTTCAAGTGCATGGCCAACAGATTTGAAAAGTGTGATCTGGTCAGGACCTTTCCGTCCTTCAACTTTTTCCTGGCAAAGTGCAAATAGGTCACCTCGAATAGCCGGCAAATCGATGAGGCCATTAGCCAACGGGATCGCTAAGTCACCACTTTCTTTAGGCGCCATTTCAAGGGTGTCCACGTAAATCGCTGATTTACTTATTACCTTATCGTCCGCCTCCCGCATGTCCTTGCGATAAGAGCCGACCAGGTCCACGTGTTGGCCGGGTCTCAGCCATTCCCCCGAAATCAGTGGTTCATGGCTCAGAGTAGCCACACTGATGACATCTGCTTGTTGCACAATCTGCTCATTAAGCTCGTCAGCCACTTCGACATGTTGGAAGTTGCTGTTTTTGGCCGTGGCAATTTCTTCCGCTCTTGCTCGGTTCCTGCCAAAAATCATTAATCTCCTAATGGGTCTTAATGCAGCATGGGCATCAATCAGAAAGGGAGCCAGCGAGCCTGTCCCAACCATAAGTAGTGTCGATGCATCCTCAGGCGCCAGGAAGTCAGCCGCTAGTGCCGATGCCGCTGCTGTTCGTTTATTGGTAATCGCCCTGGCATCGAAGATCGCGATGGGAGTCCCGGTCGCGGCTTCCATCAAGTAATAAATTCCCTGAATACTAGGCAATCCCCTTGCATTGTTGCCCGGTGCCACGTTCACGATTTTCACACCGGCAAACTGCTCATTGGAGATCGCCGGCATGAGTAGCATCGTATTGGTCGTTTCTGTCGCCGGGTAATCCACGTGCATTCGAGGGGGTACCAAATACGTACCCTTGAAGCCCTCCTTGAGCGCCTCGACAAGCGAGGGATAATCCAGCTTTTGGGCGATTTCTTCAGCTTGATAGTACTTCATAGGTTTCCTTCCAGCGCTTGAAGCTAGCAAGGAATCCGTGGAATGAAAACAAGTAAAGCAATCCCATAGAGACTGCCCTACTTATTTTGCTACTGATTCGATCGGAGAACTTATCCCACGGCATACCTCAGGATGGTTCTAAGTTTCTCAGGTGCTGTTCTGCGTGGATCAGACAAATAAATTTCATGATGCTCACCGACAATCTTAAGTCCCTGCTCTTTTATGAACCCATGTAGGGCATCCAGGGTCGCTTTTTCTTCCTCGTAGGAGCCCAAGTGTAGCATCTGAGCACTACGCCCTTCGTTGATCAGTTCATATTTCACTTGATCAAGGTCAGTCATTGCAGGTTTCCGGGCGCGCACACTCTCCATCGCACGGAAGTAGGTCGCCTGTTCTACAAAATCGGGCATTCTTATAGCCAGCTTCCAACACCAGGAGTCTCTGGGTGCTTGCTCAAACTGTTCCTGACTATCTACACCTCCTTCGATCCACCAGTAACCCTCCATCTTAGGTACTGTAAAATCCAGGTCATCAGCTTTACAGATAAATTTGATGCTATAGGCAACTGCGTACAATCGCTCAATTGCTTCAAGAAATTGGGCATCCTCAGGAGCACTTTGGCCAGAGATCGTAAGGTAATAGTAGGCATCTAAGTCCACCAATTTGGGTTGCCCGGAGGCTTTGTAATAGTTTGGGTCTTCTTTGAGAAGATCTACTTTTGAGATTACCATGAGTATCGCGTTTTTGTGATATGATTATTTGTTGAATGCAGAAAGAGGGTCGAAATGAAACAGCTGCATGGTGGATTCATCAATCACTTCGAACGCTTGAATAGCCGCCGGCACTTTCATGATCTCTTCCGAGGCTTTCAGCGCGACAGATTTGCTTTCCCAGTACACCAAATCCATCCAGTGCCCGTTTTCGTCCACAGATATTTTGCGACCCATGAAGCCATCAAATTTTTTGACATGATCATTTAGGCTTTCTAAAGCCTTGCGAGCCTGTTCCTGCGATATTCCGGGCTTGGTTTTGAAAATCACCACCTCAATAGCCCCGACATCTTCTTCCATATTTCTTACCGTTTGTTGACAACCCGCCAGTAGGCAGATTATCAAGTATCCTTTGAGATTCATAATCCAAAGAAATGAGCGTGAGTGACAGCCTTATGTCACTGATTTTGGTCGAAGATTTTTATTTAGGATTTTTTTGAGAGATCAGCTGGTGGCCCGGTTCAAAGGATATTCCCGCTTTCGGCTCTACAAGGTGCCGCCTCTATCGGGTCTACATGGCTAAGGTACTTCCCCCAAGCGATGATTATTCTTTGCCCGGGGGCGTTAGCCATCCCTAAGGAATGACCTGCAAATCAAATAGATTGCTTCGTCACTCCTTCCGTTGCTCCTCGCAATGACGTAGTAATTATAGTAGGGCTTGTACCTTCAAAGCGAACGTGAGAGCAATCTTGCCTACTGAGAATAAAGGAAGTCCCTTCTTGGGAGGGGATTTAGGGGCGTCCTTTTAGGCAAGGATGGAATAGATTGCTTCGTCTCTTTTCCTGGTGCTCTTCGCAATGACGTAGTAATTATAGTAGGGCTTGTACCGTCAAAGCGAACGTGAGAGCAATCTTGCCTACTGAGAATAAAGGAAGTCCCTTCTTGGGAGGGGATTTAGGGCGTCTTTTTAGGCAAGGATGGAATAGATTGCTTCGTCTCTTTTCCTGGTGCTCTTCGCAATGGCGTAGTAATTATAGTAGGGCTTGTACCGTCAAAGCGAACGTGGAGCAATCTTGCCTACTGAGAATAAAGGAGGTCCCCTCTTGGGAGGGGATTTAGGGGCGTCTTTTTAGGCAAGGATGGAATAGATTGCTTCGTCTCTTTTCCTGGTGCTCTTCGCAATGGCGTAGTAATTATAGTAGGGCTTGTACCGTCAAAGCGAACGTGAGAGCAATCTTGCCTACTGAGAATAAAGGAAGTCCCCTCTTGGGAGGGGATTTAGGGGTGGGTTTCAGCTATTCACATAATGTTTATACAGCTCCTCTGCGTACTTTTTTGTCAACGCCTTTAATTCCTCCGGAGATTCCACGCTGATGTGGTGGCCATAGGACATGATCCACCGACCCAGGTATTCATATCTTGGGGTTATAAATTTCATCAGGATATCCTCTTCCTGTTCTTCCTGCTCTACGAAACCCATGTTGTATTTCTGTTCGCCCAGAAACCGGGCTGTTACTTTGCTGACACGGAGCCAGGCCACTTTTGCATCGGTACCGGAAAGTGACTCATTAAGGAAATCCAGGTAATTGGGATGGCGTTCGGCATCGAACGTGTGAGATGTGATCCTCAGCTTCTGAATACGATCGGTACGAAAATCTCTGAGGTCCTCTCGCAGTTGACAGTAGGCGATCAGATGCCACCGTGATGAGTAGTAAACAAGACCAAGAGGTTCCACCTCACGCTTGGTCAATTCTTGTTTGTAGTTGCTCTGGTATTCGAATTCTACGGTCCTGTTAGATCCCAAGGCAAACTGAATGTCCACCAAATGTGAATCTGGAAAATTTTGACTCTGAACGGCCGGGGAAGGAATGATGGCAACGTTTTTCTCCAGTCCCTCTAAGTACTCTCTATCGGCATATCGTAGCACGGCTTTGACCTTTGTTAGCGCATCTTCTACTTTCTGGCAGGTCTCCGCATCGGCATTCTTTTCTATAAACTTAGAACCCAGGAGAAGAGAAGCCGCTTCTTCTTTATTGAATACCACTGGGGGCAGGTGATATCCTTCCGCGATGAAGTAACCTTCGCCGGCATCCCCACCAATGGGTACACCGGTTTCTATCAACGCCCTGATATCCCTGAAAATCGTTCGACGACTTAATTCAAATCGTTCTTCAATGAGCTCCATCGTCGTTCGACTTCTGCTTTGTAGTAAGATTAAAATGGCATTTAGGCGATCGATTCTATTCATGATGAGGGTGGGATACTTGAAGGTTAAAACTACCCTTTAAGAACCTTTTTTTGGCTTGATAATTGATAACTTTTGTTCCTTCATATGAGAAAGTTGTTGATGTGTTTTACATGGTGGTTGACGATTGGTTTCAGCCAGGGTCAGCAGTTAGTCGCACTCAGCAAGTCAGGCGAGGGGTCCTTTTATCTCAACGTAGGAAAAATTTTGGCTATAGGCACTCGCGATGGCTTGGTTTTCGAGGGAAAAGCGAGATTAAAAAATGGGTTGCTGGAGATCAATGGGCAACAGCTGACTGCAGCGGAAGTCGGATTTATTGAAGTAAAAAAATTCCGGCCTGAAAAAGCGGCTGCCTTCCCGTTTAAGCTGGTTGGAGGGGTTTCAGCTGTGGTAGGAGCCTTGCTCCTTGTCACCGAGGATGAAGACGACCCGGAATTAGCTCGGGGAGCTTCTGGGATTGGCCTTTTGGCAGGAGGTGTGCTCTTGTTTTACGTAGGCAAAAAAATTGCTCCTCAGTACTCAGGAGCTGCACGGCTATTTCACATTAAAGATTGGGAATTCGACATGCGCTGATCAACTTTCCAGGAGTGTTCTTAACTGACCAATAACCTTTTTGCTGTTGCCCACAAAAATTTCATTACCCACGACAAATACAGGTCTTTTGAGAAACGTATACTCCTCGTGAATCAATTGCCGGTAATCCCCCTCGGTAAGTGCTTTTTCGGCCAATCCCATCGATCGGAACTTCATAGCTTTTCGGGAAAATAACGATTCGTAAGTCCCGTTGAGACTTTTCATGTGGTCCACCTGGTCGAGTGTTATGGCCTCAGCCTTGATGTCCTGTTTTTCAAAACCTGATAGGAGACCTCCAAGTTCATCCATGATCCGTTTACATGTCGTGCAAGAAGATAGGTAATAGACTTTTTTCATCACAGTGTGGCTGCAATGATAAGTGTTTTCATGGCACCCACAACTTCTTTGTCAGTTGGAATAATAGGTGATCACCCGATTGTTTTGTCCGTTTTGATCGAGGGAGGGGTAAACCGTCAACTGGGCAAAATAAGTTCCTCCACCTACTTGCGGTAGATTGACGTAACCCGAATGCTGCTTTGAACCTATTTTGTTCAGTGAGCCACTTCCTGAATGGGTATAGACGGTCCAACCTTGGTTGTTAAATATTCTCAGATCCCAGGTATAGCTGACATTGCCGTAAACAGTGCCAATGTTGTCTACTTCAAACATATAATATTGGTAGCCGGATCGGTTGGGCATGTTCCAAACGTCCAGGGCGATTTCGTTGAGCGCGTTATCGATGATATTCAATTCTTGCACTACTCCGATGAGCTGTTCGGGTTCACAACTACAAATCGTGTTGCCTGGGTACATGGGTATGCATTCTTGTGTGGTGGCGATGAGATAAACCTTGTCTTGGAAATACCCATTTCTGAGGGTAGTGTCATAAATGCGCCTTCTACTAGTGCTCGTGGAGTATTTTGTCTCCTGCCCATTGCCTTCGACCGTTTTGCTGGCCAATAGTGCATCATAAGATTGCCAATACGGATCTGAGGAGATGTACACCCGCGTGATCCCCAGACGTCTTTGCTGAGGGTAGCCATTGCAGTAATCGGTGCCTGGGGTCACTTTGGCTGTAATGGTTACATCGAAAGACGAATATGAGCCTTGTGTACTGTGGGAATTTTTCGCGACAGTGTAAGGTTGAGCATAGACACCACTACGGCAAGTGACTGTCGGACTTACAGATACGGATTGAGCGGTGAGGGATAGCGACGCGATCAGCAGCACGCCGAGTAAAGTTATTTTTCTCATAGTCTTAGGTTCCTTTTTCGAAGTTAATGGTTTTGCGGAAAAAGCAATAAGGAATTGCCTGGCTATCCCATTTCGTGCAAAACATTCTCAAAGATTGATCGTACCTGCCGTTTCCATTACATAAGTAGGCGTAATGCCGGTGGCTCTGATGAGTATCTCTGCGTCTTCTTTTAAGGTATTACCGGTGAGTACCAAAGCCGTATCCAGTCCGTATTTATTGCCTCCGACAATATCTGTGGTCAAGGTGTCACCCACCATCAGTACATCATCCAACCCTGCCTCAACACCATAGTCTGAAAAGTGATTAAAAGCAAAGTTGAACATCTGAGCACCGGGTTTGCCAAATTTTATAAACACCTTATTGACCAGCTTTTCGATCATCTCCGCAATACCGCCGATGGCGATAGCAACATTTCTTTCTGAGCTTGGATAACCCAGGTCGGTGTTTGCAACTAACACAGGCACGTTCTTAAATCGCAATAGGTTCACCACCTTGTTGAGGTCCACCTGCCAATCAAAACCCTCGTCATCTAGCAGAGCCAGTGCCTGAATATCGGTAAGGTTCTCCAGGTCCAATTGGCTCACGTGCACAGCTTCCAAGCCTATTGATTCCATAAAATAGGCAGCAGTATCCGGACCGACGTAGACGACTTTGCCGGATTTCACCTTGTGTTTGAGAAAGTTTCGAGCCAGCATGCCGGAGGATACGATATGAGAGGCATCTACATTGGTATGCCCCAACTTGTGATATTGCTCAGCCAGGGCCTTTGGGCTCCTTGACGCATCATTGGTGATTATAAAATAGTGCTTATTGTGGGCTTCCAGCCATTTAAACGTTTGCTCAATCCCAGGGACTGATCCCTGATAATTTTTCAATACACCGTAAGCATCAAAGAATATCACCTTATACTTCTCTGCTACTTCCTCGAACTGGCTTATTTGCATCATTTAAATAAGGTCTTCAAAATTTTTGAAGCGTCAAAATTATCGATCTGTGGAAAATAGATTTCAAATGCTTCCCGTTGCAGCTGACTGGCGTAGATTTCATGGAAAAAATACCTGCCATCCTTGACAACATAATTCAGTATAAAAAAACGGTAGGCCTCTTTCATAAAGAGCACTTCCTGTTCAGTCAGTGGAAATATCTCGTGATAGGACTTCAAAAACTCGAGGAAGCGATCTTCCATCAATGGATCTATGAAGTAACTGAATTTGGTCTTGTCTCCTACGGACGAACACACCCTGCTAAAAAAGTAGAAGTCCATGACACGGGAACTCATTCTGAACCAGTCATAGTCCCACCGCGAATAAAAGGAGCCATCACTGGTCACAGAGAAGTTGCCAATGTTCCAGTCGACGAAAACGGGCTGTGGGTTCCACTGGTCGGTGTTGAATCTTCCGCTCTCTCGCTCAAAAATCTCTATTTGCTCAAGAATGGCGTCGATGTTGCCCCTATGTTCATATTGGCCATCCTTCTCATTTAAAATGGCTTTGAGATGATCCAGGTCACTTTGTAATGTTTTTGACCAATCCGGGAGTACCCCAGTAATTGACTGGCAAGCTTTATGAAATTGAGCCAGCTCCGTGCCTAATTTTTTAACCTGAGCTAGCTCCAGTCGTTTGGGGAGCATTTGGTCAATACGCATCGGTTTGTAGAAGACTACCCAGGCGTCAAGCATGCTGTCCTGATATCGGTAGGTGAATACCTGCCCCTTCTTTGTCAAGCTTTGGGAAACAAAGTACTCATAAGGTGCCGGGAGGTTGATGCTGAGTGCATTGATCAGTCGGTGGTCTTCAAGAAACCCTTCGAAAAGTCCAAAATAAGACAGCTTCCCTATCACTTTGGACTGATCCTGGAGTTCCAGCAGGTATACATGATTGGTTGAAACCCGGGCACTTATGTCCTGGACCGAAACCACTTTTCTATTGGGGTCATAGGCTGTCCATGCCTCCTTGGCTATTTCCGCGAAATCTCTGAGGTACATTGAATTTGATCTGGCCGTTAAGTTAACCTGCTTTCGTTATCCTGTGACATAATGAGCTCATGTTCTCAACAAGATAGCCTGGAATTTTTCAGGTTAAATGTCTACCCATTTTCTTCACCCACCGATGATCTTTTTATCTTACTGGCATGAGTAAGGACCAAGCCGCCGCGAGCCCAACTTTGGAGCGAAAACTAGGACCATTGATGCTTTGGGGTCTCGGGGTAGGCTATGTGATTTCAGGGATGTATTTCGGATGGAATCTTGGTCTGGAAAAGGGAGGTACATTAGGCCTGGGAGTAGCTACGGTATTCATAATCGTGATGTACCTGGCATTCACTTTCAGTTACACGGAGATGGCCTGTGCGATTCCAAAGGCAGGTGGAGCCTTCGACTATGCTTTGAAGGCCTTTGGAAAACGTGCAGCGTTTTTTGCCGGTATGTCCCAAAACATCGAATTTGTTTTTGCACCGCCGGCCATTGCATTTGCTATTGGGGCCTATTTATCCTTGTTTTTTCCAGATATCCCTGTTTTAGTATTTGCTATCGGTGCTTACATAATATTTACGGCCCTTAATATTTATGGAGTGAAGGCCGCAGCTTCCTTTGAGCTGGTGATTACGATCATTGCCGTTTTTGAATTATTGCTTTTTGCGGGATCTGTTTGGGGCGATTTCAATCCAGCCAACCTCACAAAGAATGCTCTTCCTAACGGTTGGGGCGGGGCGTTTGCAGCCATCCCGTTTGCCATTTGGTTTTTCCTCGCAATTGAGGGCGTCGCCAATGTGGCGGAGGAAACAATTAACCCGCAGCGCAATGTGTTGATTGGTTTTGGATCTGCTATTCTTACCTTGGTGGCCCTTTGCCTGTTGACTTTTACTACCTCCATAGGCGTGAGTGGTTGGGAAGGTGTGGTTTATGACCAGAACGGAAACCTCTCGGATTCACCTTTGCCATTGGCTATGTCCATCGCCCTGGGTGAAAATCACATCTTGTTTAAAATGGTAGGCGTTATCGGGCTTTTTGGTTTGGTGGCCTCCTTTCATGGAATAATCCTGGCATCAGGAAGAGCAACCTATGAATTCGGGAAAGAGGGGTTTGCACCTAACTTCCTGGCCAGGATTCACCCAAAATTCAAAACACCCGCCAATGCCCTGCTCATCAACACCGCCATTGGCATAGTCGCCCTGTTTACTGGAAAAACAGGGGAGATCATTACCGTTGCTTGTTTTGGTGCACTCTCTTTGTATATCATCTCTATGCTTTCAGTGATCAAATTACGGCGGAATAACCCCGATTTGGAAAGACCATTTAAGGTTCCCTTATATCCGGTTACCCCGCTGGTGGCACTAACGATAGCACTTGTGGCTTTTGTGGCACTCATTGTCTACAACCCGTGGCTTGCCTTGATATACATTGGATTATTGCTTTTTTGCTACTTGTGGTTCATTTTTAATCATAAACCGACACGCCTATGACCGCCCGCGGAATGCTGACACTCGTCACCCTGGAGGAGATGATCCGAGATGATGAAATCGATACAGTCATAGTCGCCTTTACTGATCATTATGGACGGCTGATGGGTAAGCGATTCGATGCAGAATTCTTCTTGGAATCGGCAGAAGCAGGCACGCACGGTTGCGATTACCTCTTAACCACAGATATGGAAATGGAGCCTGTTCCAGGTTATGACTTTGCCAATTGGGATTTGGGCTATGGCGATTTTCACTTGGTTCCGGATTTGAAAACACTCAGAGTGGCGGACTGGTTGACGCGATCTGCATTGGTACTTTGCCATGTGGCCCAGCGCACATCACATGATCCGGTTGCACAAGCACCCAGAACCATTTTGCAGCGGCAAATCCAGGCACTTGGCGAGCTAGGTTTTGAATCAATGGCAGCTTCAGAATTAGAATATTACCTGTTCAAAACCACCTATGAGAACGCACAGAACCAGGGCTTCGCTGATATAAAACCAGCGGGATGGTACCTGGAAGATTACCATATTCAGCAAGGATCCAGGACGGAAGATTTCACGGCTGCAGCCCGCAGACACTTGAAGCACTCAGGGGTTCCTGTCGAAAACTCAAAGGGTGAGTGGGGTCTGGGTCAGCATGAATTGAATGTGAAATACGCACCGACAATGGAGATGGCCGATCGGCATGTGGTGTATAAACAGTGTTTAAAAGAACTCGCAGATCAGATGGGTCTGTCAGTGACCTTCATGGCCAAATATCATGCCGATCAAGCAGGCTCCAGTTGTCATATCCATATTAGTCTTTGGCAAGATGGCCAGAATGCCTTCGTAGGAGAAAAGAGTTTTGGACCTATCAAAGCCTCCGACACCTTCAAACATTTTCTGGCGGGGTGGATCAAATATGCTCCTGAGGTGATGGTATTTTATGCGCCTACCGTAAATGCCTACAAGCGTTATGTAGATGGAAGTTGGGCACCGACGAGACTCGCTTGGAGCAATGACAATCGAACCGCCGGGTTTAGGGTTGTTGGTGCCGGCTCCAGCCTTCGGATAGAATGTCGTATCCCGGGAGCGGATTGCAATCCTTACCTGGCGTTTGCAGCGGCTATCGCCAGCGGGCTTCAAGGAATTAAGGAGCAGGCTGAGCCACCGGCGTGTTTTGAAGGAGACATTTATGCCGCCGAGCACTTGCCGCATGTGCCTAAAACATTGGCGGAGGCGGTAGGTATTTTTAGTTCAAGTGATTTCGCCCGGTCCGCATTCGGGGATGAAGTCGTTGAACATTATGCGCATTTCTACCGAAAGGAGGTGGAGGCGTTTCAAAAGGCGGTCACGGACTGGGAAAGAAAAAGGTATTTTGAAAGAATATGAGTTGGAATGAATGCCTGGCCTCCTAGGCCTGATGGTGGGCAGTGCCTGGACAATGGCGGACAGCAGGGATATCCTAAGTTCGACGGATATTGACCTGTCCCCCCAAGCACCTTTTATTTTGAGTGAGAAGTTTTTAAGAGTAGCACTAACCAAGTAAAGGATACAAACAAATGAAATTGAAAAACAAGGTAGCCTTGATAACCGGTGGTAGCAGCGGTATTGGCAAAGAGACTGTCAGGTTATTTGCTGAAGAAGGGGCCAAAGTCGTCATCGCAGATGTGAATGTTGAGGCTGCAGAGGCATTGATTCGGGAATTGTCCAGCCCTAATGTTGTTTTCTTGAAAACGGATGTTTCCAAAGCCGCCGATTGCCAGGCGATGGTGGATTTTACCGAAAAGAAGTTCGGTAGTTTGCACATACTATTTAACAACGCCGGGATCATGCATGCTGCTGACGATAATGCGGAGGCAACCGAGGAGGACATTTGGGACCTGACTATGGATATCAACGCCAAAGGCGTTTTTTTGGGATGTAAGTATGGGATCCCCGCCTTGAAGCGGGCCGGAGGTGGCGCCATCGTAAATACCGCCTCTTTTGTAGCGTTACTTGGAGCGGCCACCCCGCAAATAGCTTACACCGCAAGCAAGGGAGCTGTTTTGTCGATGACACGGGAACTTGCGGTGATCCATGCCCGGGAAAATATCCGGATCAATGCGCTCTGTCCGGGGCCATTGAGAACCGAGTTGCTGATGAAATTTCTCAACACGGAAGAGAAGAAACAAAGAAGACTGGTTCATGTGCCCATGGGACGATTTGGTGAAGCAGCGGAAATGGCCAAGGCGGCGCTCTACCTTGCCTCCGATGAATCCAGCTATGTGACGGGGACCGAATTCGTCGTAGATGGGGGAATCACTTCGGCTTACGTAACGCCTGAATGATGGAAACTTTCAAGGTAATTTCTCCCGTCGACGGGAGTGTTTACTGTGAGCGATCTTTTGCCACTGCCGCTGAAATAGAGAAAACCTTAAAACTAGCAGGGTCTGTGAAAGACCCATGGAAGCAAACAGATCTCGGAATACGAAGGGAAATTTGCCTTAAGGTTGTCGACTACTTTCAGTCGAATCGGCAGGAAATTGCTGAGGAGATCAGCTGGCAAATGGGCCGACCAGTTGCCTATGCGCCTTTGGAGTTGACTAAGGGCTTTAAGGAGCGGGCTTTGTTCATGATCGACGCTGCAGAATCGGCGTTGAAAGACGTATCTGTGGGTGAGTTGTCTGGTTTCAAGCGGTTTATCCGAAAAGAACCTCTTGGCCCGGTGCTGGTGCTATGCCCTTGGAATTACCCTTATCTGACCGCAGTGAATACTGTCATTCCAGCAATTATGGCCGGCAACCCTGTGATTCTGAAGCATGCAGAGCAAACTCCGCTGTGTGCGGAGCGTTTTCACGAAGCTTTTGATTTTGCTAAAGCACCGGAAGGAGTTTTTCAATACTTGCATTTGTCCCATCCGCAGATTCCTGCGATAATAGCTGATGATCGCATTAAAGGAGTATTCTTCACAGGTTCGGTCGAGGGTGGTCAGGCCGTTGATCGTGCTGCAAGCGGGAAGTTTTTATCAAAAGGATTCGAATTGGGAGGCAAGGACCCTGCTTATGTGGCAGCGGATGCTGCCGTTGCCGGAGCAGCGGAAAACCTCGTTGATGGCGCCTATTTTAATTCAGGACAATCTTGCTGTGGAATTGAGCGCATTTATGTACACGAGCAAGTTTATGATGACTTCTTGGAGAAATTCAAGCTATTGACCGAACAATACATTGTAGGCAATCCGTTGAAGAAGGAGACTACCTTGGGGCCAATGGTTCGTGTTGCTGCGGCCCAGAGAGCTTCGGAACATACGCAGGAAGCAATAAGGCTCGGGGCTGCACATTTGGTGGCGCCTGCACATTTCCCTCAACAAGAGTTCCCCTATTTGAATCCGCAAGCTTTGCTGCATGTGGATCATGGCATGCGCATCATGAGGGAAGAAACTTTTGCGCCGATTGTAGGCATCATGAAAGTCCGTAGCGATCAAGAAGCCATCAGACTGATGAATGACTCTGAATACGGACTCACAGCCTCGATCTGGACCAGCGATATGGAAAGAGCATTGGCCATTGGAGATGAGGTGACCACTGGTACCTGGTTTATGAATCGTTGTGATTATCTGGACCCTGCCCTTCCTTGGGCCGGAGTAAAAAATTCAGGAAAAGGATGTACCTTGAGCACGATGGGTTATGATCACCTGACTCGTCCCAAATCATTTCATCTGAAACTTGCCTAATGAAAGCTTGCCTGCTTGTCTGCGACCATGTGCCCGATGAATTTGCGAAGCAACATGGCTCTTACCCTGACATGTTCCGTAGGGTATTTGGGAATCTCCAAATGGACCCTTTTTTTATTTGCGATGGACTATTTCCTGACCTGAAGGATTTTGACGTGTTTATTTGCACAGGTTCCAGGTCCTCCGTTTATGATCCAGAGGATTGGATTTATGCGTTGGGATCCTTGATGACCGACATTGAAGCCTTTGGAAAAAAGTTTATAGGCGTTTGCTTCGGACATCAAATGATTGCCCACGCCCTGGGAGGCAAAGTGGGTCCTGCGAGAGGCGGTTGGAATATTGGTATCCATGACTTTAGAGTCATTGCTGAAAAGGATTGGATGAAGCCGAAAAGAAAAAAATTCAGTATTCCCATGTTGTGTCAGGATCATGTGGTGGAGTTGCCTCCGTATGGAGAAGTATTGGCTGAAAGCATTTATTGTCCTTATGCAGCTCTGCAGGTTGGGAATAATTTCTTGGGTTTTCAGGGACATCCCGAGTTCACCAAAAATTATGATAAGGCCGTTTACGACTCCCGGGCCGATAGAATTGATCCCGACAAAATTGAGGAAGCCGATAAAACCATGAATCGAAAAATAGATCCTGCCTTAATAGAATCATGGGTGATGAATTTCCTAAAAAGCCACTGACATCAGGGAAGTTTTCAGAGCAGGATAATTTTTCTTGGAACCTCCGGCGGAAATCTGGGAGCGGCAGTTAAATTTGCGAGAATTTGTACCTACCAAAAATAAATCTTTCACATGCCCAGAGACACCTCCATTAAGTCAGTTTTGATTATAGGCAGCGGACCCATCGTCATAGGTCAGGCTTGCGAGTTTGACTATTCAGGATCACAAGCTTCCAGGGCGCTAAAAGAGGAAGGCATTGAGGTGACACTCATAAATTCCAATCCGGCGACCATCATGACCGATCCGGTTACGGCAGATAATATCTACTTGTTGCCTCTCAACAAAAAATCTATCAGGGAGGTCCTGGGCAAACATAAAATTGACGCGGTACTCCCTACAATGGGTGGCCAAACTGCTCTCAACCTGGCCATTGAATGCGAGCAGGCTGGGATTTGGGACAAGTATGGGGTGCGAATGATCGGCGTGGATATCAAAGCCATAGAGACCACTGAAGACAGAGAAAAATTCCGACTAAAAATGCACGAACTGGGGGTAGGTGTGTGTAGAGGAGAAACAGCGACTTCATTTCTAAAGGGTAAAGAAATCGCCCAGGAAATAGGATTTCCGTTGGTGATTCGGCCTTCGTTTACACTCGGTGGCTACGGAGGTGGTTTCGTCAATGATCCGGAAGATTTTGACAAAGCACTGGATCGTGGATTGAAAGCCTCGCCGATTCACGAGGTGCTGGTGGAGCAAAGCATATTGGGTTGGAAGGAATATGAACTAGAGCTACTAAGAGATAATATTGGCAATATCATCATCATCTGCTCCATCGAGAACTTTGATCCGATGGGGGTACACACAGGTGATTCGATCACCGTAGCTCCAGCGATGACATTACCTGATACTGTTTATCAGGAAATGAGGGACCTGGCCAAGAAAATGATGAATGGGATTGGCCAATTCGCCGGCGGATGTAATGTGCAATTTTCTGTAAGCCCGGAAACAGACGAAATCATAGGTATTGAAATCAATCCGCGGGTTTCAAGGTCCTCGGCACTAGCATCAAAGGCAACTGGTTATCCGATTGCGAAGATAGCGGCCAAACTTGCGATAGGCTACAACCTTGATGAGTTAGAAAATCAGATCACTAAAACTACCTCCGCACTGTTTGAACCTGCACTGGACTATGTGATCGTGAAAATCCCAAGGTGGAACTTTGACAAGTTCAAAGGAGCTGATCGCAAACTTGGGTTGCAGATGAAGGCGGTTGGTGAGGCGATGGGAATCGGTCGCAATTTTCAGGAAGCCCTTCAAAAAGCATGTCAATCCCTTGAGATCAAGCGAAATGGCCTGGGTGCAGATGGCAGGGAACTGACCGACCAGGCGGCCATTCTTCATAGTCTCGAAAACCCTTCGTGGGATCGGTTATTCCATGTATATGACGCCTTCAAGCTCGGGATACCTTTCAAGACCATTTACAAACTCAGCAAAATCGACCCTTGGTTCCTCAATCAAATAGAGGAACTTATATTGCTTGAAAAAGAAATAGAAAAGTTCACTGTCCACAACATCCCTGCAACCCTGCTGCGAGAGGCGAAGATGAAAGGGTATGCTGACCGGCAGATCGCTCATCTGCTCAAGTGTCTCGAGAGTGAGGTGTACAAAAAGCGCAATACAGAAGGTATTCGCCGGGTCTACAAATTGGTTGACACGTGTGCCGCTGAATTTGAGGCACAGACACCTTATTATTACTCCACGTTTGCTGAAGAAAACGAATCGACAGTCTCTGACAAGAAGAAGGTGCTTGTCCTGGGGTCGGGGCCCAATCGTATAGGCCAGGGAATTGAGTTTGACTACTCCTGTGTACATGGCGTTTTAGCAGCTCGGGAAGCGGGTTATGAGACAATTATGATCAACTGCAACCCGGAAACAGTGTCCACTGACTTTGATGTGGCCGATAAGCTATATTTCGAGCCGGTTTTCTGGGAGCACATTTATGACATTATCCAACTGGAGAAGCCAGATGGAGTGATCGTGCAGTTGGGTGGCCAAACCGCATTGAAGCTGGCAGAAAAAATGGATAGATATGGTATCAAGATTCTGGGTACCACTTTTGAAGCACTGGACTTGGCAGAAGATCGGGGCCGGTTTTCCGATCTGCTAAAGGAACTTGATATTCCTTATCCCAAGTATGGAACCATAGAAGATGCCGATGAGGCATTGGAATTGTCCAAAGAAATAGGTTTTCCACTATTGGTCAGGCCATCTTATGTACTTGGTGGGCAGAGCATGAAAATTGTGATCAATGAACAGGAGCTCGAGCAACACGTCGTGAATCTTCTTCAGAAAAAACTCGACGGGCGAATATTGCTTGATCATTTCCTGGAAGGGGCGATCGAGGCGGAGGCTGACGCTATTTGTGATGGTGAGGATGTTTATATAATCGGTATCATGCAACACATTGAGCCAGCCGGAATCCATTCCGGAGATTCATATGCTGTATTGCCTCCTTATAATCTTGGGGATTTTGTCATGCGCCAGATAGAAGACTATACCAAGCGCATTGCCTTGGCGCTAAAAACTGTTGGGTTGATCAACATTCAGTTTGCCATTAAAGATGATAGGGTTTTCATCATTGAGGCCAATCCTCGGGCTTCAAGGACCGTCCCTTTCATTTGTAAAGCCTACCAGGAGCCCTATGTGAACTATGCCACCAAGGTCATTTTGGGAGAAAAGAAGATCAAGGATTTTGACTTCAAACCAGTGAAGAAAGGTTATGCAATAAAAGAACCGGTGTTCTCCTTCAATAAATTCCCAAATGTCAACAAAGAACTCGGTCCGGAAATGAAATCCACGGGAGAAGCCATCTACTTTATCGATGATCTCATGGATGATTATTTCCTAGATATTTATGCAGAACGAAACCACTACCTCAGTAGATAGGTTAAATAAGGCATATGCTTAAGTTTTTTCTTCTTGTTTTCATAGTCAGTTACGCCATTTTCAAGGTTGGTGGATTGCTCTTCAAGGTGGCTACCCTCGGAGGGAAAGCCACCACGCGGAACCAACGACAGAATGCTCCGAGAAAACCCAATGGGTCCAATGTCGAAATAGATTTTGTCCCCCAAGACAAGAAAAAAGAGGGCCATATTCAGGGAGGGGAATACGTCGATTACGAGGAGGTCAAATAGTCAATTATTCATAAACGACTCATTATCAGGTAGTAGGATTGCCTTATATCTACTGATAATCTAAGAAAATCTGCCACTGGTCGAATTATTTTGACCATTTCATGGATTAAATTAAAAATTTGTCCACGTCACCTAAATCTCAGATTATGAAGCGTTTAAGAAAATCGTTGTTAGTCGCCGCCATGATTTTGACAACATCCTATGCAGTGAATGGGCAAGCTACCGAGCAGCAAGAGCTACTTGCCGCTAAGCAAATGGACATTATCGCTGCCCTGGACGCAAGAAATTTTAAAGCCGCCAAAGAGGTAATCGCGGAATTTCTACCACTGCTGAAGAAAGAGCAGAAACTCCTGCTAAAACAAATAGCTGTTTTCAAAAAGAAAGACGGAGATGAAGGTACTGCTACCGCCTTGGAAAATCGCTACACCAAACGCGGGGACCTCTATGAAAATTTGAAGAAAGTATTGTCTGTCTCTCCCTCGGCTTTGCGTGTAAGGAGTGGCATCGTTTCTAAAGATCTCCGTTCTTTTGATTTTTCAGGAGCACCTGTGACAGGCTCGCTGGCAAAAAACAACTGAGAGAGAGAATCCCGCAATTACTTTTATTGAGTTCAAGGGTTATGTCTTAGCTTTGCGCACCTCATTTAATAAGCTGGAAATATGGCTTGGTTCAAGAGACAAGACAAAGGAATTCAAACCCCGACTGCACAAAAGAAGGAAGTGCCTGATGGCTTGTGGTACAAAACACCAAAAGGTCACATTGTCCACATGCGCGAGCTTCGCAACAATGCTTATGTTTCCCCGGAAGATGACTACCATGTCAAAATAGGTTCCAAAGAATATTTCGAGATCCTTTTCGATAACAATGAGTTTGAGGAGCTAGATGCGAAGATGACCTCTGGCGACCCACTCAAGTTTGTTGATACTAAGAAATACCCCGATCGGATAGCCGCTAGCCAGAAGAAAAGCGAATTGAAAGATGCAGTACGCACCGCCAGTGGCAAAATCAATGGACTGCCCATTACGATCGGATGTATGGATTTTGCTTTCATTGGAGGCTCTATGGGCTCAGTGGTAGGTGAAAAGATAGCCAGAGCTATCGATCATGCTGTCAAGAAGAAGACGCCTTTTCTCATGATCTCAAAGTCGGGAGGAGCTCGGATGATGGAGGCAGGGATTTCTTTGATGCAGATGGGCAAAATATCCGGACGCCTAAATCTTCTGGAGCGGGCTGGTTTACCCTATATTTCCCTTTTGACGGACCCCACTACAGGCGGCGTGACAGCTTCCTACTCGATGTTAGGAGATTTCAACATCGCCGAACCTGGTGCGCTGATCGGGTTTGCAGGCCCACGCGTGATACGGGAGACCATCGGCAAGGACCTCCCAAAAGGTTTCCAAAGTGCAGAGTTTGTTCTAGATCATGGGTTCCTTGATTTTATCGTTGACAGGCGACAACTGAAAACACGGATCACGACGCTTCTTAAGCTTTTGCAGTGAACAAATGATGGGGACTCTCGGTTTCAAATTGAGAACGCGAAAGTTGATTGTTTAGAAGCGGGTCGTTCGACCTTATAACTTATATTTGCTATCCAAATTTCTAAAGAAATTTATCTATGTCATCTATTGTTATCACAGCTGTAATTGCATTTACGGTTGTCATTCTCCTGCTGGTGTTGATCCTGCTCCTTGCACAATCCAAATTAGTGCAGTCAGGACCTGTGAAAATAGTGATCAACGGCGATGAGGAAAACGCCATTACAACCTCTGCAGGGAGTACCCTGCTTTCCACGTTAAGTGCACAAAAAATCTTCCTGCCCTCTGCTTGTGGCGGAGGAGGTACATGTGCCATGTGCAAATGCCGAATCACTGAAGGCGGAGGTGACGTGCTGCCTACGGAAGTAGGACACCTCAATAGAACCGAAAGGAAAGAAAATGTTCGCTTATCGTGTCAGGTTAAGGTTAAGGAAGACCTTAAAATTGAAATTCCTGAGGAGATATTTGGGATCAAGAAATGGGAGGCCACAGTGGTCAGAAACTGGAATGTTGCCTCTTTCATAAAAGAATTTGTAGTTGAATTGCCTGAGGAGATGGATTATCAGGCTGGTGGCTACATTCAAATTGAGGTGCCAACCTGTGAGGTGGATTTTAAAGACATGGATATCACTGCTCACCCTGAGGAACACGAAGATCCTAATAAGTTTCAATTTGAGTGGGACAAATTCGGGTTGTGGGATCTCAAGATGAAAAATACCGAAACCATTGAGCGTGCATACTCCATGGCTTCATATCCTGCCGAGGGGCGGGAGATCATGCTTAATGTGCGTATCGCAACACCTCCATGGGATCGCGCAGCTAACGGATGGATGAAAGTAAATCCTGGTATAGCTTCGTCATACATATTTGGATTGAAGCCTGGTGATAAAGTAACGATTTCAGGGCCTTATGGTGAGTTTTTCATCAACCCTTCAGAAGCAGAAATGCTATATGTCGGCGGTGGTGCAGGGATGGCACCGATGCGGTCTCACCTATATCACTTATTCAAGACATTACAGACTGGTCGTAAGGTGACTTATTGGTATGGTGGTCGATCTCGGCGAGAGCTTTTCTATCTTGAGCACTTTTACGAGCTCGAGAAGAACTTCCCGAACTTCAAATTTTTCGTAGTACTTTCTGAGCCACTAGAGGAGGACAACTGGAAAGTCAAGAAAGATGTGGATGACGCTGAAGGCGACGGCTTCTTAGGTTTTGTCCACCAGGCGGTAATAGATGAGTATTTAAACAAACACGATGCTCCGGAAGAAATTGAGCTGTATTTCTGTGGTCCGCCATTGATGAACAAAGCGGTTCAAAAAATGGGTGAAGACTTTGGTATTCCCGATGAAAATATTCGATTCGATGATTTTGGTGGCTAAGACCAAAAGAAATTAAAATGGAAGGGAAATATTTATTTCCCTTTTTTTGTGTCTAAAAATTGGCAAATGGACCTGTCCCTGTTTTTTGATCCACTACCGGAAAAGTTTAATGAGCTCACTTCTGGAGCACCCAACTTGGGCCAATCAATATTCGGCTATTTTTCAAAAATGCCGGAGTTGGAGGGGATGCACTTGGCCTTGATTGGCCTTAAAGAAAACAGGAGCATGGACACGAAACCAAGTGGAGTGGTAGACGCTGCCGATAGCATTAGAGAGCAATTGTACTCATTGCAAAAGGGAAGTGCTTCCTACAAAATTGCGGACCTTGGAAATCTAAGGAATGGCCCAACTTTTGACGACACGGTCCAGCGGGTGCAGGAGGTATGTGCTTTGTTAATTGAAAAGGGCATAGTACCTATACTATTTGGAAGTACCCACGATATCACTTTGGCTCAAGTTCAGGCTTACGAGGAACTAGACAAGTCCATCAATATATTAATTGCAGACGCCACCTTTGATCTTGAGGAAAGTGAGCCCACAAAATCACATTTACGTAACCTCATCAATAAAAACTCAAAACAGATTTTTCAGCTGACCCACCTGGCACACCAGAGTTACCTGGTCAGTGAAGAGCTGTTTTCCTTGATGGAATCTCTGCAATTCGAGACCATACGGCTGGGTGCGGTTAAAGAGAAGTTGCCCGAGATGGAGCCCTTGATCAGGGATGCAGATTTGTTGTCTTTTGACCTTTCCGCGATCAGCCACCAGTTTATGCCAGCTGGAATAGACAGTAAGGTCTACGGTTTATCTGGAGAGGAGGCATGCCAGATTTGCTGGTATGCTGGCCTAAATGACAAACTGAGTTCGGTTGGGTTCTATGGCATGGATCGAGACCTTGACGATTCAAGAAGTACCGGAGCTTTTGTTACGGCTACCATGATATGGTATTTTATAGAGGGCTATTACCACCGCAGCAATGACAAGGATTTTCAATCAGCTAATTTCATGATTTATGAAGTGAGTATGTCAGGGGAACCAGAGTCTATCCGATTTTTTAAGAGCAATCGCAGCGAAAAATGGTGGATGGAAGTGCCGAATGAGGAAAACGAAAACTCCGTGTTTCTTAGAAACAAGATGGTGCCCTGTAGCTATGCTGATTATGAGGCTGCCCTCGAGGGGGAGGTTCCGCCCCGCTGGCTATCAGCTTTTGTCCGTTTGAACTAACGCTTTTTGTCGACGCTGCTTTTTCCTCTATTTTCGGAGGCTCATTAAAAATTAAAGCGTGTCAAAAAAGACAAATATTTCCACACTCGCGATTTGCCTCATTTTGCAAGTAGGCTACTGCCAGAGTGAAGATTGGTACAACGAGGATCTGGGGATATCCGGGACCCTGGGAGTGAGTGTTGACCGTAGCTACGACAACTTTAAAGGACAACAATCTGAGGTGATTGTGGCAATCATTGACTCGGGGGTTGACGTGTTACACGAAGATCTGAAAGACAATATTTGGATCAACAAAGGCGAAATTCCTAACAACGGGAAAGATGATGATAATAATGGCTATATCGATGATCTCCATGGTTGGAACTTCCTGGGGGGCGCGGATGGTCAGAATATTATCACCGAGACTTACGGAGAGGTCAGACATTACCGTGCCCTGAGGGAAAAGTTTGAAGGCAAAGACACCATGCAGTTGGCAGGTAAAGACTTGGAGGACTACTCGAAGATGCTGAAGATGAAACTCGATATCGAGAAAAAGGCGGCCGCCTCAGAAAAGGAGCTAACATCAATTGCCCAATTCGATGAGACCCTTGGTCAGGTCCAATTCCTGTTGAGACCTTATCTTGATGGGCAAAACCCAACCGAAGAAATACTCAACGACATTACTGCCCCAAACGATGGAGTGCAAGCTGCCAAAGAAATCATGTTGCAGTTGATAAGCAATGGTTTCAATGAGCGCGATTACCTCGAGTACAAAGAATATCATCGGGTGCGAAGAGACTTTCACTACAATCTGGACTATGATCCTCGCGGCATTGTTGGGGACAATCCGAAAGACCCCTACGAAAGGTATTATGGCAATAACGATGTATTTGGAGGACATGCTGATCACGGAACCCATGTGGCCGGAATAATTGGAGCAGTGCGTGGCAACGGCATCGGTATTGATGGTGTAGCTAATAATGTACGTCTGATGATTTTGCGGGCTGTGCCTGACGGAGATGAACGGGACAAAGACATAGCCAATGCCATCTTATATGCGGTTGAAAATGGGGCGAAAGTCATCAATATGAGTTTTGGCAAAGGTCATTCACCGCACAAGGAAGCGGTCGATAAAGCAGTACAATTCGCCGCTGAACACAACGTACTGATTGTTCACGCAGCCGGTAATGCCGCTGTGAATATCGACGAAGCCACTCATTTTCCGGTTCGGACATTCGAGAATGGTCTTGTAGCAGAAAACTGGATAGAAGTGGGAGCATCAGACAAGGTGCCGAATGCCTATTTGCCCGCTAATTTCAGTAATTACGGAAGGAAGGAAGTTGAAGTATTTGCTCCTGGAGTGGATATTTACTCCACCCTTCCCGACAATCAATATGGTGAAAACAGTGGGACAAGCATGGCTGCCCCAGTAGTGTCTGGCATGGCTGCAGTATTGCTATCTTATTATCCTGAACTTAAACCCCTGGAGGTAAAGCGCCTCCTTGTGGGGACAGTGGAGCCGTTCAAGAACCTCAAAGTATATTATCCCGATACATCTGGAGAAAGAAATCGAAAAACGAAATTCAAGAAAATTTCGGCCACCGGTGGAATTGTGAATCTGTATAGAGCGTTGAGTGAGGCGTCAAATGTCAACTAGCCTCTTGGCACGACGACCCAAAGTATGATGTAAACCAGCAAACCCGGGAAGGCAACACTCAGAAGACTCAGTAGTACATAGCCAATTCTTACCAGGCTGGGATCCAGGTCGAAGTATTCTGCAATACCACCACATACGCCACCCAGCACCCCGTCATTGGTTCGTCTTAATCTTTTACTCATAAAATAAAGATATTAGAGGCTACCGATTTTGGCAACAGTCACTTTCAGTATTTGTGTGCCAATTTGTCCGGCGCTCGTAGATGCAGGTACCTCGACCTCTTCTTTCGCGAAGGGGTTTTGAAAGTCGCCATCCTGAAGGGAAGATTTCTGGGCAATCAGACCTGAGTTGAAGCTCATTAACAGGGCTATCACAATCCCTAGAATAATAAGGAGCGTTTTCGTGAGGTTACTTCTGATATTGGTTTTGCCGGTGAGCATACTGTTTAAGTTTAACAATGACCGTGCCAAAATCCCTTAACCGCCTTTAAAATGAATAATAACAGTTTTCGTGGGTCGGGGTTTAAGAGAATGTCCTATACCGAACACTTGTGAGGTTGTGTTGCGTACGCTTTTTTTCAATCTGCCGCAAAAAGGCGTATATCAGACTCGTTGATTTGGAAATCAAGGAGCTCCCCGGGCTTAAGCTGGCAACGCTCTGTTTCCACTGAAATGGTTGACTTACCATCTGGACTCTCGATGATCAGGATTTCGTGAGGGCCGTTGAAAGTCTTTTGGATGAGTTTTCCACTAAACTCTCCATTTTTTCCAAGTTTTACGCACTCAGGCCGGGCGAACAATTTCACATGTCCATTTTCGCTGGCTGCGATTTTCTTAGCACCAAATGCTGTTGTCAACAGACCATTTGCCACTGACCCGTCCATGATCACGCTGGGACCAAAGAAATCAGAGACATATTGCGAGTTAGGTCGATCGTAAAGTGCACTTGGTATACCCTCCTGAATAATGGCCCCTGCTTTCATCATAATCACTCGCTGGGAGATCAAAAAGGCATCTGTGGCGCTATGGGTGACGATCAAAGTAGTGAGGTCCAACTCCCGGATGAGCGAGAGTAACTCGTGGCGAATTTTGCCCTTGACCATTTCGTCGAGATTACTAAAAGGTTCATCCATCAGCATTAGTACGGGTTCCTTTGCAATGGCCCTTGCTAGAGCTACCCGTTGCTGCTGACCTCCTGATAGTTCATGAGGAAATCGACGATTCAAGCCGGTCAGGTGCACTTTTTCTAAGAGCGAGTCAACCTTTTTCCTGGTGACTCCCTTGCTTTCTTTGAGGGCAAAGCCAACGTTTTGTTCGATGTTGAGATGAGGAAACAATGCAAGATTCTGGAAGACAAAGCCGATGTTACGCTTTTCAGGGGGTAAAGTAGTAATGTCCTTTCCCTGAAGAAAAACCTTTCCACTACTCAAGGTTTCAAGTCCAGCAATGCAGCGGAGTAATGTCGTTTTGCCACAGCCACTTTCACCGGTGATGGCGGTGATGGTACCCGCCTCAAACCGGGCATTCACTGATTGTAAGGCTGGAGTTGATCCAAATTCCTTGGAAGCTTCTTCAACGACCAGGTGTGGCATGCTTAATCAAAGTCTTATTTAAATAATATACAGGGACCATTCCAATCAAAACAATCAATAGCGATCCTGGTGCCGAATAAGCAGGCAATTCATCTTTCGCGTATTGATAGGCATTCGTTGCAAGGGTCTCAAAATTAAAGGGTCGTAAGATCAGTGTAAGCGAAAGTTCCTTGGTTACGTCTACAAAGACCAGCATCAGAGCAGCTAGTAGGCCAGGCTGCAATAAAGGAAGGAAAACACGCTTCAAAACCTGCGAGGAGGAAGTTCCAAGCGAAAAAGCCGCATCTTCCAGATGCTCGGAGTACTTGGCAAATTTTGATTGAATGGGGTTGAAGGAAACTGCGAAAAATCTAACACAATAGCCAAAAATTAATGCTGTCGTACTGGCAAATAGCAGGGCGCTATCAATGGTGGATATAAAGATGATAATACCCACAGCGATAACCGCGCCTGGGGTGGCATAACCAAGTTGTAGTATGCGGGTGCTTCCAGTTGCGATCATACCCCGACTTTTACTGATTCGATAGGTGTAGGCTATTATCAGCGACATTAAAACCAGAATCAGTGCGGTTGCAATATTCAATGAAAGTGAGTTGAGTGTAATGGACCAAAAATTCTCCCATTGGATTTTTGAAAAAGTCAAGCGAAACCAAAAAACCATCTGGATCACCGGTATTATAAAACCAGCAAAAAAAGGTAACAAGCAAGTTAGTGTTGCCATGGCTCTTTGGATGCCATTCAATTCATAAGGCCGCAGGGGCGACTGATGTAGACTGGCAAATCTTCTTTTGTTTGAGATTCTGTGCTCAAGAAGGAGAAAGAAGAGGACAAGCAACAATAAGATCATCGAAAGCGATACTGCTCCCTGGAGGTTTCCCAAGGATAGCCATTCTCGAAAAATCCCGGTAGTGAAAGTGGGAACTCCAAAGTACTTGACGGTTCCATAGTCGTTTAGCACCTCCATGATCACAAGGCTCAGTCCGGAAAATATAGCAGGCCAACTTACCGGCAGTACCACCTTAAAAAAGGTCTTGACTGGTGAAAGACCGAGATTGCGTGAGGCATCAATTAAAATACCGGACTGATTAACAAAAACGGCTCTGGCAATAAGATATACATAAGGATATAAAACCACTGCCATCACAAAAATTGCGCCTGGTAAGGTCAGAATGTCCATGTAAATGTCTGGTAACCAATTTATTGATCTCAGGAAGATTCGTATGGGGCCAGCGTAATCTGTGAGACCTGAGTAAGCAATACCACTAATAAATGAGGGGATGGCGAGTGGCATGATCAATAGCCAATCCAATTGCTTGCGACCAGGAAAATGGCAGGTCGTTACCAACCAGGCAGGCACAAGTCCCAACAGGAGCGTCATGACCCCCACGCCTAAGACCATTGCCAGCGTATTGACCAGATACAATGGTAGCAGGCGTTGTTTTAAACTTTCAATGGCACCTGCCGGTTCTGAGAAAGCCTGGAAGAACAAAATTAAAATGGGGATGGAAATAAGTATGATGATTACGAAGGTAATCGCCTTCCATCCCCAGAATCGTCCGGGGCGTAGTGCTATTGCCAACCTGCCTGATCGAACAGTTCGACTGCTTTATTGGTAAAATACATAGAGTCTGCAAAGGCGAATCCGTCGAAAGACCAATCGCCCCAGGCTGCCACAGTTGCTGCAGGGCTTACGTTGCTGTTCGCAGGGTATTCGTAAGATGCTTCTGCGTATTGCTTCTGAGTTTTTTCGCTTGTCAGGAATTCTATAAACTTCATGGCATTTTCTCTATTGGGGCTGTATTTGGTGATACCTATGCCACTGATATTTCTATGCGTGCCATATGAATCCTGCTCAGGGAATATGAGTCCTACCGTCTCTCCGGCAGCGACTTCTTCTTCATTGTCAGAGTTGAGTAGCAGGCCTACGTAGTAAGTGTTAGTTACGGCCAATTCGCCTACACCAGATGCGATCGCTTTGATTTGATCCCGATCACCGCCTTTGGGATCCCTTGCCATATTTGAAACGACTCCATTTGCCCATGTTTGTGCATTTTCCTCGCCATAGTTGTAGAGTATAGATGCCAGCAAGGACTGATTGTAACCGCTGCTCGAAGATCTGATAAGGACCTTGCCCTGCCACTTTGGGTCCGCCAGATCCATGTATGAAGTGATCTCCGAGGGGTCCACAGTCTCTTTTTTATAAGCAATCACCCTGGCTCGGAAGGTAATGGCAGTCCAAAATCCATCAGGATCTTTTAGTGCCGCTGGCACTGGGATTCCCGAGTAATCAGCCTTTTGCAATAGTCCTTTGTTCTTCGCTCTGTTCAATCGAGCGGCATCTACCGTAATTAGTACATCGGCTGGGCTATTTTCTGCTTCAAGCTCCATTCGGTTGATAAGCTCATCAGCGCCTGCCCGTACAACGTTAACTTTGATGCCAGTTTCTTCTTCAAAAGCTGCCCAGATCATTTTATCCGCATCATAGTGTCGGTGCGAATAGACATTGATAACCTTGTCTTCCTGCGCCTCTTCTTTTTGGGGAGCTGCACAAGATATAGCGATCAATACAACAAGTGATAGTAGCTTAAGACTCTTCATTTGACTATGACTTTCTATTTTTTTGCCAAAAGTAGTCTTTGCGTCCTGATTGCTAAAGATTATTTAGAATAATTCTAAATTAGATTATGAGTTTTACGAGAATGCTGATCAAAATGAACAAAGCTGCTGGCACAGTCTGTTTTTTCGGGCTAATTGCTTGCGGTACTCCTGCCCCGGTAGACAATCAAGCGCCACGAGATCCCTACGTCCACCTGACCGATGCAAAGGTTGCCAGTGTGTTGAAACAAGCCATAGACTGGTCCGGTGGCATTGAGGCCTGGCGTGGGTTGGATTCTATCAAATACCATAAACACTCGAAGTTGTTTCTTGAAGACAGTACCCTCGAGAACGAAATGAAGCAAAGTCATGCCTACGCGATGAAGCCAAATTTTTCTGCCAGGATCTCTTGGGACAAGGGCTCAGATCGACACTTAATTACCTATGGTTTGGGACAAGCCCAAAAACAGGTCAACGGAAGGGAAACAGATAGCGGTAAAAAAGTGGAAGAATCTGTATTCAGTGCGCTTTATGTCTTGGGGATGCCTTTCAAGCTACTTGATGCCGGGGTGAACCTCACTTACCAGGGAATGGAAGAAGTAAGAGGGGTACAAGCTCACGTCATTAAAGCCACCTATGACCCGCAAGAGAATGACAATCATTCGACGACCGATGTGTGGTGGTACTACTTTAATGAGGCCACCGGCGAGTTCCTGGGTTGTATGGTCCACCACCCTCCGACTTATGCCTACATAGAAAACCAAGCTTTCCACACCATCGGCGGCATCAAAATGCATGCTCACCGAAGGAGTTATCGCTCTGACAGTGCAAGGAACATCGCTTTTCTCAGAGCGGAATTTTGGTACGACAATTATGAATTGGCTTCCGGGGCAGCGAGTGAGTAGATGTGCGGGAGGTTTCTGCCCAGACCATCATAATCCAACCCGAATCCCACGACAAAATCATCCGGTATCTGCTTTCCACAATAGTCTATTTCAATCTCATGCTGCAGAGAAGTGGGTTTGAAGAGCATAGTGGCAAGTTTAACCGACCTGGGATTACCTTCTTGAACAAGAGGCAGAAACTGAGATAGTGTATTTCCGGTATCTACGATATCCTCCACAATGAGAATATCCCGGCCATCAAGGGCCTTGGAATCAAGCCCGGTGACAGCCACGGTCGCTTTACTTTGCGTGCCCTCATAGGATTTTGCCCGGACAAACATTAGTTCTGCGTCTCCCTTGAACCTTCCAAAAAGTGCTGAGCCGAACATAAAAGCACCATTTAGAAGCAAGAGAAAAATGGGCTTTTTGTATTCATAGTCGCTATTCACATCGTGAGCCAAGCTATCAATGATCTCAAGTAACTCTGAGTGATCAATGAACTTCTGAAATTGGCGTCCGTGTAGTTCTATTATTTCCGTTCCGGGGCTCATAATTGGCAAACATACTTACTGTTTTGGCAATTCGAAGTGCGAAATCGACCGTTCGTCGAAGGACGTTGCTTAGGTATTAATCAATGTTTAACTTGGCAGTTATACGCCGTAAGAACCATGACACATCGCCTGGATACGAAACACGTTCGCAGTATCAAACTGCAAGTGGAGTCCTCCATAATCGATTATCTGGAATACTCACATGAAAGATTTCAACTAATCGTGAGTTTCAAACATGGGAAATATAAGGGGCAGGTACGCTCCTACTATGAAATAGCGCCGGAGCAGTTTTATGCACTGCTGGAGGCTCCTTCTCTCGGTAAAGCCTTGCTGCGATTCATTGACACATTAAAGTCGGTCAAGGACTATTCCTAACTTTTTTCTGGTGCCTTACGTTGCGCAATGCAGGTCAGGGCCTAGTTTTGACTTGAACAGACATCACGAAAAAGTTATTATGAGGAAATCAATGTTACTGTTGTGCGTATTAGGTGTGATTCCATTCGCATTGCTCTCACAGACTATGGGTTTTGAGGAGTATGATCCTCCATCGACACTCGTCGTTCCGGAAAACCCTGTCAAGAAGGCCAGGTTTCCATTTGTAGATGTCCATAGCCACCAATGGAATGTCACCAAGGAGCGCGTGGAAACGTTGGTTTCGGAAATGAACGAAATCAACATGGCGGTGATGGTTAATCTTAGTGGTCGGGGATTTGATCGTGCAGCTGGGGATATCGGTTCACAGTCCTACATGAATGCCATGATCAATCGGATGAATGGTGAAGCACCTGGTCGGTTTATTGTTTTCACCAACGTGTCATTCAAAAACGTTGGGGACGCCAACTGGCAAGAAATGGCTGTAAGGCAGCTGGAGGAAGATGTGGCCAATGGCGCCAACGGCTTGAAAATATATAAAAGTCTTGGGCTACGAAATCAAGATTTGGAAGGAGAAAGAATCGCAGTAGATGATCCGCGCTTGGACCCAATTTGGGCGAAATGTGGAGAGTTGGGAATTCCTGTTTTGATTCATTCGGCTGATCCTCAGCCATTTTGGGCACCTCATGATAAAAACAATGAAAGGTGGCTTGAACTGAAACTGCGGCCTGGAAGAAAACGCTCCGCCACCGACCCAGCACCGTTTGAGCAAATCATCGCGGAACAGCATCACGTTTTTGAAAAACATCCAAATACCACATTCATTAATGCTCACATGGGTTGGATGGCCAACGACCTGGCTAAACTGGGAGCGCACCTGGATCGCTACCCCAACGTCAATGTGGGTATTGGTGCGGTGATTGCAGAGTTAGGCAGGCAACCTCGCATGGCCAAATCGTTTTTCGAAAAGTACCAGGACCGGATCCTTTTTGCCAAAGACGCTTATAACAAGGAAGAATTCTACACCTACTTCAGAGTTTTGGAAACAGAGGATGAATACTTTCCCTATTACAAGAAGTATCATGCCTATTGGAAGATGTACGGATTGGGTTTAAGCGACGAGGTGTTGAAAAAAGTTTATTATAAAAACGCCTTACGCATTATTCCCAATATCGATGGTGGACAGTTTCCGGATTAATGGGCGGACTTCTTCAGTAATTCAGGAAATTTAGATTTAAACCTATTTAATCTGGGGATAGAGACGCTTTGGACATAGGGCTGATTTGGGTGCAACGCCTCATACTCCTGATGGTAGTCTTCTGCCGCATAGAACACTTCAAAAGCAACTACCTCGGTCACTATGGGCCCTGAAAAGTCACTCCTTATTTCTTCAATGTACTGTTCAGTTTGGCTTTTTTCTTCCTCGGACTGATAAAAAACTACTGAGCGATATTGGGGTCCGCGATCTGGGCCCTGCCGGTTGGGTGTGGTAGGATCGTGGGAGCCAAAGAAGACTTTGAGAAGGGTTTCAAATGAAACTACTTCAGGGTCATAATATACTTCAACGGCTTCGGCATGCCTCGTGGCCCCCGAGCTAACCAATCGGTAATTGGGGTTTTTGATTTTGCCGCCGGAGTATCCCGAAATAGCCTCCTCTACTCCTTCAACGGACTGGAAAATGGCTTCCACACACCAGAAACATCCACTGGCGAAATAGGCCTTGCTGAGACCATCAAGATCTTTGGGAGTAGGTCTTTGGCTTTCGGCAGGGGACGAGCATGCCATAAGCGAAAGCACCGCCCCGGCTATCAATGTAGTTTTATTTATCATGGTAAGAATTAATACAACGGAAGTTGGGAAATAGTTGCCTCTCAGCCAAACCCAATCCCTGCTGCGCTCGTCGGGGTTCTTGCTATTTTTCGGCTACTTGGTTATTTTTAGTGTACCAGCTAGTTCCGCGGGAACAAAGATTTGGATGCTCACTATGTGCTGAGTGTTGAGTTTAACCTTCCCTACAAGTGGCAACTCAATAGGCATAAAGAACTATTTTGTGACACTGAATCAATTTATGCGCCAGGTTTTCATAGTAGTATGTCTTATGGGGTTCCTTTTTGTGGAAGCCGAACCGGAGAGTTATCAGCAAGATACTTCGCGGGTGACCGGCGAGGCATTTTTTGTGAAGCCGGTGATCATTACTTTGTCTCGGAATCCCGACCCTAAAAAAAAGGTGCTATCGGAGGCGCAGGTCATTCAAAAGCCTGGTATCACTTCAACAATTGTACCTGATACCATTCCTATTTCAACACCCCCTAAAATATTGGTGTCAGGGTCAAACGGGCTTGAGAAAGTAAAATCAGCACCTGTTCGACCAACTGCTCAGTTGCTCAAATGGCCTCAAAATGAGCGTGCAAGTCGCCCCCGGTTCAAGGACCAAGGGACTAGAAACATAGGCTTTCTGGACGTAGACCAGGGTATGCCGTCATCCTATGTCTGGTCTATAGCTCAGGATAGTCTTGACATGATGTGGTTTGGGCACTACGGCGGTGGCGTGTCAAGGTACGATGGTGAGTCATTCTGGAATTGGACTGAAGAACATGGCCTCAGTACAAACTATGTACAGTCAGTTATTGCAGACAGCAAAGGCCACCTCTGGATTGGCACTGAAAATGGCGTAAATCGATTTAATGGCGATTCTCTGTATCACTATGGGACCAAAAATGGGCTTGCCCATGATAAAGTATGGTGGCTTTTTGAGGATTCGGAAGGCTACATTTGGATAGGTACTCAGGCCGGATTGAATCGACTTGATCCGGACCAAAACACAATCGAACTCTTTGCAGAAGAGCACGGGCTGGTCAATAATGTGGTTTGGGGCATCACCGAAGATCGAAAAGGACATATATGGGTGGTAACAGAAGGAGGCGTTTCAAAACTTGATATTGGGGCAGGCAGTGGCGATGCAGCCAATGAATTGCCCACATTTACTAACTACACCACTGAACAGGGCCTCCCGGAGGCGAATATTTGGTCAGTCTTGGAAGACCAATACGGCGATATTTGGTTAGGGACCAATAGCTATGGAGTGGTTCGATACATGCAGGACAAAAACATTTTTATCAATTACCATACTGACAATGGATTGGCGAGCGACTGGATCTGGAGCCTGAAAGAGGACAGCAAGGGTAATATCTGGATGGGGACGTACGGTAAGGGCATTATCAAATATTCTACAGGTGAAAAGGGTGAATCGACTTTCACGACTTATGGCGAAGAAGAAGGACTAACCAACCGCTATATTATGTCTCTATTTGAGGACGAGGTTGGCAATATCTGGATGGGTACAGATGGCGCGGGGGTGAATAAATTGGATGAAACGAGGGGTATTTTGTTCCACCCCAGCCAGTCGAATGGTTTGAGTAGTCGGTTTATGCAGACCATTTTCTCTGACAGCAGAGATCGCCTTTGGCTAGGACTGGAGGCTGGAGGCATAGACATTTTTTATACAAGCGACTTTTCCGAAGGACCGGCAACGACTAAACATATCAATGCCAAGACCGGCCTGCAAAACGACATTGTTTGGTGCCTACTGGAAGATCAGGAAGGCATCTTCTGGATGGGTACAGACGCTGGTTTAACTAGCTTAGATTTTTCGGTCAGTGAAAACGGTATTGCTACAACTTATACTGCTGAACAAGGTCTGAGTGATAACAGCATTTGGACCATAACCAAGTCACAGGATGGAAGCATTTGGCTTGGAACCGAGCATGCGGGAGTTTCGAAATTTGATCCTGAGAAGGAAGTTCTTCAGCACTACGGTCCTGATCAGGGATTGCCTGAGTATTCGATCATGGCTTCTCTCGTCGATCGCCATGGGGTTTTTTGGTTTGGAACCTATGGCGGTGGTCTTGGTCGTTTGGTGGAGCAAGACAATGGTTCCATGATCACGCTCTACGGCGAGAAAGAAGGACTGCAGAGTGATTTGATCACCTATTTGTTTGAAGATTCTCATGGGATGGTTTGGATGGGTACCGAAGGTGAGGGCGTGTATGTGTTTGATCCGAGACCGCAAGAGGTGAGTTTTGACCGGATTACTTCCGAGCATGGTTTGTCCAATAACTACATATGGTCGGTGATAGAAGATCGTAATGGCAATATTTGGGTGGGTACCGAGGATGAAATCAACGTTTTGCGCCCGCTTGATGCCAATAAGCCGGTGACCAAGGAAAACTGTGAGATCCTGCATATTGGAACAAAAGAAGGCATGAAGACACCAGATGTGTATTCTGCCGCGGTGACCATGGATAGCGAAGGAAGAATCTGGTGGGGAACGGGCAAAGGGCCCATGCTAATGGATCCACAGAAGCTAATCAAACCTAACACCAGACCCGGCGTTCGGCTGACTAGCTTAACTGTCGGAGATCGTGATTTAGACTTTCGCAGTATATTGAGCGATACCGCCTTCTCTGATCCTGCTAGTAGTGAATTCTTTGCGGGCACTTATAGTGGTGTGACGCCTTTTTTCAATTTGCCACAAGATCTGGTATTGCCCTTTGATCAGAACTTTCTGACCTTCAATTTCAGTGCAGTTGATTGGTCCTCCACCCGAAATCCGGAATTTCAATATTACCTGAGCGGCTGGGAAGAAAACTGGCAGCAGTGGACGGACAATGGGCTTGTCCGGTATAGTAACTTACCAAGTGGGCGATATACGCTGCACTTGAGGGCCAGGTCCGTTTTTGGTCTCACCAGCGACTCTTATCAATACACCTTCTCGATCAAACCTCCCTGGTGGAAAACCTGGTGGGCCCTCTCAATTCAAGTCATGGGTGTTGTCGCCTTCGTAATGGGATTGGTCAAATGGAGAACCCATCGATTGGAGGAGCGCAAGCGTGAACTTGAGCAGAAAGTGGAGGAACGTACCCAGGCATTGCAAGCATCCCTGGAAGAAATCGTCAGAACCCGCAATCAATTGGTGCTGTCAGAGAAGATGGCCTCCATAGGTATGCTTTCCGCAGGGATAGCGCACGAATTAAGTAGCCCAATTGCAGCTATTGCCAATGGGTCCAAGATCCTAAAGGAAGACATCAAAGGGGTAGTGGAGCTTATTGGCAAGATGGAAGCAACTTCAAAAACCAAGCGGAATGGAGAATTGATAAGGTCCTTGGACGAGCTCAAATCGATGTACGAATATGACGTCATCGTTGACGAAATCAGGAATAACCTAAAATCAATTCAGTTGGGAGCTTCACACACCACCAATATTATCCGGGAGCCTCAGCAATTTCTCAAGGCTTGATGAAGAGGAAAAGGTGGAGGGTGATATTCATGAATGCATCGAAAACACCCTCGTACTTCTCGACACCAGTATTAAGTACGAGATTGAGGTAGAAAGAAATTATGACGAGCATATCCCCAAAATTCATTGCTACTATGGTCAATTGAGTCAGGTTTTTATGAATGTGCTGTCCAATGCCATTGACGCTATTAAGGAGAAAAAAGATCAAGGAAAGATCGTAGTGACCACCAAACTCACTGAAGATGGAGAAGGGATCAAAATTTGGGTGAAAGACAATGGGGTGGGTATTGCAAAGGAAACCAGTAGCAAGGTTTTTGATCCGTTTTTTACTTCCAAGAGCGTGGGCAAGGGCACAGGGCTTGGTCTGTCTATCAGTGAAAATATCATTCAGAAACACGAAGGGTATTTGTCCTTCGAGAGTGTCTATGGTGAAGGCACCACTTTTGAGATATTTCTGCCTGTTTAGCACCACCAATTGAAAGCCTTATCTTCTTGAACCCGGCAGGATTCAAACGCGGACGGCTAGTTCTGCAACCTCAGAGGGGTTGTATGATTTTGGGGATAAAAAAAAGCCCGACCGGAATGATCGAGCTTTTAAGTGTTGTGAACCCGGCAGGATTCAAACGCGGACGGCTAGTTCTGCAACCTCAGAGGGGTTGTATGATTTTGGGAGATAAAAAAAGCCCGATCGGAATGATCGAGCTTTTAAGTGTTGTGAACCCGGCAGGATTCAAACGCGGACGGCTAGTTCTGCAAACCCTCAGAGGGGGTTGTATGATTTTGGGGATAAAAAAAAGCCCGACCGGAATGATCGAGCTTTTAAGTGTTGTGAACCCGGCAGGATTCAAACGCGGACGGCCAGTTCTGCAACCTCGGAGGTGGTATGATTTTGGGGATAAAAAAAGCCCGACCGGAATGATCGAGCTTTAGTAAGTGTTGTGAACCCGGCAGGATTCAAACCTGCAACCTCCAGAGCCGTAATCTGGTGCACTATTCAGTTATGCTACGGGTCCTGATATCTTGTTAAAAAACGCTAACAAAACACCTTTCGCAGCGCAAAAGGAGCACAAAAGTAATAATTTGTGATAATAAATATTCGTTCAGTTAGAGGTTTTAAAATTGCCTCTATCTTTGCCGGTCTAAATTTCGTAGCACAATGAACAAACTCCTTGTATCGAGTTTACTTACTAATTCTGTCAGTGGTAGTGGTGGCACAGGATAACCGATATGCTCAACCTGAGCTACCGGGTGATTTGATGATAGATGTTGGGATGACGTTCATTCGCAACGCGCCACCGGAGATGCCTTTGCAGAATTTCAACTCCAGGTCTGTTGGCATTTACTACAGTCCAAATGTACAAGCTTGGCGATAGGATGACATTCAATCCGGCGATAGGAATCACCGCTGAAAAGTTGAGGCTGGACAACAATCTGAATTTTCAAACCACTACTGATAACTCAATTGTTTTTGACACGCTACGCAATCGAGGAGATTTGAGAACAAATAAGATAGCTATCAACTATCTCGAGATACCATTCGAATTGAAGTATTACCCTACCCGGACTGTAGATGGTGAAGGTATGTTTTTGAGTATCGGCGGTATTCTGGGCGCCAGAATCGAATCTCATACCAAGATTAAATATGACTTCAACAATGTTCGTTAGGACAGAAAAGCTGCGAGACAGGCTGGGGGCTAGAAGATTTCCGCTTTGGATTCCAGGCTGCGCTTTGGCCTAAGAGGGACTTCACTTTTTTTACAAATATTATTTCACCGATATATTCCGACCAGGTAAGGCACCGGGAGGTGTAGCCAACCCCGGTATGTGGACTTTAGGAGTGAATATCTCAGGTTTCTAGCTAAGAGCGGCTAGCCCGACGATCGCAAACAGATATCCAAAGATGGATCCCACCCAAATCTCCTTGGGTGTGTGGTAACCCAAAAATAGTCGTGAACTGCTGACTACTCCCGAAATCAATATCCAAGCAGTTAAAGGATAAAGCATCACTTCTCCGCGGATCATAAACAAGTAACTGAGTATCCCCACTGTTGCCCAGTTTGCAGCGCTGTGAATACTTATTTTGAATCGCGAAGTGATTAGAAGGAGGCTGAATATTAGCAGTGTGACCGTGATCAATGTAGCTCCCATCACGGAGCCAATGCGGAATTGAGTAACGAACATATAACTCGTTGCGGCATAAAACAGCGTGATTGAAATAAAGGGCAGAATCCGTTCCTCCCGATTAGTAAGCTCAAAGTTTGACACCTTACTGGTCAACCTCATGACACCTATGCTGAATAAGGGGATCAGAAAGGTTGTAAGAAATACGGCCATTATCAAGGTGGGTATAACCTCCCTGCTGATAGACCCGATGAGCTCGGGTGCTGTAAGAAAAATCAAGGTAAACATGTAGGTCGCCAGCAATAGCGGATGGAAAATTGCCGACACTCCTTTCATTATATAGTGCCAGGTCATAGCTCCTTCCGTAATCTGGCCACCGGAATATTTAGCTGTTCGCGATATTTTGCCACGGTGCGCCGAGCAATGCTGTAACCTTCTGCTTTTAGTAGCTTCTCAAGTTTGTCATCGGAAAGCGGCTTTTTCTTGTCTTCACCGTCTATAAATTCTTTCAATTTGTTTTTGACCTCCCTGCTACTTACGTCTTCACCACTTTCCGTAGCAATCCCTTCTGAGAAAAAGTACTTCAATGGGAAAATGCCAAACTCAGTTTGTATCGCTTTGCTATTTGCTACCCTGGAAACCGTGGAAATGTCCATGCCAATCCTATCGGCAATATCCTTCAGGATCATTGGCCTCAGCTTGCTCTCGTCCCCGTCCAGAAAGTAATCATATTGAAAATTGATGATTGCCTGCATGGTATTGAGCAAAGTCTGTTGTCTTTGTTTAATGGCATCGATAAACCATTTGGCGGAATCCAACTTTTGCTTAATGAAGGTGACGGTCTCCTTAAGCTTTTTGTCTTTTCTGTCGCTTTTATCATAGGCTTGCAGCATATCGGAGTAGGATCGACTGACTCGCAGCTCCGGCGCATTTCTGCCATTAAGATTCAACTCGAGCTTACCGTTGTTATTAGTGAGAATAAAATCAGGAAGCAAATATTGTGTTTTCACCACTTCATCACCCGAGCCCCCTGGTTTAGGGTTAAGCTTTGTGATTACCTGGATCGCTTCTTTCAGCAAATTTTCATTCGAGATATTCAGCTTGCGTGTAATCTTGTCGTAGTGCTTTTTTGAGAACTCGCCGAAGCAGCGATCTATTACGTCATAGGCCAGTCGGTTTACTTCTTCCCCGGGATCCTTTCTTTCAAGTTGCAACAACAAGGATTCTTGTAAGCTTCGGGCGCCTATTCCCGCAGGTTCAAAACTTTGGATTTTGTAAAGAACATGCTCCAACTCGTCAATATCAGACTCCAGGCCTGTCGAGAAAGCCAGGTCATTGGCAATTGATTCCAACTCCCGACGAATGTATCCTTCCGAGTCGATGCTACCAATAAGTTGCTTGGCGATGATGGTTTCACGTTCGGACAGCCTAAGGAATCCGAGCTGAGAAATTAGGTGTTCGTGCAATGTTGAGCCTACAGAAATAGGCATTTCCTTGTCGTCCTCATCTGATCGGCCGTCTCCCTGCATTTTATACCCCGAGTAGTCGTCATGCAGGTAATCTTCGAGGTTTTCAGCTAGTTCATTGCTGTCATCAGCTTCCTGGCTGCTTTCATAATCTTCGTTTTGTTCGGCATTACCCTCCTCCAGCGCAGGGTTAGCTTCAAGCTCCTCTTCGATTCGAGACTCCAATTCGGCTGTGGGAACCTGCAGCAGTTTGATAAACTGAATTTGCTGAGGTGACAGCTTTTGCTGAAGTGATTGTGTTAAGCTGAGTTTTTGCATTTTCAAATACCTGTTTCAAAAATATTTACTTTTCGATAAGTAGGCCATTGATCCCGCGAATAGCATCACCGATATTTTTGAAAATCACCTGACCCATTTGATATTCCACCCTGATTTATTCGCCTCAGACATGAAAAAAGAAAGAGAGAAACAGCCGGCACATTGTATATTTTTGCGGAAAAAGGAAGACTTGTCTCAAAGTGGAATTAAGACGAACTAAAATCAAGGAGGTACTCAAGACCGCAAAGGCTGGAGATCAGGTGCTGATCAAGGGATGGGTACGTACAAAGCGTGGCTCTAAGAATGTATCATTCATAGCAGTCAATGACGGCTCCACCATTAATAATATTCAGGTGGTAGCTGATGCCGAAAAATTCCCTGAGGAAACATTAAGATTAGTTACCACCGGGGCAAGTATCGCCGCATCTGGAAGCTTGGTCGCCTCTCAAGGGGCCGGACAAGCGGTGGAACTCAGCCTGGAGAACCTGGAGGTGCTAGGGGCAGCAGATCCAGAGAAATTTCCGCTGCAACCAAAAAAGCATACTCTGGAATTTTTGCGAGAGATTGCACACCTCCGTCCGAGGACCAATACCATTGCTGCTGTCCTACGAATAAGGCATAACCTTGCTTATGCAGTTCATAAATTTTTCCATGAGAAGGGGTTCTATTATGTGAATACACCCATTCTTACTGCCTCTGATGCAGAGGGTGCTGGCGAAACTTTTAAAGTGACAACATTCGACCTTGACAAGGTGCCTACCGATGATCAGGGACAAATTGACTATAATCAGGACTTTTTTAGCCGAGAAACTAATCTGACAGTCTCCGGCCAATTGGAAGGTGAACTCACCGCCCTGGCATTGGGCGAGATCTACACATTTGGGCCAACCTTTCGGGCAGAGAATAGCAACACGACCAGGCATCTGTCGGAGTTTTGGATGATCGAGCCTGAAATGGCCTTTTACGATCTGGATGATGCCATGGATCTTGGTGAGGAGATGCTCAAATATTTGGTCGGTTTTGCCCTCGAGCATTGTGCCGATGACCTGGCTTTCCTGAATAATCGCGAGTTGCAGGAGAAAAATCAAAGCCCCAAAACGAACGAAATGAGATGTCTTTGCTGGACCGTCTTCACTTCGTAACTGAGCATGATTTTGTGAGGTTGACATATACGGAGGCTATTGACATTTTTACGAAACTCAAAGCCCAATAAGAAAAAGAAGTTTCAGTTCGTCATCGAAGAATGGGGGTGCTGATCTTCAATCCGAACATGAGCGTTTTTCTGGTGGAAAAGCATTTCAAAAAGCCCGTGATTCTCTACAATTACCCTAAGGGTATCAAGGCTTTTTATATGCGTCAAAATGAAGATGGCAAAACTGTAGGCGCAATGGATATCCTTTTTCCTGGAATCGGTGAAATTGTCGGGGGTTCACAAAGAGAGGAGCGATTGGACGCACTATCTGGCAGGATGCGGGAAATGAACGTCCCCGAAAGCGAACTCTGGTGGTACATGGAAACTAGGCAATTTGGCACAGTGCCACATAGTGGTTTTGGTCTTGGTTTCGAACGAATGATTCAATTTGTCACCGGAATGAATAATATTAGGGATGTAATTCCCTTTCCAAGAACTCCGGGAAACTGTGAATTCTAAGGGAACTTTGAGTGAAATCGACTCAACCTAAGCGGATTTGAAGTCTTTAAAAGGTCGGATATTATTAACGTTTTGTCTATTTCTGGTCCTGTTTGGGCTGGCAACGCTTTTTTCGTATAAAAGCCTTGAGGAAGTAAGTCGCATTCGTGGATTGCAAGATGTGGTATCTCAAGCGCATAATACCACGCTCAATCTGATCAACAAAGATTTGGTACTACGTACCAATGAAACGATCAAGCATGAATTTTATTCAGACCCTTATTTTCCTGCCAAGGTTGAGCGTCAGCAGTTGTTCGATAGCCTTTCGGTTCTCATGAGCCAAGTTGTCAACGAGGACGTGCCCATGCAAATGGACCTTGAACTGGAAATTGGTTCCATTTACAACAGTCTCGAACAATACGATTCCATTCACAACGAAATAATGAATCTCCAGCTCGCGAGGGGATTTCGGGATGACGGACTGGAAGGCGAGTTAAGCCGGTTCATTGGTACGCTTGAGACCTACAAGGACCTAGTGTCCAGCACGGACATCCTGCGTCTCCGAAGGATAGAGAAAGATTACTTTCTTAGTGGGGATAGCGTCTATGTTGAACGTTTGTTTGCCCTTAGCGATAAAATCAGAGGTACCCTGAGCTCCGGAGGACGAAACGGCAGGGCTAAGCTTCTGTTAGAGGGATATACCAACGCCTTTCGTTCGGTAGTCTCTTACGAAAACAGGATCGGCGACAATGAGAATGGTTTGATAAAGGAGATCATTGCCATACAAACCTCAATTTCCGAGGACTTTGCCAGGGTTAGTTCCGAGTTCAACGAAGGGGTCCGAAGCTTCATAAGCGCCCGGATACGGGTTTATTCACTTATGGTGTTGGGGTGCTTTGCCATATCAGGTCTGATCGGTTTTGCCATGGCCCATTACGTGTCGATTGCATTGAATACCCTGGCACAGACTATGAAAAGGTCTTTGAAAGCGGGCAAGATGGAGGATATTCCGCAGCCTTTGGCATTCCCCACGTGGGAGACAGAGTCCTTGTATCAGTCGTATCAACAGCTTCTGGAAACTATCAATCAACAGATGATCGCGATGGAGAAAGGCAATCAGCTGTTGGAAGAAAAAAATCACCGGCTCATTGAAATGAACAGGGACCTGGCCAAGTCAGAATTTGCCTTAAAAGAATCCAATGAGATGAAAGAAAAGTTTCTTTCGATTATTGGACACGATTTTGAAGGGACCAATGGCCACTATGATGATGATGATCAACTTATTGGTCGAAGACATACACAAATTCAATGAGCATGAGACCAAACAATTTGCCAACAACATTCTGAAATCTTCTCAGCGGATTTCACTGTTGATGGAGAACCTGCTCGCCTGGTCCAGAAGTCAGGTGGATAAAATAGATCCACATCGCGAGAAGATCAGCGTCGCTGAGGTGGTTGAGGCAAATGCCAGCCTCTATGAACTAAAACTGGTAGAAAAAGAGATTAGCCTACGAGTAAAACTGGATCCTGACCTGCATGTTTGGGTCGATCGAAATATGTTTGATTTTGTCGTTAGAAACCTGCTGGACAATGCAGTCAAATTCACTCATGAGAAAGGAACTATTGACTTAAAGGGAACACAAAACCATGGCAGCGTCGAGATATCTTTTGCTGATACAGGCACCGGGATGGCCCAGGAAAATATTCAAAGGCTCTTTACAAGCATCAATACAAGTCACGGTGTAGGCACTTCCGGTGAAAAAGGTACGGGCCTTGGATTGGTCTTATGTAATGAGTTTGTGGAGAGGAATAATGGAACCCTCACCGTTGAGACAGAGGTCGGCAAAGGGTAGCACTTTCAAAATAACTTTACCCGTCGAGCCTGCTACAAAGACGAAAGTAATTGCGGAGTAGGAGATTTGATAGGGGATAAATTGTCATCAAAGTATAAAACGTATAAGTCCTTTTTCACTTTGATTTCCATCGAATAAAATGAATCCACAGCCTTGGTACCTTCGAAGAGTACCAACTTCTGGAATTCATCTACCTTATATTTTTCGCCTTGAAATTTTCCTGAAAGAAAGGTTTTTGCCGAGTTGGGGATTTTAGCTCCATCATATTTGATACGCTCTTTTAATCGTTGACCGGCGAGTGTATAGGTAACGGATCGTTTCGTTCCTTCAAATGCAAATTCCACGTACATCAGTTCCGCACCGTCTTTTTTAATTTTTGTCCAGACATTTTCTTCCGCACCCGGATACTTGGCGTAGTGCCACTTCAAAAAGTCAAATGATAGATCGTCTTCGGAAATTCGCTGTGCGCTCAGTGGGAGTACGAATAAAACGCACACCAGCGTGATAATAGATTTGATAGATTTCATAAACCAGCCTTTAGAAAAATGAATATACTTCACCAGTTTATTCTTTTGAAACAAACACGAATGATCGGGAAATATTCTGGTTAGCTGTGGGTATGCCGTATATTAATTGGCTTGAGGTGCGTTTTTCTCACCTTTCCCCTTAGGCTGTCGATACCGTTGAAAAGGGATCGCCAACAAATTGCCCAGACGGTCATTCTCTTCCGATTTCATATGAGTATCAATTCCATAGGATAAGGTTTTGATGTCATCGACGTAAGCGAATGTGCCAAATAGTCGGTCCCAAATGGAAAAGATGTTGCCGTAGTTGGTGTCAGTAAGCGGTTGTTCAAAATGGTGGTGAACCTTGTGCATGTTGGGTGTGACCAGTAAATAGGAAAGCACTCTGTCCAGGCGCTCAGGTACGTGAATATTGGCGTGGGTGATATGCGCAAAAAGTACCGATAAAGATTGGTACAACATGATGATCCCAATGGGTGCACCAACGATCATGACGGCCATGATAGTGAATGTGATCCTAAAGACAGTCTCACCGGGATGATGTCTCAGTCCGGTGGTCACATCGACGGTTGTGTCACTGTGATGAACGACATGGAATTTCCACATCCATTTGACCTTATGCTCCACGAAATGGATAAAATAAGCGCCTATACAATCCAGAAGAAGCACCCCCACGATCACCTGTCCCCACAAGGGCAAATCGATCAGGTAAAGCAGGCCGATTTCATTGGTAGCAACATAGTTGGATGCCAGGAGGAGTAGTCCTGCCATGCCAAATCCTATGATGGCAGTAGTAAGTGTAAAGAAAAGATTGAGCCCTGCATGTCGGACTTTCCGATATTGAAAGGAAAATAGGGGGAGCAATCCCTCCGCAACCCAGAAAATGACTATTCCTCCAATCAAAAGCCCGCTTCGAAACCATACAGGCACATTCCCAAAAAACTCCAGTAATCCTTCCATAACCACCGCAAAATGTGTTCATCGAATTTAAACAATGCCAACAAAAATTGCCGTACGACCCTGATGCGTTTTTTCAAGAGGGAGTCATTCAAGATCCGGAGAATATTGGATAGCTTCGGGTTAGTCGGCATGAGCGTAAACTTTTAACGCTCAGATTTTGTCATTTATTCAAACGCTTGAATCTATGAACTGGAAAGACGTAATGTACTTTGCCCAAAAAGGAAGCCCCACACCGGACAGGCGGGTCGTGAAATCCGATGAGGAGTGGTTAGAGCTCCTTTCACCCGAGGAGTTCCGAATAACAAGAAAGAAGGGAACGGAAATGGCTTTTTCAGGGGAATATTGTGAGGCCCACGAAGCTGGTAAATACGCATGTAAATGCTGCAATGAGCTTCTTTTTGATTCCAGCCTCAAATTTGACTCGCGATCGGGTTGGCCGAGTTTTACCGAGCCGGTGAAGGAAAATGTAATCAAATATGAGTTGGATTACAGCCACGGAATGAGTCGCATCGAGGTAATGTGCAATGTATGCGATTGCCATTTAGGACATGTTTTTCCGGATGGTCCGGAGCCAACCGGCCTGCGGTATTGTATTAACTCCGCTTCTATTAAGTTAGTGACGGAATAGTTCGACATTACCTGCTCGTCGTGTCACCAATAGCTAACATCTATGATAAACCGAAGGTCCTTTATTAAGAAATCCGGACTTGCTATGGCAGGGGTTCCGGTGGTGTTTGGTGCCAATCTTCCAAGCGGTTTACAACTACTTGGCCTGCAAGATCCCTACGAGCAATTTTCCAAGCATTCGGACATGGTCGTGTTAAACAATCGACCATGGAATATGGAGGCGCAGGCGCATTTGCTCAATGATGCTATCACTCCTGCGGAAAAGATGTTTATCAGAAATAATGGATTAATACCGACGGGTACTGATGCCGGTACCTGGACTTTAGACGTGGATGGAGAATCTGCCAGGAGCACTAAGTCCTACACTATCGACGAACTTAAGAGCAGGTTTCGACAATATACCTATCAGCTGACCCTTGAATGTGGTGGAAATGGCAGAAGTGAGTTTAATCCGCCTGCCAAAGGCAATCAGTGGACCGTGGGTGCTGTCTCCTGCGCCCGTTGGACTGGTGTGCGACTAAAGGACGTATTGCAAGATGTTGGACTTGAAAATGATGCCATTTATGTAGGGTATTACGGAGCTGATACACACTTGAGTGGCGACCTTTCTAAAAAGCCCATATCGCGGGGTGTGCCGATTGAAAAGGCCATGATGGACGAGACCCTGATCGCATATGCCATGAATGGTGCGCCTATCCCTCTGGCCCACGGTTTTCCCTTACGCCTTGTGGCTGGAGGCTGGCCTGCTTCCGCATCTGGCAAGTGGATCAAGCGACTTTCCGTTCGCGACAGAGTTCATGACGGGGCAAAGATGGGTGGTTCTTCTTACCGGGTACCTTGTGATCCTGTGGCACCTGGTACTAAGGTTGCTGACGAGGATATGTGCATCATTGAATCCATGCCGGTGAAGTCGCTTATTACCTATCCAAAAACTGGGGCGCAAGTCGACTTATCAACGACACTTTCAGTCAATGGTCATGCCTGGGCGGGAGAAAAGGCTGTGAATAAGGTAGAATTGTCTATAGATTTTGGTGCTACATGGCAATCGGTGACACTTCGGAAACCAGCCAACCGATTGGCTTGGCAACAGTGGGAAACCACCGTCTCCTTTCCAAAAAAAGGGTACTATGAAGTGTGGAGCAAAGCCACCGACGAACAGGGAGTCAGTCAGCCGATGGTACTCCCAGGCTGGAATCCTAAAGGGTACCTCAACAATGCTTGCCATCGAATTGCGGTGCTAGTGGGATGAAAAATTCACCGATCCATCAGTTGCACTGGTTGAGCAAGGTCCTGCTGTTTTCGACAGGTGTGATAGCCTTGTTGCTGACGGTAATAGCGGGTTTGCTTTATAACCCCCATTTATTTGAGTTACTGGCTGAAGACCCAAAAACGGACCAGGCTGGGCCGGTAGACCTGGAAATTGTGGATGGCATTCATCTTCCAACCGGCTTTGTTGCTGACGAAGGGTTAGCATTGGTCGTAGCCAATTGTACTACTTGTCATTCCGCACAATTGGTCACGCAAAACCGTGCTACCAGGGAAGGCTGGCTGGGTATGATCCGGTGGATGCAGGCTACGCAAAACCTTTGGGATCTTGGTGACAATGAAGAAATGATCATTACCTATCTTTCTAGAAACTATGCCCCGGAGGACGTAGGTCGAAGACAAAATTTGGGGGAGATCGAATGGTATCGCCTCGAGGACCAGCCATGAACCATGGTATAAAAAAAGCAGTTTGCTGAATATGGAAAAATACTGGAACATTGTCACGGATGCCTACACTGGCTATGCCAATTATCTTTGGCAAGAAGTGACCCAGCCCTCCTGGCACAATTACTTCTACTGGCTCCTGGGGGTCTCGGTTTTCTTTTTCCTGTTAGAGATCATCAGGCCCTGGAGAAGAGATCAGCCCGTGCTTAGAAAGGATTTCTGGCTGGACTTCTTTTACATGTTCTTTAACTTTTTTCTGTTTTCACTTATCATCTACAACGCGGCTTCAGATGTATTTGTGAACATGTTTTTGGATGGCCTGGCGCTATTGGGGATCAACAATCTAGTTGCTTTTAAGGTAATGTCCTGGCCTACCTGGACGCACCTTGTACTTGGGTTTGTCGTCCGGGATTTTGTCCAATGGTGGGTTCATCGGCTACTGCACCGGGTACCCGCCTTGTGGGAATTTCATAAAGTACACCATTCCGTAGAACAAATGGGTTTTGCAGCTCATTTACGCTATCACTGGATGGAGAACGTGGTGTACCGGACACTTGAGTACTTGCCCCTCGCACTGATCGGAATCGGCTTGAGAGACTTTTTTATCATTCATATCTTCACCTTGGCTGTCGGCCATTTCAATCATAGCAATTTCAATATACATCTGGGGCCCTTACAGTACCTGTTCAATAACCCGCGAATGCATATTTGGCATCACGCCTATGATTTACCGGAGGAAAAGCAATATGGGGTCAATTTTGGACTTACACTGAGTATTTGGGACTACCTGTTTGGTACGGCATACCTTCCTTCCAGCGGCAAGAATATTCGTTTGGGATTTCCCGGCTTACAAAGTTTTCCGAAGGGATTTATTCGCCAAAGCCTGCATGGGTTTGGACGGAAAAGGGACTAAAGCCTTATCTTGCTACCAGGGGAAACCATCGCTTGTCGGTTGTGATGCTCGACGCTTGTCTGGGTCCAACTGCCGCATAGGTTTTTACGTGTGAATTCAGAGAAGACCATAAAAAAGATCGTCATGAGATTCAAAATATTCATTCTACTTGTTCTTGTTGCTACAACCATGATTGCGCAGGATATTCCAGATGCTGATCGGCAGATTTCACAGGCGCTGCTGGCGGCACCCATGCAACATAGAGATAACGCGACGGTACTAGGGTATAATAGTCAAAAAAGTGTTGTCGTGCTACGAGAGGGCACCAATGAATATGTTTGCCTTGCAAGCAATCCGGATTCCGACAAGTTCAGTGTGGCATGCTATCACAAGGGACTGGAGCCGTTTATGGCTCGGGGCCGCGAACTCAAAGCCCAGGGGCTGGACTTCAAAAGCATTTTCGATATTCGGGAAAAGGAGGTTAAAGAAGGGAAACTCGAAATCCCTAACAACAGCACATTGATGGTGCTATCAGGCGAAGAGGACGCTGCCACGGGCATTGTCAAAGACTCGCACCTGCGGTACGTTGTTTACATCCCATATGCCACTGGAGAGAGCACTGGCCTTCCGGAAGCTCCGCTTGGCCCCGGGGCCCCTTGGATCATGAATCCTGGCACCCATCGAGCACATATTATGATCACCCCGCCAAAAAAATAAATTTAGATGTTGTCATTTCTTGCGACCATGATGCTGCTATGGCAGCAACCCACCAGCAAAGTTATCACTGGTGATGAGCTCATCGAACTTCGAAAAAACCCTGACGTGCAACTCGTAGACATCCGAACGCCAGAAGAATGGCAACAAGGTGTCATAGAAGGGGCCAGCAAAATCAACTTTTATGACAAGGAGTTCATGCCCAAAATAGAAAAGATGGATAAGGCAAAACCCATCGTTATATACTGTGCCGCTGGAGGAAGGAGCTCCAACGCAGCCAAAAAGTTGGTAACGGCAGGGTTTGTAGAAGTTTACGATTTGGGGATTGGTTTCAGAGGTTGGAAGGCTGAGGGACGCCCCGTGATGTCCAATTAAACCGGACTAAGTAACTCATTTAAATTTCCTGTTTATCTTAAAATATTCTTTTTCAGCACTTTATGTGTTGGTATTTCAATTATTTACTTAATCTTTGCAGCGAAGATTATTTATGATAATCGATCTGTAACTGGTTGAATGATGGCCCTTTTTCCCTGGGGCCATCTTTTTTTTGATATCAATCAGTCCGGTTGCTGACTTATGCGACCCTATTCAGCTTGAATATTCCTGAGATTTGATGCCATGAAATCTGCAGCAATTCTCCTTCTTTGTTTGATCACGGGCTGTGCAAGTTTGAAAGTCAATACTTCCGCTAAGGCCGATTTCGATTTTTCCAGGATCAAAAAATACTGTTGGCTGGCAGGTTGTGAATTCAGTTATTCGGGTCCGGTCTCATTAAAAGAAAGATTTCCGGTGGAGACTTTTGAAGCTGCTGTCGTGTCAGAATTGGCCAAAAAAGGTTACGAACTGGATGAATCAGATCCGGATTTCCTGGTGAACGTGACCATATTGTTGGAAGAAAAAACCCACAAAATGATCTATGTGGATGATTTTCAGAATATTTCACTGCCCTATGGCATAGAAGAAGAGATTCGTTACCTGAAAGGGACCCTTCTGTTCGACGCTATAGATTTTGAGAAAACGGAAGTTTTTTGGAGATCTGCCGGGATCAAGTTTCTGGATGCACAGCCGAGGTTTGACGCTGCCGATATTCAATTGGCCATGGAGAAAATGCTCCAGGAATTTCCAGCAGCTGAAGCTCGCTAGCCTTTTTCGCAGACATCATTTTATTTGGCTGATGCCTACCTGCAAATCCCCGGGTCGTTGGTCACAGCTTTACCAAGAAAATCGATGCATGTCTGGTTACATGGGGTGCCGGCTTCTTCACATATAAGGCAAAATTGAAGGCTTTCCCTTGAGATCCGCTGTGAGTAGCAGATGGAATCTACGCGGGCCGAAGAAACCCCAAAGAAACCCACAACCTCAATTTCCTCTGTGCCCGTGGAACGCAGATTGCCTGACAATCGGGGGATAGGGGACTGAAAAATGGAATTCACCCGTTCTTCCTGCGCCCTCACTCGATCCAAAAATTCAAACTCCTGCTCGGAAACAGCGTGAGTGACGAGCCTTACACTCATTTCACCATTGCTTTCGGCAAGGATCCGGAAGCCAAAAAAATCGAATGTGGCGTCCCCCCTGTTTTGATTGTTGCCGATAACCACCGAACCAAGCACGGGTCCTGTTTCCCAGCAGCTATTAACCCGTGGCGGGCAGTCGCCATTGATATCGATAGTGCGTTCCAGGTAAGCCGTGGCCTCGGAGTAAAGAAAAATGGCTTCATTTCGGTTTTCCATGGTCTGGACGATCGTGTTATACAGGCGACGGATCACCACATTGTTGTCGTCCCTAAATGAAACCCATTCCGGGACCACATCGGCAGATAACACCGAAGGAGGTGGAGGTATTTCCATGAACTCCGATTGGACCTCAATGTCACCAAAAACGACCGCTAGTTGATAGCGTTCACCAACTTGTGGCTGTATTTCTCCAAAATCTCCCTGGTACTTGAAAGTGCTGCCTTCGCGATCGATCAAGGTAAATGGGTAGCGCTGACCTCCGGCACTCACCGCTTGAACTTCTGTGCCAAAAGGGAAACCCTTTAAAGTAACCGTGCTGGGTTCGCTACCGGCGACAAGCCTTCCGGCAATGGTATATTGTGGCTGAAATAGTCGGATATCTCCCTCGAGTGTTTCAGTACACCCCAATAATGACAAGGTAAGGACCACAAACGAGATTCGACTATTGTTCATTTTGATGTGTTAATTAATAGCTTTTGCTGCGAGATCTGAGTGCCAGCCAGGGCTTTGGCGGTCACCTCGAAGGTGGTGGCATTATCGGTAAGTCTGAAAACAATTTTTCCCCGACCTTCAATGAGCTCGACATTGTTGTTCCAATAGATAAGTTGTCGTAAGTCCAGTAGCCGTTTACCCTGTGCAAGGGGTTTTCGCTCAAACACTTCAGGTAATACCGGTGCGATCTTGTACGACGGAATTTGATGCTGAAGCTCATTTCTCTGAGATCTGGTATAGAAGGCGATGATGCCGTTTTCGGCCGTAAAGCCAATCTTCTTTCTGGAATCGAAGGAGGTGAGTATTTCAATGCGATCGATTTTGTTTGGCTCATAGTCATTGATGAAGCTGTCATCCAGGAATGGAATACCATCCAGGAGCTTAAGCGCAGGCCGAATCCACATGTGCTTGTCGTCATGAGAGTAAAGGGTGATTCGCTTTCGCCGGTAGCGTGCGTACGGTATGATTTCCTGGATCACGGTGCGCATGCTTGCGACATTTATGTAATCATCCAACTCATATTTAAAATCATATTTTTCGTAGGTCACTGGGTCGTAAAAGTTGGTCTCTTTGCTTTGCTTGAATTTTTGTAGAACCGCTTCCGCATTGTATATCGAATCGGTCTTGATACGCACCGTATTGAACCTCAACATTTGGTTATGAGCTCTGGTAAGTCCGTTGGAAAAAGCACGTGGAAGCTTGTCCACGACCTGATAGGCATCGTCAATTTTTATCGAGAAAGTACCCCTTTCCGATTCTTGCTCATTGTGCAATTGGAAGTAGTACGAGTAGTCTACCGAGGTTTCGGGGATTTGGAAATAGAAATAACCCAATGTGTCCGTATAAATTCCTGAGATGCCTCGTCGATTTCCCGGAGAAGTCATTATGATCGGCCTCTGATAAGTCAATGACGGATTGCAATTATTTAGCAATTGGCCTTTGATAAATCCTTTTTTAGGGATGGACTTAATTTGGGTGGCAGAAAGTGACTCGGGAATAAATAGAGGCTCCGCCGGTCTCTTCGCATCCGCGGCCGAATTGGGTCTGTCCAGTTCGGTATCAACAATGCCTATGGACAAAGAAATCGGCGCTTCAATTAGCTGACCCTCCGCGGTGGTTACAGTTATATCCAAGGTGACTAACTCTCCCCTTCCATAGACAGCCTTATCAGGAATCATGGAAATAGTTAATTGTCCCGCGGCCTCGTCAAATAACTTGTACTCGTGGATTGGGACATTGGAAGAATTGCGGATCTCGATTTTCGCCCATCCAAAATCCTTGATGCTCGGATCCAGCCTTATGTTTCCGGGCTGGATTGCCAGGGTAGTATCCAGCGTATAGGAAGAAAGATGTAGTTTGTATCGAAAACCAGCCGATCGCTTGTGGATAAAATCGAAGTTATGGCCATCGTTCCAACCTCGGTAATGGAAAACTGACCCCTGATTGCGGACGCCCAGTGTCGTGGGGCCCAGATAAATTGAATCTGAGGTAAAAAGTTTCAAGATATAGTGCGCCGACGATTTGGGAATGAACTCCACAGAGTTGGACGCTGATAGTGGCAAATCCAGCAGACGGGTGTCCACGCCCTGCACATCCTCGTTGATGAACCCATAAAAAGGTATTGGTGCATTGTTGTCGTCCTTAACCCGCACTTCTAATTCGTTAGGCAAACCCTCCACTAGCTTTTGGGTGTGGGACTGGTTTTGCTTAAGGATCACATGATAATTTGTTTCCTGGAATGGTGCGCGCTGGTCTGTGAGGTTCATAACAGCTATTTCCTGGATTCCGAAAATGGTAAGATCGAAAGGGTTGTATACCACCAGTTGATAGATACCCGAGGGTGTGGATTGGGGGACTTCAATAGAGAAACTTGAAACCTGATTACTAAATGGTGCTCTATAATCGAAGAGGGCTTTGCGCCTAAAGTTGTCGGCCAGGGCTATGCCAACACTTCTGCCATTGAACCCTTCATGCGGTGTATAGATTTTTCCGATAATGTTTTCACCCGTGACGTGACCATATTTTGCTAAGTGAATATCTACCGGTCCGTAGAACTGTGCCTCGACCAAAAGTACCGACAGTACTCCCGACAGGATCAGGATAATGGATCTAATTATTCTTGCCATTGAACTTTAGGTTGTAGGTGATGGATGGAAAGGGCTCACCGAGGACTGTTAACTGGACCAGGTCGATGCTGTTATCTTCCCGTACTATTGGCTGTACCGAGAACGCGTTGTTGATGCCAAACAGGTTGTAGACTGAGAAAGTGACACTGTGCTCCCATCTCGGCTCCCTTTTGTAAGAACCGGAGATGGTAACAGCTATGTCCATCCGTGCAGTATGAGGAATACGTCGGTTATTTATCTCCTCGGTAATGAAAACCAATCGCCCTTCCTGGACAAAGGTTTTGCTGGGCAGCGTATAGGGCCGGCCACTTTGAAATACGAAGAATGAGCTTAATTTCCACCTGAGTCGGGGCTGCCATACAGCATTGAAATTAAGATTGTGCGGTCGGTCAAAGTTTGCCGGGAACTTCTGTTTATTATTGAATTGGTCCGATTCAAAATCACTTTCAATTGTCCGGAATGCCCTGGATAGCGTGTAGTTGAACGACCCAAAAAACGCGCCATCAGTTTTTTCCGCTGAGAATTCAATGCCATAGGCATCTCCGGAGGACGAAATCAAATCGGCTTCCACCTGTTGATTCAACAGTACATTGGCCCCGGGATCTACCTCATTGGTATTGCTGAAAACCTTCATAAAGCCTTCGATTCCCAAATTCAACCCTGGCCCGAACAAGCTCTTGTACAGTCCAATGGTGCCAAATGATACACTGGATGGACTTATATTGATATCGGAGAGCCTCCAAATGTCCGTGGGAAGCGACGCAGTGGAGTTAGAAAAAAGGTGTATGTATTGTCTGTTAATTCCGCCGCTGGCCTTAATCGAAAAGCTGTTTGTCAACAAGTAGCTTACAGAAATGCGAGGTTCCAGACCGTCATAGGAGGTCCCGACGGTTACTGTATCATTGATGGTGGAGACGTCTCTTGGAGATCCGCCATCGTACAGGAATTTCTCAGAATTTAGATTTTTAAAAATATTGTAGCGTAGGCCCCCGTCAATGGCGAGCTTATCGAAACTCCAATCAACCGAGGCATAGAGGTCTGTGATCACTCCCCGGTCGTGAGGTATTCCATTAAATAAGAAGGGGTCCGGGCCCAAGGTTTGGGTTCTATCAGACCGCATCTCTAGTAATTGGCTGCTGACCCCAAAATCTACAAGGCCCTGATTATCTAGTAAATAAGAAAAGTTCACTTTCGCTCCCGAGTGAGTGAGCCCGTTTTGAATCGACACTTGCCGGCTGGGAGAAAGATCCTCGAGTAGGGCTTCGTAATGGCCTGAAAATACAATGAAGTTGGAGGTAAGTGATGAACTGAACGCATGGTTCCACCTGACACTGAAACCCGACGAGCGATAATCGTAGGTTGTGTCTCCGAAAAAAGAGAAAAGATCCTTACTCAAATAGCCGGAGACAGTGAAGTTATCGGTGGCGGATGGGACATGCTGAAGCTTGAAATTTACATCGTGATAGGAAGCCTTGGCATTCCGAGCCTGCGAGTTCCCCTTGAAATTTTGTAGCACGATAGATGGGTTGGCATGTCTGCCGGCAACCAGGACTGAAGTCTTTTCCTTTTTTAGCGGGATTTCGGCTTTCAGTTTATTGTTGATGGGGCCAAAGGTGCCTTCCGCTGTGACCACCTCTTTGTTGGGGTTGACCATGTTGACTTCCAGCAGAGAAGATAAACGGCCGCCATGTTCTATTGGAAAAGCGCCTTTGTACAATGAAAAACTACCTACGGCATCAGGATTGAAAACGGAGAAAAAGCCAAGTAGATGAGAGGAGTTATATATGGGAATATCATCGAGAAGGATCAAGTTCTGATCGATATCACCTCCTCTCACATTGAATCCACTAGCCCCTTCCCCTGCACTTGATACACCTGTTACGGTGTTGATAGACCGGGTCACATCCACTTCACCCATAAGCGTGGGCAACGTTCGAATGGACTCGAGTTGTATTGTTTCGATGCTGCTGCGGGCCTGTGACAGTTGCTGTTGTTCACTTTGACCATCCACAACCACCCCGTGGAGGTAAATGATGTTGTCGAACATGGCGACGGTGATAGTCGTATCCTGGCGCAGGAAAACATTAGCGATTTCATCTTTGGTCTGCCCGGAGCGAAACAGCAGTTGATGTTTTCCGTACGGTAGAGCCACTTCAAATTTCCCGGATAAGTCTGCACGGACAGTCTCACTGTTGTCGATTACTATAAGTCCATTTGGGATCGGCTCCTCAGTTTCGGCGAGGATCATTCTACCCCGGATCCTATATTCTGGTAATTTGACCTTTTCACTTTCGTCCAGTATGATTACCAGAAAGTCGAACTTCTCATAGGTCAACCCCGTGTTTTGCAGGATAGCTTTCAAGCCTTCATCCAGGCTGTTGATGTGCTTGCTGACGGTTACTTTTTTGTCCTGGACCCATTCGTCTTTGTATTTAAACAGCACCTGATAGGTCAATGTGAGATCCAGGAATACATCCTCCAGGGGCCGTTCTTGGTACGAAAGTTCAAATTGCTGACTTTGAGCTGCTTGATGAGCAAACAGCATAAGAAAAGAAAAGCAAATTCTCCAGTTCCTCCCCATTTGATCGTTGGCGCTATCTGTGAAGGATTTTCAGATGAGACTACTTTAGAGAAACAACCCTAAAGGTCAAATCCCTACATCAAGGATTTTTGGACTAGCGACTTAATCGATCAGAGGATTTAGAAAAAAGCGACGGAGAAAGTAGTCCCGGCAAGAATCGAACTTGCATCTAAAGTTTAGGAAACTTCTATTCTATCCATTGAACTACGGGACTATAGCGCTATTGCAAGCGGGGCCGCAAATTTATGGAATTTCCAAACTGTGGCCAATTTCAATAAGTCTTTTCTGGCTGAAGGTAATAGGGGTAGATTTTCATATGTTGCCTGCTTACTTTTTCTCCTAATAATTCCTTCGGGCTATCAATATTCTCTTTGGAGGTAGCCGAAATAGCTATTTCAACCTCTAAAATGTTATTGATGAAATTAAATCGGCAGTATCATGCCGTTTATGATTAAGCCCAGCAGGGGCTATGGGCTAAGCGCGCAAAAGCAAAAACAACTGCCTTCTTCTATTTAAGCATTTTCTTGCTAATCAATTTCTTGTAAACAGCTTCACGCATTCTTCGAGAAACCAGGATTTTATATCCTGAAACTATCAGTTGGTTGCCTTCCAAACCTTCAACATGCAACTTGTTGACAGCATATTGTCTGTGTACTTGAATGAAGTTATCCGAAGGGAGCTGTTCCAACACCCTTTTCAGTGACATTAGCGCCATAATTTTTTTTTCTTTTGTGATGATATTGACATAATTCTGATTTGATTCCAGATAGAGAATATCTGAGTATGAGACTTTCACCAGTTTCTTTGAATCAGAAATGAAGACATAATCATTTGGGTCAGGCGATAAGTGCAGAACCCTTTGAGCCTTGTTTGCAGCTTGAAGGAATCTATCAAATGAAATTGGTTTTACTAAATAGTCTATTACATCAAAGTCAAAGCTTTTGAGTGCATATTCAGAATATGCTGTAGTAAAAATGACATGAGGGGCCTGAGGCAACGTCCGTAAGAAATCTGTTCCTTTAATGTGTGGCATGTTTATGTCCAGGAACAATAGATCGATGGATTGATTATTCAGATATTCCATTATCTGAAGGGCTGATTTGCAGCTACCGGCCAATTCTAGAAACGGTATTTTCGCAACGTATTTTTCCAGGCCCTTGCGAGCCACCGACTCATCGTCTACTATAAGGCACGTAATTGTGTTCATTTAGCTGAATAGTTAGTTCGACAATAAAGTATTCTCCCTCTTGTCTGACTTTGATTTGATGCTCATTTGGATACAGGAGTTTAAGTCTATTCATAGAGTTACTTATGCCCAAACCTTGATGCTTTTCTTCTCTTTCATCTGGTTCAAAAGTGTTTTTTATTTTAAAACGAATCTCCTGATTATCAATGTAGATATTGGAGCAGATTCGATTAGCATTGGAGTCATCGTAGGCACTTATATGTTTAAAAGCATTCTCTACGAATGGAAGAAAGATTTGCGGAGCTATCTTAAGCGTGCCTAAATAGTCTGGATAATCCCATGCTACGCTGGCATCATCGCTTACCCTTAGTGTGGATAACTGCATGAACTGATCAAGGAATTGAATTTCCTTTCCTAATGGGATCATATCCTCCTTACAATCATAGATTTGATAGCGGAGGATATTGGCAAATCCATGTAGGTACTCCTTTGCTAAGGCTTGATCTTCATCAATCAAATGATATATTCCGTTAATGCCGTTGAATAAAGTGTGTGGGTCAATTTGAGCTTTTAAATATTTCAGTTCGGATTGTAGTTGAGCATTTTGAAGCTCCATGTTGCGATGGTTTTCTTTTGGGAGGAGGTATCCAAAAGAGAGCACCACGAAGAGCGCGTGCACCAAAAAACATACAACCGAAAAGCTAATAAGAGCTAAAAACTTGTAGAGCTCGGGAGAAGCTTCCCTGGTTACATCCAGGCTTGTTTTAAATCCTTCATAAGCTCCCGAACTAATAGAATATTGCAGGTCGATCCATCCCTCCAAGATGCTTAAGATCAGCAGGATCAAGAAGGTGTAAGAAGTATAGGCTTTTTTGTTTTTCCTCCACAAACGAGGAAAGAGAAAGTAGACGTTTACGTAGAAGATCAGCGCATTGAAAGTGGTGCCGTATAATGAAGGAATCAGGAACGTATCATGCTCAGTGGAAAACCCCTGCCATGTCCAATCACTATTGTTCAGGACAAGAAGTAACAACACCCAAGCGCTGGTATGTTTAATGATACGCGCCATTCTTTCAATATACTCCATTCTCTATATCCACCCGGGTTCATTAGTTAATAGTTGTAGTGCCTTGTATCGCCTCCGTCAATAGCCGCAATACTAAGGGCCGGCCTGCTGGTGCCCTGAATGTTTCGTTTGGACCTCATAAGGGGTAACATCATTGTCTTTACCGCAACCAGTTGACACAAGCATAAATATGGCAACTAGTCCTAGCAAGGCATTTTTTTCTTTTTCAAGTTGGTAGTTTCTCCAAAACTCAATTCATAGTTCCCACCCGAGAAAACCTATTGACGATCGGATGAATTTGAATGATAGAAGGGCATATGTGCAATTTCCACCTGACTATGAAGGCACCTGCTGATTTGCCGGAAGCCCATGGTCGGCGGTTACTTAGAAGGGATCGAGAGTGGGCCCCGTTTTCTTAGTATAAGTATTGACCGGTTGCCTTTCATAAATAAACTTACTCCGCCGGTCAACCACAATTCTCAATCCTTTAAGCTTCCCCTTTCATTGTGCTCATAGTTCAAAAACACATCGATGGATATAAGAAGCCTTTTAGTATCGCTGATGCTTTTGGCATTGGTTCCGCTTGGCCAAGCTCAACAAACCCACCCCTTTTACCACTTCACAGGAAGTGCTTCAGAATCAAAGGGGTGGTTAGTTCTGCTACCCGGTTCAAGTGGGTTAGAAATTTTTGGAGATACCACGCACTATTATTCTTATGCTTCCGAGTTTAGCAGTCGAGGCTACGACGTACTTACGCTTGATTACAAAGGTGCTTATCGCGCTGCCGAAAGAAAGGTGGACGAAACAACAGGGGATAAAATACTCTGGGTACTTAAAGATGCAATTGGGTGGGCAAAAGAAAATCGTTTGATTGAAGGTACGGGTGGTGCAGTGGGGTGGTCTCTGGCAGGTGAAGGCTTGATCTTATTGGCAAATGATCCATCAAAAAGCAGTGAAATTAGGCACATCTGCCTGTTTTATCCCTCAAACAAGAATGAGGTCCATTCAGATAGTCAAATTCCATTGTTGGTTCTCACGGGGGAAGAGGATAACGTAACTCCTTATTCATTGATTTCCGAAACGTTTGAGGGTTGCCAAAACTGCAAAGTAATTGGCTTCAAAGGAGCTGGCCATGGCTTTGATATCAAAAGTCTTTCCAAACCTCGCTCAATGAGGTTTCCGCCCATTATTGGCCGCAGGTACACATTTGAATACAATGCAGGTGCAGCCCATCAAGCAAAATCAGAAGTAATTCAATTCATCAGCGATAAATCTAATTGGAAATGAAAAGATATGTTGGCTGTCTTCTGGTATTGGTATCTATAGTCACATATGGTCAGGATTTTCCCGTCAAAAAGTCAACAGAGCTCAAGATCCATTACTCACTACAAAGACCATTCTATTCGGTTAATCTGCCTTTAGATATTGTGGCTTTGCCTAAAGATTGGCGGATGAGACATGCCTTGGGAATAGATGCAAGATATTATCTGGGGCGCTGCGTTTTTGTCACATTGGGTACTAGTTATTCACAAGAAGGAGGGGGTTACTCACAACAGCGAACAAATGCAAACTATTGGAAAAACGCTATTCACTTTGGCTACTCAGCTAAGCACCGAAGAAAGATAATTTTTGAAGTGTATACAGGCTTGGAACATAGATCTCTCATCAAGGCAAGATTTATAGACAAGAACAATCGAACATCAGAAAGCATCAAGGCTTACCTCTCCAATTCTTTCTTCAGTTTGCCAATTGGTATGGGCTTCAAGACGAAAGCAACGGAATCATTTTACTTAACATTAGACATTTCTGCACATTTCGGAACGTATGATGCTAGCTCTCAGGATTTCATCAATTCTGCTCAAATTGTTTTACCCGCCTTCAGATTTGGGCTTTCAAAGTTCATAAATCGATAATTTTCATAGTGAGGTCATGAAAAAGCTTATCACGCTCTTAACTACAATCCTTCTGTGTTCTTGCCATGATGAGGAGCTCAATCCTCTTTCCCTCGAAGAGGAGATAGAGGTCCTTGTCAAAACTCACATGATTCATGGTCGAATACCGGGTGCCGCAATAGGAATTATAAATGAGGGCGCCACTTCTCAGTTTTTTTACGGTACCAAAGATGTAGATACAGGAAAGCCCTTTGATGATAAAACCTATTTTCAAATTGCTTCTATTACCAAAACTATGACTGCAATCCTTATAGCAGAATTGGTAGTTGATGGGGAACTGGCTCTGGACAATCAAGCAAATGATCACCTTCCTCAAAGTTTACAAATACCAAATGACGACCAAAACCCTGTTCGGATACAGGATTTACTCAATCATACATCTGGGCTCGAGAGAGAACCTGCCGAAGTTGAAGCTGAGCCATACAGGAAATTTGGTCTCTCCTATTTATCCGAGTACCTCGGAGGTACCTCGCTTCAATTTGAGCCGGGCACTGAGTACCAATATTCAAACACGGGTTATGGTCTACTGGGACAAATTCTATCACACCATTATGGCAGCCCTTTTAAAGGGGTACTAAGAGAACATTTGTTTTCAAGACTGAATATGGATTTTTCCTCCTGCGCCTGGGAAGATATTCAGTCAGAGAATATTGCTGTAGACTATTTTGGGTCCAAGCCTGCAGTTTACGAAAACTACTCAGAGCCTTTCGCGGGGGCGTACGTGGCTAAAACCAATTTACACGACATGATGATCTACCTGGAAACAATGATAAACAAAGACGAATCTGCGTTTAGAGATCCAATAGATTTAATGCTTACACCAACCTTCAATCTTCCTTTGAAAAACAGGAATAATGATGTAAAGTCAAAAAAGATTGGCTTGGGGTGGATTACTTTCAATTTTGAAGATGGCAAACAATATAACTATCACAATGGGGCGCTAATGGGTTCCGCTTCATTTATAGGCTACAACCCGCATGCAGGAGAGGGGGTAGTTGTATTGATCAATAGTTTTTGTCCCGGCGGTGAGCAAGACCGAATTGGCTTTGAAATATTGGATTTACTTGAGCGGTATTAACCGGCGAAGTGGTCATTAAATCATGATTGTATAGCGGTAATCTTTCTGCATTAATAAGGTTAGCTTAATGATGCCGACAAATTTTTTCCTAAAGCTATCCGTATAGGCAGACCGCAGCGCATGGTAGATTTCCTGCCTGGCTTATGATATTGATGAAGGTCATTGAAAGGAGCTATTCAGTGAGTTGAGGTAGTCTTTTCTGGCTGAAGGTAGTTGGGGTAGATTTTCATATGTTGCCTGCTGACTTTTTCTCCCAATAATTCCTTTAGGCTATCAATATTCTCTTTGGAGGTAGCCGAAATAAAGATGCTACTGCCATTCCCTCTTACTGGCAGATCTCTGTCCTCGACCGTGAGGCGGTCTATTTTGTTGAAAACCTTGAGACACGTGATTTCGCTGGCGCCAATCTCCGCCAACGTATTTTCAACTACCTTGATATGATCTTCATACGCCGGATTGCTAATGTCTATCACATGTAAAAGAATATCTGCTTCTCGTACTTCGGCCAGGGTGGATTTGAAGGACTCGATGAGGTTGTGAGGCAGCTTCCTGATAAATCCGACAGTGTCGCTTAGCAGAAAAGGTACCTGATCGATCACTACCTTCCTCACGGTTGAATCTACCGTAGCGAAAAGCTCATCTTTGGCATATACAGCTTCTTTGCTTAGTACACGCATAAGCGTCGATTTGCCGGCGTTGGTATACCCAACAAGTGCCACTCTAACTTTTCCTCCTCTGGACTTTCGACGGGTTTGCGCTTGTTTTTCCACCTTATCGAGCTGCTTTCTCAGGAGCGTGATCCGATCGCGAATGATTCTCCGGTCCGTTTCGATTTCCTTTTCTCCGGCACCTCCCCTGGTCCCTGTACCACCTCGTTGGCGTTCGAGGTGTGTCCACATTCGTGTAAGTCTGGGTAAGAGATACTGAAATCGTGCCAGTTCTACCTGGGTCTTTGCCTGGGAGGTTTGAGCTCGTTTCAGGAAAATATCAAGGATCAAGAGGCTCCTGTCATAGATTTTCACTTTTAACTCTTTCTCCAGGTTGCGCAGTTGGGAGGGGCTCAGGTCGTCATCAAAAATGATGACATCAATTTCTTCAACCGTAATGTAAGCCTTGATTTCCTCCAATTTGCCTTTGCCGACGAATGTCCGGGTATCAGGTGTGGCTAGCTTTTGGACAAAGCTCTTTTGAACCGCTATTTCCAGCGTTTTTGCCAAAAAAGCCAATTCATCGAGGTATTCCTGAATGGTAAGCTCACGAGTGCGCTTGTCAGCCACTGCTACCAGAATCCCTTTTTCAACTACTTTCTTTGTTTCCAACATCACTTAACGCCTTTGGGTCTGCAAAAATGCATAGTTTACATTTGCCGATTCTAAAAACCGGATTTCATTTTGACGATCGCCATTGTCATCAATACCGCATGGAATATTTACAATTTCCGGCGAGGCATAGCCAACTCCTTCCTGAAGAAGGGTCACAAAGTGCTTGCAATTGCACCGAGAGACGAATACGTAGAAAAGCTGGAAAAGATGGGTTGCACTTACATCGAGTTGCCAATGAAAGGGGTTGGGATCAATCCATTTGGTGATTTGCAATTAATGTACCGACTGCTTCGCATTGTACAAAAAACGTCTCCCGATGTACTGCTTACCTATACGGTCAAGCCGAATATTTATGGCACCCTGGTGGCCAAATTGTGCCGGAGACCGATCATATGTAATATCAGCGGCCTGGGAACGGTTTTCATCAAGAAGACCCTCGTGTCATGGATCGCCATTTTTCTGTACCGAATATCTGTGAGGTACGCTGAGCATGTTTTTTTTCAGAATGACGAGGATCAGGCCTTGTTCACAGCCCATGTGAAACTGCAAGGGAATACAAGCCTGCTGAATGGATCAGGGATTGATGTCAGCGCATTCGAGCCCATCCCTTCACAAAATCAAAGCCCGGTTTTCCTGATGATTGGTCGTCCAATGATCGAAAAAGGAATTTACGAATATGTAGGTGCTGCCACGATGCTAAAGCAAGCGCATCCTGAATGCCAATTCTTGTTAATTGGCAGGTGGGATAAAGGAGATAAACGGTCCGTGTCTGAGCGGGAAATGAATGACTGGCAACAGGAAGGGATCATTCAATATTTAGGTACCACCGAAGACATATCCACCGTGATCGCCCAAGTGGATGTGGTGGTATTAGCTTCGTACAGAGAAGGGACGCCCAGAACCTTGCTTGAAGGGGGTGCGATGGGTAAGGTGCTCGTGGCTACTGACGTACCCGGGTGCAGGCACGTGGTGACAGAAGGCTACAACGGCTTTCTTTGCGAAGCTCAGTCCAGTGAGAGTTTGGCCCAAGCCATGAGAAGGTATCTTGCGCTATCACCGGAGGCCAGACAACAATTTTCTGAAAATAGCAGAAGCAGGATCGTTGAGAAGTTTGACGAGGAATCGATTATCTCATCGTACACCCAGGTGGTTAGTAGTTTAGTTACAGCTCAATCTTGAACCGGAAATAATTTAACTTCGCCATTTTAAAATCCTGAGTTCTTGAAGGTAATCCGCATACTCCTGTCAATTTCGGTGTTTATGACGTCCTGCAAAGTCTATAAGCAGGACATAATGTTTCGGGTCGATGAAGCCACTAAGCTTGCGACAGCCGTGCAAACAGCCGAAAGGAATTATGTAATTCAAACCGACGATATTCTGCGGGTGGATGTATTTACTAATGATGGTGAAAGGATCATTGACCCCAATTTTGAATTGCAACAGGGAAATATCAATCCCCAAAACCTCTTACGGTTTACCTATTTGGTTCAATTAGATGGAATGGTAAAAATTCCTGTAGTGGGAAAGGTCAAATTGGAAGGCCTCACCATTGATGCCGCCGAAACGGTGCTCGAGGGACTGTTCGAAGAATATTACAAGGGATCCTTCGTGAAGCTTGGGTTTGAGAACAAACGGGTAATCGTGCTAGGTGCAACTGGCGGGCAGTTGGTTGCGCTTAGAAATCAGAATATGTCTTTGCTCGAGGTGCTCGCGTTAGCAGGGGGCATAGACTATGGCTCTCGTGCTCAGAATATAAGAATTTTGCGTGGCAACCTGGCAGACCCTCAGGTGTTTGAAATAAACCTCAACACGGTGGAGGGTATGAAACAAACTATTATTCCGATAGAACCAGGAGATGTTATTTACGTTGAGCCGTGGAGAAGACCAATTTTTGAGGCACTTCGGGACGTTACCCCGATCTTGTCGGCAACAACGAGCCTCATCGCATTTGTTTTACTGATACAAAACGTAGCAAACTAGAGAAGAAGTGGCTGAAGAGCATATTTCGAATACTACCAATCAGTCTCCCCTGGAAACGCTGGACCTGCACAAGCTGCTGGTGATATTTAGGCGGAGCCTGATCTGGATTTTGCTGTTTTTTGCTATAGGTCTGACTACCGGCTACTTGATCGTCAGATACACCAAGCCCCTTTTTCAAGCCACTTCCCTAATAAAACTGGACTTTGAGAATGAAGCCAATACCTTGGGTCTTGTAAATAACGGAAGATTACAACAGGATCTGTCAGGAATATCAGGCGAGATCGAACTACTAAGATCCCGACTTTTCCTCACCAAAGTTGTACAAACCATTAATTATGACGTCAGTTACCACTTTTATGGGCGGTATCTAACTGACGAGCGATATGGCAATTCGCCTTTTGAGGTATCCTACAAGGTTAAAAACCCAGCTTTCTTTAATAGGCCGATCGACCTGGAGATTCTTAATGACCAGGAGTTTAAGTTATCTCACTCACAGGGCACTAGCGTAGGCCAATTCTCGTTTGGGGAGGATATAGTTTCGGCAGATTTCAACCTGTTGGTAGAAAAGACCGAGCATTTTAAAGGGGACGTGACCGGAACCTACTTCTTTATTATTCACACAGAAGATGCTATGGTCAATTATTTCATAGCGAACAGCAGTGTAAGGCCCGAGAACTTTAATGCCAAAACCATTCGCGTGAACTTGCAGGACTTTAATCGGTATAAAGCGCGCGATTTTCTCATGGCTATGGATACCGTGTATTTGGAATACACCAAGGATGCCAAAAACCAGACACTCGATCAAAAGATTGCTTTCCTTGATACGCAAATAGAAAGTACTGAAAATCGGATCCAGGATTTCGAGGCCTACTTCGAAGATTTTACTGTGGATAATATGACGGTCAGCCTGGAGAATGATATTGCCAAAACTATAGTTGAACTTGGCAAGCTTGACTCGCAGCAATTCAAACTTCAGGAAAGACTTATTGAAATCGAAGCTATTCAGACCCAAATGGATTCAGGAGAGCCGTTGCTCATTAATGCTTATACACTGGCGAGACTCCCGACTTTTTTGCAAAGTGCCCTTTCTCAGTATATCCGGGATCAAGATCTCAAATCCGAAAAACTTGCCTCTTATAATGAGAACACGCATGTCATTGAACAGATAAACCTCCGCCTAGATCGATCACACGCTGATTTGGCCAACATTTTGGAGAATTTCCTGGGTGACCTGCAAGAGGGAGTGATAGAGTTAAAGCAACGAAAAAGGTCTTTGGAGGCTAACTTTTCTGAATTGCCGTCCATGGGGACAGAGTACAATAAGAACAAGAGGCTTTATGCTTTGCAGGAATCGTTCCTACAAAATTTGCGACAATCGAAGATGCAACTTGAGCTCACCAAGGCGGGCACAGTAACGGATGGTATTTTACTCAGTTCTGCTTCCCTGCCTGCTGCGCCCATTAGCCCCAAAAAATATTTGATTTTCGGCACCGGCGCGGCTGCGGCTTTGATATTAAGTTTTCTGTTCTTAGTGATCAGATACTTTTTCAGCAATGAGATCACACGGGTGAAGGAACTCGAAAGCCTGACCTCCGTACCGATTCTTGGAGCCATTCCCTTGTACACCAAAACTAAGCTGCCATTGACCAAGTTAGTGGTCAATACGAATTCAAAATCAGCCTTGAGCGAATCGCTTCGGACGCTGCGAACCAATATGGATTTCCTTGCCAGAGGAAGTAAGGCACATTTCATTTCCATCACTTCAACAGTCAGTGGGGAAGGCAAAACATTCATCGCCGCCAATCTCGGGGCGATCCTGGCTTCTGCTGACAGTAAGGTCTGTATTGTTGACCTGGACATGAGAAGGCCAAAAGTTCATTTGGCGTTTGAGCACGGCCCCGCAAGCTCCGGTGCCAGTACCTTTCTTTCGAATAAGTCAGAGTTTGATGCTTCGCTACGCAAGACCGATATTGAAAATTTGTTTTATTTCCCCGCAGGACCCCTGCCTCCAAACCCTTCAGAGCTTGTATTAGGGCCCCGGTTTGATAAATTTCTAGAGGAGCTGAAAAAGAAATTCGATGTAGTCCTTATCGATACCCCGCCTGTGGGGCTGGTAAGTGATGGTGTGTTGGTGATGAAAAAGACTGACCTGCAGTTCTATGTAGTGAGGGCCAATTATTCTAAAAGAGGATTTGCCAAGAATCTCGAGAACATTAAGACAATTCATTCATTCCAGAATCTGGCCGCGATCTTCAATGGGGTCAAAGGAGGATTGGATGGTTATGGATACGGTTATGGCTATGGTTACGGGTACGGGTCATATGGTTATGGCTATTACGATGAGGAAACTAAACCCAAAAAAGGAATTTTGGCATCAATTTTTAATTCCCTGTTCTAAGGGAACACTGTGGATAAAATTCAGGTTTTCAACATTAATTCGATAAGAAAATAGGGTAATTTGAGCTAGAGGCATCCGCTTTATATGACGAGATTCAATGCAAGAAGATCATAAAAAGAAAGAAATCAAGGAGTTGGTAAGAAAGTTTGAAGCATTCCTCAAAGCCAAACAAAGTCACTACTTTGATGAAGAGTCGTTTTTGGAAATTATCAACTACTACCAGGAGCAAGAAAAACTAAAGATGGCCCTAAAAGCCAGTGAGGTGGCTGTTGGGCAATTTCCCTACTCCACGGACCTCACAGCTGAGCGGGCCGATGTGTTCGTTAAGTTGGACAAAGCCGATAAGGCCCTGGAAGAGTTGGAAAGAGGCTTGGCGTTTCAACCGAACGATCCGGAGCTGCTGATGCAATTAGGGACCGTTTATGCCCTTACATCCGAGTATGAAAAAGCCATCGTTCAATTCCAGAAGGCGCTGCTAATGGCAGAGGAGAAAGATGAAGTACTCTACAACATCGGTCTCAGCTACCAGGGTTTGGGAGATTATCGACAGGCGATTGAAGTTTATAAGGAAGCACTTGACTTCAATATGTCCAATGAGAGCATCCTCTACGAGCTCGCATATTGTCTGGATTTGGAGGGTGAACTCGAAAATAGCATCACGTACTATAAGCAATTTATTGATGGCGACCCCTATTCTGAGTTTGCCTGGTATAATCTGGGGATAGTTTATAATAAACTTGGGCAATTTCAGGAAGCAATAGAAGCCTATGAGTTTGCCGTAGCCATTGAAGATGAGTTCAGCAGTGCTTACTTCAATTTGGGAAATGCTTACATGAATATTGGCAACTTCGACAAAGCACTTGAATCTTACCTGCGAACCATGGAAGTAGAAGGCGCTAGTCCTGAAATTTTTTGCCACGTCGGAGCTTGCTACGAAAAGATGGATCAACTGGAGTCCGCCAACCGCTATTATCGCAAAGCCACCAAGCTTGATCAATTATACCACGAGGCCTGGTATGGGCTGGGCGTGACATTGATGCTACAGGGCAAGCACTTTGAATCTGTACATTTTTTGGCAAAAGCCGTCAGGCTCGAACCCGAAAATGGCATGTACTGGAAAGCAGTGGCCGAGGCGGAAATGCAAGTCGGGAATGTAGTTTCAGCACAAGATGCTTTTATTCAGGCAAGTGAGCTGATTCCGAAAGACCCGCAAATCTGGTTGGATTGGTCGATGTTGTATTACGAGCAAGGAGATTACGATCAGGCACTGGCATTGATCGAAAACGCGCTTGATGAGCTCCCCGATAACGGCGATTTACATTATAGGGGTGTTGTTTACCTTATCAATGCAGGCAAATACAAGGAAGCTTTTAACCGCTTAGAAATTGCCCTGATACTTGATTTTGAGGGTCATACACAGCTATTTGACTTTTTCCCTAATCCCCAAAAGCAAGCGGCCCTGTTTAGAATAATCGATCAATTTCGAAAAAACGATAACTAAAACAGCCGGTTTTCTAACCTTAATTTCAGATTTTTGGGGCCATTCTGAAACTCTGGCTTTAATTGAATGAATTATCACCTAACAAAAATCCCTGAGAGAACAGCAAAACCGCGAAATACCGGCCTCACCATGGTTATGGACAAAGGCCTGTCATTGCGTGAAGTAGAGGACCTGATTGACACTTGCGGCGATTACGTAGATATCGTAAAGTTCGGGTGGGCGACATCCTTCGTGACATCACGACTTGAAGAGAAGATCAAGTTGTTCCAGGATGCTGGCATACCGTGTTATTTCGGAGGAACATTATTCGAGGCCTTTGTGATCAGGGACCAATTTGATGAGTATCGTAAAACTTTGGACAAGTTCGGTATCGGGCATGCAGAAGTCAGCGACGGTTCGATTGAAATGGACCATGATAAGAAGTGTGAATACATTCGCATCCTCTCTAAGGACGTCACCGTGCTCAGTGAGGTAGGGTCCAAAGATGCAGCGAAGATCATCCCACCATACAAGTGGATTGAGCAGATGCAGACCGAACTCGATGCAGGTGCCTGGAAGGTTATTGGAGAATCTCGCGAAGCAGGGAATGTCGGATTGTTTAGGGATTCCGGCGAAGTGCGACAGGGCTTGGTCGAGGAGATTCTAACAAAAATTCCTTCAGACAAGATCATTTGGGAGGCTCCCCAGAAGGCACAGCAGGTGTGGTTTATAAAACTATGTGGTGCCAATGTTAATGTAGGCAACATTGCTCCGAACGAGGTGATCCCGCTGGAGACCATACGGCTTGGTCTACGTGGCGATACATTTAGTTTTTTCCTGGATAAATAAGGTCCAATGCATCAACATTTAGTGCTTTTCTTAAAAGGAATGGCCATGGGAGCGGCGAATGTCATCCCTGGTGTTTCGGGTGGCACTATAGCATTTATCACCAATATTTATGAACGTCTCATCAATGCTTTGAAGGCTTTCGACCTGGAGGCTGTCCGACTGCTATTAAAGTTTGATTTCAAGGCCTTTGCCAAGAAGGTGGATTTCACGTTCCTGTTATTTGTGGGGCTTGGGGTTTTGGTGAGCATTTTCAGCATTGCCAAAGTCCTGGAATACGCTTTCTCGGTTCATGAGACATTGACCCTGTCGTTCTTTTTCGGGCTGATCGTGGCATCTATCTTCTCGGTAGTGCGACAGATCGCGAACTGGAATGTGGGGGCTATCGCAGGCATGCTGATTGGCACAGCGATGGCCGTCACAATCGCTTTTCTTGTACCCGCGGCACCCAGTACTAACTTTTTCTATGTGGTGCTATGTGGGATCGTGGGAATCACTAGCATGATCCTTCCCGGCCTTTCTGGCGCTTATATACTTCTCTTAATGGGTAATTATATCCTGGTATTGCGCGCTGTTGGAAGTTTTGACTTTTCAATTTTGGTGCCGCTGGCCATTGGTTGCGTATTGGGGCTAGTACTGTTCTCACGGGCATTGGCGTATCTGTTTTCTCGATATAAAGATGTTACTGTCGCTTTGTTAGCTGGATTTGTGACTGGTTCATTGCTTATTATTTGGCCTTGGAAAATCACTGAATTCCAGGAATTTGAAGGGAAAATGAAGGCGACCGGGTATGAATGGTATTTTCCAACAGCGGATGGAAATCTGCTGCTTGCAATACTTTTGGCAATAGCGGGTTTTTCTGTGGTATTTTTCATCGACAGGGCCGGGGAAGAACGGTGAATCCTTTTAGCCATGCGCTAAGTGGATTAGATTTGTTAGGATAGTTAAACACATCAGGAGCGGGGTATGAATAGATATGGTTTGGTAGGATATCCGTTGGGACATTCCTTTTCGAAATCCTATTTCTCTGAGAAATTCGACAAAAGGGGCATTTCATCCAGCCATACTTATGAACTCTTTGAAATAGAATTCCTGAAGGACTTCCCGTCAATTTGGGAGCGATATCCGGATTTGAGGGGCGTTAATGTGACTATTCCGCATAAAATCAACATCAAAAACTTTCTTGATCAGCTAGATCCGAGCGCCCATAAAGTGGGAGCAGTAAATGTGGTCAAGAAAAAGGCCGGTAAGCTGGTAGGATACAATGCGGACTACATGGCTTTTAAACGTTCGCTGGAGTCTTGGCTGGACAAGACAGCTCCCGAAGCACTGATCTTAGGTTCGGGTGGCGCCTCCCTTGCGGTGCAGGCAGGGTTAGACGAGTTGGATATTTCTTACGATATCGCCTCCAGGTTTAAGGACAAAGGAGATTATCTCTATACAGAGTTTTTCAAGGATGAGTCACTCTTTGGAAGTTATGATCTGATAATTAATACCACGCCAGTAGGCATGTCACCAGACATCTCTGATGGTCCTCCTATTCCTTACGAACATTTTCATAAGGACCAGCATGTGTATGACTTGATATACAACCCTGAAAAGACATTGTTCCTTGCAGAAGCGGAGAAGCAGGGAGCCAAAATCAAAAACGGAATGGAGATGCTGGAGCTTCAGGCCGAAAGAGCTTGGGAAATTTGGACAGATCCCGAACTTTAACATGGAATTTAAGCTCACATCGGAATATCAGCCGACCGGTGATCAGCCGCAAGCTATTGTTTCCCTTACAGAAGGGATAACCAATGGTGAACCCGCCCAGACCTTGCTTGGCGTCACGGGATCTGGTAAGACTTTCACGATGGCCAATGTGATCAGCGAGCTCAATAAACCAACGTTGGTGTTGAGTCATAATAAAACACTGGCGGCACAGTTATACGGAGAGTTTAAAAATTTCTTCCCTGAGAATGCTGTTGAGTACTTTATTAGTTACTACGACTACTATCAACCGGAGGCTTACATCCCAACCAGCAATCTCTACATCGAAAAAGACCTTTCTATCAATGATGAGATAGAAAAACTTAGGTTGAGTGCTACCTCGGCACTACTCTCTGGTCGACGAGATATTGTTGTGGTAGCGTCCGTTTCTTGCATTTATGGTATCGGAAATCCGGAGGAATTTGGAAAAAATGTAATCAAAATCCAGGAGGGTGACGTGATCCCGCGTAATAGGTTTCTTTTTGATCTGGTTGATATATTATACAGCAGAACAGAAGCTGAATTTAAGCGAGGCACATTTAGGGTCAAGGGTGATACCGTGGAAGTGTTTGTTGCCTATGCCGATTTTGCCTATCGGTTCATTTTTTGGGGAGATGAGGTAGAGGCAATTCAGCGTATTGATCCGGGTAGCGGGAAGAAAATCTCGGATGAAAAAATCGTGACAATCTTCCCCGCCAACCTTTTCGTTACTGGAAAGGAGGTCCTTCAGACGGCTATTCGTGAGATTCAGGACGATATGGTCAATCAAGTACAGTTTTTTGAGGAAGAAAGGAGATTCATGGAAGCCAAGCGTCTCAAAGAACGTACAGAGTTTGACCTGGAAATGATCCGGGAGATCGGCTATTGCTCCGGTGTTGAAAATTATTCCAGATATTTTGATAGACGTAAACCGGGAAGTAGACCCTTCTGCCTATTGGATTATTTTCCTGATGACTATCTGATGATAATCGATGAAAGTCATGTGACCGTACCCCAAGTCCGTGGGATGTGGGGCGGTGATCGCGCCAGGAAGGTGAACCTCGTTGATTACGGTTTTCGATTGCCCTCTGCCATGGACAACCGGCCATTGACTTTCAATGAGTTTGAAGAATTGTTAAATCAGGTGGTTTTTGTTAGTGCTACACCAGCCGAGTATGAACTGAGGAAGTCAGAAGGAGTTGTTGTCGAGCAACTTATCCGGCCTACGGGCCTATTGGATCCAGTGATCGAGGTGAGGCCGAGTCTCCATCAAGTCGACGATCTCATGAATGAGATTCAACGACGTATCGATCAGGAAGATCGTGTGTTGGTTACGACTTTAACCAAGCGTATGGCCGAAGAGCTGACCAAATACTTGCATAGGGCGAATATCAAGACAAAGTATATTCACTCTGAGGTAGACACCCTAGATAGAGTGGAGATTCTCCGTGAGCTCCGACTGGGTGTAATTGACGTGCTCGTAGGGGTAAATCTCTTGCGTGAAGGACTTGATTTGCCGGAAGTCTCTCTGGTGGCTATTCTGGATGCCGATAAGGAGGGATACCTTCGGAATGAAAGATCGTTGGTCCAGACCATCGGCAGGGCGGCCAGAAATGAACGTGGGATGGTGATCATGTACGCGGATAAAATTACGGATTCCATGCAGAGTGCTATCGATGAGACCAATCGTCGAAGGCTTATCCAGCAGGAATACAATGCCGATCACGGCATCGTTCCGAGGACGGTCAAAAAGGATAAGGCAGCGATATTGAAACAGACTGGTGTTGCAGACAAGAAAAAAGGAAGCAAAAAATATTACATCGAGGAGGAGCAAAGTTTGGCGGCGGATCCTGTCGTGGCCTATATGGACAAGGATCAATTAGTCAAACTCGCAAACGAAACCCGTAGAAAGATGGAAAAGGCGGCCAAGGATCTTGATTTTATGGAGGCTGCCAAATTACGTGACGAGCTGATGGAGGTTGAGAAACATCTCAAAGAGAAATCATAAGCCTCGCAATTAACAAAGAATTCCCTATTTCATAACCTGTGGATTTTTAGTTGAACATGTCCTCAAATCTACCTTCGTAGCTATGGGACCAACTATGAGAAAACTCAGCGTTTTGCTGCTGTTCGTGGCTGTTGTAGCGTGCAGTAAAACTGATCCAAAGGCCGTTCGCTTGCGCATCAAAGGCAGCGAATCCATGCATGAAACTTTCTTCGCACTTAAGAATGATTTTGAGAAAATGCAGGATTCAGTCAAAATTGACCTGGAGGGTGGTGGCAGCCGCTTAGGCATGATGGGTGTTCATGAAGATGCTGTCGATATCGGACTATCGTCTTTCCGGTTTGATCTTGATTCTCTCCTTGGGATAAATCACAACATTCAAGCAGCGACGATTGCTTTTGATGGAATTGTGCTTATTAGCAATGACAGCAATCCGCTGCAACGCCTTTCTAACGAGCAGGTCTCCGCTATCTTCGAAGGAACTGTGACGGATTGGGGCCAGCTAGGGGGTCTTGCGGGACCCATCCGACCGGTCATTAGAAATCAAAACTCAGGAACCCAAAGGTTTTTTACTGAGTATTTCGGTATAGATCAGGTTACCCCGCAAGCAGCAGTTGCCAAGGAGAATGCTGACATAGTCTCGGCTGTCTCGACGGATGAACAGAGCATCGGATTTATCGGTTTTGCGTATTTCACTGCTAGTGTAAAGGATTTACTGGTGCCGAGTTCATTTGCCAACAAGGATACAGCATTTGTTGCACCCACTTTTTCAAACCTTGAGAATGGAAGTTATCCCCTGAAAAGGCCACTTCAGGTGTATTTCAAAAATCTTGGGAACCCCGCGGTTGACGCATTTTTGGCCTATCTGCAAACTGAGCGAGCCAGATTGGTGATCGCCACACACGGCTTAGTGCCCATCCCTGAATTCACTCAATTTTACGGACAACTGGATTAAAGCCTTTCGAAGCAACCAGTACCCGGTCTCCTTTTTTCAATTGAGAAGCTTCCTGATCATTGGCTACTACGCGGACAATTTCATGACCAACCAACAAGGTCAAAATATGTAAAAAATCCTGCTGGTCAACATTTAAAACCTGTGCGATAAACTGGAATTTGCCACTCATTTTGGTGTTGGCGAACTCCTCCACCGGATTTCCTTTTTGGATTACTTTCCCGCTTTTCAAAATAGCCACCTGGTGGGCAAGTTGAACGATCTCAGCAATATCATGACTCACAAGGATTGTTGTGAAAGCAAGTTCTTTTTGTTGGGTACTCAAAAATTGCCATAGTCGTCTTTTTAATTGATCATCCAATGACGAGAAGGGCTCATCAAGCAATAGCAGGTGAGGCCTTTGAGCAAAAACTCTCGCAAGGGCGACACGTTGTTTTTGACCTCCCGATAGTTGCTGTGGTCTTTTGTCCCTCAACGAGTCAAGTTGCATGACGTTCATCAATTCGTCGATCCGCTCCCTGTCTTTCTCCTGCTGCGCGAATTGGATGTTTTCAAGGACGCTCATGTTCGGGAACAATGCATAATCCTGGAAGACAAAGCCAACATTTCTGCGCCCGGGAATTATATTTTCGGAGGATGCTCGATCAAACCATTGCTCATTTTCAAACGAAATGGACCCTTGATCGGGACTTACCAAACCTGCCAGCATCCGAAGGATAGTTGTTTTACCAGCGCCTGAGGGCCCAAACAAAGCTAGGGTCTCACCTTTTGCTACAGCGAGGTTTGCCCGGAGCTGGACGGTGCCCTCGGATCCATGGAGTTCTTTTTCTATGTCAAAGCTCAGCATTTACCATAGAGATTGAAATTTTCTGCCAGATCGAACGTAGACCAGAAAGAGAATCACGAAGGTGGCAACAAAAAGAATGGCAGAATAGGTATTGGCGGCTGCGTAGTTCAACGACTCCACTTCGTCATATATGGCAATGGAAGCTACCCGGCTGATACCTGGAATGTTGCCCCCGATCATAAGCACCACCCCAAATTCACCTATGGTATGGGCAAAGGACAGCACTACTCCGGTCATGAGCGCCTGCTTCATATTTGGCAATATGACTCGCGAAAGTATCATCCACTTTGATTTGCCCATGGTCTTGGCAGCCTCGATGAGTTGGGGGTCTACGGATCCAAAACCTGATTGCAGTGGATGCACCATGAATGGAAGGCTGTAAATGATGCTTCCTAGAACCAATCCAGGGAATGAAAATACCAGTTGAATGCCCAACAAGTTTTCGAGCATACTACCGAGCATGCTCGAGGGATTGAACCCCAACAGCAAATAGAATCCAAGTACTGTCGGTGGTAAAACCAGAGGCATACTCACCAACGTCTCGACCACAGCTTTCCAGCGAAAGCGTGAATATGCCAGCCAATAGGCTAGTGGTATGCCAATCACGGAAAGAAAGAAGGTCGTGACAATTGCCAGCTTTCCTGTAAGCCATATGGGTGCCAAGTCAATCAACTGGAAAGCATGATTTCATTGGTTTTAATCAGGGCCGTGGCCTTTGTTCCGACTTTTAATTTCAATTGTTTCACTGCATTCGAAGTAATAATGGAGGTGATCTCACCTACCGAGGTACTTAATACGACCTGAGTGAGCAATTGGCTTTCCTGAACCGACTGAACAGATCCTTTGATCCTATTCTGCAAGCTGATGGGTAATGAGTTCCCAACGCCAATCATCACTTCTGCTTCTTTAAAAACAGCGGAAACCCTGTTGCCGATGAAAAGTAGTTCATTCGTGGCGGGTGTGTCTATCACGATCGACCTAAGTACAATTCCTGCCGCATCAATTTTCACCAAAGACAGGTGTCCATCCGTGTCAATTTCGGTTATGATCGCAGGGATTGAGTTCATTTTATTGATCGAAAAACACAAGAACCACCAGGTCCTCGGAAATATCAAAAAACCTGTGGGCCACATTGGCCTTGACAAAGATAATTTGGCCAGGACTTACCTCCATGGTTTCCTCCCCTGCCTCGAATTGTGATTTGCCTTCGATGACATAATATACCTCATCCGTATCATGCGGTGATTGTCTGTCGGTTGTACCCGCCTTCAAGCGATAGAGGCCCGTTAATAAATTTTTCCCTTGCAAAAAGGGGACCCATGGTTTATCGACACGTAACTCCCTTTTTATTTCCTCAAGTTCAAATGACACCACATCCGGATCGGAATCCTGAGTTTGGCAAAAAGCGCTAAAACAAATGAATGTCGCTACGAAACTGACTGCTAATTTGGTTTTCATTATTGTCCAATTTTTTCTGATATCAGATATCCATGACGCTTCAGGATCGATTGTCCTTGATCTGATAAAATGAATTTACGGAAACTTAGTCCGGCTTCATATGTAATCCTATCAGATTTAACCACGATGATGCCTTGCTGGATGGGGTCATGCAGTTCTTGGGGGACCAACCACCAGCGGCCCCCCAGTTCTTGGACTGTGGATAAGGAAGTAAGGGCATAGGATGCTGCCCCAGACATTACAAACTGATTCACTTGCGAGATATTTTCGCCGTAAACCATTCTTGGCATAAAATGGTCTAATACTCCATGATTTTGAAGAATTTGAATAGCCGCTCTGCCATAGGGTGCGACATTGGGGTTGGCGATGGCAACTTTACCAGCGCCTCGCAGCATCGCTTCTGGTGCTGTTATTGCTGAGTCTAAACACCACCAAACCAGTTGTCCCTCCGCGTATACCTGCGGATTTTCCTGCGACAATCCTGCTTCCATGACTTTCTGAGGATATTTAAGGTCTGCAGATAAAAAAACGTCATAAGGGGCACCGGCAAGGATCTGGGCAGTGATTTTTCCAGAGGAAGCGGCGATGGTCTCAACGGCAATGCCGTGCTTGGCTGTAAAAGCCCTCGCTAATTCATTTGTAGCCAGTTGTACATTGGCCGCAGCTGCTACTCGTAGCGCAGGTTCTTTCTTTTGATAGCAGGCCACCAGAAGCAGAAGAACGAATGGGTAAACAGTCTTCACCTTCTTTTGGATTGGTAAGGCTTTGTCTTGTCCAGTAGGATTGCCTCCTGCAGTGTTTCGCCCAAACTTTCAAGAGGTATTTCGCCCACCGTTTGGATCATCAAACTCATGACTTGCTTTCTTCCATAACTTTCTAAAAGCCCGGAGGCGTTGGGTAATTCATTTCCTCGTGTGAAAGCAAATTCCACAGCGCCCATTTTTTTTGGACTGAGGTAGCAGATCCAGCTGTTTTTGTAATAGAACGGGAGTCCGTAGCGCAATTTTGGTGTCAGTTGGTAATCTTCCACGAGGAGATCATGAAGCGTTACCATGATCGGTCGATATTGCTCATCAAGTTCGAAGAAGAATCTATCTACAGACATCCGTGTGATTTAAGTTTCCTATCGAAATTAGGTAAGAACCAGATAGGAAATTTGAGATAATACAAAGTTTGCCAAATTGGCAAGAAAAACTATGAAAGTACCTACCCTCAGCCTTTTTTGGGGTAGCCCAAACTTGATTTAAATTTGTCTCCCTTTGGCCCTTGTGCCTCCAAATCTTAGAACTAAATAAATATGGCATCATACGATCTAATTGTGATTGGTAGTGGCCCCGGTGGATATCCGGCGGCAATAAGAGCATCCCAGCTAGGCATGAAAGTAGGAGTTGTTGAAAAAGCGGAACTGGGTGGTGTATGTTTGAATTGGGGTTGTATTCCTACTAAGGCACTCTTGAAAAGTGCTCAAGTATTTGAATATATCAATCATGCGAAAGACTATGGCGTCGATGTAAAAAACGCCTCGGTGGATTTTGCGGGTATGGTAAAACGGAGCAGGGAAGTTGCCAATGGAATGAGCAAGGGTATTCAGTTCTTGTTCAAAAAGAACAAGATCGATCATATCGCCGGGTTTGGTAAGATCAAAAAAGGAGGAATCGTAGAGGTCATAGATGATCAGGGGAAGAAAACCGAATACAAACCGAAAAACATCATTTTGGCAACGGGTGGGCGCTCCAGGGAGCTTCCGGCATTGCCAATCGACGGGAAAAAAATTATCGGATACCGGGAAGCCATGGTATTGCCAAAGCAGCCGAAAAAGATGGTGGTTGTGGGATCAGGTGCCATTGGGGTGGAGTTTGCTTATTTCTATAATTCCATTGGTACTGAAGTTACAATTGTTGAGTTTTTGCCTAACATAGTGCCACTCGAGGACGAAGACGTCAGCAAGGCCCTAGCCCGAAACTTCAAGAAAAACGGGATTAAGATCATGACCAATTCGGAGGTCACAGGTGTTGATACCAAAGGGGCCGGGTGCAAAGTAACGGTCAAGACCAAGAAGGGGGATGAGACCATAGACTGTGACATTGTTTTGTCCGCTGTGGGGATCAGCACCAACCTTGAAAACCTTGGACTTGAGGAGACTGGGGTCAAAACGGAAAGGGGCAAGATTCTGGTAGACGATTATTACGCTACCAATGTTCCTAATATTTACGCAATCGGGGATATCGTACATGGCCAGGCTTTGGCTCACGTGGCGACGGCAGAGGCTATCCTGTGTGTGGAAAAAATGGCCGGACACAATCCTGAGCCACTCGACTACAACAATATCCCGGGCTGTACCTATTGCTCACCTGAGGTAGCTTCCGTGGGCTATACAGAAAAGGCCGCAAAAGAAGCGGGTTACGAAATCAAAGTGGGTAAGTTTCCGTTTTCAGCCTCTGGAAAAGCAAAAGCTGCAGGGGCAAGCGATGGTTTCGTAAAGGTCATTTTTGATGCTAAATACGGAGAGTGGCTAGGGTGCCATATGATTGGGGCCAATGTCACTGAAATGATCGCCGAAGCTGTATCCGCCAGAAAGCTGGAAACGACCGGCCATGAAATTATCAAATCAGTACACCCCCATCCGACAATGTCTGAAGCCGTGATGGAAGCAGCTGCTGATGCGTATGACGAGGTAATACATTTATAAGATCGAAAACGATCTATTGAACCAAAGCCTCGGGAATTCCGGGGCTTTTTTTGTTTTAAAGGATAGGTAATGAACGAAGTAGCACTAAGAAGATTGAGTTTCGCAGATGCTCGCTCCCTGGCGGTCTTGGCGAATAATAAAAATGTGTGGGATAATGTTCGTGATATTTTTCCACATCCCTATGACCTTGCGGACGCCAGCGCATTTATCGAAATGAAAGCCCAGGAATCTCAGGAATTAACCTTCGGTATTCACTACAATGGCGATTTCTGTGGGGTAATAGGATTAGAACCGCAAGCGGATGTTTATCGCTTCAATGCTGAGATCGGCTATTGGCTGGGGGAACCATTTTGGAGAAAGGGTATTGCCACTCAAGCCGTCAAGACCATAAGTGACCATGCCTTTGGGGAACTGAAACTCAGGAGGCTGTTTGCTGGTATTTTCGCAGGCAACATCGGATCTATGCGCGTTTTGGAAAAAGCTGGGTTTAGTCTGGAAACCACAATCGAGGATGGTGCCTTTAAGAATGGAAACTTTGTGGATACGTTGCAATACGGCCTTACGCTGACTAGTTGGACTTCACAAAAATCTGTGTGAAATAGTAGGTGCCGTCGGCTGCTTGCGCAACACCAAGACCGGTAAGATCGTAATCGCCCTCGATATTTTCAAGGTGCCCGGGACTGTTCAGCCACGAGTCTACAGCCTGTGCCGCGGGATCATCGACTCCCTGATTTAAGGCCACGTTTTCGGCAGAGGATGAAAAGCTGAGAATCATGGCGAGTGCATCAATTCTGGTATCGAATCCGTTATGTCCAAAATCTTCAGAACCATCGGCCATATTCTGGCTGTGCGTTCTGGAAGAGATCAGGATATCTTCATTCATTGTCAGACTTGAAAGTCCCTGACTGCTGCGATGCACATTGATCAGCTCTAGTGTTCGTGTTTCTATCGCTGAAAATTCATTGCTGGGACCCGGTGTATTGTCGTCAGTACCATCATCATCGCCGCCGCAACCAACGAGTGAAATGATGACCACTATCAACCAAAATTTCCGAATTGAATACACAATACTCATAACTGCTAATGTAGGTATTCCCCTTAATATGGTGCGATCGGGTTGAGTACCTTGGGTTCAAATTGCGCCAGGATTTGCTTCAGGTCGCTATAAACTGCCATCCCTGTTGGTAAACATCCGGCGCCTTTACCAATGAGCAACTGATTCCCTACCCATTTCGATTCAATGGCGATGGCATTGAATTCATGATCGACATTGTAGAGTGGATCTTCCCGGGAGACAATTTGTGGGGCTATAGCGGCGGTGAGGTGCCCGTTTTGGTTTTGAATTTCAGCTATCAATTTCACTTTGCCATCCTCGTTTTCAATGGAAGTTAGTTCCTGAAGGGTCAGTTTGTCGATACCTCTTATGGAGATTTCTGACAATGACAAAAAGTGGTTGAATGCTTCAAAAGCGAGGATCACCGTTTTGTAAGCTGAATCCATGCCGCTGACATCAAGGAGTGGGTCGCTTTCAGCAAATCCTAGATGCTGCGCTTTCTCCAGGGCGGCCTGGTAACCGAGCCCTTTCCGTTTCATTTCGGTCAGGATATAGTTGGTGGACCCGTTCAGGATGGCCCTAATGGAAGAGATAGGCTGGCTTTGATAGTAGTTCTCCAGGTTTTGAAGAATGGGGATGGATCCTGCTACAGCCCCTTCATATCTGACTGCCATGGCATTTTGTGTCTTCAGCCTGTTTATTTCTGACAGGTTTTCAGCCACCATCTTCTTGTTGGCAGTGATGAAGGGCTTACCAAGAGCAGCCGCCAGCCGGAGTGCTTCCAAGGCAGAATCAGCATCGTCGATCAACTCCACGACAATACCTACTTGAGGATCATTCACAAGTTCATTGATGGAGGTAGTAAACAAATCTGTTGGCAGATTCCGTCGTTTTGCGGGGTTTTTAATGCAAATTTTCCTTATCTCGACATTGGATTCCGTTTCCATCAATATCTGAACAAAACCCTGTGCAACACAGCCATAACCGATGAGACCGATTCCAATCATACCAAGAAAGATTTAAGGTGTTTTTCGATTTTTTCCATTTCAATAAGGAACCCATCGTGCCCGTAGACACTATCTATCGCCGCAAATTGAGCCCCCGCTATATTGTCGGCGAGGTATTGCTGCTCAGAAATTGGGAAAAGCACATCGGAAGTGATCCCAATGACCAGGGCTTTGCCGGTGATTCGCGCCAAGGCCTCCCTGATTGAAGAAAAATGACGTCCCAGGTGGTGACTGTCCATGGCCTTTGACAGGTAGTAGTAGCTTTCAACGGAGAATCGTTTCATCAACTTGTGACCCTGGTATTGTTGATAAGATGAGGCACTGAATTGATCCCACCGCTGATCTTCGTCTTTCTGTGTCGTTTCATAAGTGCCGTAATTCCGATAGGAAAGCATCGCGATCGCTCTCGCTGCTTCCAGACCTTTCTCCTTATTTGGGTTATTTAATGCCATACGCTGTGCCTCATTGAATGCGATACCCCATGGGGAGTGAGCAGCATTGGTAGCTATTGGGACAATACGTTCAGAACAGGTCAGGCTCCTGAACGGCCCATTCCAACAGTTGTTGGCCACCCATTGAACCACCAATGCCAACTTTTATGGTGGAGATCCCAAGATGTTTCCGAAGAATCTTATAGGCCTCAACGATATCGTGTATTGTAAGGACGGGGAAAGCTCAAATCCTGTGGAGATGTGCTTCCGTAACACGATCCCAACATATTGGCGCATACGATGAAGTGCTCCGCAGGGTCAAAGAACTTATCCGGACCAAACAATCCGGACCACCACTCGAAAGGATCGCTGTTAGCCGTGAGCGCATGAAATACCCAAACCACATTGGATCTGGCTTCATTCAGCGTGCCAGCGGTAGTGTACCTAATGTGGAGCTCGGGGAGGATTCCACCCCCCTCGAGCAATAAAGGCTCTTCCACGCCTAGCGTTGAAGTCTTAGGCGGAGACAATAGTGCTTGCATTTATCTTTTCAAAAGCTTGTTGCAGATCTGATTTAATGTCGTTCACATGTTCAATGCCTACTGATAGCCTCAGGAGGTTTGGAAGTACACCAGCGCTTAGCTGCTCTTCCCTGGTAAGTTGCTGATGCGTGGTGGCAGCAGGTTGAATGATCAGAGTTTTGGAATCCCCAACATTGGCCAGGTGGCTGATCAACTGCAAAGAATCCACGAAGCGGGTCGCACGTTCGTATTCTCCCTTGAGAACAAAGGAAAGTACTCCTCCAAATCCATTTTTGAGATATTTTGAAGCTATTTGGTGGTAACTGCTACTCGCCAGTCCCGGATAATTCACCGATTCGACCTGGGGGTGATTTTCCAACCATTCGGCTATTTCCTGTGCGTTTTCAACCGTGCGCTGCACACGCAATGACAATGTTTCGAGTCCCTGAAGCAGGAGGAATGAGTTGAAAGGACTAAGCGCCGGACCGAAATCACGAAGACCCTCAACACGAGCCCTTATCGCAAAGGCGATATTGGGTAGCCCGAGCGGATTGTTTTCACCAAATACCTCCCAAAATTTCAGGCCATGATAGCCCGCGGAAGGTTCGGTGAATTCAGGAAATTTCCCATTTCCCCAATTGTAATTGCCACCGTCTACGATCACTCCTCCGATGGAGGTCCCATGACCACCAATCCATTTGGTTGCAGATGCGGTAACAATGTTTGCCCCGTGTGCGATTGGGTTGAATAAATATCCCCCTGCACCAAATGTGTTGTCAACGACGAGTGGTATGTCGTGCTTTCGAGCGAGCGCTGCCAATGCTTCAAAGTCAGGAACATTGAAGCCAGGATTACCGATCGTCTCCAGATAGAGCGCCTTGGTGCTGTCATCAATGAGTGCTTCGAAATGTCTTGGATCATCACTCTCTGCAAACCTTGCCTCTATGCCGAGGCGTTTGAATGCTACCTTGAATTGGTTGTAAGTCCCACCATAAAGAAAACTGGTCGACACAAAGTTGTCGCCTGCGCTCAGGAAATTGTTGAGCGCTAAAAACTGAGCTGCTTGCCCGGATGCAGTGGCCACAGCCGCGGTACCTCCTTCCAAGGCAGCGATTCTTTTTCGAAAACATCCGTCGTTGGATTCATGATCCGCGTATAGATGTTGCCAAATTCCTTCAGTGCAAACAGGTTGGCTCCATGTTCGGAATCCTCAAAAGTGAAAGAAGAAGTTTGGTAAATAGGCACCGCCCTGGATCGACTCGACGTGTCAACGTCCTGGCCGGCATGCAATTGTAGTGTTTCAAATTTTAGCGTAGACATGTGTATTTCCATTTAATTGTTGCAAACAACGATTTATGAATAAATCGTAGAACTGGGTATTGCTCGCGGACCAGCTTAGCAACAACAAAAAGGAATACCCATGGCAATAGAAACAGCCTTGCGCAATACCTGTGTGCTACTAGAAAACAGTCGTGTGAATGTGTTCATGTTCTTCAATTTATCATTCAGGAATTAGCACCTTCCCTTTTTGGGGTGGGGGTTGCTAGCGCGTCATAGAGCCTGTCTCTCAGCGCTTCTCTATAAATCGATTTTCGATTTTGATGGAGCAAACGTAATATTGTTTCTCAAGTTTCCAAAGTTTTCATCTAAAATTTGAATTTCCCTTGATTGCGAAGAAGCAATGGAGAAACACGATATTGTTTCTCGCCATTTTCCTTTTCCCGATGTGTGATCTGGCGGCGCAAGGCAATCAGATCTACCTGGGTGCTGGCTACAAAGGAGGTAGACCTCACCCCGACAGGAGGTTCGGGTCCATTATCAATTTCACCAATAGTTTTGAGGGTGTTTGGTCGTTAACCCATAAGGGCTCAACAAGCTGGGAAAGACGCTTGAGAAGCCCACAAACCAATATTTCGCTGAAATATACCGACTTTGGGAATCCATTTTTAGGGCGCAGCGTCGCAGGTATCTACAGTTTGGGAGTGCCTATCTTCAAGTACCGCAAACTCAGTCTGATAGGGATTTTTGGCGGTGGCCTCGCTTACTTTTCCGAAAAGTTTCATCCTGTTAAGAACCCCGAGAATGTAGCCATAGGCTCGGACGTGACCTTTTTGATTCGCTTTGCATCTTCCTTGCAATATGACTTGGGAAAATGGCGCGCAGAATTTCGATGGGACCTGGACCACTATTCGACAGCAGCAACTTCACAACCTAATATTGGCATCAATATCAACTCCTATGGCATCATGATTTATCGAATGATCAATGAAAGGCCGCAAAGTGACGGGGAGGAATTTCTTTTAACGAAAAAGATGCACTTATTTATCGGCTCGGGCTTCCGCGAAACTGATGATGAGCAGTTTCAGCATTGGAATCTTTATGGCCTCTATGCTTTACCTATTAATGAGTTTATTTCAGTGGGGTTCGGTAGTGCCTTGTTTTTCAATGGCTCCCTCAAACGGGAACAAGAAGTAGCAGGGATAGTGAACCCCTCGAAAATACGATGGGGTGTGTCGGCAGGCCCCCAGCTGGCGTTTGGCCAGATGGCTGTGAATTTGAATATGGGGTATTATCTGATTGATCCTTTCAACGATGACGGTCGCTCATTCCAACATACAATGGCCCGGTACTTTCTGAGTCAAAATTTTTCTCTGGGCGCCTCGCTGATCGCGCACAATTTCAATGAGAGCTACAGCTTTGATATTGGTATGGGCATTTCATTCTGACTATCGATGCCGTCGAAGCTGGATTTTGACAATTGCAGACCGTATATTGAGATAAAATCAGCCTATTATGAAGAACCTAATTTTTGCGCTGGCTATATGTTGCCTGGCAGGATGTCAAAATTCCACTCAATCGGTGGAGGTGTCAGTAAGAATTGATAGCGACCTTTCAGCCGAAAATTTCGACGGCCGACTGCTTTTATTGTTCTCGACTGATTCGTCAAAAGAGCCTCGCTTTCAGGTAAGTGATGGACCGAATACTCAGATTGTTTTTGGAAAGAACGTGGAAGCCTTTGGTGCTGGCAGTTCAGTGACTTTTAGCGAAGAAGATTTTGGATACCCCTTCGAAAGCATTGTGGACTTACCAGCAGGTGAATACTATGTTCAGGCGCTTTTGCACAAGTATGAGACCTTCAACCTGTCCACCGGACACACAGTGAAACTTCCTATGGATCGGGGAGAAGGTCAGCAATGGAACAAGGCTCCTGGCAACTTCTACAGCGTTCCGCAAAAGGTGAATGTGCAGGCTGGAGGTTCTATTGAAGTCGAATTGACAGAGGAGATACCAGCTATCGTCCCGCCGGAGGACACCAATTGGATCAAACATATCAAAATGAAAAGCGACCTGCTATCTGACTTCTGGGGTCGTGATATGTACCTGGGAGCACATGTTTTGCTGCCTAAAGACTGGGAATTACATCCCGAAGCTAAATACCCTCTGATGATTTTTCACGGACATTTCCCCTATGATTTTGGTGGATTTAGGACCGATCCTCCCGACCCTGATCTTGAACCGGATTATTCGGCGAGGTTTGGAGTCTCCGGCTACAATATCATGCAGCAGCAGGAGGCTTATGATTTCTATCAGCAGTGGAATAGCGACGATTTTCCAAGATTCCTGATCATCCAAATTCAACATCCAACGCCCTATTATGACGATTCCTATGCCGTCAATTCCGCCAGTCAAGGACCCTGGGGTGACGCCATTACTCATGAGTTGATCCCGTACATTGAAGAGCAATTTCGTGGGCAGGGTGAATCATGGTCCCGATTTTTGTACGGTGGCAGTACTGGTGGCTGGGAGGCCTTGGCGGTGCAGGTCATGTATCCCGATGAATACAATGGATGTTTTGCCGCCTGTCCGGACCCTATCGACTTCCGTGCCTATTGCCTGACAAACATTTACGACCAGTCCAATGCGTATTATCTGGACAGTGAACACAAGAAGACGTTGGTCCCAGGCCACCGAAACTATCTGGGTGAGGTTTCGTCAACATTGATGGATATGAATTATAGAGAGTTGGCCTTGGGTGATAATAGCCGTTCCGGACAGCAGTGGGATATCTGGGAAGCCACCTATTCCCCCCAAGATGAAGATGGTTATCCTAGGAGATTATGGGATAAGCGCACCGGTCAAATAAATAAAGAAGTGGCTTCTTATTGGCGTGAAAACTATGACTTGAGATATATTCTCGAACGTGACTGGGACAAACTGGGCCCTAAGCTCCAAGGTAAGATCAATATCTATTGTGGTGATATGGATAACTACTACCTCAACAATGCAGTGTATCTCATGGAAGAATTTTTGGAGAAAACAACGAACCCTTATTACGGGGGAGAAGTTGATTATGGAGATCGCGCAGAGCATTGCTGGAATGGAGACCAGGAAAACCCTAATCACATTTCAAGGTTGAGGTACAATTCCATGTATGTTGACAAAATATTGGACCGCATACGGAGGAGTGCTCCCAAAGGTGCAGATCTAACTAGTTGGAGGTACTAAATTTTTAAGATCTTTTATGAGTAAAGTATGGTTTATAACCGGGTGTTCCACCGGTTTTGGTCGCGAGCTGGCCGTGATAGCAGCACAAAATGGCAATACCGTCGTAGGTACGCTGCGAAAAGAGGAGCAAATAGAGGCGTTTAATCAGTTGGTTCCCAATAAGACTTTCGGTGTATTGATGGACGTGACCAATCCTGATCAGGTCAAGTCAGGTGTAACGAGTGCGCTGGACAAGTTTGGACAAATTGACATATTGGTCAACAACGCAGGATATGGGTCATTGGGTGCAATTGAGGAGGTGAACGAAGATGAAATGCGACGGCAATTTGATGTCAATGTCTACGGGTGCGTACGGATGATCCAGGCGGTTCTGCCTACCATGAGATCCAGAAGAACAGGTCATATCCTTAATATCACTTCTATTGCCGGCCTCAATGGATTTCCTGGAGTAGGTATTTACAACGGATCCAAATTTGCCCTCGAGGGAATAGGGGAGGCACTTGCGGCGGAAACAGCACACCTTGGTATCAAGGTTACGAATGTCGAACCTGGCCCGTTCCGAACTGATTGGGCGGGGCGATCGGCCAGTTTTACACAAGGCAACATTGACGATTATGCGGAATCTGCTCACAAAAACACCGATTCGATCCAGTCCGGTAGTGGCAAGCAGGTAGGTAGTCCAACCAAAGCCGCACAGGCCATGTACGACCTTACCGAACTGGAGAACCCACCGGTTCATCTGCCGTTGGGTGGCCCTGCCTATAGTCGCCTTCGTCAGAAACTCAGTGAATTCTCCCAGGAAGTTGATGATTTCGAATATCTCGGGCTGCCTACTGACTATACTGATGAAGAACTGAAAGCACTATCATAAACACATGAACCACGGAAAACAGGCATTTGAACTTTTCCAAACACTCTCGGACAGCCAGAAGCGATTTCTGATCGAGAAGGACATGACAGACGAAAAGACTATCAAGGAATGGCTTGTTTTCTTGCAGGACATTGTGCGTTATGACGTCCTTATTGACAAAACAACCAAGAACCTGAAGTTAGCAATTAAACTGCTTTGGGTTGTCGCCGTATTCAATGTCGTGATTGCGGTGGTGACTCAATCCATTGCTTTGGGGATTTTGGCGCTGCTTATGGCGGGTTTGGCGGTTTATCAGCGCATCAAAAGAGCGTCGTATTTCAAGCGTGATCTTCACAATCATTTGCGGCTCTTCTTTTATCCGTTACTCAAGGCACTTTTTGATACCGCCGGCCCAGACATGCCTTTATTTGCCGATTTTCGATTGAGGGAAAAGGATACCAGTGACTATGTGATAAGTTTTGCCTTTCCCTGGGATGACAAGAAATCAATAAAGGCCAAGCTGCAACGGGACAAGTACGAATTGAACATCCTGGTGGATGATGCGGAAAAACAGATTATAGGCGATAGCCTTTCCGTTGGTACATTTTTAGAACAGATTAAGATCAATATCGCGTCGTGAGTTAATAGCCTCAATTGTCCGCTCAGGAACCTTTTTTGTATCTCACACTCAAAAAATAACCAATGTCACTTCCAGGACCCGTTGGGTTATAAAAGACATCTACCTTTGCACATTGAACCTACTACGCCTTTTTTATGGGTCCCGACATACGGGTTATCATACCGGCATTTAACGAATGCAATGCCGTTGGACAAGTTATCGATGAAATCCCGACCGGGTTCGCTACCGAGGTGATAGTGGTGGACAATGGGAGTACTGATGGCACTTTCGACGTAGCCGCGTCCAGAGGTGCTACTGCGCTTCGAGAAGAACGTCGGGGCTACGGCAATGCCTGCTTAAAGGGTATAAATTACCTGCAGGATGGCGAATCAAAACCTGACATAGTTGTTTTTATTGATGGTGATCATTCCGATTACCCTCAGGAAATGCCCAAGGTGGTGAAACCGATCTTGGAAGATAAGATGGACATGGTAATAGGATCTCGTGCACTTGGCAATAGAGAAAAGGGATCGATGACCCCTCAGCAGGTTTTTGGCAACTGGCTTGCAACCACTTTAATGCGGTGGTTCTATGGGACGAAATACACCGATTTGGGTCCTTTCAGGGCGATTCGGTACGAAAAATTAATCGCCCTGGGCATGAAAGATCGCACGTACGGTTGGACTGTTGAGATGCAGCTTAAAGCCGCGAAAGAGGGCTTCAGAACTGTAGATATACCTGTCAACTATCGGGTAAGGATAGGGAAATCAAAGGTATCCGGTACAGTGAAAGGCACGATCCTCGCGGGTTATAAAATCATCACCACAATATTCAAGTACCTGTAATATGGAATGGTTGATTATCATCGGGTATGGTTTTTCGTTGCTGGTAATTTGCTTGTTCAGCCTGGGCCAGTTCAATTTGGCATGGCACTATAAGAAAGCGGTGAAGAAGCATGCGGCGGATCGAGCCCAACTGGAGCATTTGCCTCCAGTGACGGTACAGCTTCCCATCTACAACGAGAAATATGTGGTTGAGCGACTCATTGATTCGGTAGCCGAACTCAACTATCCTAAAGACCTTTTGGAAATCCAGGTACTGGACGATTCAGATGATGAAACTGTAGCAATCGCTGCGAGGAAGGTCGCCGCATATAGAGACCAGGGTATTGATATCAAGCACATTCGTCGACCAGACCGGGTGGGATTCAAGGCCGGTGCACTTCAATACGGTATGGAGAGAGCAGCGGGTCATTTTCTAGCGATTTTTGATGCAGATTTCGTACCTCCAAGAGAATTTCTTCTGTCCGCTATTCACGATTTTGGCAATCCTAAGATCGGTATGGTCCAGACTCGCTGGGGGCACATTAATCAGGACTATAGTTGGCTGACCAAGATGCAGGCCTTTGGTCTCAACGCTCATTTTACCATTGAGCAAAAAGGAAGATTGGCAGCCGGTAGTTTTATCAATTTTAATGGTACCGCCGGAATCTGGCGAAAAGAATGTATCGAGGAAGCCGGAGGTTGGCATCATGACACCTTGACCGAGGACCTGGATTTGAGCTATCGCGCGCAGTTAAAGGGTTGGAAGTTTGCTTACCTGGAGGAAGTCGTCTCACCGGCTGAACTACCGGTGGTTATTCCAGCGGTAAAATCTCAACAATATCGATGGAACAAAGGCGCGGCGGAGACCGCAAGAAAAAACCTACGTCAGGTTTTAATCTCTGACATTGGGTTGGCGCATAAAGTAAGGGCGGCGCTCCACTTGCTCAATAGCTCCGTATTCCTTTTTCTTTTGATTTCGGCTGTATTGTCTATCCCAATGCTCTACATAAAGGATCAGAACCCGGCGTTGGGTCTACTATTCGATCTTGGGAGTATTTTTCTCATTGGTTTTGTGGCCATGAGCATTTTCTATTGGTTTGCGGCCAAGGCATCGGAGGATAACTACTCATTCCGCAATTTTGCGTTGCACTTCCCGATGTTCCTGTCCTATTCCATGGGCCTGGCACTGCACAATTCGATCGCTATTTTGGAAGGCTACCTTGGCATTAAGTCACCTTTTATCCGAACACCAAAATTCGCTGTGATCAATAAAGGGGACTCTTGGAAAGGTAATGTCTACCTGAGGGCAAAACTCACACCGCTGACCATTCTGGAAGGACTTTTGGCCGCTTATTTTGTGTTCGGTATTGTCACCGCTTTTATACTCGGAGACTATGGATTGTTGCTCTTTCATTTAATGCTGGCTTCTGGCTTTGGCTATATTTTTCTAATATCGCTAATGCCTGTGAAGTCCATTTAATGCAAAAACCCACGCATTCGCGAGATTCTTCTTTACCCGTTTACACGTTCGCCCTAATCTATTTCGCGGCGATTACCTTTCTGGGCAACGAGCTAGACAGGAATCAGACATCATGGTTAATGATTTCCTATGCCGTGGCATTTTTTGCCTACTTCTGGCTGGTCCGAATTACTCAGCTTAGTACCAATACATTCCTCATCATAGGAATTCTTACCAGGCTGACCTTGTTTTTTTCATTGCCCAATCTCTCCGATGATTTTTATCGATTTGTATGGGACGGTACTTTGCTGCTCAATGGGCAGAACCCGTACGCCCTGTTGCCTCGCGAGGCGCTTGCATTAGGTCTGGAGGGGTTGAGTGAAGATTTTTTAAATAAACTCAACTCACCTGACTATTATTCAGTCTATCCACCACTGAATCAGGCCATATTTTGGTTAAGTGCCTCCCTGGGTGGCTTGGATAAACTGCTTGTTTCGGTTGGAACTATCCGGTTGTTCCTATTGCTAGGAGATGTCGCCGCTTTCTTTGCACTACAACATCTGGGAAGGTTGCTTGATCGTCCGATGAAGAACCTGGTGTTTTGGTATTTCCTCAATCCGCTCGTCGTGCTGGAATTTACCGGCAACCTGCACTTTGAAGGGCTTGTTATAGCAGGCATGCTATGGGCAGTTGTTGGCTATCATCATTCGAAGCTATCTGGCCAGATCGCTGGCCTCAGCATCGGTATCGCCACCAAACTTATTCCTCTGATATTCCTGCCGGCTTTTCTTTTTCGGCAATGGTCAAAAAGAGGTGTTGTCGTCACAGTAGGAGTCGCCATTCTGTCAACGCTGTTGTTTGCCCCACTGTTGGGGACAGCCCTGTTTAAGGGAATGAGTACCAGTCTTGGACTTTATTTCCAAAGTTTCGAGTTCAATGGCAGCATTTACCTGATTTTTCGAGAGATCGGATTTGCTACCAAGGGATACAATGTCATTCAGACACTTGGTCCTCGCCTTGCAATGGCCACTTTCCTTCTGGTCACCGCCTGGTCCCTGTATGGTGCGATCAAAAAATTGCCGCTGGTTACGATCTTGTTGTTTTCTCTCCAAATTCACTGGTTGTTAAGTACAACGGTACATCCCTGGTATATTTTATCAATGATTCCTTTGGGATTATTAGGCGGATTTAATTTTCCTGTGGTTTGGAGTTTGGCCATTTTTATTACTTATTCGGGCTATAGCAATGAAGGATTTGAACTTGCTCCCTTCTGGATTGTTTCAGAATATGTGGTAGTACTCGGGTATATGATCATTGAAATAACCAAAAAATATGTCGATCCCCAGAAATAGCCTTTTCGGATTGTTGATCCTGATGGTACTTCATGCTTGTGGTCAGGAGGATTTTGATAGTCATGTTCAGAAACTGTATGAAGGAACTGTTCCATTAGTCAGGTCCAGTGAATTGCTTGCCAAACCGTCTGATAATATTGTTATCCTTGATACCAGAACTGTTGAGGAGTATGAAGTGAGCCATATCGCCGGGTCGAGATTAATTGACTATGATTCTTTTAAGAAAGCGGATGTAAAGGACATTCCTAAAGATGCTGAGGTCATCGTTTATTGCTCCGTCGGCTATCGCAGTGAAAGAATTGGTGAGAAACTTCAAAAATTAGGATATGCAAATGTCAAGAATTTGTACGGAGGCATATTCGACTGGAAAAATAAAGGCCACGAGGTAATAAATCGCGTTGGGCAACCTACTGATAGTGTACATACTTATAACTTCGCATGGTCAAAATGGCTGTTTAACGGCGTGAAAGTGTACTAATGGGAAAAGAGATTCAAACAAATTATCTGATGGTTTTCGTGAAAAACCTGATTCCGGGCCATGTAAAGACCAGATTGGCAGAGGATATCGGAATGGACGGTGCCATAGACGTTTACAAGGAGCTTTTGGATTACACCGCCGAAATTGCAGGTAAGGTCAAGACCGATAAAGGGGTCTACTATTCACAATATGTCGAGCTCTATGACGACTGGGAAAACGAACAATACGAGAAGCATGTTCAAGAAGGTAAAGATTTAGGGGAGCGAATGTTAAACGCCTTTACCGGCGCGTTTGAAAAGGGGTACCATAAGGTAGTAATTATTGGTAGTGATACCCTGGAGATCACCAAAAAACACATAGATCAGGCCTTCGAGGCACTGGATAAGAATGATGTAGTATTTGGTCCCGCAGAAGATGGCGGATATTATCTTCTGGGATTGAACAACATCTTTCCGGCGCTCTTTGAGAACAAAAACTATAGTCACGAGCATGTACTGAATGAAGCAATTGATGAGATTGAGAAATTCGGGATGAGCTATACCTTGCTTGAGAAGCTACATGACGTAGATACCATGGAAGATCTGAAAAGACATGGATACCAGGTTATCTATGAAGATGACCCTTCGGAGGAAGATGATTTTGATCCGAATGATTACTAACTAGTCATCATCTCGTATCGTCCCTGACCCGGTGATCTCGGCAATCACCTCAGGCTCTCCACGGTAGCTAATATCGCCACTGCCCGTGATGGTGGCATCCAGCAGGTTATTCACACGAACCTGCGCCTCTCCTGAACCGGTAATCATTATTTCGGTGGTATCTGATTCGAGATTATAACCAAGATAGTCGCCCGAACCGGATATAGAGATCAATTGGTACTCACAAGACCCTGACAACTCGATGCTTCCGGATCCTGCGATGGATGAGGTGATTTTTTCCGAAATGAATGCTCCTGAGACGTCTCCACTTCCGGTAACTGATACTGTGGGTTCGGGACACTCAGCTGATACAAAGGAAACACTGCCGCTTCCGTCTACTGAAATATTGAATGCATCAATGGAAACGCCGTTGGTCACTTCCAGGTCAGCCGATCCATTTATCTCGAAATCACGGACACCAGGTGCCGTTACCACAAAACCCAAAGTCAAATCCTGAAAGCAATCCCCAACCAGTTCCGGACGCAGTGTGTTATTATCCGTGGTTACCTGCAGAAACCGCATGACATTTTCATGGCCGACTGCTTTAAAAGAATAGTTTGGCCCGTACGTAAAAGTCAAATCATACGATTGGTCAAGGGCGATGCGGGTGTAATCTGATGCATCAAATGACTGGGTCACAATGTCTCCGCTCCCTCTGATACAACTACTGAGAGATCCATCGTCGTTTGAACAGGACATACAAATCGCTATTAGAAAAATGGAGGTAAATCTGGTTATCATATTCATTTATTTGCAACAATCACAAAGACGCGTTCCAGCGGAAAGGGTGACCTCTTTCCTCAATTTTTCCTTAAAAGTATTGCCCCAACCCGATTACAAACCCTTGGTTGGCTGGTGTTTGTACATCTATGGCATAGTCGATACGGAGAATGGCATTATGGTATTTCTTGTGAATTAATCTTACACCCCCTCCCGCATACCATTCGAAGTTTCGCGCTTTGGACAAATCCGAAAGTGTGCCTCCCGGATTGCGCCAGGTGCCAAAATCTGCGAATCCTACCGTTTGGGCAGCCAAATTGGCCCGATCGAAAACCGTAAGCCGCAATTCTTCATTTACAATGAACATGGCAGTACCGCGATCAACCCGATTGCCCACACCTCTGATATTGAGATAGCTATCCAGCACGAATGGCGCAAAAGGGCCTACATCATTGCTGGATATACCGGCTCGAAATCGCAGGGCATTGTTGACCTGCTGCGAAAACCGATGAAACAACCGAAATTCGTCGAAGACAATATAAAAATCCGGGTCACCGTCATAGGAGTAAACCGCCTCCGTATTCAGGGTGTTGCTGACCCCCGCCAATTGAAAATAGTAGTAATTAAGCTTGTCGACAGAGAAAATCACCTTGATCAATTGCTTAGTTGTACGCGCTCGTTGTGGGGCCTCTGCTATGGGAAAGTCATCTTCTCTGACATATTCCTCAGTAAATAGGGCGGTGCTCAGCTCCACTTTCGAGATAAAATCAAAGTGATACAGGAGGCCTGTCCCCAGGTTATTGTTAGTGTATTGGTACAGCCCGGTACCATCTGAAAAGAATAGTGGCTCGATCGTTCCCCAACGGACCAGATTCAGGATCCAACCCCAGCGACTTCCCCTTATCCTATCGAGTACCAGGTACGTCGAAATAGAACTGCGGTCATAATACTGATAGTACAGGGATAATTTGTTGCCACGGCCAAAAAGGTTTGCTTCTGCCACTCCAAATTGAAACCAAAAGTTGTCACGGACTCCTCCGAAATTGAAAAGAGGTATGATCGTTTGTCTTTCGAAAAGTATAAATCGAACGATCCAGCCCGATTCTCCTACCGCTAGATCGTATTTGGCATCGGAGAACATTTCAAGATTTGCTAGCCGCTGCCGATCTCCTTCCAGCCGAACTGAGTCTACCGAGGAACCAACTTTGCTTTCAATAAACTGGACCAGATACGTGCCCCGAGTCTTTTTTAAACCCTCAAATTGTATCTCCACGATGGGTTTTTGCGCAAAAAGCGCATATACCACCAGATGAAATAGTAGAAGAAGGGAACATCTGACCGACACACATGCAAGTTACTGATTCACGAGCCGTATACCCAGATTGAACGTTTGTCCTGCGCCTTCGAAGGCACTTCCAAGCCAGAAATTCGTATAGAGCGCTTCCAGCTCGATTTTATTGGGGACCAATTGATATTTTGTGCCCAGACCGGACTGTACAAAATAGCTTTCAAAAGCCGACGACTCCTGAAGATTGGCATCGTAATGAGTGGGAAAAAATTCCGTCATCCCGTAGAATGTCCAACGACTGTTAGGAAAATAGTTGACAAATGCGCTGGTCTGCGTTTGCAGGAAGTTCTTTTCCCGGAAGGAATCGTCGACGATATTGTACCAGAAGGCTTGTTGTAGAAACAGTTGCCACTTGGAATTGATAGGTTTATCATAAAAGAATTGAGTTAGCCACAAGGACCGGTCGTTTGCGAAGAAAAACCCACGTTTCGTAGCTTCCGGTGCCCGATTTTCAAAATCTTCACCTGTTTTGAATAAGTAGGAGGTCTGAATCGACAAGCGGGATATGGACTGGAATGGTGCGACCTTCACCTTGGGTCCTATAAGGGTAACTCCTGATTGGCTATCTCGTCCATTTCCGGTAGGCAGAGAGGTATGAGAAATCCATACGTCCAGTCCCACGTTGACCTGGCTGTTCACGCCATAGAGAAACTGGTTGATTGAATTGAAAAAATAGAGGTTATCACCAGCATCACCCTTTTTAATACCACCATTTTCGCCGAAGGATCTGGACTGAACGTACAGGTTTTGGAAAGATTTAAATTCCCAGGCACCCTGCCCGAAGAGAATCGAAGGCGTATAACCCTGAAGGTTTTGTCCAAATAGGCTCTGAAAGCAAAAAAAGACGATTGCTATAGTTATTAGTCTGCGCATGGAAGGACAACATTAGCAATGATGCAAAGTTCGCAAATGCACTGTCCTGTTTGAGACACTAGGCCAGCTTTTCCATATCCCGTATTAAGATTCGGCGCCGGTCAAAATTGATGATATTGTCCTCTCTCAACTCGTTGAGCACCGTCGTTACGGTTTGTCTGGAGGTGCCCGTTAGGCTGGCGATATCTTTGTGTGTTAAATGGCTTTTAATCATCATTTCAAAGCCTACCTTTTGACCTCTTTCTTGTGCCGTTTCCCTAAGGAAATCTACGATCCTGGTGCGCGCATCCTTAAATACAAGCGACTCGATCTTCCGTTCCATTTTCTTGAGACGGAAACCGATGATCTTCAGTATCTTAAAACTAAGTTCCTGGTCATCCTTCATAAGATCCTGCAGGTTGTCCACCGACATGGGGCATACCCTTGTGTTGTCATCGAGAGCTACTGCAAAATCATCTCTTTTCCCTTCGCCGGTCAAGGCCAACTCACCAAACAACTCACCTTTGGCCAGGATTGCTTTCACAATCTCCTTGCCATCAGAGGTATACGTCCCGATTTTAACCCTGCCATTGGAAACCATATACACATTCATGGAAGGTTGTTCGGGGAAATAAATGTACTCCTCTCGTTTGTACACATTTGGTTCATGTTTATCCTCCATCCCTGGGGTCTTGGTGGGGCAGAGTATTTGAAAAAGATCAGTGTCTTCAAAGTACCAAATGTTCGACTTATCGTTCATACCACAGAAAAATTCAAGACTAATTTATAAAAAACTCTTGCTACCAACACCGAATGGATTTTGTGAGTTTGGCAGAAAGAGAGAATTTTGATCATATTTCATTATCTAATGGATTATCTCAGTGTCAAGGCGCTTCACATCATTTTCATCGTCACCTGGTTTGCCGGCCTGTTTTACATTGTCAGACTTTTTATTTATCAAACTGAGGCCCTGGAAAAGGAGGAGCCTGAGCGGTCGATCCTCCACCAGCAACTCAGCAAAATGGCACGACTGCTTTGGCTGGTGATTACCTGGCCTTCAGCTGTCATTACACTGATAATGGGCACTTCCCTGCTGCTGCTACAGCCTGCCTGGCTTTCGGCGCCTTTTATGCACATCAAGCTGAGCTTTGTACTAGTACTCTATTTTTATCACTTTGGATGCCACCGCCTGTACCGATTGCTACAAAGAGGAGAGGTGCGGTATACTTCAACTCAGCTGCGCATTTGGAATGAAGTTGCCACTATTATTCTCGTGGCTGTGGTTTTTCTTATTGTCAAGAAGGATCAAATAAGTTGGCTTTGGGGTACATTGGGTATAATTGCGTTCGCCTTCATCCTTATGTTGGCCGTTAGGGTTTATAAAAGATTTCGGGACCGGGAATGAAATTTGAGAATTTAAAGCAGCTGGCACTGATTTTTGTGTTGGTTAGCGCCTGTGCCAAGGTGGAGAATAAACACAAATTACCGGTTTTGGGTCGACCGGAAATTGTGGAGCGACAAGAGAACGGGCAGACGGTATTTGATACTATTCCTCACCAAATTGCGGATTTTGCTTTCGTGGATCAGGATTCCGCTTTGATCACCAATGGCACTTTCGCAGATCAGGTTTATGTAGCGGACTTTTTCTTTACCAGTTGTCCTACCATTTGCCCGATCATGAAGCGATCGATGCTTCGTATTTATGATACTTACAAGGACTCCACTGAAGTTGCATTGCTGTCCCACACGATTGATCCTGAATACGATACAGTATCACTACTCCGCGAATATGCAGAGAACCTGGGCGTTGAAACCTCCAAGTGGCATTTTGTTACAGGAGATCAAGATGAGATCTATGAAATTGGAGAGCAAAGTTACCTTTCCATTATGGCTGAGGATGAGGATGCACCGGGGGGTTACATACATAGTGGCGCCTTGATTTTAATAGATAAGGATCGGCGAATTAGGGCTGTAGTTGATGGCACAGTCGATGAGCAGGTGGACTTGTTGATAAAAGATATTGGAAGATTACTGAATGAATATGAAAACTAAGGCTTTGATGTTAACAATGCTGGTGGCCGTTGCCTGTGGCAGCCCCTCTGGCAAGCAGGAGGGAATGGATCGGGAAACCAAACTTAAACTGGACCAATATCTGGTGGCAGGGGCAGAGCTTTACGCCACTTATTGTACCAACTGCCATCAGGATGATGGCAAGGGACTGGCGTCATTGTATCCACCTCTGGCAGCTTCGGACTATCTCCTTGCCGATATTCCAAGAGCAGCCTGTATTATCAAAAATGGACAGTTTAAAGAAATCGTAGTGAATGGAACGACCTACAATCAGATGATGCCAGGCCTGCAACATTTGACTAACCTTGAAGTAGCCCAAATTTTGACCTATGTCTCCAATTCCTGGGGCAATGACAAAGGCTTGCAAGGCGTGAAAGAGGTTGAAAAATGGTTGGCCAGCTGCCCTGAAGACTAATTACTTCAGAAGGTCTTTACCTTCGGATAAAGCCGATTCCATCAGATCTTTGACCTCTTGGATCATTTTCTTTTGATCCTCATAATAGGTCGGATTGTATTGCCGCATCCAGCCCATCATGGCTTTCTGAGCAGAATCCAGCTGGTTGGCTTTTCCTAAAAGTGCCACCAGGACCATGGAGTCGGTTTCGTTTTCCGCTTGGTCCAATAGCGCCTTTCGTGTCTTGCGTAAATCTCCCATTTTGGGCATAACAGAATCGTGAATAGCCATTACCTCGTCGGCTACGGATGTGTTATCGGATGTATTGGTGCTCTCAACTTTTCTCTCACAGGCCAATACCACTAGGACTACACCAAAAAATAGAAATCTGAACATTATAGGATTGTTACTTTAGCGTCCTTTAGAATAAACATCAAATCGTTAGCGTCTTTGTCATTCAGGGTGAGAATTCCCGTGACCTGCACAAGTTTGGAAGTATATTTCATATCATCTTTCAGGTAGGCTTTGGCTACAGTCTCGGGCCCTCCCGAACCACAAAAGAAACAAGAGGCAATGGGTAATGAAGATACAATTACTTCGTCCGGATTGAAGAGACCCTCAAACGGTATGATATAACCTGGAAGTGTTACCTCCTTACCTTCCAGCGATCTGATATCTTCGCCGAACTTCGGTACATAGATTTCTCCATACTCATCCTGACTTTTTTCATATTCGACTTTTGCCAGGATTTTCCAATTGCGATAATCCGGGTTTTGGCCAAAGAGATTTGCCGATACGATAAGTATTAGTGCCACCAGGCAACAATATTTTTTCATAACAATCGTAAAATTATAAGAATAACGGGCTCTAAACCACAGGGTTTGTAGTGTAATGAAGTTTTTCATTTTAGTATTGCACAAGGCCCTTTTAAATGGAGGATATCTCTATTGAAGAAACCCAACAATTTTGCAAAATATTGCAAAAAGCTTAACTTCGATTCTGATAGCCAGAGCTTTAAAGTATAAATCACCCAAAAAAAATGCTGGCTCGCCGTATGAATAATATCGTGCAATACGACTTATTTTGCGGTTGATTGATTGGCAGCAGCGCTTTTTAACTATAGTTGGCTAGATGCACATATTCGACATAATTGCTCTGTTTATCTTCCTGGCGGCGTTATTTATATACATTAACACGTACTTTCTGAAGCTGCCGTCCTCCATAGGCCTTATGATTTTGGCGTTGGCACTCTCCGTGCTGATTTTCCTTGCCGGAAGCCTCATACCGTCCGTGAAAATAGAAGCCGTTGAGTTGGAAGAGTACGATTACGCGGAAGTACTCTATCAGGTGGTATTGAGTTTTATGCTGTTTTCTGGTGCTCTGCAAATAGATTTCAAGCAACTTTCTAAGGAACGGACACCAGTATTGGTACTGGCGACGACAGGAGTATTTCTTTCCACATTCATCATTGGTTCCCTGGTTTATTTCATGCTGGGAATGTTGGGAATCGAGTTAAACTATCTCTACTGTCTGGTTTTTGGTGCGCTTATTTCTCCAACTGATCCAATTGCGGTTACTCGATTTATCGATCGGTTCAACCTTTCTCAGAATCTGGGAATGAAGATCAGAGGGGAATCTCTATTCAATGACGGGATAGCAGTGGTTCTGGCACTTACACTCCTAGATATAGCGCACGCTGGCGCCGACCATGTGCTTTCGGCATTTGAGGTATTTTACATTTTTGGTGCAGATATTGGAGGTGGAATATTCATTGGATTGTTTCTGGGCTACATTGGTTACCGTCTCCTAAAATATATTGATAACGATCAGGTCGAGGTAGAAATACTAATTACGCTTGCGGTAGTGATGGTCGGCTCGCTTCTGGCAGACTTCATACACGTGTCCTCTAAGCAAGCTGCTGTAGTAATGGGACTTGTCATAGGCAACGAGGGGCGAAGTACACATGTGAGCAGCGCGGCGGGGGACTATGTCTTCAAATTCTGGAACCTCATGGAGGAGTCTTTGGCCGCTATGTTATTCGTTCTTATCGGCTTGGAGATGATCGTAATACCCTGGCGACTTGATTATTTTGCCGCAGGATTCTTTGCAGTAAATATTGTTTTGCTTGGTAGATGGTTGAGCGTATTCGTGCCGATCAAGCTCATGTCCGTTAAACAGAGTTTTGACCCCAATACCATCTCAGTACTAACCTGGGGAGCCCTCAGGGGTGGCCTGCCTATAGCGCTATCTATGTCCCTGCCAGAGTTTGAGGGTAAGGACATTATCCTCACCATGACCTACATTGTTGTCGTCTGTTCCGTGCTGTATCAGGGCCTAACAGTGCCGGTATTGATGCGTGGATTTGCTGGCCCCCAGGAGGAAAAGCAACAATAAGAAAGATTAGTCTTCGTCGGTTTTGATCGCCTTGCACCAAATGGCAATGCGTGCTTTGTTGATAACACTACCGGAAATTAATCCGCCTAATAGTTTTTCAATTCCAAAACGCTCATGCGTTGCTATCGCAATCATTCCAGCATTGAGTTCAGTAGCAAAGTCAATGATCTCTTCTGCTTCATTTACCCCTGAGCGTCCGGTGACGGAGAACTGCTCCAATTCCGACTTTTCCGCGAATACCCGGAGTTTGTCCTCCACGGTTCGGCGCTTCAATACCGCATCATCATAGACTTTCAGAAGGTGCAGATTTGCCCCATAAAATTTTTGCATCCGTTTGAGGTCTTCAATTATTTGGTCTTGTTCTTGACGCATGTCGGTCGGATAGACGATGCTCCGTATATTACTCAAGTCAGTTGCTTCCTTGACCACTATCACAGGGCAAGGCGAGTGCTTTGCTACCTTTTCGGCAACTGTGCCAATAAAGAAACTTTTTAGGCCTGATGCCCCCTTGCTACCGATAACGATCAGGTCGCCTCCGGCAGTAATGATGGCATCCAGAGGCGCTCCATCAGAAATGATATACTCAATTTGTACCTGTTGAAATTCTATGGAACTGGAAAATTGCTTCAACTTCTCCTCTGCCTCCTCACGGCTTTCTGTTTTTTCCAATACGTGATAAAAAATGACGATTCCTCCTGATTTCTGAGCCAGAGATACAGCAGATAAGGCTGCATATTCAGCTTCTTTTGAGTAATCCGTGGGGACGATGATACGTTGCATGGCTTCAAAGAGTTGGTCCTAATCAAAGATAGAATATCTACTTTACAACTCCTTTCGCAGTTGAATTCAGCTATTTTTACAGGAAAAAGTAGCTTGAAAGATGTAGTCCTGATATTGGTAGTGATGGTCCTGGTAGCTTGTTCTACTACGACAGATGAGCCAACAAAGACCACTTCCCCCCGCATTAGGAAGAATAGCTCGATCGCTTTGCCAAAGACCAATCAGAAAGTAAATTTTTCCGAGGGGATCCAATGGGAATTGCAAGTAGCTGATGGCCAACCAGCCATCGACTCATTTCAAATTGAAGGTCTGGGTGAAAGTGTGACAATTAGAGGTGCATCTGGCAGTTGGACCCCCACAAGTCCAAGGGCTGGAACTCCGAAGTTGAAGCTGACTGTGCACATGGGCGCTAATAATGAAGTGCATTATCCCAGACTAAAGTTCGTTCCTTCCCAAGCACCGAAAAAATTTACGTATAAGGTCATCAATACATTTCCGCATAACCCGGAGGCTTATATACAGGGCTTTCTGGTCATGGACGATCGGTTTATTGAAAGCACAGGTCAATATGGCCGATCCACCTTGATGAAGACAAAACTGAACGGTGATGTTATCAATCGTATTAGTCTGGAGGACCAGTTTTTCGGGGAAGGCTGTACCGTCTGGGATGACAAGATCTATCAGCTCACCTGGCACGAGCAGACCGTATTGGTTTACGATATGGACTTCAATGAGCTCGATAGATTGCCCTTTTCAAATCAGCGGAATGAGGGATGGGGACTTACCACCTGGCGGGAATCTATGATCATGACGGATGGTTCTGAAAATCTCTATTTCATGGACCCCAACCGATTTACGGAGACTGATCGAATTCAGGTTTATCGGCAGGACCAACCGGTTGGGAACCTCAACGAGCTCGAGACGGTCGGGGAATTGATTTATGCCAATGTGTATGGTAAGGAGATTGTCGTCATGATCGACCCGCTAACAGGCGCCGTGGTAGGGGAGATCGATTTTTCAGGTCTTCTGGCTCGCGGTAGCGATGGCACAGGTATTGACTATGTGCTCAACGGTATTGCCTACGACTCAGAAAATGACCGTTTGTTTGTCACTGGTAAGCTTTGGAAGACTATATTCGAAGTTGAGCTGGTAGAGAAACCAGACGTGCAGTAACCTCTTTCATATACAAAATCTAGAAATGACATTATCCGAAGCAACAGAACAAGTGCAGAAAATTGCCTCCAACCACGGGGGAAAACTAAATTCCACAGTGACTTTTGACTTAGGCGAGGGATTTATACACCTTGATGATACCGTAGACCCAACGGCAATCACCAACGATCAGAAAACTTCTGAATGCACTATTCGGATAGACCTAGAAAATTTTGATAAGCTCTTGTCTGGAGATTTGAACCCGATGATGGCATTCATGACCGGAAAAATGAAAGTCGATGGGGACAAAGCCGTGGCTATGAAACTCTCGGGGATGTTCTAAATTCCCACAAATGTAAAGTAGTAATTCATCGCGAAATTCCAGATCACGACAATGCCAATGGAGAGGGCTTTCGAAAGGTAAAATGAAAGCCGAAATCGACGTTCAAACACGATCAGAAAGAAAGTATTGATTGCCAACCCCACAACGGCAATGAGGAAGAACGAAGCAAATTGAGCCCCAATGTCAGTTCTTAAGTCCTGAAAGGTCCAGATTTTATTGAAGTAAAAATTATTGAGTGCCGCCAGGGAAAATCCCAGGGCATTAGCCAGGTACTTGTGGAAGTGAACGCGTTCCTTTAGAACATAAGTGACGCCAAAGTCAATCGCAAGACCCGAAAAGCCGACAACACCAAACTTTATTATTTTAAGTAACAGTTCCACGTAGTTCCTGCTAAAGTATTTAGCTGGCGCGGTTATTTCAATTTAGTTGGAAAATATCGCTTGGATGTTTGGTACACCGCCTCACCCAACGTCGCTCCCACAATGGAACCAACGCAGATGTCTATCAGAAAATGTTGGAGCAAATAGACCCTCGAGAAAGCGACAACACTGGCGGTAACTAGCAGCAAAAAAGCGAGCCAACCCCTGCCGTAGTACCGACTGAGAAAAATGGCGAGTGCAAAAGCCGTGAGTGTGTGACCGGAAGGGAAACTGTTCCAACTATGAACTCGAACATTTTCCAGAAAAGACAAATTGACGCCCAGCTCCTCAAAGTACGTTTTCGGTCTTGGAGTGCCACGAAAAATTTGGCGCTTGAGTACGTAGGACACCAATAGCTGGATCAGCCCTAGGATCGTCAGTGTGATACCTACTTTTCTTTTGTGGATAAGGAATACGATTGTGATAATGGCAAAAAAGATACCATCCCCCAAATGGGTCAAAAAGGGCATAATTGCATCCCAAAAAGGAGTTCGGGCGGTGTTTACTGTCAGGACAAAGTCACCATGCTGCCCTGAAAAATAGGTCAAAAACCCCCATAGTAGCAAGAGGGTATAGGGCACATAAAACCAAAGCATTTTGGTCATGTCACCTCAGAATGTAAAGTTTGCCGAAGCCATTCTTGAACGCCCGGTCCGCGGCTGTGCCCCTGTTTTTAATATGCTCACCATTCGCTCGGGTAATCACTCGGTAAAGGTAAACGCCATTGGCTAGCTGGTCGCCAAATTCATCGCGGCCATCCCATGCATATTGGGTGATGTTGTTCCCAATGCGTAGAGGACCAATTTCGTCTTGAAGGATTTCACGAACCACCCTGCCCGTTACCGTCATTATTTGGATTTTGATCTCATCCGGAATAACGGAGCCCGTAAGGGTGAACACAAAGCGGGTGCTTGTCGAAAACGGATTCGGATAAGGATAAAAATGGGTTACGGAGGATTCATTGATCACTTCAAAAGTGATTTCATAGGGCTCTGTAGCGACTGCATTGCCGGATTCATCGGTAGCCTCTACGCGCAGGGCATACCTGCCATCCTCCAATGGTCCTGGTTCATACTGAATGGAAAAATCTTCGTCGTTGGTCGCGACAGAATAATTGATTTCAGGATTTGTGAATGGTATGCGCACAAATTCACCCTCGTCGCCAGTTCTAAGATATACGGAAACCCCTGTGGTGTCAGATTTCTTGAGTATCGGATTCTGGTCTTGAAGCAGGATATTGATAAAGGGTCTTGGTGAGACCAGGTCGCCGTTCAATATGTAGGTACCATCGAAAGTCACATCTAATATTGGATTGAGGTTGTCCGACTCAACGGTCAGGAAAGACGCAGAAGTCACGTTGTTGTTGCTGGCGTATAATTCTTGTTCACGCGGAAAAGCTCTGGTCGTCAGATTGTGGGTGCCAACATTTCCAAAGGTGCTCTCCACCAGGTTGAAAATGGTGGTATCCCCACTTCCCGGGCCAGGTAAAGTTGATTCAAAAACAAGTGTTTCACCATTTTCAATATTTCTAAATTGAGTGCTGAAAGTGACAGAATCCTCAAATGAGCTTCCGGAATAATTGTAGAAATAAAATTCTCTTCTTACCGAATCTCCCTCTTGCAAGTTGACAGGACTTTCATCAGGCAATATTAAAATGCCATCTGGCGGGTACTCATATTCTACCTGCCAAAAGCGAGGCTGCGGAGGTGTGAACCTATTGCCATCAGTAAAATTGAAGTCTAGTCGGATCGAAGGGTAAGTACTTGCATCCACCGCTGAAAGATCAATGGTCTCGTCGGTTCTTCCCGATGTAAACAAACTTGTTTCCTGGTTTCCGGCGCCAATGCCAATTACATTAACCGAAAAATTGTCGCCCCCGTCAATACCCAGGTCGAATGAAAAGTTATTCCACCCCGTAGCTGGTCCGATGATCGGGGACCGAATGGTGCCCTCACTTAATTGACCGGTGGCTGTCCCGACGAAACGTAGGACCTGCTCTGTTGGATCTCGCCCCGTGTTGTCTGTCAGCACCGTTTTTGCTGTTCCCTCAGCATCACCCTTTGTGCCAAAAAAGATAACAGGCTGGCCATTGGTCAAACCATTGAGTGTAGAACCAGCCAGGCCGATTTCGGTGAGCTTTGACTTCAGTTGGTCGTCCCAATTACTAAATGCGATCGAATCAATGGAGAATAGCAGCAGTTGGTCTCCCGATTCCATTTCATCTATTAAGCGCTCCAGCCATCTGCTGGAACCCAATAAGTCGTTTTGGGTGAAATTATGGATAAGCTGTGGAAGCCTGCCACAGACCAGTGCGTTGCTAGTGCCAACAGTTGAAAATTGAATCGGCAGGTATGGATTGCTGGTTTGCCGATCAAAAACTACTGCATTGATGGTATTCCCACGGCAAAATGGATCAGGCAGGTTGGAGGTTGTAATCAAGTCAACCCCTTCTGTTTCCACAATGATATCACCATAGGCCAGGCCAGCATTGATGCCAAATGCCTGCACTTCAATGCCGCTACTATTCTGCTGAAATACCCACTCATCCAATGCTGCTTGATAGTTTATGCCTGTGGTCGTTCCTTCTAGAAATTGCGAAGGTTGGTATTGGGCCCAGCCGGTGCTGGTATTTCTTATTAATGTGAAATCACTGGTGTTCCATAGGGTGTCTTCTAGTCGTTCTGGTTCAGAAAGTCTTGTTCGCCAATACACTACGGTAGAATCAGATAGGGTCGATAGGTTTAAGTTCCTTTCGGCAATCAGGTCACCGGTTTCCACCGAAGACATCAGAAATGGGCTCGTAAAGTCTGTCGTCGTATCAACTTCAAAGTCGAAGGTTCCCTCATTATTACCCTTTCCGACAACCTGCCATATAAACCTTACTTCCTCGCTACTCTCGAGACCATGATTGAGCGGACTCAGGTGCAGGGTGGATCCGCTTGAAACAAAGACATCTATCGTTGCCTGATTATTTGAAGTGCTCAGTTCTGCAATTGAATCCAGTGGATCCAGTGTAATATCGATAGTATTGGTACCCTCTAGGGAAGTGCCTTGATTGTTGGCAATAAAAATTTCCAGCGTATCGCGGTAAGCCGTTCCAGGGAAAAGATGGTCGTAGGCCACTTCATTTCCATTGGGAAGGGTATGAGTGACTTTCACCGCCAATGAATCTGCCGTGGACTTGCCGTAATTCTCAACAACGAATTCAATTCGAAAAGAATCCTGAGAAGCCAGAATTTTGTCTCCTACAATGGCGGAGGCGGTTATGTCAGCGTCGGAAATGGCAAAGTCCGGATTGGGTGCGGCAAACATCTTGGTTGCAGGATCACCTTGCAGAACCATTTGATATACCTGGCTTTGAGCCAACGTGCTTGTTTGACTGTCGAAATATCTTTTTGCTACCTCAACCATGATATCCCCAATCGGGGACCCATAGGTCTCACTGTCCGAAAAACTGATCGTGTAGAATAGGTCGGTGTAGGTACGTAGGCCAGAGGATAAAGCAAAATCGGCGTGGGCGATGAAGCCGGTCGACCCCCGATCTCTTGTGAGGATCCAGGGTTCACCGAAGGAGGTGCCGGTTGCGAAAATTTCCCCGGCGTTGCAGCCATTGACTAAAAACATAGCAGGATACCTTCCCTTGTTTTCGTAAACCGAAGGCTGGTCTACTTCTATATCGGTCACTGCGCTTCCGGAATGACCGAAAAAAGTGATCATCCCGAGGCCATTGTCAACTTCCTCACGAATGTTAATAAACTCTACCGTGGCCGTTGTTTCCTTACTTACGCTTTGTGCTTGTGCGCCCAGAAAATCACCCCGGGCAATCTGTGAAAAGCCCTCCGCGTAGGATTGAAATAGATTAAGTTCTGTGGGGTTTTGTCCCCCGGTCAATTGTAGGATGTTCTTTTTCCAAAGCGCATCGAATGGAACGCTTTCACTTTCTTCGACCTTATCAAGATAGGCCTGTACATCGTCCGGTTGCCGTGCGGTAATCCGGCCGATCCCAATGCTCGGTGCCAACGGGTCGTCATCGAATCCGGTTGTAAAAAGCAAGTCACTTCCAGGGAGGCCATAAGTAGGTAGAAAGTGTACGACGTTGCGGTTTCGATAATAGTTAAAATTTACGGTTGTACCCTTTCCGACAAGAAATACTTGCTCCAACTGGCCAATTTCATATCCCCACCGAGCTAAGCGCCGGATCGCCAATGGTGAAGGTACTCCGTAGAAAAATTGATCGTATATATCTTCAATATTGGCTATTTCCACGCTCCATTCACCGCCAGCCACTGAGCTCCTGTAGTCGGCGTAGGATTGTACAGGATCGTTATCACTGGTCGAAGAGGGTTTCCTAAGCTCCGGATGACTGATAATCAAGTAATTGGCGTTGGTCAGATCGATTTCTCGAAACGAATAGGCGGAAAGTGAAGGCACGCTCTTCGGCGAAGTTATCGCCAATATTTCCCGGGACGTGGAAGCGCCATTCACAACGACATCTATGCTGGAGGTCAGTGCATTGCTATTCAGACGTATCGGCTCAGAAGGTTCCGTGATATCAAAGAACCTGGGATCACTTGGAGCATTGCTTGAGATGGATAGGTAAGACCTATTGCCAGCTCGTGGTTCAAGATGAAAATTGTTGGTCTCCCCTGAATTGAGAGAAAGGGATTGTGGATATGCCAGGTTAACAAAGGAGATTGAAACCCTATCTGCTACACCAGCAAGTCCCACCACATTGGCTCTTACGACGAGTTCATCATCGGCAGAAATATCTGACCACTCCAGGTCGAGGGTAAACCGATGTGAGTTTCTGTTGGAAAAAGTTTCAGAGCTCACGGTTCGGAGGTTATCGGTATCAGGGCCGACCTGGATATCCACCACATGCTGGAGGCTGTTTTGGCCAATCAAAACCATCTCTAGAGTCGGGTTAGGACCTGACCGGACGGTATTCGACAGTAGAAATTCAAAGTCCTGAGATGAGCCTTTACTAATTGCTGATCCGGTCCAACCCTCCCCATAGTCGTATTGACTGAGCGAGAATTTATTGTCGATACCGAACTGGAGGCCTGCGGCGTAACTGTTGGACTGTAGGACAAGATCATTTTTAAAATGGTAGGCCTCGGCAGTAAGCCCATCATTATCGTTATCTGTCGAAAATGCCATTCGCTTTCCGGTCTCGCCAGTCAGCTCGTAGGTAAGGAAGTAAGTACTTGTATCTGCGAATAAGCTGTGTAGGCTGTGAGGCTGGGCATCTGAATTCACATATAATTCAGTATCTAGCTGCCCATCATTCTTCTTTCCGTAGAACTCAAAATAATTCAAGTTGCCCGCAGAGCTAGACATCAGTATTGCGATTTCCTGTCCATTGTGGTACAGTTTCAATCTCTCCGCAGATACCACGTTGGTCTGAAATCCTTGTGCTTCCAATTCCGCGGCGGTGACCCGGTAAAGGCCATCTTCGGCTATCTTCAACTTGAAATAGGGTAGGCCAAAATTGATCCACTCATTCCCATATTGGCTAAAGGCCAACAGGCAAGGCAACATAAGAAAGGCGCAGAGGCTACTTCTCAACATTGAAATCCACCTTCAAGGAAAAAACATGTGAAAACAGTGCGTCAGATTGGTCTCCAACATCAGTAAGTGCATAGTCGATAACAATTTCTTTAATAGCGATACCCAACCCTAAATTGGGCTGATACTTCCAGAATGTACTTCTGTCGAAATTGATTTGTTGCTGTATATTGTTTACGCCGAACCGTAAAAAGGCCAGGTCCTTAAAACCTAATTCCAATCCCCCGTGGGGGTCAATGGAGAGTACGTCAGTTCCTACAACCGTATTGCGCTTTCCATCAAATGTCATGTCCAGGTCCACTGAGGTCAACAGACTGAAATTTTTGAACAATGTGAACGCTCTGGAGGCTCCGATGATGAGGCGGGGAAGTGTGATTTCAATAGAGTTTGTGGGAATATCGTTTCCTGTCAGATTGTAGATATCTTCGAGACCATCAGGATTGTGGGCCCAAGTATTGAAAGTTCCAAAGACATCCTTGGCGAGAAGGCCAAATTGCCATTTCCCAAAGGCTTTTTGAGCGCCAAGGTCCAGTCCGAATCCCCAGGAAGTTGCAAAATCCCCGGCGATGCGATGGATAACTTTAACATTTCCGCCTACATTCAATCCACCGAGTACAGGCAATTTCCGCCCATATCCTAGCAGGAAACCATTATCTATGGCCGAAAAGAATCGAATCCTTTCATAATCGATGGCACCATTGGCATCGAATAAAAACCTTGTATCGGGAATAAAATCAACGGCAAACCGAATCACCGACAAACTTAGCGCACTTTCCTCCCCTATCTTGGCTGCAAAACCACCGTAATCATAGTTTGCGATTCCCGCGAAGAAGTCCGAATGCATAAGTCCGAGTTGGAAATCGGCTTCCATGGCCGCCAAACCAGCAGGATTCCAATAGCCTGAGGTAACGTCATCCGTATGTGCGACCATACTTTTACCCAACCCAAAAGCTCGGGCGCCAACACCGATATTTAAGAACTCATTGCTGAATTTGGGTGTATTGTCTCCATTACCGGCCGCTTCCTGCGACCAAACTTCGGGGCATAAAGTAATCAGGAAAAAAATTAAGGCAATACTCCTCATGTCCGCGACCTATTCATTCCCACAAATTAATATACAGTAGGTGGTTTCCTTGTTATCAGTACACTATGATTTTAGTGATAGGTTGCTCGCACTAAGATAACCTATTATATAAAAATAATAATAATATATATAAATATTCTATGAATATGGCGCTACCGGTATTATTTTTTGCTATGTACTTGGCTATGCATAGTACCTTTCCGTATACAGTAAAAAGGTCAAAAACTCAAATTTTAAAGTGATGAGCTGATGAATGTAGAAAACACACAAGTGCAAATGCGGAAAGGGATATTGGAGTTTTGCATTCTTCACATTATTTCTAGGGGTGAAGTTTATGCATCCAATATGCTGGAAGAGCTGACAGCTGCCAAGATCATGGTAGTGGAAGGCACGCTTTACCCTTTACTGACTCGCCTACGCAAGGCCGGGTTAGTGGACTATAAGTGGGTAGAATCAAACTCAGGGCCGCCGCGGAAATACTATACAATCACCAAGGAAGGTAAGGCTTTCGTGGATGCACTCAACCAAACCTGGGATGAGCTGGTGAACTCCACCCAGCAAATCATTTCAGTCAACCACAACGCAGAACAAAAATGAAAAAGAATATAAGCATCAATATAGGTGGGATCATATTCCACATTGAGGAAGATGGGTTTGAGCAACTTCGAAATTACCTGGATTCCATCAACAAATACTTTTCCACTTTCGAGGATAGCAAGGAGATAATCGAGGATATTGAAAGTCGTATCGCTGAGATTTTTCTGGCCAAGCTCAACGAAGTGAATCAGGTTATCTCGTTGATCGATGTAGAGGAGGTCATTGCGACCATGGGTACGACGCAAGATTTTGATGCCACGATCGAAACAGAACCCAAGGCCTCCGAGGAAGCCGAGGAAGCGGAAGAACAGCCGGGTGAAGAAAGTGGTGAAAGAGCCCGTCCCAGGGATCAGCCCAAGAGACTTTACCGGGACAATAAGCGAAAAATCTTTGGGGGAGTGGCAGCGGGGATTGCACATTATTTTGGCATTGATCCACTGTGGGTTCGACTGCTTTTTATTGTCTTGTTTTTCAATGTGCTGTTCGTGTTGGGCGGGCTTTCCGGGTTTTCATTCCTGGCCTACATCATTTTATGGATTGTACTCCCAGCGGATGAGCTGGAAGAGGATAAGACGATCAAAAAGCTCTTTCGTGACCAGGAGAAAAGTGTACTCGGAGGGGTATGTAGCGGGCTAGCATCGTATTTCGGAGTAGATCGGGCTGTACTCAGGCTGATTTTTGTGCTCTCTATCTTTCTCGGCGGCGCGGGTATTGTGATCTATATCATTCTCTGGATAATTACTCCGGAAGCTAAAACCATCACGGAGAAAATGCAGATGGAAGGTGAACCTGTAACTATTTCCAATATTGAGGAGAATGTGAAGAAGCGGCTGGATGGCGATGATGGCCAGGAAAGCGGACTTGCCAAGGTTCTGCTGTTTCCATTCAGATTGATTGCCTTGATTATCAATGGGATTGGTAAGATGCTTGGTCCAGCTGCCGTTGTGTTGGTGGAAGTGATCAGAATATTTGCCGGTCTTGTCATTACGATCACAGGTTTTTGCCTGATGCTCGGTTTCATT
>CBDETI010000012.1:0-521628 GCA_965242775.1 Cyclobacteriaceae bacterium
CCACTCGGAACACTTTCAGGTTTTTGTCACCCCAAAGGGTCCAGGCAACTTGGGTACGGAGCCAGCCCACGTACGTGATTTCTAATTTCATTTGCAGGTAGAGACAGTCAATTTTGCATGTTTCCCTGAAGATCTTCGGCGCCGATTTTAGTGGCGGCGCACATCTTGGCTCTTTCTCGGCGGGTTCCCTGATTGTATGGCGTTCGCCGTTTTTAATACTAGGTCGGCGCCCTTTTTCATCAACCTCTCATAAAGAGTGCCCACATTGTCATCGAGATGGATGTGTTCTTTTTCCTGAAAGATGATTTCACCGGTATCGATTTCATGTTGCAAGAAGAAAGTGGTCACGCCGTTTCTTTTTCACCATTTATAATGGCCCAATTAATTGGTGCGGCTCCACGATACTGTGGCAGCAGGGAACCGTGAAGGTTAAATGTGCCCAATGGTGGCATGCTCCAAACAGATTCCGGTAACATCCGAAATGCCACAACTACCTGCAAGTCGGCTTTCAGCGATTTCAGTTCGGCCAGAAACTCAGGATTCTTGAGGTTGGTGGGTTGCAAAATACGTAATTGCTTTTCAACCGCATAGTCCTTCACCGCAGAGGTTGCCAGCTGCTTACCCGACCTTTCGGCTTATCCGGAGCGGTGATCACGGCAACAATATCGAAGCCATTGGTTACCAGAATATCCAGGCTCGGCACCGCAAATTCTGGCGTGCCCATAAACACAATTTTCATTCGCTACTTCCAGTTTACGCGAATTTACTCACAATATTCTGTGGTGAGAATCTGGATATCCGCCGGGTATATTTCGAATAAGAATTCATTATAAATATCCGCGTGCTGATAGTCGAAATTTTTCTTTGCAAATGTCAATAACTCGCAGATTTCTATGTTGCCCTGCTCTAAGCGGCCAGGGCTTGGTAATAAGCAGCATCTGGCGATTGGGATAATACGTCAGCATTTTTTCAAATTGTTCCTCTGCCTTGCTTGACCTACCGAGCTTCAAGAGGCAGATGCCCTTGTATAAAAAAGTATAGACATCAACCCAGGATTCATCTGTTTCAGAGTTGATGTAATTGTCAAATTGTTCTATGGCGCCCTTGTAATCTTTCTGGCCCAAAAGACATTCTCCTTTTAGAAAATAAATGTTTTCGCCCCAAGGGGCATCAACAAATCCGGGCGTCATACTGTCCAACAACTGGAAATCTTCCAGCGCTTTTCCGTAATTTCTGAGTTTGCGGAGGTGCATCCATCCGCGATACCCAGATGGGCCAGGGTGTCCAGGGCAACTGCTCTATCTAGTAAACGGAACCCCGTTGTGAAGTCCCCGCGCTTATTAAATGGAACCGATTGTTCCATATAAATTTTTGAGTTGGCAGGGTCGTAACTGATGGCCTTGGAGAAAAGAACTTGCGATACTCGTTGGCCTTGAAGTGGAGTGGCCAAGGTGTAAAGTAAGTCGGCTTTCTCTTTGTCGGAGCGCGTGATCCAGTAACCCAGGATGAGGGATGCAACTAAGAAGATCAAAGCTACCAGCGTGAAGAGGAGGATCTTAAAAATTTCTTGAATTTTCCCATTTACGATTTTGAATCGAACCATGTAGTAGCTGTCAAAAGGCGCTTTCCTTGACCAGTCTTCAAGGCTTTTGGCGATCGTATGAAGTTGCTGCTTCAGCTCGGTATCTATCGTCGCTACATTATATTCCTGATCAATTCCAAATGACCTGATCCTTCCAACACGATCTTCGCAGTTTACCAGAAATCGCAACGTAATCCACCCATTCGATGGCGAAATATTCGCCACTTTGGTCACCCGTTCATAAAATAGATCTCGCACTGCCTGGGTTCCACCTTGGTAGGTTAGCTGAGTTTGATAATATTCATACACGACCCTTTCATCGCATATTTGAAGTTTGGATCGTCCACTCAGGATCAAACGCAATGGCCCCAACATCGCGGGCACCGTTGCAGTTGGTGAAAAGGAGCAGGAGCCAAATAACTCCCATCTGGCATTTATTCATACAATAAATACTTTTCTCTTTTGGTTTGAAACTGGATAAAGCGGGTTCCCAACTTGCCTTGATAGCTTCTTGCGACCAGCCATCCTCAATCTGTTTTTGTAGGTTTTTAGTGCCGGCAAGTCGGTGCAAATAGGTTTGAAAAAATCCTTCCTATCCATTTTTTTATAGAAATCTATCAATGGTTGGATGGTGAATTTGTAGTTAGGTCCGAAGAATCCGTAGTGCTCTCCAAAGCATACTTCACCTTCCAGTACTGGGTTCTTTGCGCCTGGGCGTGATCGCGGAGTGAAGGCATATGACTTATCAGGATAATCCGGGTGACCTATATGCTGGAAAGCCCTGTCGGTCCCTCTGCCAACGGAGCAAATGGTCTGTTCAAACAAACACAAACTGGGATACCACGAAATGCTTATATCATCTGGAAGATTGGGAGAGGGTTTTACTGGTAGCGAGTAGGTGTCAGCGTGGGTCCAATGTTTTGTCTTGATTACTTCAATTTCGCATTGTAGACTGTCTTTCAACCAGTACTCGCCATTGATCATGAGGGCAAATTCGCCTGGTGTTAGCCCATGTACGATAGGTACAGGGTGCATTCCTAAAAACGATTTATATTCCTCTTCCATCACTGCCCATCCACATAACTGCCGTTGGGGTTCGGCCGGTCGAAAATGATAAGCGGATATTATTTTCCGCACACGCTTCCATGAGTAAGGTCATTGTGCTTATGTAAGTAAAAACCGAACGCCCACGTCTTGAATATCAAAAACCATAATGTCGACACCTGCCAGGTCTTCCTTCGAAGGTTTTCTGGTTTTTCATAAAGTGATATTAATTCATAGGACTGTTGCGCCTCCGAATAGTCCACTTTCTCTCCTGCGTCGGCGGATCCGCGAAATCCGTGTTCGGGTGTAAAAACTTTGGTTATCCTAACGTCCCTTGAGAGCAGGTATCAACAAGATGAGTATCATTTATCAACCCTGACTGGTTGGTGCAAATGCCGACACTTTTTCCAGTTAGCTGGGTAGATAATTGTCCATCTGATAGGCACCCGGAAGCGCAGCCTGCTTTGTAGATGGTTGCTGTCCACAGCAAATTAAATTCATTGCTAGGTTGCGAAAAACAAGAACGTAGACCTCATGGCAGAATTTGGGTTTTAATATTGTGTCAAATTTATTCAATTGAATCTGCCCAATTTATAGCCTCCAGAATATCCAAGCAGCAGTCTGGTTCTTTTTCGGCTATTATCAGCCGCATTGCGGTTATCTCCATCGCCGTGGCAGTGCGTCGCTGTTGATGCCTTCATGATCTTATTGGGTTTTCAGAACAAGATCAAGGATAAGGTCTATGGGTTTAGTGGGCACTTGTTGGTTGGTAAATACAGCTGAGCAACTCGTTTGAAGAATCTTCATTCTATTTAACCGATAGCCTAAGGAGGCAATTGGATGCTGTCCCGGGTATTGCTCATTATCACCCTTTGCTTTGCGTGCGGGGTTGTTAAAATTGAGGGCGAGATCCAGGGAGTGGTGATCAAAGGACTCACTGCGGATCAGGATACCGCCAGTTTGCGTCAATATATTGTGGAAGGACGGCTGCCCGATTTTGACTCAGCAAAATATTCTACCGAGGTTGCGCTGAGCGCTAAGATCGCTAAGTCACTCAACCTAAGTGTGGGTGAGGATGTGTTGATTCTGTTTGTGCAAAACCCGCCCCGCTACAGAAAACTGCAAATCGTTGGAATCTATGAACGGGGCTGGAAGAGTTTGATGAGAATATCATTTACGGTGATCTCAACTTGATTCGAAGAATAAACGCCTGGGAAAAAGATGAAGTGGGTGGCGTGGAAGTATTTGTAAAAAATTTGGGGGTATCGCCGAAGTGCAAAATGACCTTTTTGAGCTGCTGGACTATGACCTCTACGTGGAAAAAGTCAGTGAAAAGTATTTACAAATTTTTGATTGGCTGGCTTTGTTGAATCGCAATGTGGTGATTTTTCTGGTACTGATTCTTTTTGTTGCAGGCTTCAGTATGGTATCGATCCTGCTGATCCTTATTATGGAAAGGACTCAGATGGTAGGTATGCTCAAGGCACTTGGCGCTTCCAACGAACTCATTCGAAAGGTTTTTTTATCCAACGGAGCCAGCTCATTTGGAAAGGTCTGGGCTGGGGTAATTTAATTGCTATAGTCTTTGGATTGATCCAGTACTATGGCAAGGTAATTCCGATGGACCCTGCAAGCTACTATATGGACCATGTGCCGATTGAATTCAATTGGTTGGCCATTGTTGGTGTAAATATCCTCGTGATCTTGCTGATCAGCTTGAGCTTGTTTATTCCTCTTGCGTGATCAGTCGTATCGAGCCGATCAGTCAATTCGGTTTGACTGAGGTGTACGGGTTGGTACTTTCGGAAGAAACTTCGGATCTTCATCTCTATAACTCCCAAAACAGCTTCACGAAAAATCGAAATGGACATCTTGGATTGGCCCTTGGTGCGGTCTGTGAAGACGATTGGCACCTCTTTGATCTTGAAGCCGTGTTTCCAGGCATTAAATTTCATTTCGATCTGGAAAGCGTAACCGATGAAGTTGATGGTCTCTTTTGGCCTAAGCGTCTCGATTACGAGCGGTGATAGCACTTGAACCCAGCCGTCGAATCGCTGATAGGTAGTCCCGTGATGATTCGCACATAATAGCTTGCAAAATAGGACATCAATACCCGTCCCATAGGCCAGTTGACCACATTCACCCCTTTGATATATCTCGACCCAATGGCCATGTCGTACCCCTCTTTCTCACAAGCCTCTAATAAGTTGACCAGGTCCTTGGGGTTGTGCGAAAAATCAGCATCCATCTCGAAGACGTACTCAAAACCATTGACCAGCGCATACTCAAATCCGGCAATATAAGCCGTGCCCAGACCCATTTTTCCTTCCCTTTCAAGTAAGTGCAGTCGGTCAAACTTTGCTTGCAAATCGCGAACAATACCACCTGTACCATCCGGCGAATTGTCATCAATTATCAATACATGAAAAGCACGGTCCAATTGAAACACTGCATGAATAATGTCGGAGATATTCTCTTTTTCATTGTAAGTCGGTATGATTACTAGTGCCTGGTTCAAAGGGTATGAATATTGTGATTTGGAAAATAATCAATTATTAGTTTAACAACTGAAATAAACTTAAAAAGTATGCCAAAGGCGATTTTTTTTGACCGGGACGGAGTACTCAATGTGGACAGGGGGCAATATACCTACCGACTGGAGGACTTTCACATCATGCCAGGGGTCAAGCAGGTACTTACGACACTGAAGAGGCTTGGGTTTCGTCTGATAGTTGTGACAAACCAGGCAGGAATATCCAAGGGAATATATGGGTATGCCGAAATGAATGCCTGCCATGCGTACTTGCAGGAGCAAACGGTCACAACATCGACCACTTCTACCATGCGCCGGACCACCCCGATTTTTCAGAATCTCTTAGTCGTAAGCCCGGAAGCCTGCTTTTTGAAAAGGCAGTCGCCCGATTTGAACTTGATCCTGGTTTAAGTTGGATGATAGGTGATCAGGAAAGGGATCTTATTCCTGCGGAGAAATTGGGAATGAAGACCATTGCGATGGGCAAAATCCAAAGTGCTGTGGTCGATTATACTGTCAATTCCCTTTCTGAAATTGTACCCATTATAGCTTCTGAGGGTTAGCACTGGTTAACATCTTTTAACCGCCATTTAACATTTAGAAGGTTGCTCGCGGCGTAACTTGACATTGTCAATCAAACTCAATCCTAATGCTACCTTCTCTAAAATCTACCTTTCGATCCTTTGCCAAGGACAAATTATTCACGGTGATCAATGTGCTGGGCTTGACCATAGGCCTGGCCTCCTCGCTGCTGATCTTCCTAATAGTAAGACATGACTTAAGCTACGATACCTTCCACGAGAAGTCCGACCGTATTTTCAGAGTCAATATTCATATGACTTCCGGTGATGGTGTGCGAAAACACCCCACCTGTCCTGCTCCAGCCGGGCCGGCGATGGTTGAAGAATTTCCGCAAGTAGAGAATAGCGTGCTTATTAACCGAGCGTGGTGAAATGCCAATTTACGCTGACGAGAAACTGCTCGGAGTGGAGGCAGTGGCAGTCACTGACCAGGCTTTTTTCGAAGTTTTCGATTTCGAAATGCTCACCGGAGACGTGACGAAGCTGGAGGAACCAAATCAGATAATTGTCAGTAGGCAGTTTGCTGAAAAGATGGGTAAAAACATCAATGATATTATTGGTGAAAGTCTTTCTGTGGGCGGAAACTATAATGTGTCAATCGCAGGCGTAATGGAAGATTTTCCGGTGACTACTGACCTACCGTTTACCATGGTACTCTCTCGGAAAACTATGGAACAGGAGATAAATATCAACATGTGGCACTCCCTGGGAATGGACGCGTCGACATTCGTCGTTCTCAACAAGGCTGAAGATCTGACCCAAGTAACCGAGGGCCTGGAGCCGCTACTCGTCAAAAATACGAATGAGCGAATGGCCGAATTCTTTGATCTTACACTTCAGCCCCTCAGGACTTTGCACTTTGACTCGGAGTATGGTAATTATAACAACCGGGTGATGCCAAAAAATATTCTTTGGGGCCTGAGTGGAGTGGCCTCTATTCTGCTTGTAATTGCCTGTATCAATTTTATCAATCTCTCGACCGCCAATGCAATCAAACGGAGCCGTGAAGTTGGCATTCGGAAGATCCTGGGCAGTAGCAGCAAGCAGTTGATTGGCAAGTTCATAGCCGAGGCTGCGGTAATGACGATTTTGTCCTTTGCCGTGGCAATACCTCTTGCCAAGTCACTCCACTCATCTGTAGAGCGGTTGGTAGGGTTCGACTTTGATTTTAATCTCTTAGCAGATACCACACCTTGGTTGGTAGCGGTCGTGCTTTCTGCTTTTATTGTACTTGTCGCTGGGATCTATCCCGCTGTGGTAACTGCGAGATTTCAACCTATCGCCGTGCTCAAGCAAGATAAAGTACAAGGATCAGGGGTCATTTTGCGCAAGATCCTGGTCATTTTCCAGTTTACGGTTTCACAGGTATTATTAATTGGGCTGTTTGTAGTTCAGGGACAACTTAACTATTTCCTGGAGGCGGATATGGGTTTCGATCGTGAAGGAATTTTGACGATCAACCTCCCCGGCGATCCCGATACAACAGGGAAAGTCAAGGCCGAATTTTTACGGGTGCCTGGGGTGTCACAAGTGAGTATGGCCAATAGCAGCCCGATTTCCGGAAACAGAATGATCAACAGTTTTTCCTATGAAGGAGCGCCGGAGAATGAGACCAACTTTACAGAAGTCAAATTAGCTGATACGGACTATCTGGACATGTTTCAGTTCGATTTACTTGCGGGACGTAATTACTTCGCCGGCGACAGCATCCAGGAATTGTTAGTAAACGAAACATTGATGCATCAGATCGGGATCGAAAGTCCGGAGGAGGCGATCGGCGCTAAGGTATTGCTGGGGCCCGGTGAGCCGGATGTAATTGTAGGGGTAGTGAGTGACTTCAATTTCAGCAGCATGTATGAGAAGATCGGGCCCGTGGTAATTTCTACCGAACCGGCGAATTTTTCAGTGGCCAATGTTAAAATTGGCGTAAAGGACATTACGACCACAATTGCGGGCCTTGAGCGTGCCTGGACGGAGCTCTATCCGGATGAGGCTTTTGAATATGAATTTCTCGATGAAGCGGTGAACTCCTATTATGAGCGAGAACAGCGACTTTCGGAAGTCATACTTTGGTTTACAATAATTGCCTTGTTTATCGGCGGAATCGGACTGTATGGTATGGTGACGTACGTGGTGAACAACAGGTTGAAAGAAATAGGGATCCGGAAAGTCCTGGGAGCTTCATTTCAAAACTTAATTCAGATGATATCGAGGGAGTTTTTGATTCTTCTGGCGATTGCCTTCCTGATTTCGGCGCCATTAGCATGGTACCTTATGAATGGTTGGTTAGCGGATTTTCATTACCGTATGGAACTGGGACCGTTCTTATTTTTGGTTGCTTTCCTTAGCTCCATGTTGGTGGCCCTGGCTTCTGTTTTGCAAAAATCAGTTCAAGCCACAAGGATTAACCCGGTGGAGACCTTAAGAAACGAGTAGATGCATTTTTCTAAATTACGGAAATACTTACCTTGCGCGGAATGCAACCGGGTAAGTATTCCTTCCTCTATTTCCTGCTCTTTTTCGGATGTAGTTCTGCCGCCAAATTAGAGCTAGTGTGGCAGGATGAGTTTTCCGAAAACGAGCTCAACCTTCAGCACTGGACAGCCATCGAAGGGGATGGATGCCCGGAACTCTGTGGCTTTGGCAATGATGAGCTCCAGTATTACACGGCAGCCAATCTTAAGGTGGAGGACGGATTCCTTACCCTTAAAGCCCAGCGAGATACACTTGGTACCCGAGCTTACTCAAGCGTAAAACTGATCACTCAAAACAAGGGTGATTGGCAGTATGGCCGGATTGAGGTCCGAGCCAAATTACCTTATGGCCGGGGCACATGGCCGGCTATCTGGATGTTGCCAACTGCTGGGACCAAATGGCCCGATGACGGTGAAATCGATATCATGGAACACGTCGGGTTTAATCAAGGAATGGTCTATGGCACGATCCATACGGCCAAATACAACCACATGCTGGGAACGCAAAAGTCAGATAGCGTTTATTTTAATGACCTACATGAAGAATTTCATACTTATAGCCTGGACTGGGATGAAGAATCGCTCGCCTGGTCTGTGGACGGCATGGAATATCTGGAATTAAGGAGAAACGGTGAAGGCGTTTCCGGTTGGCCCTTTCGGCAGAAGTTCTATTTGATTTTAAACGTAGCGGTAGGAGGTAGTTGGGGAGGTAAAATGGGCGTAGCAGACGATATTTGGCCTCAGGAAATGATTGTTGACTACATTAGAGTTTATCAATGACAAATTTATTTTCGGCAGATACCTACAGAAAACGTCGCCAAGAATTGAAGCGACGCATGGGGAGCGGAGTACTTCTTTTTTTAGGTAATGAGCAAAGTCCCATGAACTATGGGGCCAATCACTATCCCTTTCGCCAGGATAGTACGTTTTTGTATTTTTTTGGACTTGACAAACCTGGTCTTGCGGCCACAATCAATGTAGACGAGGATACGGAAACCCTGTTTGGTGAGGAGTTGACCATGGATGATATTGTGTGGGAGGGCCCTCACCCCACATTGGTGGAGCTAGCTAGCCTGGTGGGAATCACCCAAGTGCTGAGTCCGGATAAGTTGGCCTCGAATTTAGCGGGCGATGTTCACTATTTACCGCCCTACCGACCCGAGAATAAAATACGACTTTCGCAATTGCTTGGGCAAACACCGGATTGGGTTGAACTCAATGCGTCATTGGCGTTGGTAAAAGCCATAGTACCTATTCGCTCCATTAAAGAGCAGCAGGAAATTCAGCAACTTCATCAGGCAGTCACCATCACGTCGGAAATGCATCTGGCGGCGATGCAGTTGGCGCGACCTGGCATGAAAGAATCTGAAATTGTTGGAAAACTCTTGAACATCGCAAGTGCGCAGGGCAATTTCTATTCGTTTCCGCCTATCGTCACTATCAACGGACAAACCCTTCACAACCATTTTTACGGCAATACCCTGGAGGAAGGGCGATTGCTAATTTGTGATAGTGGCGGAGAAACATCCATGCATTACTCAGGAGATATGACGCGGGCCTGGCCAGTGTCTGGAAAATTTTCTGAGCGGCAACGTGCCGTATATGAGATCGTCCTGGAGGCGCTGAAAAGCTGCGCGGGCGAAGCCAAACCTGGTGTACTGAATTTAAATCTTCACAAACGTGCTGCGGCAGTCATTTTCGATGGCCTGAAGGCGCTAGGCCTTACGCATGGGGATACCCCGGAGGCTGTGGAGGCTGGAGCTCATGCGCTTTTCTTTCCTCATGGACTTGGCCACATGATGGGCTTGGATGTTCATGATATGGAGGATTACGGCGAAGATCACGTGGGGTATACCCAAGAACTAGGGCGGTCCAAACTCTTTGGCTATAATGCGCTCAGACTTGGTCGTGGTTTGGAAGCAGGGTTTGTTATAACCATTGAACCGGGCATTTATTTCATTCCGGAATTGGTTGCGCAATGGAAGGCATCCAAGCAGTGGGAGTCATTTCTCAACTTTGTGGAGATTGAGAAGTTCCTTGATTTTGGAGGAATACGGCTTGAAAATGACTACCACATTACTGAAAATGGTGCGGAGTTGCTGGGTAAACCGCTTCCTCTCGAGATCGATGAGGTGGAAGAGGCCAGATCGGTAGCCGTTAATCGTTAAAAACCCATCATTCAACTAAATTCCCGTTCATTACGGTGCACTACCTAACTTTTTGGTTCAGCAACCCTGGGTTGTGATTGATCAATTGGCCTTCAACCAGGCTTCGCGCAATGCCATTTCTTTATCGCTGACGTCTTCGTTAAATCGCAAGACGTGGTAATTCTGTTTTCTGACGCTGATGGCACGAGCTTTTAGTTTCATCTTTTTGAGGGCTCCTTCCTTTTCTCTTAAGACCACCACTTTGATTTTGTCTCCCACTTCCAATTTATCATCGTAACGATCCAGTACATTATTGGCAGTGGCTAAGGTCACTTTGAGGCCATTGACGCTTACAATAATATCTCCCTGCTCATAGCCCATCTCCTTGCCAAGCGAATTCATGTCATTAGTGTCGCTGATATACAATTGTTCATCTTCATTTACCCCAATATCGATATTGCCCAATGTGAAAGCTTCTATTTCTTCCACCGGCTGATAATCAATGCCAGCCCAGGACAGTGATTCCTGTATTGGCAGAGGTTGGTCACCGGCTACATAAGTGTCGAAAAAAGTACCTACGGAGGGGTAGGTAAGCGCCACGATTTCTTCAAACAGTTGGTCGTCCTTAAATGACTGGGTGGGGCCGTATTTTTTTGATAAATCTCGCAAAAGTGATTGCAGGTCGTATTGGCCATTGGACTCTTTCAATAATAGCAAGTCCAGGCACATGCCAATCAATGCTCCTTTGTAATAAACATTTGCGTACATCTGCTCATATTCCGGTTCCAGAATTTTGGCACTCATGGTGGTGAATGGTACGTCAGTCGGGAATCGATCTCGTACATGCAATTTTTGTTTGATGCCGTTGAGAAATTCTGTTCGATCCTGTAAGCCATATTTCACCTGCACGTGCATCATTGCGTATTCCGTACAGCCTTCGTATAGCCAGAGGTGCTTAGACATTTCAGGTTCAATGTAGTTGAAGTTGCCAATCTCCTCCGAATGAATGTTAAGCGGTGTGACTATATGAAAAAATTCATGAGCGGCAACATCCCGGACCGTCTGACCGATATTTTCGGCGTTGGCTTCAGGCAGCGAATACACAGATGAATAGCTGTGTTCAAGTGCCCCCATGCTTCCTGACATGGGTTGTGAATCCATCAGGTATATCAAATAGGCATATTTTTCCACCGGCAATTCCCCACCCAGGTAATTCGCTTGCGCTTCCATGAGATCTGTAATTTTTGTCATGACCTCTTGGGCAGAGAGCTTACCATTTGGCGAGTAAACTGACACGAGCACCTCGGCATTTGCAAGCTTTCTGGTAGCTATGTCTGGTTCAGAGTACATCAAAGGACCGTCGGCCAGAAAGTTGAAATCCTGGGCGGTATAAACATCAGAGGTGTCCGTCTCCGCTGTTTTCTTCAATGCAGTGGCTCCCGCTACCTCCTTATTGTGTAAGACGGTTAGCTCGTAGGGTTTGAATTTATACTCATCGATGTACCCGACAAACCCAAAAGTGTTGAGTACAAAAACATTACGATCAGCTTCGATACTGGTGCCACCCGGTTCGAAAATTACGTTGCCTCCATAGCCATCAAAATCATCGAAAGTGTCGTGCACTTTGTATGAAATGGAAGCAATTTCTGTTGCCCTATTCAGCTGCCAACGATTGGTACTCACTTTTTCAAAAGGCAATTCCTGGCCATCTTTATCACGAACTGAGAAGTCTGACACAAACCTTCCAAAGTCAGAAATTGAGTAAGTGCCCGGGACAATTTTGGCCATGTGATATTCCACAGCCGACTCACTAATCGCTGGGGGAGTGATGGTTACCTGGACCTGGTCGTTGGCTACATTGATCAAATCAATTTCGACACGGTATTTGTCCGTTTGACCTAAACCGATGACCGTGGAATAGAGCATTCCTAACCCTAGTACATACCTCAACATGATGATCTTGATTTTTTAATGAGCGCAATAATACTTGCTGTTGTGCGCTATCTCTTCATAAATTATTCGAATGGCCACATCCCTGTCACAGACCAGCAAGGGTATTATTTCTTTTCCATTCGCTTTCGCTCGTTTTCATCCAAATAAATTTTGCGCATCCTCAGTGATTTAGGAGTTACTTCAACGTATTCGTCTTCCTGAATGTATTCTAGCGCCTCTTCTAATGAAAACTTGCGTGCTGGAGCAATTTTTACACTGGTGTCGGACCCTGCGGCCCGGACATTGGACAGTTTTTTGCCTTTTTGAATATTCACAACCAAGTCGTTATCTCGTGTGTGTTCACCGATCACCTGTCCCGTGTATACGTCGACTCCAGGGTCGACAAAGAATTTTCCCCGATCTTGCAATTTGTCAATCGAGTAGGGGGTACCCGGACCGTTTTCCATGGAAATCAATGAACCGTTTATTCGACCCGGAATGTCACCCTTGAATGGTTGATAATCCTTAAACCGATGCGTCATCACCGCCTCTCCGCTTGTAGCGGTCAACATGTTATTTCGGAGGCCTATGATTCCTCTGGCAGGAATGTCAAATTCAAGGTGCTGCATGTCTCCCTTAGGCTCCATGATCGTCATCTCCCCTTTTCGCTGAGTCACCATCTCGATCACCTTTCCAGATAGGTCGTCAGGTACATCTACGACCAGGTGCTCGATTGGCTCGTGTTTGCCCCCGTCTATCTCCTTAAGCAATACCTGCGGCTGCCCCACCTGAAGTTCGTATCCCTCTCGGCGCATCGTTTCAATTAAAACTGACAGATGCAAAACCCCTCTTCCAAATACGATGAACTTGTCTTCTGTATCCGTTTCCTGCACCCGGAGCGCCAGGTTCTTTTCAAGCTCTTTCATGAGCCTGTCCCGCAAATGACGCGAGGTGACAAATTTGCCTTCCTTGCCGAAAAAAGGAGAGTCGTTGATAGTGAATAGCATGCTCATCGTCGGCTCATCAATTGCGATCCGTGGCATGATGGTGGGCTGCTCAAAGTCGGTTAGTGTATCGCCGATATCGAAATCTTCCAGTCCGATCACCGCACAGATATCACCACACTGCACTTCAGTTACTTTCTGCCTTCCCAACCCCTCAAAGGCCTGCAGTTCTTTGATCCTCACTTTTTTCAAGCTGCCGTCTCTCTTACTTAGCGCCAATTGCTGACCTTCCTTCAAAGTGCCCTGATAGGATCTGCCGATGGCGATCCGCCCAACAAAAGAACTGTAATCGAGTGAAGTGATTTGGAGCGCTGGCACTCCCTCGCGGATGGTAGGAGCGGGTATCTGCTCAAGAATCACATCAAGCAAAGGCATGATCGAGTCTGTTGGCGTCTTCCAATCATCGCTCATCCACCCATGCTTCGACGAACCGTAGAGTGTGGGAAAATCTAGCTGCTCTTCTGTGGCATCCAATTGAAACATTAGATCGAAAACAGCTTCGTGTACCTCATCGGGACGGCAGTTTTCTTTGTCCACTTTGTTAACAACAACAATTGGTTTCAAACCTAATCCAATTGCTTTGCTCAGTACAAACCTTGTCTGGGGCATCGGTCCCTCGAATGCATCGACGAGTAGAATAACCCCGTCAGCCATTTTGAGCACCCGTTCCACCTCTCCACCAAAATCTGCGTGACCGGGGGTGTCGATAATATTTATCTTGGTGCCCTTGTAGGTGACAGAAACGTTCTTGCTCAGAATGGTAATGCCCCGCTCTCGCTCCAGGTCGTTGTTGTCAAGAATTAATTCCCCTTTTTCCTCGTTTTCCCGAAAGATTTGAGAGGCGTAGATGATCTTGTCAACTAGTGTTGTTTTGCCGTGATCGACGTGTGCGATGATGGCGACATTTCGGATGTCTTGCATGAGCTTGTAGAAATCAGCCGCAAAAGTAGTGTTTCTTGAAACCAAATGAGCTAAACAATGTCAAGATCGTTTGCATAAGTCGGTTAACCGTGGACTGCTATTTCAATAAGTAACAGTGAAAATTTGGGCCGGTAGGAATTTCATTTTTAAAATGAGCTATTTTATGCGATCTTCTACGTTTATTATGCACCAACCATGAGACTACTTTTCGCAGGCGTGGCCCTGATGAGCCTGGCAATGGCTCGGGCACAATTTTTCGTTCCCCAATTACCCGATCCTCTTCCTGAAGGCCAATCCATTCTCATGATGGAGGACGTTTACGTAGTAAAAAATGATGGCGATACCATCAGCGGGAAACTCAGTGGCGTCAATGGCGGAATAGCCAACTTGCAACACATCACTTTCAAGATCGCCAAGAAACAAAAAATTCGAGTCATGGCGGAAGAGATCAAGACGCTGGCCATCTTACCCGGTCCTTTCATCACCGCGGAGGGTGGAGCTTTGATCGATATGGTCAAAGGCCTGGAGAATGAAGCCTTTGCCGCCGTATTACCAGCGGGTGACTGGATGTTCTTTGAGCGCCAGCGACTTCCTCAAAAGCGGGAGTTTTACCAGTTCATGCAGCTCCTCAATCCTGGTTTTGACAATAAGATCAAGGTATACGCCCATCCCGAAGGAGAAAGCACCGGAGGTCTGGAGGGCAATGGCGTGCAATTGACTGGGAGTATGGAAAACATCTATTATGTTTCCGTAAACGGTACCAATGTGATCGAATATCAGCAAATGGGATATCGTAAGAATGCCCTAGCTGATCTTTATGGCAACTGTGAGGCAATTGCCGGGATCGAAAAGCTTCGATGGAAAGATTTCCCCAAGCATGTATTTACCTATGACCAGCAGTGCGAATAAGGATTAAAGAAGCAACCTGCGTCATAGCAGAATGATTGTTTCTGCCAGGAGAAATAGCTCCGTGATCACCGCTAATACAATGCTTTTTTCGTAAAAAATGGGCCAAGGCGAGGTATTGCTTCCTTCTTCAGACCCTACCTGATGAATAGTGTTTTTGGAAGGGCGGCTTTCAAATGATTCACATATTCCTCAGAAAAGTTGTTGTCGGTAAGAATGATATATTCCAATGAACGGAGTTCCTCAATATTGGAGGGCAATGAATCCAGGTCATTATTGGCAATGCTGAGCACCCTTAGGTTGGGTAAGGAGGATAATAAGGTGATGGCCTCCTCAAAATCCAATTGGGGATTGTTATTAAGAGAAACATGTTCAAGTGTGACAACTTGCGCCATCTCCACAGGTAGCGAATGGAGCTGATTGTTATTTAATGTGATACTTTTCAGATCTTCCAGGTAATGGATGCCCGGTAGTGATTTCAGAAGATTTCCGGCCAGCCACAAGTTGAAGACCTTAGGAAAAGTCCCTTGCTGAAATGAAATTGTATCGAAACCACATCCGCCGAAGCCAATTTGCTGTAACTCCTCGAGTTGACTGAGTTTGCCAAGTGCATCCTTCCAATCAAGGCCTGGATTTTTGCCGAGCCAAATCTGCTGAAGGTTCGAAAGCCCGATGACCTGTTCAGGTAAGAGATTAAGGTCATTGTTCATAACGGCCAGAATTTTCAAACTGGAGGCGTCTTCCAATTGACCAATTGTTAGCTGCCAGTTCAAATGGGGGTTGCCGCTGAGATCGATCTCCTCCAGGTAGGGAAGTTTTGATAGGTTTGGCGGGAGTGCGCTCAAGTTGGGGTTAGCTTCCTGATGATGACTTATGTTGAACTTCTGTAAGTAAGTAAGCTGTCCGATCCTATCGGAAACCTGACTAATCCTGGTATTGCTAAGGTTAAGTACTTGAAGCTTGTCCAGACGTTCCAGTCCTTCAGGGATATCTGTTAATTTCTGCCCTGACAGATCAAGAATGTAAACAGGTTGCTCGCTTGCGGAAGCATCTTCTAACGATTTGAAAATCTTTGCATTCTTCAATTCCTCGGTACTTAATAGGGGCTGAGCCAGGCAATGGTCGACCCAAAGCGCCAATACCACGAAGACAAATCTTTTACTGACCATGGCTCCGCGGTTTGAAGGTTAAAGCGGAAAGAATTACGCCCAAGAGTACACCGAAAATGATCAATTGCAGCAAATCGATTCCTCTGACGCGCATCAAGCCCCCATTAGACAAGAAGGTGGTAGATATTGCGATCATCAAGATAACCAACGTGATCAGCTTTTTCTTTGTCATAATCTACAGGTTAATGGTCTTGTTTTCGTTTTAGCGGCTCGTAGAACGTAAGCCCGACCATGTTGGGATCGAAAAAGGCGAACTCCCGCGTGTTCCAGGGGGTTTCGCGAATTTTCTGATCTCTGATCACGCCCTTTTGTTTGTACTCGTTGTAGAGCGCGTCCAAATACTGTATGCTGAACCGTAGCATCGGCATCGTGTAGTCTTGAATACTATCATGGAGCTGAAAGTGAAGGCAAAGGTGATCTCTGCAGATAATGGCATAGTTGACTTCACCTGCTTCATAGTGCGTGGAATCATAAAAGTATTGGAATCCCAATTGCTCAATATAGAAGTCCATGATCAATTTCATGTTATCTATTGGAAGGACCGGGTTGAGATGATGAAAGACTGGGGAGGGAGTGTTGGTCATTTGTTTTTAGAGGCTTTTGAGTTTATGACATCTTGGGTATGGTTTCCCATAGTTGGGTACGAGAAAGCTGTACTTCCAGTACCAAATGGTATCCCTTGGAGGTAGCCTGATAGAATTTCTTCCTTTTTCCACCCCGTTCTGCCGTAGGAGGACCATATTCTGAGAAAAGCAAACCTTTCGCTTCCAACCTTTTCAGTACCGTTATTATGGCAGGGAGGGAGATTGGTTTTTTGCTATGAGCAATGTACTCACGTGCGACCTCTGCTCCGTTAATCCTGGTATTCTTCAATACCAGTAGAAGAACAACCTCCTCAAGCGAACCTAATGTCTCCATTTGAATAGTACAATGAGTAAATATACATATATTAACTTAATATTTGTATAGTACTTAGATTGATTCGTAAAAAGTGAGGGCCACGCTGTTTGGATCATAGAGCCCAAACTCGATGGTGTTCCAAGGTGATTGAACGAGCGGCCTATCTTCTGGTATGGCCCCTGAACCTTTAAATTCTTGCCATAATTCCCGGATGTTTCGGACTTCCAGGCGGATATGAGGAGCAGTAAAGTCCGCATAGGCCTGAGTTTGTTGAAGATGGAGGCAGATGTCGCCTCGGCAGAGCACCATGTAGTCAAGGCATGCCTCTTGATAAGCCGTGGAATTATAGACCTCTTCAAAACCCAATTTCGTCAAATAGAAGCCAGCTGTTTTCCCAATATCTCGAGTGGGGATTACTGGGTTGATTGCCACAAAGTCGCTTTTGCCCACCAATTGCCGAGATAGCGAATGAATATGCCAAAGTGTTCCGTTAAGGTCGGTGCTTAACAGTATCGCGACTACACCAATGGCCAGTGCCATCCGAAGGGTACCCCTTACATCTTTCTTCGCCGATGCAGAAAGTTGCAAAAAGCGAGCGGGCAAGTACCAGATGGTCATTATGTCAAGGGCGAAGTAGGCATAAGCGGCAACCAACCCTTTCTCCTTTTTCCGCCAGTAAAAGTTTTCAAGAATGTCTCCCTGTACCTCTTCCCTTATTTCTGCTCTGAGAAAAAGCTCTGTGATTACCATTAATATCCTGTTCTCCATGTGCTCATATTATTATTATGTTAATATATGTATACTTAATACGAATAGAAAGGGCGACACACGGGGAAAGTCAAGCGGATTTCCCATAATAACCTTAAAAACCGTTAACCGGTGTTAAGGCTTGTTATGGCGTTTGTTTTTGTATTGACCGGACACCTTCTTTTGTCTAAATCAAATGTGTTTTTACATGAAATACCTGCTGTCGCTTTGCGTTTTTGTTCCATTTGTCACCTTCGCCCAAATTACGGATGAAAGGGAAGTCCATTATTGGGAGGCTGTGATCCTGCATGCCCCGATGATTTCTGTAGCGCCGGATAACGAAGCAGGTGAATTTTTTTACAATGGATCGGCAAGCCTGCAGATTGGCAAACACATCAGTCCTTCTTTGTCTGTTGGGGTGAGCCCTGGAATGCAATGGTTAGACAGTGACTCACGTCGTTTCGATCTTAACCTTTACGCCAAGTTTACAAGACCGCTTAACCCGTGGCTTAAATGGTTTGTTTTCGTAGAGAATGGGCCCAGGTTTTCACGCTATCGGACGCACTTGTACGACGACTGCAACACACCCATTGGTACCACCTTGGAAAATCGTTGGTCCTGGAATACCAATGTCGGTGCCGGATTCGAGGTTCAGATTAACTCGCGCCTCTCAGGTGTAGTGCAGTTTTCACCTCAGCAATCCTCTTTTGGGCTTAAATGGAGGTTTTAGCAAGTCAAAATTGATAGGCATCGATGCTCAAGTCTTGCCACCAATTGGCGTGTTTCCTGATCCTGGCTTGGTAGCCTTCCCAGTTGCGCTGGCCTTTTGGTGTCCAACCTATTTCGGCATAGGCGCTGAGTCTTGGAAACATCATGTACTCTACTTCATCGATGTTGGTAACGGTTTCACTCCACAGTGCTGCCTCCACACCTAAGAACTGATCGGCGTACTTTTCATCTATAAAGTCTGTGGGATCCCAGTTGTAACTGGTCGGGATATCAATGTAACCAGCCCATTTGAGACCTAGTTCAGTAGTAGAATCGTACTTCATGTCGAGGTATGTCTTCTGCGCGAGCGAGAACAAAACAGTTGCGCCTTTTTCCAGCCCCTGGGTTGCAATGTCCTGATGATGCCATAATTGTATGACCGATTGATCGTTTACGTTGGCTTGTGCCACCTCGTCCCATCCTACAAAGACTTTACCCTGGTCACTGACAATGCCCAATACCCGGTTCACAAATTTCAAATAGTCCTCATGCTCAGTGGAGTGACTTTCATCTCCGCCAATGTGAAAATAGGGTCCAGGTGTGAGCTCACTGATTTCTCGCACCACGTCAGCAATGAACTCATAAACCACTTCTTTGTCGGTGCAAAAAGTGCTGAATCCAACCTCAATACCCGTGTAGAGCTCGCGTGCCTTATTGTCGCAATTCAACTCGGCATAGGAAGCGAGGGCTGCGTTGGTATGGCCAGGCATGTCGATTTCCGGGATGATCATGATGTTTCTTTCGGCCGCGTAGCGAATCAACTCCTTGTAATCGTCTTGTGTAAGAAATCCGGCCTCTCCGCCGCCTACTTCCGTGGTTCCTCCGATCTCGGTTAATTTGGGCCAGGATTTGATCTCGATTCTCCACCCCTGGTCATCCGCAAGGTGAAGGTGTAGGCGATTTATTTTGTAAAGGGTGATTTCGTCAATAACCTGTTTGATTTCCTCCAGGTTGAAGTAGTGTCTGGCGATATCCAGCATCATACCCCGATAGCCATAAGTCGGTTGATCAGTGATGGTTCCTGTAGGGATCGCTTTGCCATAGGCCGTCTCCTTAACACCAAAAGTGAGTACCTGCTGTAAAGTTTGCCAGCCCCAGTACCAGCCCGTATTTCCAGCAGCGGTAATCGTAATGCCCTCTTGCTTTATGTCCAGGCGGTAAGCTTCCTCCGCCAGATTGGAATCGCTTACTAAATTGATCGTACTTTGTTCTGTTGCGCTCGCTACGGCTGTCCAACTGGCATTGAGTGTGGCAGTGGGAAACTCCGGGGCCTCAGCGGAGACAATGTTGAAAGTGCCTAATACGTGATAGCTGCTATCACTGACTACCTCTGTGGGCATAGGAATGATGGGCAATTCTCCAAGCGTATTGGTAACGTCAAACGCCCTTGGGTTAGAACAAGAGACGATGGTGACAATAATGGCAGATAGTAGGAGGGGTTGTAATAGTCGCATACAGATTGATGATTTTCCAAATTCAAAGTTAGCGAAATCCCAAGGTCGGCGTAGATTGTAAATGGCTAATAAAACGATTGCATTTGTACCAAAAGCCCCTTCAAAGCGAAGGAAATGCGAGATTGGCACCGCCTGTCATATTACCGTTTCGTCGAATTCTGTTCTTTGCTAGCTTAGCCCTGCGAGCAGAAACTATCTCTATTCCTACATGGGGGTCACCTGCTTTCAACAACCCAAAAGAATGAATACATGAAATCCAGATTAACCTTTTGCTTCCTCCTTGTCACTGTCACTCTTTTTGCTCAGCGCAGGCTGCCAGCGGACACCACGGTGGTTACCAGTCATCAGATTCAGATTAAAGGCAAAACGGTACCTTATACCGCAACCACGGGAACACAGCCTGTCTGGGATGAAATGGACGAGGTTTCGGCCTACCTGCATTACACTTATTACGAACGATCCGACGTACGAGACAAAGCAAGGCGGCCCCTATTCATATCATTCAACGGGGGGCCCGGATCAGGGTCGGTATGGATGCACTTGGCCTATACGGGGCCGAAAATACTCAAGGTGGATGATGAAGGCTTCCCGGTGCAGCCCTACGGTGTTAAAGACAACCCAAATTCTATTTTGGATGTCGCGGACATTGTATTTGTGAATCCTGTCAACACTGGTTATTCGCGGATTGTTGATAAAGAAGCAAAGCCGGAACAATTCTTTGGTGTCAATGCCGATATTCAATACCTGGCCGAATGGATCAACACGTTTGTAACTCGGATCAACCGTTGGGAGTCCCCAAAATACCTGATCGGTGAAAGCTATGGGACGACAAGGGTATCAGGTCTGGCCTTGGCACTGCAGAATCGTCAGTGGATGTATATCAATGGGGTGATTCTGGTGTCTCCTACTGAGCTGGGCATAGACGTCAGTGGCGGCGGTCGAAGGTCAAGCCCGATTGGTGCAGCGTTGCGGGTTCCCTATTTTACCGCAGCTGCCTGGTATCACGAGCAGCTACCGGCAGACCTTCAATCAAAGGATTTGTTGGAAGTGCTGGCCGAATCTGAGCAGTTTGCAGTAGAGGAATTGATTAATACCTTGATGAAAGGCGGGTTTGTGCCTAATGACGAAAGAACCAGGGCCGCCGAGAAGATGGCGAGGTACTCCGGCATTTCGACAGAATCGATTCTGCAATACAATCTCGACGTACCCACTGCCTTTTTCTGGAAAGAGTTGCTGCGGGGAGACGGATTCACGGTAGGACGACTCGACTCTCGTTACAAGGGAATTGATAAAACAGAGGGAGGCGTCAGACCTGACTATAATTCCGAGCTGACTTCCTGGTTACATTCCTTTACACCGGCGATCAACTACTACTACAAAAATGTTTTGCGATTTCAGACTGATGTGAAGTACAATATGTTTGGCCCTGTTCGCCCATGGGACAGGTCCGGCAACAATACCGGCGAAAACCTCAGACTTGCGATGGCCGAAAACCCTTACTTGCATACCATGATCCAGTCAGGATATTACGACGGTGCTACCAAGTACTTTGACGCTAAGTATACCTTATGGCGGTTAGATCCGAGTGGCAAAATGAAAGACCGTTTAAGCTTCAAGGGCTATAGGAGCGGGCACATGATGTATTTGCGCAATGAGGACCTCATTCAAGCTAATGAAGATCTTAGGGAGTTTATACTCAAAACCTCGCCGGGCGACAAGTCGGCGAAATATTAGGGTATTGCCCATCAATTGAGTTGCTCGGTTCCTAAGGCAAGATCCTGGCTTTTTAGCTTTTTGTATTGTAGTGGGCTAGTGCCGTGTCTTTTGCGGAAGGCCTCGTAAAAAGAGGTTTTATTGTTAAATCCGGATCTAATGGCAAGTTGGCTCATGTTGTCCATGGACGGTAGCAATTTCTCCGCCTCGTCAAGCCGGTAGCCACTAATAAATTCAGCAAAATTCTTACCGGTGTTTTCATTGATGGCTTGAGATAACTCGTTGGGGTGAAGGTTGAGCGTTTTTGCCATTTGGGGCATCCTCAGGCCTAGTTGCAGGTATGGCTTCTCCTTCTCCATGTACTTCATCACCTGCTTGAACAGGCCGGCAGAAAGTGCCGGATTTAGTGTTGAGGTTTGATATTTTATTTTAGTGAATGGCTTTATGGAACTTCTCCCCAGAATAATGCCGCCAATAATCAAAACCGCGAATCCCTGGGCCAAGCCGATTAGTTTGTCATCCACACTTGTCAATATGCCTAAACCCGATGATACAATGTAGAAGATTGACAAGAGCGCATAGGTGGCAAATGCAGTAATAATCAGCTTCGTTGGCCTATTTTCCTGATTGAAATGGAAAAGTGCATACCCGGCGTAGATCAATAGACTCAATATTTTCAGAAGGGGGATGATCAGGCCATGCACAGGTGTCTGGAACCAAGTGGATAACGATTGAATCTTTTCCAAACCCGGCTGCCAGTAATAAACAATGTTCATGTAAGCGAAAAGTAAGAAGCCAGGAACAAAATGGATCAGATAGTGACACTGCACTTTGGTGGCGTTCTTTTTCATGAAGTAAACCAGCAACAAGGGGCCGTAGAGTAGGGGAAATGCAAAGGAAAGGCCAATGAGATGCGGCCAATTTTTGTAATACCCTGACCAAAATATTTCTGCTTCAAATAGAGAAATACTGAAAAGGAGTACCAGGGCACCCGCCGGAAGAAAGGAAACGTCTTGCTCAGCGGACCGGTAAAGCAAAAACGAGACGATCAATCCTGCGGCGACCACAAAAAAAATAGCGAGGGACCAAACATCGAACGAAATAATCATCAGGTGAATTTACTCCCTTCTCAAAGTGAAGGTTGCAGGAGGTCGGGTCAGTTATTGCAATCTCTGACTGCTGACTTTCCTGCTATTCGTAAGCGCAGAGAAACGAAAAATGATGAATCCTTCAAAAACAACAATGATATTGGTGTTTGCCTTTTATGGTGTCAGTTCGATAGCACAAGACCCAAAGGCAATTGATATTTTGAAAAAAGTCAATGCTGCAATTAGCCCCCTGGAAAATGTGAGTTACTCGTATACCTATCACGGCAGCGGCAAATTGACCGGGCACTTTTCCGGTGCAGTCAAACTCCAAAGTTTTAATGGTCAGCCGCCACAATCGGGTAGCGCTCATGTGCGACTCAATACCCTCGATGATCAGAATCAGATAATTCGGCGCCAGCAAATTGCTACTACCCGGGGCGGCGTTATGCTAATGGACCATGAGCAGGGTATCTACAGGAAAGGGACTTTTCAAGGGGGGGCGGCGCATCTGTTCACGTATGCTTATTATGCTGTTATTTTTCAATACATGAACGACAAGCCTTTTATTACAGAACTTGAGGCAGAAGATCTTACATTCGACGGGGAGGGCACCATCGCCGGTGTTCGTTGCTGGAAGGTAAGTGTGAATGATCAATTCGAAAATCGCAACACCTGGTATTTTGGTCAGGAAGATTACATGATCTATGGGCAGGTGAGCGAGAGTGTGGATCCCGCTATTGAAGGTGGGTTTATCTTCGAAGTTCGTCAGCTCGATACGAGTAGGGAGTTCCAGCCCTCAGATTTCAGTATTGATAAACCCGATAAATTTCAATTCATAGATGAAGATAACCGGCCGGTTGCTGTAGGTCAGCTTGCTCCCGATTGGGTCTTGTACACACCTGATGGCAGCGAAATATCTCCAGAACATGTCAAAGGGAAAAAAGTGATCCTGGACTTTTGGGCTAGCTGGTGTAAGCCTTGCTGGCAGGTCATGCCTGTATTAGATGAGGTGGCTGCAGCATATGATAATGACAAGCTGGCCGTCATCGGGGTGAACGTTTGGGAGAGTCCCCAAGTCAATCCCGGACAGTTTATGAAAGAAAAATCGATCAGCTATGACCTCTTGATAGATAAAGATGCCAGGGTTGCCAGTTCGTTTAAAATCGGGTATCTGCCCATGCTTTTTGTGATAGACGAAGGAGGTGTCATTCAATATATTTCCAATGGTTTTAAACCGAATTTGAAAGAGGAGTTGATAGAGGCGTTGCGGTAGCCGGGTGCACGACCAGGTTAACGCACCTAAATTATTTGGGGATTGGATGTAACCATTGCCTCAACTTTTGGTAATCCATTTGCAACTATCTTTAAGTTGGAAAGTCTTTACTCCAATCTCTAATTCCATAGGTCATGCTCAAAAACTTCCTGGTCGCTACTATTCGAAACCTTCGCAAAAACCTGCTTTATACATTTATCAACATCTCAGGCTTGGCCATTGGTATTGCCTGTAGTATCCTGATACTACTGTGGGTATACGATGAGTCAACCTACGATACTTTCGTTCCCAAGTCAGAAAGACTTTACCAGGTTTGGGTCAACGCAACATTTGACAATAAGGTCAATACCTGGAGGTCGGTGCCCTTGCCAACCTACGATGCAATGAAGACCGCACATAGTGCTATTGTTAATTCGACTGTGGCCGGATGGGGCGGAAATAGATTGATGTCGTATGGCGACAAGCGAGTTGTCCAGCAAGGATACTACGTCGGTGAGGAGTTTCTCGACATGTTTGAGTACGAGACCGTAGCGGGGAATGCTGATGTTGCACTGGATGAGGTCAACTCCATTGTGATAACCCAGAAATTGGCTGGGATACTCTTTGGCGAGGAGGATCCCATGGGCAAAATCATACGATTGGAGGATCAAAGCTCTATGAAGGTAACGGCCATTCTGAAAGATCTTCCTGGTAATTCTTCGTTTGAATTTGAATACCTGGTGCCCTGGAGCCATCGGGAGTCGGTGCAGGAGTGGGCCAGAAGAAACCGTACCAACTGGGGCAACTACTCATTTCAGATCTATGTGGAACTCGATGACCCATCCAAGGAAACTTCAGTGGAGGCGGCCATTGCACCAATGCTTGCAGAAAATGGAGAAGATGATATGCCGAGAGCCTTTTTTCTACACCCTATGGAAAGATGGCGATTGCACTCACAGTTTGAAAATGGTGAAGAGTCCGGGGGGCGTTATGAGTATGTCCAGCTTTTTACCTTCATCGCCATATTCATTTTGATCATTGCCTGCATCAATTTCATGAACCTTGCTACGGCAAGATCTGAGAAAAGAGCCAAGGAAGTGGGGATCAGGAAAAGTCTTGGCTCCACACGTGGCAATCTCATTCTTCAATTCCTGGGAGAGTCAATTGTTATCTCCTTGATTTCCTTTTCAATAGCCATCATTCTGGCAGAAATTGCTTTACCCTTCTACAATGATTTGGTAGATAAGAAGCTATTCGTTGATTTTTCAAGCTTGCAGTTCTGGGTATTTGCAGCGAGTCTGGTGTTAGGGACAGGGATCATTTCAGGGAGTTATCCTGCTATTTTTCTTTCTTCTTTTGATCCTGTGGTGACCCTCAAGGGGACCGTCAAGGTCGGCAAGGGAGCTTCCGCACCTCGAAAGGTACTGGTAGTCCTGCAATTTGCTTTCAGCATCCTGTTGATGATCGCTACCATTGTTATTTATCAGCAAATAAGCCTCGTGCAGAGCAGGGAGCTTGGTTATGATCAAAATAGGTTGATAAGTGTGTTACTCAATGATGAACTTACAGAAAAGTACGATCTGATCAAGAATGACTTGGAGAAACTGAATTCGGTGGTCTCTGTTACGAAATCCAATAGCAAAATTACCAGTATCAACTCCAATAATTTTTTGGGTTGGCCAGGTAAACCCGAGGACCAGCGGGTCATATTTACTACGATTGTGTGTAATTACGACTGGGCGAAAACGATGGGCGTGGATGTGCTAATGGGCCGTGACTTTTCAAAAGAATTTGCCACAGATACTTCGGCCATCGTGATCAACAAGGCCGCGCTGGATCTGATGAATTTGCCTGAGCCCGTAATTGGAACCAATCTTGACCTTTGGGGAGACAAGCGGCGATTGATAGGAGTAGTAGACAATGTCTTGATGGGCTCACCTTATGACCCGGTTAAACCCATGTTTATGGTTATTGATGACTGGGGAGGCTATATTTCTGTTCGTATCAACGAAAGTGGAGACCTTCAGCAGCACCTTGCTGAAATTGAAGAGGTCTTTACTGAACATAACGGTGCCTATCCTTTCGAATACAAGTTTGCTGATGTTGACTTTCAGCGGAAGTTTATTACCATCGACCTTACACAAAAACTATCAACTTTATTTTCGTTGCTGGCCATATTTATTACAGGTCTTGGTTTATTTGGATTGGCCTCTTTCATGGCAGAACAGAGAACCAAGGAAATAGGCATTAGAAAAGTGTTGGGGGCCACAGTGACCAGCCTCATCGTACTTATCTCAAGGGACTTCTCGAAGTTGGTGCTGTTAAGCTTTTTCATCATGGTGCCCATCGCCTGGTACGCGCTCGATCTTTATCTTGAAAAGTATACGATCAGGATAGATATTCAATGGTGGGTTTTTCCTGCAGTTGGCTTAATAGCCTTGGTGTTCGCACTGCTGATTGTGTCCAATCAGGCCGGTCGGGCAGCCAGGGCCAATCCAGTAAAATCGTTGCGTCAGGAATAACAGAATACCAATAAATTGGTATTGACGAGCGCTTCGAGAGAGGCTAACATTGGATTAGAATCAAAACCGCTAATCCAATGGCCAGAACTAATCGCTCCAGTCACTTCCTTTTGATAGTCCTCCTGGTAATTGGAGGCTGTAAAGAGGACCCTGACCCGCCAGTGACGGATTTTACCTTCAATGTGAGTCCGACAGACCCTTTAGAAGTCTTTTTTACTAATACTACCACAGGAGCGACTTCTTACGAATGGAACTTCGGAGATGGGTCAACGTCGTTTACGGAAAACCCTAGCCATACCTACAATGCGAGTGGAACCTACAATGTAGTGCTTTCAGCCACTGGTGAAGGTGGAACTACCAATCAAGAGCAGCGGGTAACTGTGACAGCTCCGCCACCACGAGCCAACTTCTCCTATACAGCCAGTGGGCTGATTGTGGATTTCAATAACAGTTCCACAGATGCTACGTCATACAGCTGGGACTTTGGAGATGGCACAACTTCCACCGTCGAAAACCCAAGCAAGACCTATGGCAGGTCCGGTCGCTATAATGTAACTCTGACAGCCACGGGATCCGGCGGATCCGATCAAAGTAACTCGTCCGTGGATATTAGTTCCGGAAGCACCAGCGTCTCGCTGGAAGTAACTAATTTATTGTATGCCGAAGTGGCGATTTACAACAACGAATCATTTGTTGGATCTGTAGATGCAAGGAGTACCGGCGGCTTTTCAATACGCTCCTTTGATTCTAACGACGTACGATGGGAGATTATCCGTGAAGTGAGTTCGGGATGTGGTATTTCATTGGGACAAGCCGGGCTTGGTGGCACCTTTACCGAAAGCAATCCATCCGGGACCTGGGGTATTGAAATTGACAACATCGTTCAGTCGACCACTTTCTTTGCTCCTTTTCTGGATAATGAAAATGGCAATTCGGTGTACTGGTTCATCAATCGCAACAATTCCCAGTCCTGGGATTCTGACAATTGCGTGGTGCTTCCAAATACCACCAATGTCTTTTTGGGATACTTTAGGTATGTAGCTTCCGAGTCGGAGGATGTGGTTGTCGATATAACCAATCCAATTAGCGGACGCTACAGCTTTTGGAATGCCTCTTCTTCCAACTTTTCATCCGGTACCGGTGAGTTCAATATTCGTTTGACTTCCAGTGCTTCCCTCAGCCGATCTCAAACAATTGAAAATGCAGGGTATTACTACACGCTTACGGGTGAAAAGAAACTGGTCCAACGAATGCAGCCATTTGATGTAACCCGATATAACACAATTTCCCGGGAAGATCATTGATCGGGTTTCCCACGCCAGGTGACTTAGTAGTAGTGTGAAGGGGATCTTAGATCCCCTTTTTTTACTTTAAAGAAAAAATAGAGGCAATGAGATCGACTATCGAAATACCTTATGTGATTATGATTTGGGCGTTAGTGACAAGTGTGCTCCTGTCTTGTGGTAAAATCAGCGATGCGAAGATCACCCATCTTGGTCAACAGAATGGGTATTCTCAAGCTGTAGTGGTTGAGGGCAATGGTATCCGGACGATTTATGTTTCCGGACAAATAGGGGTGGGGGAGACGTTAGAAGAACAGATGCGATCTGTGCTGGCCAATTTGACCACTCAGTTAGGAAATGCCGGCGCCACCCTCGCCGATGTAATCAAGATGAATACCTACATTGTGGATTACAAGCAAGCCGATTTAGAAGTATTTCGGGAGGTAAGGCGGGAGGTTATGGGGGATGAAAACATGCCTGCCAGTACATTGGTTGGAGTTACATCCCTGGCCCGGTCAGAGTGGTTGATAGAAATTGAAGCTGTGGCTGTCCTATCTGTTGATTGAAAATACTTGTCAATTTTTCGGTTGTGCAAGCCGTGGCACTGATGCTCCTTTGTCTGAAAAAGCATCATGACACAATCTCAAAGTTTCAAGCAACTTCATAGTGGAAATAAACCCCTCATTCTAGGCAATGTCTGGGATGCGCACAGTGCGAAAGTTGTTGCGGAGGCTGGCTTAAAGGCGATGGGGACTTCCAGTGCGGCGGTTGCAAACTGCCTTGGCTTTGACGATGGCCAAGAGATGTCCTTTCACGAACTACTGAAAGTGGTAGAGAACATTCAACGTGTCATTGAAATTCCACTGACAGTGGATATAGAGGGGGGGTATTCGAATGACCCTGGACAAGTTGCTGAGTATATTTCAATGTTGGCGGACTTGGGAGTGGTGGGCATTAATGTGGAGGATTCTCTGGTAGCCGGTGATCGATATTTGCGGCCAGCAGAGGAGTTTGCTATTTTTCTGGATGATGTAGTAGCCCGAATACCCGAGGATATTTTTGTAAACGTTAGGACCGACCCCTTTTTGCTGAATGAACCTGACGCATTGGAGAAGGTACTATCCCGGGCGGTCCGGTTTGAGGATTCAGGGGCAGATGGTATTTTCGTTCCTTGCTTGGCAAAACCTGAGGATATCCATGAAGTAGTGAAAAATACAAAGCTACCAATCAACGTAATGGCCGTACCAGGATTGCCACATTATATGGAGCTGGCGAGGCTCGGCGTGAAACGTGTAAGCATGGGTGACGCAATGCTTCGACTACTTGGGAATCACCACTTACAAATAGCTCGTGGCTTCTTGAAAGATGAATCTTTTGCAGGCTTATTTCAATGATAGAAGAAGGACATCTCGCAGACGAATACTATCAGGCATTATTGGATAGAAACAGTCAATACCTGGGAGTCTTCTATGTAGGGGTGAAAACTACCAGGGTCTTCTGTGTATCGACTTGTCGGGCACGTAAGCCCAAAAGAGAAAATGTGTCCTTTTACCGCTCCTCCGAAGAAGCAATGCAACACGGCTTTCGACCATGCAAGGTGTGTCAGCCGTTGGCGGCCTTTGATGACATTCCCGAGGATATTGCGCAGCTGCTGTTGATCATGAGAGAAAACCCTCAAAAGAAAATAACCGATTCAGACATTTTGGACATGGGGTTCAATCCCTCTAGGATTCGTCGCTGGTTTACATCTAACTACAATTTAACCTTCCATGCCTACCAGCGGGCGATCAGACTCAACGTGGCCGTGAAGGGGTTAAAAAATGGCGAGCGAGTTACTTCCACAGCATTTAGTTCCGGATATGAGTCACTCAGTGGATTTGGCTATACATTTAAAAATGCATTTCAAACAACACCAGAAAAAGCTTCGGAGATCACCTTGATTTATCACCACAAATTCTCAACACCACTTGGACCCATGTATGCCGCGGCCACAGAGAATGGGCTCTGTCTGCTAGAGTTTGCAGATCGGCCGGATCTTGAAAAACAGATTCAAAGTTTGTCTAACCGCTTGCACACAAAAATTATCACGGGGACCAATCAGTATATCACTGCTACAATCGAACAGTTGCGAGAATACTTTGAAGGCAGTCGTAAGGAATTTGATATTCCCTTGGTTTTGGTTGGTTCGGATTTTCAGCAAAAAGTATGGCAAGAATTGATACGCATTCCATTTGGGACAACCCGAAGCTATAAGCGGCAATCTGAGGCATTAGGGGATATGAAGGCGATAAGGGCTGTAGCTTCTGCCAACGGCCAAAACAAAATTGCCATTGTTGTTCCCTGCCACCGCGTAATTGGTTCGGATGGTAGCTTGACTGGTTATGCCGGTGGGTTATCCAGAAAAAAGTGGTTGCTGGATCATGAGAGATCCCAACTCAGCCTTTTTAGCTAAGACCACCTGGAATTGCACAAAAACACAGTTTTTGGTGCCAATTGCGGAGGGGAAATGTGCCTGAAAGTTGTGTTTGTCCAGAAGTTCATTATTTTCATGGCGATTTTAACCTAAGAGTGCTATGAAAAGAAGTTTCACATTGATCGGATCCTCCCCTTATTTCTAAGATCCTCCTACCTCTCCGCCATAAGTAATTAGCTGACCGTTTGGTTTCTTTTGTGTAAACCTTCCGGTTCAGTCGATTTGTTCATTTTTTTAAGGAAAAACAAAACAATTTTTCTGTTTTTCAGGATAATATTATACTAAACTGTTTTGATCGAATCCAAAGACAATACCAGCTATAAGGATTTGTTCTCCAATATTGATTTTCCACTTGTTATCATATCGGAGGACAAGGTGGTCGACTGTAACCATTCATTTGAAAAATTGGTCGGCTCGATGGATTTGTATGGCGTTTCGTTTGAGCAGTTTGTAAGTCCTGAAAGCCGGAACGCATATCATCGGCACCTTCGCGAACACCAACAGAACAACAGCAAATTTAGGCTCGGAATACGCCTTATCAATGCAACAGGAAAGAGAATTCCAGTGTTGCTTTCATGTCAAATGAGCCATGAGCAATCCGGTGATCCGCGATGTTTGTACGTGATAATGCCTGCCTCTGAGGATCAATTGAAAGAGGAGGTCATTGTTCGGATGGCGCAGGAAATGGCTAAAGTGGAAAGTCAGTCCACCTTCTCGCAGTTGGTACTGACGCTCACCGAGGTATTAGGTGTGAAGTACGGCTTTGTCGGTATATACGATGAGGACGACCTCCGAATGAACATTGTTTCGCTCAGTATAGACAATGAGTTGTCGGAACCATTCGACTACAAAATTGAAAATACGCCATGTGAGGTGGTCCTGTCGGGTGGCTCCTACATTTGCCAAGAGGGTGTCGCGGACAAGTTTCCCCTGGATCATTATCTCATAGACTGGGGTATTCAAGGATATGTTGGCGTATCGCTTTATGACGATCAGAAGAAGGCGATTGGTCACCTGGTCGTAATGGATACCAAGCCAATAACGAATTCAGATGTGATAGCTGCGATGATGCAGATGTATTCCAATAGGGTTTCTGCGGAGCTAAGCAGACAGTTGACAGACCAGCAGTTGAGGCAGCGAGAGGAAAGTTATCGAAACCTCTTTGAGAATTCCTTTGAGGCAAAATTGGTTTATGATGTTAAGAAAGGAGCCTATGTGGAGGCAAATGAAGCCGCTTGTCGACTATTTGGCTACGAGAAAAAAGATTTGATAGGTGGTCACTCCACGTTGTTGAAACCGGAGGTATTGAGCTCAGGAAAAAAAGCTGTGGAGCAGGTTTCGGAAATCATCACCGCCGTTCTTTCGGGAGAGTCCGTTTTCTATGAATCTGAAAATATGAGAGCCGATGGCTCGTTGTTCCATTCGGAAATAGCTGCTTCATTATTAGATCGGAAAAAAAACCTGGTGCTCGTGTCTATCAGGGATGTCAGTCGACGAAAAAACCTTGAAATTGAGCTGGAAGAGCATCGGGTACACCTGGAAAAATTGGTACAAGAGCGGACGCGGGAGGCAGAAAACCTGAATCGCGAACTGATTCAATCGAATCGCGAGCTTGAGTCAACTATCGAAAGTTTGAACAATCAAAAAGTCGAGTTGGAATTGACTCTCGCTAAGTTAAAGGACGCGCAGACGCAGCTGGTCAGAAGTGAAAAACTGGCTTCAATTGGCGTTTTGACTGCAGGCATTGCCCATGAGATCAACAATCCCCTCAATTATATAACCGGGGGTGTGGAGATTTTTAAGAAAGAGATGCAGTACGTGCAGAACCTCCCGGAAGATGTTGAAGAACAATTCAGACAAGCAATCCGCTTTGTAGAAGAGGGGATTAGTCGTTCCTCAAAGATTGTAAAAAGCCTGACGCATTTTTCACATAGAGACTTCAAGCAGCGCCGGTTGACCAATCTTAATAAGCTTATTCAATCCACCCTGTTAACCCTAGAGGAGCAGCTTCAGCAAGTGGAGGTCTCCACTAGTTATGAGCTCGATCAAGAGGTACCCGTATTTCCGGAGCTCTTTCATCAGATGATTGCCAACTTGTTGGACAATGCTATTTATTATTCGAGCAAAAGCGAACAGACTTCCAGCATTGAGCTTTCAACACGACTTTCTGATGAGGGTGCTTTCGCAGAGATTTCGATCTTTAATTCCGGAGATCCAATTGCTGAAGGAGAGATCAACAAAATCTTTGATCCCTTTTTCACCACTAAAGAGGCCGGAGAGGGGCCGGGACTGGGTTTAGCCATTGTTTATGCTTTTACGCAGCAACACAATGGAGAAGTAAATGCCAGGAACGAAGCGGGTGGTGTTCGCTTTGTGATGTCGCTGCCTGTCGAGAATTATTGGTAGGCTCACATAGGAGGGGATCAGCCAGTGGATTCCACTAACTTTTTTGACCCATGGGTGGTAACGCCACATTGTATCGTAAAATGATGATCCTGGAAACGATCACAAAAATTATCACCAACCATATTTTCCACTCCATAGTTACCGGCAGAAAGTCCAGGACAAAGATGTACAATGCCCCTGCGACAATACAGACCAACGCATAGATCTCCTTTCTGAAAATCAAGGGAATTTCGTTAGAAGCTATATCCCGCAATACACCACCAAAAACAGCAGATACCATGCCCATTATGATGGCAATCCAGGGGCTAAGACCTAATTGAAGGGTCTTCTCGACCCCCAGGATCGTGAATACGGCAATGCCAATCGTATCGAAAATAAAGAATGTCCGTTTGAGGCTAAGGATCCTGTTTTTAAAAACGACAGCAAAAGCGAGTCCAATAAAAACATAGAGAATGTACATGGGGTCTCTGGCCCATCCCGGAGGGGTGGCGCCAAGCAGTACATCGCGGATTGTGCCTCCTCCCAGGGCGGTCAGGAATGCAACTACCGCGGCGCCGAAAACATCCATTTTTTTATCGATAGCCGTAAGTGCGCCACTCACGGCAAATACGATGGTTCCCAAAATGTCGATTGCAATAATTGTTCCCATGGGTTGCCTGATCGAAATCGGTGCAAAGAAATTACATCCTTATCGATTGGCGAAAAATTGGGATATGTAGAAAAACAAAAAGGGCGACTCCACTGCTGAAATCACCCTTTTCACTCCTCGGTAACCGTAGTTTCCGAGCAGCGCCAAACTATTGTTAAATCCCTTTCGCACAGACTAGTTCCCTACCCCGTTGCTTCAAATGCTCTTAAACTTCATTCAAAAGGGCCGTGGCCAATTTAAATTTCCCTTCTCGAGTATCAAACCGAATGATTTGAGATTTTTACTATCATTTGGTTTAACTAAATTCTGCATATAAGCTGAAATAACAAATTTTTTACTTATGTAATTATTCACTACTTGTCAACAGAGTTAGGGAGGAGCAGCAGACCCAGATCACAGCCATATCCACATGTTTTGCACAGGTTGTTCACATTTTTTGATATTAAACCAGTCTAGGTATTGCCAGAAGCTTTTTTGCTCTGCCTTCTTCAATTTATATTAGAGATCTTGGTAATGAACTACATATGTACACGAGGAAAAAATACAAAGGCAGGGATTTGATTCGATGGACCCGCAAGGAGCTTCGGTTCTTTATCCTATACGCTGCGCTGATCACAGTTTTATTCGAATTTCTGGACCTGGCATGGCTTCGATTGCCATGGACACCTTTGGCGCTGGTTGGCACCGCTGTTGCCTTCTTGATTGGTTTTCAAAATAATGCTGCTTATGGCAGGATATGGGAGGCCAGACAAATCTGGGGTGGTATTGTCAATGATTCCAGGGCATTCGGTATTATGATTATGGATATGATCACCAATGAATATGCTCATGAAAAATCAAGTGAGGAGTTTCTGTTGGAGCAGAAAACGACCATTATCCATCGGCATATTGCCTGGTTAGCTGCGCTGCGGCACGCTATGAGAGGGGAGCGGCAGTGGGAGACATTTAGATATCACAAAGACAATCAGGAGTGGATCAATATGATGCATATTCCGGAATGGGAGAATAAACTGGAGGATGACCTGAAGCCGCTATTGCAAGAGGCTGAGTTAGACAAGGTGATGGGGCGAACGAATAAACCTGCAGCGCTCCTCAACTTACAGTCTAACCATCTTCGGGCACTCAAGGAGAAGGGATTTATTTGGGAGTTTTCTTTCCTGGAGCTGGAAGGTAAGCTGGACGCGTTACTTACTCATCAAGGAAAGTCGGAGCGGATCAAAAACTTCCCTTATCCGCGTCAGTTTGCCACCCTGGGATACAATTTTATCAATCTTTTTATGATGCTATTGCCCTTGGGTGTGGTCCCGGAGTTTGCAGAGATTGGCGAAACCTTTCGCAGCGACCATCCGCTTGTGGCCGATTACTTTGTTTGGCTGGGGATTCCTTTCAGTGCGTTGGTTTCCTGGATTTTTAATACCATGCAACGAATAGGTGTCACCGGTGAGAACCCTTTTGAGGGTTCAGCAAACGATGTGCCCATATCCACGATATCACGGGGAATCGAGATCGACATGCGGGAAATGTTGGGAGAGCCAAAAGACAAGATTCCTGGCCCGGTCCCATCTGTTTACGACATTCAAATGTAGCCTGACATGACATTGATAAAAACGACAGTTGATGGGCACGTCCTGAAAATGGACCTGTCTCGCCATGAAAAGATGAATGCCTTTAACCTGGAAATGTTGCTGCAGCTGGCACAGGCATTCACCGAACTGGAGGATAACCCTCAACTTCGCTGTGGGTATTTGTACAGTTCGGGGGAAAATTTTACGGCTGGATTGGACTTGGCGGAGGTGGGCCCTGCTGTCCGTGCCGGCGCGCTGCTGTTTCCGCAAGACCTGGTCGATCCAGTGCAAGTGGAGGGTCGAAAGCGAACCAAACCGGTGGTTATTGCAGTGCAAGGGTACTGTTTGACCATTGGTATAGAACTGATCCTGGCCAACGATATTTGCGTCGCTCACCCCGATGCAAAGTTTGGTCAAATCGAAATCAAACGAGGAATTTTTCCCTTTGGCGGAGCTACGGTTCGTATGCCCCTCAGATGTGGGTGGGGAAATGCGATGCGCTACTTGCTTACAGGAGACACTTTCTCCGGGGATGATGCGCACCGCATTGGACTTGTACAGGAGTTGTCTCTCAAGCCTGCTGAAACGGGCTTGCAGATTGCGCAACGTGTGGCTGCTCAGGCGCCCCTGGCGGTTTACGCGACATTAGCTAGTGCTGGGGAGGCAGTGGAAGAATCTTTGGATCGGCCTTTGGCGAGCTTGCAAACAGAGGCCAGACGGCTAATGGAAACTGCTGACGCGCGCGAGGGGTTGCAGTCTTTCCTGGAACGACGGGAGGCGCGATTTCAAGGAGAATGAATAGCATGCGTGGTTGTTAGGGAATCAGCGAACTCTCGTCCAAACTTCAGGTTTTTTGTCTTTCTTGTAGGGTGGTAGTTGATACTTTCCATCAATATTGATCTCAAACACGCCATGAAAGGTGTTTTCATCCACTATCGTCCAGGTCTGGCGGTAAGGCATTGATTTCCCACCTTTTCCAGCAGGCTTTTTTTCAAATGGCATAAACTGCCCTTCTTCATAATGTACCTGCAACTCCCGGTAATAAACATTGTCAACCATATACATGAATCCATGTCCGTAAAGTAGACTTTCTGGCTGTGTGTAGCTGGTGGTTACCGCGAACTTCCTGGCCATGCCGTCCCAAACCAGAAGACTGTAATTTTCTTGTTTCAAAGAACCACTGAGATCGTTTTCGTTGGTGATAGTGACATAGGTTTTTTCCAAACCCCAGGCAATATCCATGTAGGCAGAACCACTATTCCGTTCTATTTGCCATCGACCGATCAGCGGCGCCAGTTGGTCGTAGGGATAGGAAGTTGCTTGTGCGGCAAGTGGACCGGTAGAAACGATGAAGAGCACAAGACAGCAGGACCAGATTTTGCAGTTGTGAGACATGGAGAGTGTTTTCACTTAATCACGTCGCGGACACGGTTGAGTTCCAATGATTATGCGAATACCCACGGTATTTTGATAGACCTGGTCGCTGGTAAGACGAGTTTTTTTTGTCGGACGCATCAACGCCGGACTGTCACTCACACCAGCCTGAGATCGACGAATTCAAAAGCCACATCTTGGGGTGTACCTGTGTCATCTTTAAAATGATAATGATGTGTTTCAACGGTGCCTGTTTTTACACTGATTCGATTCTTAAATATCGGGCCATTGGTAACAAAAGTGTGAAATTCGCCATGCTCACCACATGGGTCTATGGGTGTAGGTAGCGCTCGCAAGAATTCATTGTCATAGGGCCGTCCTGGAAGCGAATTGAGATCATTGTATTGCTTTCCGGCACAAATAATTGCTTCAAAACCCTGATCGATGAATGCTGTTGCCACCAGTTGCGTGTCTACACCCCAAATAGGATAGGTACCCGTGAGGCCGTAAGACAGTAATAGGCCGTCTCTGTATGCTTTCAGGTCTTCCAAAAAGATGTCTCCAAAACCTACATGTTTTATGCCTCGGTTTTTTAGGTCACGATAATAGGCTTTCATAGTGGTTTCAAAACTACGATTGCTGCTGTCCGACGGCACTTCCAAAAACACAATCGGAAGATCTAATGCGTGGCCCTGCGCCTCTATGAGTTCCATGCTTACCCCATGCATTCCAACCCTTTTTGTTTGGGCATTGACGGTCGTATGTAATTCTACTACCTTGAAATCCCCGTCGCTTAGAATTTTCGAAAGGGCCAATGTACAGTCCTTGCCGCCACTCCAGGCCATCGATAGCGGGACCTTATCTGATTTAAGGTGAATACCGGTCATCGGGCACAAAGAAGTGCCATTTTGCCCAGAGTCAAAAGTCAAAAACTACCAGGTTTATGTCACTCCATGGTTCTGGTTGTCACATTGATGGAACTTTTCGGAAATTGAGGGTGCGACTTCCCTCGGAAAACAGATCAAACCCTGTGATTTTGCCATCAGGGTCTTCCTTAAAAGTGATACTTCTGAAATACCAACGATCACCCTCAAAAAGGTTCTCCTCAATGGGTGTGAGGGAGAAGTTTCCCGATCTGACGTTTTTCGCTATTAGTCTATTGGCCTCCGCTTGAATCTGAAAGGTTAGCTGTAGCTCCGGGTGAATGAAGATCCCCTCAAATTTTGTCAGATCGGACACCTTGAAATCTGGTGCGATGCTTCGAAATCGACTTGGATTACTATCATTTAGTTGAAAGTGCATGCGGGACTCACTACTAGCCGCATCCGTAAAACTGACAAATACTTCTTCATCGTAGGGCATGATCATTTGGAACTTATCCTCACCTACCGGCAAAAGGCTGCTTGTTTGCCCGGGTCTGACATACCGCAACGTGTCATTTTCAAGTGTAATTTCCCTGGAAAATTGTCCACGGATATCCCAATACTTGCCTTCATAGGCGCGGAGTTGATTGCCGGAAATGGGCCGAAGCTTCAATTGTTCGTAGTTCACCCTGTCAGGTTTAGGGAACTCATCTTCCAGGAAAAGATAAATGGCCCGGATACCCAGATATCCGCTGTAACCCATGCCTGCGCTCAAGATAATCACCGATATCTCATGATCAGGAAAAGAGAAAATGGCGCTCGAAAACCCTCCACAGGATCCGATACGATACATTTCAGGAATCCCCCGTTCCGCACTCTTGTATCGCTGACCATAGGTATAGCGCCCGTAACTTGGGTACACGTCATTGCCGTCTGTGATTTTAACCACTTCACTGAGCCTGGACACCAGATTTTTGCTGCCAACCCGCGGGTTAGCAAGGTGAAGCTCCCAAAGCGTAAGATCGGCAATTGAAGAATAGAGATTTATGGGCCGGAGCACCTCAGCTATTTGCAGTTGTCCCGACGGATCCTCCTGATAAGACAATACCCGGTCCGCCAGGGGTAAGGTGATCTCGGAAAAAGTAGTGTTTATCATGCCCAATGGCGTGAAGAGATATTTGCTCATCCAATCTGCGTACGGAGTGCCCGATACTTTCGAAATAATGAGGGAGAGCAGTACTTCATCCGTATCTGAGTATTGATAGTCCGTCCCTGGTTCGTATGCCAGCGGCAGGTCCCCCACTAGCTCCAAGGTGTTTCCAATAGTAAAGGGTTCATCTTCGCCCCAACCGGTAAGTAATTTCAGTGTATAAAGATCCGGTAGGCCGCTGGTCTGTTCCAGCAGATGCCTTACCCGCACGGTGTGCTTGTAGGGCGGAAGCTGTGGGATGTACTTTCTGATATCGTCTCCCAGCGATAATTGCCCCTGCTCTTCTAGAAGCAGGATCCCGAAAGCGATGAAGTGCCGCGATAGCTGCGCGACATGAAAACGGCTATTAACTGTTGTCGGTCGATCGGAACCTAGCAACTCACTGCCGAAGGCTTTTTGATAAACCACTTCACCTTGATGAAGTATAACTGATGCCAGTGCTGGTCGATCCTTGGAATCGAATTCTTTGAAGATCTTGTCTATGTCGGCGCTGGTTTGCGCAGTTGCTGCCAAATGGAGTATCATCAGCAGACTGGAAAGAAGAATGCCTCTCATTATTATGTAGGTTTTGAGTTTTCAGGCAAGAATACCCTACTGAGAAGCGCTTTTGTTCGGGAGTTATAAGCTGGGAATACGGATTTATAAATTTGAATTGCCTAGTCGGCTTGCTTGAACCGTGCCGGTGTGGTGCCAGTGATGAGTTTAAATGCAGTATAGAAAGTAGATTTAGAATTGAATCCACATTCATAAGCGATCGATTCCAACTTGTGAATGGAGTCGTCGTGCATTGATTTCTTGGCCGCCTCAATGCGGTATTCATTGATAAACCGTGTGAAGTTTTTGCCCAGGTTATCATTCAGCAGCTGAGAGAGTAGGTGCGGCGAGATGTTGAGCCGAGCGGCGACATCAGAAAGTTTCAGATTTGCGTTCTTGAATAACTGCTCTTTTCTGATCAACTCATCCAATGTCCTATGCAGTTGTTCAGCCTCGGCTGTTGCAATTTTGCGGTTCCCGTATTTAATAGAGTCCGATAGAAAACCCGGATCACTTTTTTTGGAGATGTACAGTAACAGCAAGAGATATAATACAAAAGAGAAAGACAGTGCCCCGACAATATAAGAGGTATAATCGACGGTGTTATAAGCAATCCAAATTATCGCATTGCCGAGAAATATGCTGGCAATCCACGTGTCGTGAGACGTCCAATCAGGAGCTCCTTTAATTAGGCGGATGAGCGTTTTTCGAATGTAGAACCCCGAAAGGATCAAATAGACCAACCAGATCAGGTAGATGAGATGAAAAGTAACATACCAAATGTTGGGGTAGGTATCCCATGGATACAGGATGTTCACGACAGTTATGGCAATGGCGAGGAGCAGGTAGTGGAAGATCCAGTCGCCGTGTTGCTTGTTTTGCTTTGTTATCGATTTGAGATAGAAGTAAAGTGATGGGCCTATAAACAGGCAGGCCGACATACCAAACTGTAAGAATCCACCTGAGAGATCTGTTTTAAAATAAAGAAAAACGGACTTGCCAATTCGAATGCTCAACGCGAGTAGCAGAGATCCCAGGAAGTAATTGGATATGTGCTTGGGTTTTGAGAAAAAAAGGAAATAGAAGGCAATCAAAAGGCCGTTGAACGCACCAAGGGCGCTGAAGAAAAACAGCAGTTCGCGACTAAACTCCATTGACATTGTCTGACAATGCCAATTTAGCTAGTAACAAGGAGATATTTCTAATCGGTTATTTTAATTATAACGCGCTTCTAAAAGTTGTAGCACCTCGTCTATCCTCGCCTTAGGAACCCATCGGCCTTGGACCACTATCCCTTCAATCGCCTGAAGATTGGCAACATCGGTAAGCGGGTTACCCTTGAGAATTACAAAGCTTCGGCTACTTCCCTCACTGATTTGAGCCAGGGAGTTATCCTCAAGGTGTGCAGCTACATTGATGGTGGAAGTTTGTAAAATCTCCAATGGGCTTAGTCCTGCGGAGGCGTAGGAAGCGAATTCCTCATGGAGAGAAACTCCGGGAAGGACCCACCTAATGCCTGTATCTGTTCCTGAAATGATTTTTACTCCCGCCCGATGATGGGAGACCATTAGCTCCTTATTTTGCTCGTACAATGGGCTGCTGATTGGAATTTGACTTTCTGTTTGTTGGAAAAAGTTTTTAGCCGAAGGCGAAAGATAATTTACGTAGGGTGAGGCAGTATATGTGGGGATCTGACTTCTCGACCGGTTGATTACGGTCAATGTTGGGCAAAACACCGTCCCCTGCGCAATAGCGGCATCAAATATCCTGTTGGAGGGGTGGGAGGAACTTCTAAATTGTGTAAAGTGCTCAATACTTTTCTGGCCGGCCTGTATCGCATCTACAATGTCCACGCCTGTTGGGACATGACCAATGGGTGGCATGCCGAGTGAGGTAGCGTAACTTGCCAATGCCTCAAACTGGTCACTTGGAAGAGAAGAGTAGACTTTTATGAAGTCATATCCTTTCCCGTGAAATTCATCAATTTTCTCCCGAACCTCCTGCGCGGATCTTGTTACTACCGTGAGTGGCCAAAATTCATTGGTACCATCAAAACCCTGACTGGCCACATAGAAATTGGGCCCTAACAGCAATCCTTGCCTTATACTGTCTCGAACGGCCACCTGCAAATCTGTTCCCCACATGACCCGTACATTGGTGATTCCCAGTGACAAATACAGAAACAGGTCATAAATCAAATTGGCACTACCTATCGTATGGACATGCATATCAGATAAGCCTGGGATTGCGAAAAGAGAACTACCGTCTATGGTAAGTGGAGCCTCGGGCAGGGTACCTGGTGACGCCAATGTCTGGACGATACCGTCCTCATGTAACAGATCCACTGCCTCAATATTGCCGGTACTGGGATCGACAACTCTAATTTGCCTGAAGAGGATGGACTCAGCTTGTGGTTCCACAAAAAAGTCGTCCAGCAACTGCTGAATAGTATCTGCACTGGCACCAACGAACTTATTCTCGGGCTGGGGTTGGTTGTCATCGTTGCTGCATCCGAAAGTGGCAAAAATGCAAATTATCAGAAGCGCCTTTGGCCATTGAGCGTGATTGTGGTTGGGTTTCTGCGCCATATTCGACTTTATTATTGCAACAACCAGTGGGCCAAAACCCCTGAATGCCAGGGCGCCGATGGCACGTCTTTGGCCTTTGGGTTCAACTTATTTTGAATCCATAAAAGAATAGACGAACTTAGGTTCACCCCAACATTACCCATATGTCACCCCGTAGAATTTCCCTAGCTAGGGTTTTTAGCATTTTTGGATTGCTTCTGTTTGGTGGAGTCTGCTTCAGCCAGGTCAACCAGGTCGTGAAATTTGCTGAAGGTGATTATCGACTGCAATTGTATCTACCCGAGGCAGATCTCAGCTCACTGGCCATGGAGCTACAACCGAAAAAGAAGTCAAGGTATGTTTCTGAGAACAATGCCGTTATGGATTTTGATTTTGTTGTATACCATCGGACTTCCCACGGCCATCGACCTTTTGGCAAGATCCGCTATTCGTTAAAAGTCAAATCGCAAGGTGATCTATTACACTGCCAGTTTTACAATTTCCGTTATAGCGAATACAGGCGAAGTGCTCGGTATGGGCGTATGATGGAAGTGCGAACCAAGCCCAAAACCATGGAATCTGCCAGGACGGAATTGAATGAAGTTCAGTGGGGGACGTTGCAGTGGCGACTGGAAAAGGCCATCGGTCACAAAGTGAAATCCCTGCTCTCGCTGGATCAATCACGACCTTCTGATACGCTTTCTTCCAGATAATTCGCTTCTCAATTCGAAATACCGAGTCGATCTCCAATTTCTTCGCGCATCTCCCTGCTGATCGGAACACTTGCTCCAGAAGATAAATCAACAGCATATTGATTGTGTTTAATTCTCGAGATGCTCCTTATCTTTTCGAGATCCACAGCATAAGACCGATGCACTCGAAGAAAATGTGATGGGAGTAGCTGTAGCAACTTATTTAAAGGCTTATCATACAGGATTTCAGCACCATGGTTCATGACAATTTCACAATAAATACCAGCCGCTCGCACAAAGCTGATTTCAGCAACCTGGATAAATTCGATCCCTCCCTTCATTCGAACAGCTAATCGTTGAGAAGCGCCTGTTCCACTTTGTTCAAAGGAAAGAAACCTGTCGACGGCTTTCTGAACCCTTTGCTGCGTGAAAGGCTTGCCAATAAAATCCAAAACACCATGTTCGAAGGCTTCCAGGGCCTTGTCCGTGTAGGCCGAAACGACAATAGTATGAAATGACTTATTAAGGAAGGGGGTAAGCACCTCAAAACCGTTCTGTCCATGCAGGTTCAAATCCAGAAGAAGTAGTTGCACTTCATTTTTTTCTAGAAACCTGTGGGCGTTGCTCACCGAGTCGACATGCGATATTTCATGAGCTTCAAATAGAGAATTTTCCACAAAACGTTTTAATCTTTTGGCAACCAGTGGCTCGTCTTCGATCATCAAGATTCGGATCATCGGGACATCATGATACTTGTTTGAAATCCGTTTTTGAGTTGCCCAAAGTCGATTTGATAGTCAGCCTTTGATTCCTCTAATCTTGCCCTAATGTACTGTAGGCCAACACCTTCATTGATTTTACCCTTCAGGCTGCGACCATTGTTAAAGACGGTATAAATCACCTGGTCCGGGTCTTCCGTCCTTTTTACATTGAATTCGCCTTCCTGTCGGTCGCTGAAACCATGGGTTACTCCATTTTCCACCAATGTCAGGAGAATTCCGGGGGGAATGAGCTCCTCTAAGTCCAGGTTTTGGCAATTCAATTCAAAGCGCTTGTCAAGACGGGCAGACATGACACCAAGATATGACCGGATGAGTTGTAGTTCGTCCCGCACTGGGATCAGTTGCTTCTCGCTCACCTCAGCAAACAACCGAAATTCGTCAGATAAGTCCTGCACAAATTGGGAAGCCTTTTTGGGATCATAGTCGATCAATTCTTGCAGGGAGGTCAAAGAATTCAGAATAAAGTGTGGTTGAATGGTCTTCTTCAAAAGCTGATTTTCCAATCGGGTTGACCTCAAGGTCGCCTTGTGGAATTCTTTTGTCTGCCTCGAAAGCTTTACTCCTGTGGCCATCATCATAAGCAAGATGAGAATGATGGTGCCCATAAAGTAGCCGAAAGGAACGTATCCGGAAAACCCGGCTATTGACAGCAAAAGCGCTAGCGATAACCCAAACAAAAGGGTGTAACCACTTTGATCTTTGCGAATCGCCCAGCAAGTCTGGGCAATGGCGACCCCAAGTCCTGAAAAGATATATGTGGGTTCCTCGATTGTGAAAAAAGCCAACGCCGACAGTATGGTTACCGCCATTGAAAGTAACCGTTTGAAATGCAGGTCCAGGTAATAGGCAAGAAAAATATTGAGCGAGACGAGCCCGAAAATGACAGACCAATATATGAGGTCAAAAGCGGTCGCATCCAGCGATGCTATAAGTACCTGATCCGGTGGAAAGGTCTTCAGCCACACTTTAAAAACGTGGAATCCACAGAAGCCTGCAAAAAACAGGTAGGCGACCTTGCGCTGGTACCCAAAGTATAGCACCACATTGAACAATGCAGCTGTAATAAATACAGAGGTAAGTACAAGAAATATATCGTGAATATCCCAGGAGCCCATCACAGCATGTTTATACGAAGGAAGAGCTAAATTGGTGATTTTAGACAACAAATAAGTTACCATTGGATTTCTCTGTTGACTTGTCCATTCTCTGCTCGGACTAGGGAAGAGTAAGCAGACTTATTTCATTCCGCCATCCACCGGGTATGTTCATTTAATTTTTCCCTTTATCTTCAAGTCATGCAAATCGTAGAAAATCCCAATTCATATGATGTGATCATTGTCGGGTCAGGTGCAGGCGGAGGCATGGCTACCAATATCTTGGCTAAGGCTGGACTGAAAATCGCTCTGGTAGAAGCAGGCCCTCATTTTGATCCGGCCAACCCTGAGGATCAAACTCAGTTGAAATGGCCCTGGGAGTCACCACGAAGGGGAGCCAGCACCGTTCGGCCCTTTGGTGATTTTGATAGTGCCTATGGGGGCTGGGAGATAGAGGGCGAACCTTACACCAAAACAGCGGGTACGGAATTTGACTGGTTCAGATCCAGAATGCTTGGCGGCCGAACGAATCATTGGGGGCGGATATCCCTGCGGTTTGGGCCGCTTGATTTCAAAAGAAAAAACTATGATGGACTAGGAGAGAATTGGCCAATCGGCTATGATGATGTAAAGCCCTATTATGACAAGGTGGACAAGCTTATTGGTGTTTTTGGTTCACGCGAAAATTTGCCCAATGAACCCGATGGCTTTTTCCTGCCACCTCCTAAACCTCGGCTACACGAGCTTTATTATATAAAGGGGGCGCGAAAGACAGGCGTCCCAGTTATCCCATCGCGCTTGTCTATTTTGACACAACGGATCAACAATGAGCGAGGGATATGCTTTTATTGTAGCCAATGTAGCCGGGCATGTAGCGCCTACGCGGATTTTTCGTCCGGATCGTGTTTGATTTTCCCTGCTCAAAAGTCGGGAGGCCAGATCGATCTCTTTCTAAATGCGATGGTGAGGGAGGTCATCACCAATAAAGAGGGGAAAGCCACGGGCATCTCCTACATCAACAAAGAAGACCGCAAAGAGTATCAACTGAAAGGCAAAATTGTAGTGCTGGCTGCGTCGGCTTGCAGTTCCGCCAGGATTTTGTTGAATTCAAAAAGCACAGTCCACGAAAACGGACTTGGCAATAGCTCGGATGTTGTTGGTAAATACCTGCACGACTCTACTGGCGCTAGCCGAGCCGCATTTGTGCCGGAACTGATGAACAGAGATATCTACAACGAGGATGGTGTGGGCGGTATGCACGTCTATACGCCCTGGTGGTTGGACAATAAGCAATTAGACTTCCCCAGGGGATATCATATGGAGATTTGGGGCGGTATGGGGATGCCTTCCTACGGGTTTGGTTTTGGGGCAAATGGCCTTGCCAAGTACCTTGGTGAGGAAGTTGGAGGATATGGTAACAAATTGCGTGATGACGTAAAACGCTTCTATGGTTCGGTTATGGGTATCTCGGGTAGAGGGGAGTGCATTGCCCGGAAGGATAATTACTGCGAAATTGATCCGGATCAGGTAGATGAATGGGGAATACCAGTCCTTCGATTTAACTATACCTGGTCGGATCACGAACGTCTCCAGGCCAAGCACATGCACGAAACATTTGAGGAGATATTTGACGCCATGGGCGCTCAGGTACTGGGAGAGACTCCAACGAAAGAGGAAGATTTTGGGTTATTGGCCCCCGGTCGCATCATCCACGAGGTGGGTACGACCAGAATGGGGGATGATCCCAAAACGTCTGTGACCAATTCTTTCAACCAACTGCATGACGTGAAAAATGTTTTTATCGTCGATGGCGGTCCGTTTGTGTCGCAGGCAGACAAAAATCCCACATGGACCATCATGGCCCTTGCGTGGCGCACTTCCGATTACATCATTGATCAGTTGAAACAGCAAAACATTTAGTCATGGACAGAAGAGAAAGCTTAAAATCACTTTTTGTAGGGACGCTCGCAGGCGGATTAGTCGCTAATGGTTGTAGCCCAGCCGGGGGAGAGCAGGAAACGCCCCAAAGTTCTGACACTAAAGGTTATGGAAGAACACCCAAGGAACTTGCACGAGATGAGAGGCTCCTGGCAGAAATCTTTTTCAGTACACATGAGATGGAGACCATCGCGGTTCTTTGCGATATCATTTTACCAGCCAATGACCAATTTGGTTCGGCTACCGATGCCGGAGTGCCGGAATTCATAGAGTTCATGGCAAAAGATCTGCCTAATCATCAGCTACCACTGCGTGGAGGGCTCATGTGGCTCGACAACAGAAGCAATGATAAATTCGGTAAGGAATTCAAAGGGTGTTCAGATGTCCAACAAAAGGAGTTGTGTGATGAGATTGCCTATCCGGATGTAGAGACACCTAGCCTACAAGCCGGAATTAAGTTTTTCACCCTGATGAGGAACCTGACACTTACTGGCTATTATACCACGAAAATGGGTATTGATGACCTGGGTTATAAGGGTAACACCCCCAACGTGTGGGACGGTGTTCCGCAGGAGGTGTTGGACCAACACGATGTGAGCTATGATGATGAATGGCTGGCCAAATGTATTGATCAAAGCAAAAGAGCCAATATCGCCCAGTGGGACGATGACGGCAACCTGATCTCTTGACTTCATTCCTTTTAGTTCGATCGGCCCACGTCAGTAGTGAGCAGCGGCAGTACCGCTACTTCAACAGCTGATGATTGGTACCTCGATTTAGATCATGTCGATTTTCTGAATTCTTATAAGCTTCGGTCAGACTTTCGGAAATGGCATGTTTTGGTCTCAAAGTGGATATTTCCAATAGCAGGAGAACGGTTCAGAAGTTTTAATAACAGCTCGGAAGCTTCTGGAAACCTGGCTAAGCCAACTAAGGTATAATCGCCAAAAAGAGCGTATGCCCATCAATAGAAGAGCCTGGTTAAAACAATCGACGCTGTTATCGGCAGGCTTGCTGTCTGCAAGGCAGAGCGCTGGCTGGTCGGCGCTGGAAGCCGACACCTCTGAACGCATCAAGCTAAGTGGCAATGAAAACCCATATGGACCCTTCCCGAGTGCGCTCAAAGCGATGAAGCAAAAGCTGTCAGCGGGTAACCGATACGCTATGAATCAGGCAGATGAGTTCAAATCGGAACTAGCCGCGGCGCACGGTTTGCACAGAGATAATATACTGCTTGGCGCTGGCAGTTCCCAGTTACTTCACCTTATTGGCAACTGGGTTGTTCACACCAACAGGGACTTGATTTTTTCCTCACCCACTTTTGAGATTCTTCCGGATTATGTAACTCGCCTGGACGGGTCCGCTATTAAAATACCGGTAACCGCAGGTTTTACTCAAGATTTGAAAGCAATCCGCAATGCAATTGCTGGTGACAGGTCGGTTGTCTATCTGGTTAACCCAAACAACCCGACGGGAGTAGCTATCGACAAGCAAGCGCTGCAGTCTTTTTGTCAGGAGATATCAAAGAAAAATACAATTATCCTGGATGAAGCTTACATAGAATATTTGGGGGAAAGCGAATCGCTGATATCCTGGGTTGTTGATAATCCCAATATTCTCGTGCTGAGAACTTTTTCCAAAGTATATGGGCTGGCGGGGATGCGTATTGGCTATCTGGCGGGTCATGCGGACGTAATAGATCGGCTAAAAAAGTACCAGATATGGCGAAGTGATAGTCTAACCATAACCGGGATCGTGGCGGCACATGCTTCGATGGAGGACACTTCCAGTATAACCAACACGCTCGCACTAAACGATGAAACACGCGGATTTACTGTAAGTACCTTGAAGGAGCTGAACATTGCCTGCTGCCCCTCGTCCACCAACTTTATTTTCTTTCCAATTCCTGGAGACATAGACCTCCGAGGAGCACTACTGAAGTCCAATATTTTGATTGGTCAATTGTCCTACAATAAAAGGCGCTACGCCCGTGTTACGATTGGCAAAATGTGGGAAATGCAACGCTTCCTGGAGGAGTCGAAAACGATCTTAAACTAAAAATTTGTATTATGAGAAGAACATTTCACGTGCTAGCCTTGGTTATCCTGGCTACCCCATTCACTCCTGTTCTAGGCCAATCTCAGGCAGAGGATCACGCGCAAATCGCGCGAACACTCAATTACTATTTGGTAGGCGGGACCAACAACGATTTTGCGACCCTCGAAAAAGCTTTTCACACGGAAGCGACGATGAAATTTATGAGAGATGGCGAGTATAAGTCCGTAAATGCCCTGGACTTTTTCAGAAAGGGGATAAAGCCGGGGCCACCCCAGGATCGATTGACTTCCATTGTGTCTATCGATATCTCTGGCAATGCGGCACAAGCACGTTTGCTGATAGACTATGCAACATTTCGCTTTCATGACTACATGCAACTTCTGAAGATCAGAGGCGAATGGAAAATCATATCGAAGACATTTTATAAGGAGGATAAATGATAGCCAAGAATTTGCTGAAAACTTTGTTATGGGTTTATGTAGGTGGCTGCACTGGGCTGTCTGCAACCAAAATTACAGAACAGGACGTGCTGACAGTATTAGAAAGATGGGAAGAAGCCTATAAAACAAGAGATACCGAGGTAATGGAGGAGATCCTCGATGACCAGTGGTTTTATGCAGGAAGTGGCGATGGCTCGCTTTCAAGTAAAAAAGCTACGATTGAAGAACTTAGAACCGCAGATTATCAGTTTCTAAGTATGGACCTGAACGATTTGGACATAAACTACTTTAGTGATATTGCCGTGGTGAGAGGTAGGGAGCTGTTGAGTATGAGACTTGCCAACGGCGATACACTAAGGTTAAAGCTCCGGTTTACCGACGTTTACAAGAAAACAGGAGGTATTACCAGGGCCATTTCCACGCATAGTTCTCCAGTAGAATAAAAAAATCTTAGGTCGTCTATGTGAGGAATCAGGGCGACCTTTTGCAGGCTATTTGCCAGTAGGGTAGGTCGCCATCTATCTGGTCTGCCGCCCATCACTATTTCTGCACCACTTATTTCATAAATTCCTATTTTCAGGTTGACTTTAACCTAAACGATATGTCAGCCTTCAAATCATCCGTGCCACTGTTACTGGCATTCCTTCTAATTCCTTTGCTCGCTACATCTCAGCGAAAAAAAAAGCAATCGTCGCCACCACCAACCCGTGATCTTTCTGAAGTCTATGCCGGCCTGCAATGGAGAAATATAGGACCGTTTCGTGGGGGAAGGAGTGTAGCCTCTGCAGGAGTAGTCGGAGATCCTTTGACTTACTATATGGGAGGTACGGGAAGTGGTATCTGGAAAACCACGGATGCGGGTACTTCCTGGAAAAACATCTCAGACGGGCAGCTGGCGACGGGAACAGTCGGAGCCCTGGCTGTGTCGGAATCCGACCCCAATGTTATTTATGTCGGAATGGGCGAACATGCCGTCAGAGGTGTGATGACTTCTAGCGGTGACGGCATTTATAAATCCACTGATGCAGGTAAGACCTGGAAGCACACGGGATTGCCAAGTTCCATGCACATTTCCGACGTGATCATACATCCGAATAACCCGGATATTGTCTATGTGGCGGTACAAGGTGCATTGTACGGGGCTTCTCCAAACCGGGGCGTCTATCGAACGATGGACGGTGGCGAGACATGGAATAAAGTGTTGTTCGTGGCCGACGGAGTTGGTGCTTCGTCGCTTTCTATGGACATGACCAACCCTCGAATTCTCTATGCTGCCATGTGGCAACATCGACGTTATCCCTGGACGATGGAATCCGGTGGTGAGCAATCCGGACTTTACAAATCCACCGATAGCGGCGATAGTTGGGAGAAAATGGAAGAAGGTTTGCCCGAAAATTTTGGGAAATCAGGGATATCTGTTTCCAGGGCCAATCCTGAGCGAGTATTTGCCATTATCGAGGCTGAAGGAAAGCAGGGTGGGCTTTATCGGTCTGATGATGCTGGAAAAAAATGGACGCAGATCAATAAAAATCGAGTGCTGGTGGCCAGGTCATGGTATTATATGGAGGTCTTTGCCGATCCTCAGGATGAAAACAAGGTGTTTGTGTTAAACGCGCCAGTTATGCAGTCGATTGACGGGGGAAGGTCCTTTTCGCCAGTACCCACTCCTCATGGTGACAATCATCATTTGTGGATTAATCCCAATAACAATGACATTATGATCAACTCAAATGATGGTGGAGCAAACGTGTCATTAAATGGTGGTAAAACCTGGTCCAGCCAGCGGAATCAGCCAACTGCTCAATTTTACAGGGTAATCACCGACAATCAGGTTCCTTACCACATTTATGGCGGTCAGCAGGACAATTCGGCCATTGGGATCGCCAGTCGCACGAATACACAGGGCATCACCTGGAAAGACTGGTATTCGGTTTCCGGATGTGAAAGTGCCTATCTCGCCTTTGACCCGGACAATCCAGCATATGTTTTCGGAGGATGTTACCAGGGGATCATCAGTTATTGGGACAGGTCTGACAATACACGCAAACAAGTTAAGGAATACCCCGAGCTGGGACTAAGTGGAATACCAAAGAACTTCAAATACCGGTATAACTGGAATGCGCCAATAATTGCGTCACCGCATGACCCAGGTACAATTTACCACGTGGGGAATGTGGTCTTTAAGACGCAAAACCAAGGCGTTGACTGGGAGGTCGTCAGTCCTGACCTGACCAGAAATGATAGCACTCGCCAGGGGCCAGGGGGAGGCCCTTTTACCAACGAAGCGGCGGGCGGCGAAAATTACAATACCATCATGTACCTCGTGGAATCCCCTCATGAGGAAGGAGTGCTCTGGGCAGGATCAGATGATGGGCTCATTCATTTGACCCGGGATGGCGGGACTACCTGGTCCAATGTCACTCCCGCGGGGATGCAGGAGGGTATCGTCAATAGCATTGAGGTATCGCCTCACGATCCGGCTACTACATTTGTCACCCTTATGCGGTACAAATTCAACGACCTGAGACCCTACGCTTATCGTACTTCCGATTACGGTGCCACCTGGACCAAGATCACCAACGGATTTGATGATCCCAATGGCTTTCCGAGAGTGATAAGAGAGGACCAGCAAGTCAAAGGGTTGTTATATGCCGGTACCGAGACAGGGCTCTATCTTTCATTTGACAATGGTGATCGCTGGGAAAAAATGCAATTGAATCTACCGGTATTGCCAATCAATGATTTGACCCTCCGGCAGAATGATCTGATAGCAGCTACAGCCGGGAGATCTTTTTGGGTTTTGGATGACCTGTCAGCGATTCAGCAGTCAAGAGGTGCTGCCGATGCGCTCACGCTCTTCACACCGAAGGATACTTACTACTTTATTGGCGGCAGTTCCGAGAACTCCCTGATTGGCAAGAACCCAAAATCTGGTGTCACCTTTGACTATTACCTGCCGGAGGAATTGCCGGACTCGAGTCTTTTAAAGGTCGAAGTTTTGGAAGCGGGACAAGTGATCCGGTCTTATAGCAGTCAGAAGCAAGATAAATTCAAAACATGGCCAGGGGGACCACCCAAACCGGAGGTGCTGCCTTCAAAAGAGGGTGTTAATCGATTCACCTGGGATTTTCGGAGGGATCAGTTGCCAGCTGTTGACAGGGTTTTTGCCTTTGGTGATTATAGAGGTGGATTGGTGAGTCCTGGCAACTATGACTTGAGAATGATCCTGGAGGGCGATACATTGGAATCTCCGATAAAGATCTTACCTAACCCAAATAGCAACGCTTCTTCCGCTGATTTTCAGGCCAAAGATCAAGCGGTGGCTAACATAACGGAGATGATAAAGGAAATTCACGAGAGCGTCAACGACATGAGATCAGCAAAGAAGCAGGTGAATAGTTTCAAGGGGCTGTTGGAAGGTCGGGATGGGCTTGAAGCACTTCTGGATACAGCGAAGGCGCTCTCACAAAAGATCAGCGATTGGGAAGAAAACTTGATCCAACCCAAGCAGGAGACATTTCAAGATGTTATCAATTTTCAGAACCAGTTGAACGCACAATTGATGCACCTGAAAGGATTTATTGACAATCCGGATCATCCAAAAGTCACCTCCGGAGCTAAAGAAAGGCTTTCGGATTTAACAGCGCAGTGGGAAGTTTTCCAAAGCCAACGGACGCAGTTAATAGACGTGGAGTTGAAAGCTTTCAATGACCTGTACCAGCAACTGGACTTGCCTGCGGTCATTCTGCCTGAGCAGGATTGACTGCTGCGTCAATGAACGTAGATAAAAATTATACTTACAGATACTTTTAGTTTGTCACAATATTCAACACGTCATTTACCCAGAAAATTTATGTCACCCTCCAGATACCTGACAATAATAACATTAGCGCTGGCGCTCACGCAATCAATATCATCTGCGCAGACCGCTGATCCGGAAATTTTCAAAAATCTCAACTTTCGGTTTATTGGACCCGAGGGCAACCGGGCCATTGCCATAGCGGGCGAGCCGGGCAATCCCATGGTCAATTACATAGGAGCTGCCTCCGGAGGTTTGTGGAAGACCGTGGACGGTGGTATTTCATGGAATCCGATCACTGACTCCCTGGGGGTTTCCTCGGTAGGTTCGATTGCTCTTGCACCCTCTGACGCCAATCAGGTTTGGATGGGTACCGGTGAAACGTTTGTGATCAGGCCAGCCCATGCGATGGGAGATGGAATCTATAAGTCAGGTGATGCCGGCAAAAACTGGGAAAGGAAAGGGCTTGAAAGAACAGGTCGAATTGGGCGGGTGCTTGTACACCCAACTAACCCGGATATTGTCTATGCAGCAGCCTTGGGACATACCTATGGTCCACAAGAAGATCGGGGGGTGTACCGGACTAAGGACGGTGGGGATACCTGGGAGCGAATTTTGTTTGTAGACGCAGGCACGGGTGCTGCTGATCTTGCGATAGACCCTGAGGATCCCAATACACTTTACGCGGCGATGTGGTCTATTCATATTAACACGTGGGGACTCAACAGCGGTGGCCCCGGGGGTGGGGTTTATAAGTCAACCGATGGAGGAGATACCTGGGAACCGATGACCAATTATGGATTACCCGGAGGTGAATCCCGTCCAGTGGGCAAAGTGGCTGTGGCGGTTTCCCAAAGCAACCCAAGCACGGTATATGCGCTTTTTGAGATCAATAGTCCCGAATTGTGGCGATCTGATGACAAAGGAGCTACCTGGCGGTTGATGAGCCAGGATCATACCATGAACGAGCGCGCACCTTACTACACCAGGATCGCAGTAGCGCCAGATAATCCTGAAGAAATCTACTTTCTGAGCGTACGATTTAGCAAATCAGAGGATGGTGGAAAGACCTTGATGAAAAACCCTCCACGGGGAGGTGGCGACAATCATGACATGTGGATAGATCCGCAAATGCCGGATAGAATGATGGTCGCCCATGACGGCTGCGCAAGCATAAGCCTCAATAGAGGTAAATCCTTTCAGCGTGTTGTTCTCCCAATTGCTCAGATGTATCATGTGTCTGTGGACGATCAGATACCTTACAATGTTTATGGCAATCGACAGGACGGTTGGTCCTACATGGGACCAAGCAATAGCTTACAAGGATACATACCCGTAGGTCTATGGCATGGTGTGGGTGGATGCGAGAGTGGTTTTGCCAAGCCGGATCCTGCCGACAATAATATCGTGTGGTCCGGTTGCTATGATGGTGGCCTGGAACGATACGACTTGAATACCGGCTATGCCCGTGAAGTGCGTGTCTGGCCTGAAGCTGGTTATGGTTGGGCGCCTGAAGACCTGAAATATCGCTGGCATTGGAACTTTCCACTCAGTTTTTCCCCGCACACCAGGAATCGGGTGTATGTCGGTAGCCAGTTTGTACACAAAACCGACGATGGCGGGCAAAGTTGGCAGGTGATCAGCCCTGATTTGACCCTAAACCTAAAGGACCATCAAAAAAGCTCAGGAGGAGTGGCTATTGATAACTTGATGACCTTTGATGGGGCGACACTTTTCGCTATTGAGGAATCGCCTTTGCAGCAAGGAGTGATTTGGGTGGGAAGCAATGATGGTCAATTGCATCTCACACGCGATGGTGGGCAAAATTGGATGAATTTGACAGCCAATATTCCAGACCTGCCAGCCTGGGGAACAATTGCGAGTATTCATCCATCGAAATACGATGAAGGCTATGCCTTTGTCACTGTGGACTTGCACCAAATGGGTGATTTCGGAACATATGGTTACCTGACAACAGATTTTGGTAAGACCTGGACGAAGGTTACCGATAACATCCCTGAGAGTGTGCATGGTTTTGCCCATGTCCTCATTGAGGACCCGAAGCGGCGAGGAATGCTCTATCTCGGAGTTGATAACGGCCTGTATATTTCATATAACTACGGTCGTGATTGGATGAAACTGAAGAATAACCTTCCACCAGCGCCGGTTTACTGGCTTACCGTTCAGGAGCTATTTGATGACTTGGTAGTCGGAACTTATGGACGAGGCTATTATATCCTCGATGACCTTACTGCGCTCAGGCAGTATGATCCTGAGAAAGGCAATGAGATACAGGTTTTTGATGTCCGCCGTTCTTACCGTTTTCATAATAAAGAAAGTATCAAAACAGACGCACCTAGTTTTAATGCAGGAAGGAACCCCGCTTACGGAGCGCCGATCAATTATTATTTGCCGGATACGAGTTCCAGTGTTGTCTCGATCGCTGTTCAAACGATGGATGGCGAGACGATCAGGACATTGAAGGGATCTACGAAACAAGGGGTAAATCGTATCATGTGGGACTTGCGATATGAACCTACTTACAAACCCCGATTACGTACGCAGCCACCTGGCAGGCCCTGGGTGCAACTCAATGGCGAAGGCTGGAGACCGCTGGTAACATGGGATCTGGACTTGTGGCGTGGCCAGTTTGGACCCAAGGTGGTACCGGGCACGTACAAGGCGATCGTAGATGTGGATGGTTCGAAGTTTGAAAAAGAGATCATCGTTTTAAAGGATCCGAATACCTCCGGCACGATAGCCGATATTGAGGTACAAGTGGCCCAGTCTTTGGAATTAAGAGATGCGATGAATCTCGCCGTGGATATGATCAATAAAATAGAGATAATCAGAGGTGAGCTGGTGGAATTGACACCCGAATTGCGAAGTAGGTCCGACAAGAAAGAGGCGGGGAGGTTATCTAAAGTTTCTACCGATATTGCATCGGCCCTTTATGATATCCATCTTACAGGAGCCCGAGAAGATGCATTCAGGTCGCCCATGAAACTTTACGGCAGGCTAAGCGCGTTGGCCAGCGATATCAATGCCAGCGGTATAGATTTTAAACCCACAGACCAACAGGGCGAGGTGTATCAGGTTTTGAATGGCAGACTCATGGCCGCGAAGGAAAAGTTCGATGAACTTGTGGAGAATGATATTTCCGCTTTCAATAAAAAGCTGAACAAACTCGATCGAAAAATCGATATTGAGAAGAAAACGGATGATTCGGACTGAAGTGCTTTGAGAAAATAATTCGTTCCTTTGTGTGCAATGGAACCTTTTATTCAACAGTTACACGAAGCCTCTAAGGGTAGAAATGCGTGCCGAATTACCTTGAAGGGAGAGCCCTTTCCCCGGGTGATCCACCCGTATGGAGTGTGTCAAACTTCAGGCAATAAGGTGGTGATCGTTTGTCAGCAAGTCGCGGGGTTTACTAAAGCTGGTCGGACCGCAGGGTTTCGCAACTTACAATTCACCAAATTGGAATCCATTGAAGTACTTGATGAGAAATTCCAGTTGGATGAGGGCTTTCAGCCGCAGGATGTTCAGTACAAGGAATGGGTATATCATATCTGAGTCGTAGGTCTGGTATCTGTCTCCGTCGAAAGCTGATAGTAATCAGACACCAACGACCCAATATGAGTAAAGAATCCATTTTCCTTAATGATAATTAACCCATTGCTCAGTCAATAAAAGGGACCTCACGCCCCTTTCGTATGGCACTTGATTAGCTTTCCGGGCGCGTAAATCTATAGGTCAGGCGGCCTCGGTGGTCTGTCCCAGTATTTTTTCTCTAGACATGCGTTTTCGCTACTTTGTTGACTTTAACCCTGAACAACATGACACACCTCTCTAAATGGGTAGTTGCCATTTGCTTTGTGCTAATTTTCATAGACCCCACGCTGGCACAAGAAAATCCCAATGGACCTTTTTTTGGTGTCATAGGGACAGATACTCCGCAGCTACTTGTGCCTTCCTTGATTGCTTCTCCGGCGGAAGAATACAATGGTACTTTTTCGCCTGACGGTACTATATTTTTTTACACCACGGATATCCCTGAAAATGCCTACGTCTCAATGACCAGAATGAATCAGGACGGTAGCTGGACCAAGCCAACCATTGCACCGTTCTCCGGGGAATATTCAGATTATGATCCCCTTTTCAATCCGGACGGATCCAGACTTTACTTTACTTCCAGCCGGCCTGCGCCGGATAATGAGGACAGTGGAATCTGGTATGTCAACCGCCTCCAACAAGGCTGGTCAGCGCCCGTGCAAGTGGTGCTTAGTGCTGACGAGTCGCAAGAGTTTTTTAGCTCTCTGACCCGATCGGGCAAGATATATTTTAATATCTGGAGCACCGGTAAAGTTTTTGAGGCAACACCCGACGGTGATGGTTTCAATATTGTACCGTTGCCACCCGTTGTGAATGCGGATTACGACAAAGGAGACCCCTTTATTTCACCTGACGAAGATTACCTCATATTCCGGGGATACAGGTCCGATCAAAAGGGAGGGGGCGATTTGTACATCACCTATAAAACAGAAGATTCCTGGACTGAACCGAAGAATCTTGACGGACCTATCAACAGCGAAAGCCAGGAAATGTGTCCATATGTAACCAGTGATGGGAAGCTATTCATTTTTGCCAGCGCCCGGATTTCCAATAAAGTGGAAACGGGCCCGGGGGAATCGGTGAAGGCCATTCATGACAAGTACGAGAGTTACGACAATGGGGAGCAGAATATCTATTATATGTCCGCCTCATTTATCGAAAGGCTACGGCCTGATTAATGGTTGTGCTGATAATTTGTACCCCTGTCTTTCCCCTTTTTTAAATCAATATGCAATTCTAAAGTCATGAGACAATTACTTCTTATTCTCTTGCTTTCCACGGCGGGTGCTGTGCTGGCGCAACAACCTTCAGGTCCCTATTTTGGGGTGACGCCAACTGAAGAGCCCCAATTATTGGCGCCCTCGTTGATAGCTGCAGCCACAGAGGAATATAACGGAACTTTCTCCCCAGACGGCAAAGCTTTTTTCTACACAACAGATACTGAAGGTAGAGGATTCATTACCATGACCACCATGGAATCGGATGGTTCCTGGACATCACCTGTAATTGCTCCTTTTTCAGGTGTTTATTCAGATTATGACCCAATATTTAATCCTGAAGGTACCCGACTATACTTCTCGTCGCGTCGGCCGGCGGTAGAAGGAGGAATAAGCGGCATATGGTTTACTGAAAGAGAAAACAATAGCTGGTCGGAACCTACTGAGATTGTTCTCACGACAGATGGCGAGCAGGAGTATTACAATTCTCTAACCCGATCAGGTACGCTTTACTTCAGTATTTGGAGTGCCAGAAAAATATACAAAGCCGAAGGTGTTGGTGGAAACCTTCAAATAAGCGCTTTGCCAGAAGTAGTAAACGACGAATACCATAAGACAGACCCATTTATTTCGCCTGATGAAGACTATTTGATCTTTCGGGGGTATCGACCGGATCGACTGGGCAGGGGGGACCTTTATATTACCTACCAAATTGACGGTTCCTGGACAGAACCGGTTAACCTGGGGAGACCCATCAATTCGGAAAGTCATGAGTCCTGTCCGGCCGTAACTACGGACGGTCGTATGTTTATTTTTGCCAGCGCCCGTTTTTCGGAGAAATTAGCAACCCAACCTGGGGAATCGCTGGAGGTAATTCATGACAAATTCCGAAGCTATAACAATGGCAGATTGAATATTTACTACATGTCGACCTCCTTCATAGAGCGATTGAGGCCATCGCAAGATTGATGGGATCGGAGGACACTAGGCGGGTGTACTGACCAGGCCGTCTTTCAATTCTTCGACACGTTTTTTGCAGGCCGTGGCGAACACCTGGAAGTCCTCATGGTCATACTTCATGGGCTCGCCGATCTGGACGCGTACCAGTCCGGGTCGAAATAGAATCTTTCCCGCTTGTAGTACGTGATCAGTTCCTGTCAAGGCAACCGGAACGGCTGCAACTTTGGCATTCTGCGCCAGAATAAAAGCACCTTTTTTGAAGTTATTGACGGCACCATTTCTACTCCGGGTACCTTCGGGAAACATCAGCACATCCTTTCCCTTGCTAATAAGCTGAGCTGCTTTTTGCATGCTGGCCTTGGCCTTGGAGCGGTCGGACCGATCCACGAATATCATGCCTGTCGCCATCATGTACCAGCCAATGAAGGGGACTGATTTGATTTGCTTTTTGGCAACGAAATGGAGGTTGTGGGGAATGGCCCTGAACAGGACGGGAATATCCAGGTAGGAGAGATGGTTGGAGGCAAAGACGTAGGGCACGCCCGCTTCCAAATTTTCTTTGCCATGTACTTCAAGTCGAACCCCACACCCCCAGAGAATACCTGGTGCAAACATGGTCCGGGCCATGGTGACGGGTATTTTTCGGTTGAATGTCACCAGCAAAACAACCATGGAGCTGGTGATCATCAGGATGCTCCAAAATACGCAGAACAGGAGCCGAAAAGGGGTGGCAAGGTGATGTTTCAAGCGGGCAAAGCTACACTTCCTGGGATTATTCTTTGAAGTGTCGGGAACAAAAGGTTGCGCAAATCCATTAACAGATAGTTTTGCGTGTAGAATGAAAGGAAATTTTCAAAAACTGATTAAGGGAGATCGTCCGGTCCTGGTCGATTTTCATGCTGACTGGTGTGGACCGTGCAAGATGCAGGCCCCCATTTTGAAGGAAGTATCTGCGGAGCTGGGCGACAAAGTGAAGATCATTAAAATCGATGTAGACCGAAACAGGAGGCTGGCGACCCAGTACAATATTCGTGGCGTACCCACGCTGATCCTTTTCAAGAATGGCAGGCAGGTGTGGCGGCAAAGTGGGGTTGCCAATAAGAAGCAACTCAAGGGTCTGATCACAGGGAAAAGCTGAGGATTCAATTTTCTTCAATTTTTTGCTGCCTGTTCCTATAAGAATTCATCAAAAGAAATATCTTTGCGTCCGCTTTTCGCACCTTCTGATTGGTTAGATGAGAAGGGCACCTTAAAAGTTCGGGGTGTAGCACAGTCCGGTTAGTGTACCTGGTTTGGGACCAGGGGGCCGCAGGTTCGAATCCTGCCACCCCGACAAGAAAGCAAAGCTCTGGCGTAAGTCAGAGCTTTTTTTTGTTTGGGAGCGAGCTGGAGAAGGTTTGATAATCCATGGATGGTGGGTAGGATAGTTCTTGGTGCATCTACTATGTTACAGTTTTTATTAACGTGGCGTTTTTGTTTCCAAACTGACCATCGTTAATTAAGTCAACCACATCGGTTAGGTCTTTTAACCTCTTGAGTATCTCTCCATGGGTGTGATTAGAAACTAGGTTTTTGAAACCCATTATATCGAAGAATCCGACAAACCTATTTTTAGAGACTTCCCATTTTATTCATATAGAAATTACTAGTTTATGCTTGCTAGCGTCCAGATATAGCATGTGCCTCTGGACTTACTTGATATCTTCAAAAGTATCGGTTTCTCAAGGTGCTTTCAAGTAGCCAAGTAGAGGCATGTGCTATATCGTTTGTTGGGCACTGCATTTAAATTGCACCATATCCCTTTAAAAGTTTTAGAAGCTTTTCTAGTTTCTCGGGATCCATAGAAGGGTCAATATCAATATTGACATTGATGTTTGAAGCTCCAGTTTTCTTGGTTGATTTTATCTGTTGACTGAAATCAGTTGTTTCATTTATAGTATCATCTGCCTGACTTTCAACTTCCTCATCTTCCTCTTCATTAGACTGAGGTTTTTGTTGCAGTAGTTCAGATGAAACGATATTAATTTTATCCGAGTCAGTCCTTCCTCCTAATCCTGCATAGACCACTGAATCAACGAATATCTCTATACATTCTTCACCGCTATCAGGGTGAACTCCTATATTCAAAGCCTGCTGTTTGAGTTTTGCCAAACTCACAGTTTCATTATGAAAAGTGTTGTATAAAGTCTCAAAGATTTTTGGTTTAAGACATGCTGTTTTCAATTGAGCATGGAGTTCATCATCCGTTGCGGCGTTAACATCTTTGGCTAATTGTGTTGCTGTGTAACCCTTAGAATCACCTGCAAGAAAACCGTATTGCTTTGTACCAGACAATCTAAGATCACCAAGCCAAGTATTGCTATCAAATACACCTGGTTTTACTACATCTGCGGGTTGTGCAGTTGAGTGGGTTTTGGAAACTAATCTCTTTGCATACTCAACAGCCTTTTCCAAATTTATTTTGGGATAACGTGTTCCTCCTTTTCGTCCACCTTTTGGGGTACTATTTGCCATTTTTAATTGCTTTTACAAGTTCATTGAATCCGTTTTTATACGATTTAGTGAAATCAGCATACTTCTTGTCTTTTATAAGTTTGGGAAATTCACAATCTGACAATTTGATTGGGAGCACTCTTACTTTCTTTTCTTCAATTTCGTCAATTAGCGCTGAATTCAATTCTCGATTTACCCATTCAGAATTGACAGAGTTATCACTTAATGCAATAACAAAATAATCTGATTCAGCAAGGCCTTGGTTTATTGACGAATTAATTGAGTCACCAACATTGATCTGTTGTTCATCTAACCAAATTAGAATTCCTTCGCTAGTTAGATCCGAGGCTAATTGTCTTATAAAAGCCTTATCCTTCGAGCTATGTGACAAGAACACCACTTTTTCTTCAGACTTTTCTTGATGTCGTTCCTCTTTGTGCTTAAGGCCTTCATCAGTAAAGTCTTCAGCCTGCATTTCTAATGACAAGGCCTTCAATTGAGTTGCCCATTTAATAATTGGGTCAAAAGCCTTTTTCTCATAGTTCTCAATTTTTTGAACTGTTGCGGCTTTTCTAAGAGAATCCTCAAGATCATCTCCTAATTTCAGAAACTGACGGAGACTAACGATCAGCGGAGTTTTGAAAAGTGCTTCCCTCAAAACAGCCTCTTTTTGATCTTTCGATCCTTTATAAGGGTATGGGATTGTCAGAACGTAGTAACCCGAAGAAACTTCTCTGATTATTCCTATCTGGGCGCAGTTTTTAAGAACCTTTCCAGCAGTTCTAGGATCAATTCCTGAAAATTGAGCTAATTCCTTCATGTCAGGCTCAACTAGCCATGATAGCCCATCAAGAACTTCATAAACAGAATCTAGCTTAACTGATTCGAATCTTACGCTACATTTATTCTCTGACTTTGCCATTTCTTAGTGGTGCCCAACTATTGTATAACGCGTACTAGTGCGCATTATCTACCATTCTCATCCCTCCTAATGTCACACTACTCTAATATAACACAAAACGCTCTCTCTATGAAGCGACTAGAATTGTTCCCAAGACGTATTCCTGGAATCCCTGGTCGCATGAAAACCGATAATGTACAGTGGGGCACAAGATATAAAAAGGCGTAGAGCTAGCGCTTTCATTTAATAATACAATGCATTCTTTCTTTTTTTATAGATTGACAAAAATTTTGATATCATATTTGTATTGGGATGCGTTTACTTAAGTGGCATTGGCAACTTTTGATAGGCATTGGCAACCGACACAATCATGGTTACGGGTATCGATTTAGTTAAAGGAAAACTCAGGCCAATAAGGTTCACGTTGCGACTTAACCTATTTCAGTCGCTGATCGGGTTCATTATTAAAACTCTGGAGAAGAACCTTCAGGAGGCGAACATCATGCTCAGTGGTATTTTGGTGGAGACGGAAAAGAAAAAGCTGGTCGCATGGCGGGAGGATTTTGATCAATTGGATTCCATACAGAAAATAGTGGAATTGTTACAGAGTACTGAGCGGCGGGAACTCTATCGGTTGAGAGAGATATCCTGTGAGATGTCCTTGAAGGTAAACGAAATCAGAAATGAGTTGGTCAATGGCGAGGAAATGGATGCCACCGAATACTTGAACCACTCTGAAGGCAATAAGAAATTCCTCCTCAAACAAATAGATTCAGAAGAGACTTTCACGGTCGAGATTGATTAATCTCCTTTAATGCGGCAAGTCCAATTCACGAAAGATGCCTTGGAGGACTATTATCAATGGCAAAAAACTGATAGGGGTAAGTTTGATAAGATAAATAGGCTACTTCGAGTGACTAGGGAAACGCCCACATCTGGAATAGGGAAACCTGAAAAACTCAAAGGAAATCTGAGTGGCTACTGGTCGCGGCGAATTAACAAAGAACATCGCCTTGTTTATTCATTTGATGATAATGCGATCAAAGTTATTGCTTGTAGATATCACTATCGTTTCTGAGTAATACATGTTACTTTCCCTAGCTGCGCTTAATCCTGCCCTCATGCCTAGGAAACAAACCCAATCAATCCGGCAACGACAATGCTCAATTCAGCGATAGCCTATCGGTTCTTGCGTCTTGCTTCTGAGCCTTTCCCGCTTGACAGGCGAACTTTGCTTATCTCGTGGCGAAGGCTGTTTGCTCAATCTATTCGATCAAATCGCGATGGTGGATATAGCCGCTGATCGTAAAACAAGCTGACGGAGATATACCTGGTGGGGACAAAGAAGTGGAAAAGCTGTTAAAATCGTTTTCCGCGATATTGAGGAATCTTTTAATCCAAAAAACTAGTTTTACAAGAAGAAAAGGGACGGTCATTAGACCGCCCCCTCGATAAAAACTCGGCTACTGTTGTGAAACTTCACCTATCTGCTGTACAACAGCAATGAGGCTACTCACAGTGGCTAAGAAGGCCTTCAAGATTCTAAGTATTGTCACTACTTTCTTGAAGGTCTTTTTTTTGTGATCAACTTTCACTGTTCAACAAATATCACAAAAGAGGTGCGTAGAATAGGTATAAGTATTCCTGAAAAGTTACCCGCCATAATTCCACAGCAACCCGTGGAAATTTGATGTAGTTATCCACAGGACATAAGCGAGATGAGATTGGAAAATTTCTATCAAGGACTCGACAAGATAACTATACTAATCCATCAATAACGTTATTGGCAAAATAAATTGCTGCATATTCAGGGCCTGATAAAAATCAGGAGTAGTCATGAATTCTTTAATTCGGATATAGCCATAGAGAACCTTTGTTTGCTGTACATAGGGTCTTCAAAAACTAAAACCGATGCCAGTAAAGAGTTATATCATCGTTCCGCACTCGGGTCAAAAGCTACCACTGGTTACCGAAATAGGAAATATGCCTGGTTGTGAAATACTTCCGGCAGAGAATCAGGAGGTATTGGTTTTGGTAACAGATACAGCAGATGAGGAGGAGGAACTGCAGCTCTTCAAGCAGGTAGAAAGCATAAAAGAAATTAGACACATCACTTTAGTCTCGGGCTATGAATGAAACCTTAGAAAAGTCGAAACTTGACAGAAGGCAGTTCTTAAGAATGGCCGCGAAGGCCTCTGCTTTCGCAGCCGCAGCTGCCATGTTTCCGGGTATTGTATTTGCCGAAGAGCAAGAAAGAAATTTGCCCTCGGGAGATATTACATGGAAGAAATCTCCGTGTCGGTTCTGCGGTGTGGGTTGTGGTCTTCTCATAGGGCTCCAGGACAAAAAGGCTGTAGCTGTCAAAGGTGATCCGCAAAGTACAGTCAATAAAGGGCTTTGCTGTGTAAAAGGATATCATTCGGTCATGTCACTGTACGGAAAGGACCGGCTTACCAAGCCCCTGGTACGCAAGAATGGCCGGATGGTGGAAACGTCTATGGCAGAGGCCCTGGACCTGGTTGCTTCGAAAATGAAAGAAGCTATCCGGGATCATGGAAAGGACTCGGTGGCATTGTACGGCTCCGGGCAATGGACAATTCCGGACGGCTATGTGGCCTCCAAGCTGATGAAGGGGGCTATTGGTACCAACAACCTGGAGGCCAATGCCAGATTGTGTATGGCTAGTGCGGTCACCGGGTTTATGACCACCTTTGGTATGGACGAACCCATGGGCTGCTATGAGGACATTGATCATGCGGATGTCTTTGTGCTCTGGGGAAACAACATGGCGGAAATGCATCCGGTATTGTTTTCAAGGTTGCTGGACAACCGCCTAAAACGCAAAAATGTCAAGATCATAGACCTGACAACCCGTACCACTCGTACTAGCGTGGCGGCTGACCGTTCTATTCTTTTCAAACCACAAACCGATCTGGCTGTGGCAAATGCCATTTGCTATGAGATTGTGAAAAATGGGTGGGTCAATACGCGCTTTGTAGAAAAACACACAACCATAAAAAAGGGTAAAACCAACATCGGTTATGGCCTAGAAGACGGCTTTCAGTTTAAGGATGAAACCAGCAATATTGATTTCGATGAATACAAAGAGTTTTTGGAGGACTACAAGCCCGAATCTATTCAGGAACTCTCGGGAGTTTCAGCCAAAGACCTGAAGACGCTGGCTTCACTTTATGGTAATCCCAACCTGAAAGTCATGTCCTTTTGGTGCATGGGCGCCAATCAACATACGCGAGGGACCTGGATCAACAACTTGATTTACAACATCCATCTGCTTACCGGCAAAATTTCTTCGCCAGGGAACAGCCCTTTCTCCCTGACAGGCCAGCCTAGTGCCTGTGGGACGGTAAGGGAGGTGGGAACACTAACCCACAAGCTGCCACATGGCGTAGTGATGAATGAAAAGTCACGGCAATTGGCTGCAGAGATCTGGGAAGTTCCCGTTGAGAACATACCCGCCAAGCCAACCTATCATACCGTGGAGATGTTCCGTGCGTTGGATAGGGGCAATCTGAAATTCATGTGGATACAGGTCACCAACCCCATGGTGACCATGCCCAAGCTCAACCGGTACAAGAAAGGTGCGCTAAAAGATGACAGGTTTGTAGTGGTTTCAGATGTATATCCTACGCCTACTACAGCCATTGCTGATGTGATCCTGCCGTCTGCCATGTGGATTGAAAGAGAGGGAATGTTTGGCAATTCTGAGCGAATGACGCAACACTTCGAACAAATGTTGGAACCGCCAGGTGAAGCCATGAGTGATACCTGGCAACTGATAGAGGTAGCTCGAAGACTTGGTCATGAAAAGCTGTTCCCCTGGCCTGAGGAGAGTCACATTGAAGAGATATGGAAAGAATATGGCCGGTTCCACGAGGGGCCAAAACATGGTATGGCACCTTATGACGTGCTTAAATCACAGCCCGGAGCGCAATGGCCATTCTACGAAGGAAAAAGTACCAAATGGAGGTTTAACCCTCAGTATGATCCGGCTTGCAAGCGAGAAGGTTTTGATTTCTATGGTAAACCGGATGGTAAAGCCTGGATACTGGCCAGACCTTACGAAGCTCCACCTGAAATACCTGACGATGAATATCCATTTTGGCTAAATACAGGCAGGGTGGTTGAACATTGGCATACAGGCTCTATGACGAGGAGGGTTTCTGTGCTTCACCAGGCAGTGCCGCATAGCTATGTAGAGCTACATCCCGAGGACGCCCGACGCATGAATATCCGTACCGGAAATTTGGTAAAAATCACATCACGCAGAGGGGGGATCGTGATGCCAGCCTCGGTCGATGAGCGCGGAAAACCGGCCCAGGGGCATGTATTTGTACCCTTCTTTGATGAGCAATTCCTGATCAATGAGCTTACGCTGGATGCTTTTTGTCCTATTTCAAAGCAACCGGATTATAAAAAATGTGCAGTTCGGGTAGAAAAATACAGCGGTGTTTAGGGCTCGAATAAGAATGATCGGTTTGATAGTGCTGCTGATGGCGGCTGCTATTTATGTATTAGACGCGAGCATTCAGGCAGAAAATGAGGTATCGAGCCTTTTTCAACCAACTGAGTTTAGCCCGTCATTACCACTTGAATCAGGGGTTTTTAAAAGGGGATCGGGAGAAATAGACTATGAAAATATGATGGTCGACAATCCCGACAGGAAATCCCTCGATGAGTACTACAATAACAGGGCCTATGCAGGTGCGCCTCCGGTGATCCCACATGCACTATTGAGCGAGCACGGTATCGGGGATCAATCCTGTTTGCAATGTCATGAGAATGGTGGATACGTCCCGGAGTTCAAAAAATTTTCCCCTATAACGCCACACGCGGAATTGATCAATTGTAGGCAATGCCATGTGCCTGTGAAAACTGACCGGCTTTTTGCGGCAACCCATTGGAAAAAAAGCCAACATCCGGAATTGGGTGGAGCCGTTTTGCCGGGAAGCCCACCGCCCACGCCTCATGATCTGCAGATGCGTGAAAACTGTCTGGCCTGCCACGCTGGACCTGCCGCGCCAAGGGAAATATTGGTGAGTCACCCGGAAAGGGTCAACTGCCGCCAATGCCACGCTACTGCAGTCAACAAATTCAAGTTCATACAATGGGACTCGATACCTGCCACCACGCTAAAACCAATAATTGAATGGGAAAAATTAAGCCAATGAATCGCTTTGCCATTCTCTACTGGGGCATCACCCTTTTGTTTTTGGTTGCTTGCACCGACCATACGGATCAAGAAGGGACCCACGCAAATGATGCAGTACATGGCCATGGGATCATGCATTCACTGCCAGAGAGGGCTCAAGATACGGTGGAGTACAATGAAGAGATGCAAACGTTGATGGCTGACTTCCAAAAGGCATTGGTGAACCTTCATCAAAATGAAGAACTGATCAGTAAAAAACAAGAACGTCAACAGGAGACCTTCGTGCTTACCCGGACCAATCACCTGACTTCCTTTCCCTGCAGCAACTGCCATACCGACGTGTCCGGAAACCTGGCCAATGAAGACGCAGAGGCGCATTGGAACATTCAGCTGAACCATGCGACGGGTTTGTTGATGGATTGCAAGACTTGTCATGACCTGGAACGACCGGATCAGCTTGCATCTTTGGGCAAAACATCCATTGATTTCAACCATAGCTATCAACAGTGTGCTCAGTGTCACTCCTCGCAGGCCAAAGACTGGCTAGGGGGTGCCCATGGTAAAAGGGTAGGTGGCTGGGTAAAGCCAAGAACAATCAAAAATTGTGTGGGCTGCCATAACCCCCATGAACCACGAATATCCAGCCGATGGCCGGCCAGATTAAATACGGTCAAATTACTTGAACAAAGTCAATGAGATATCTATGAGCGACTCAAAAAGAAATAAGACCAACCCTTCGTCAGGATGCGGTTCAGAAAGCTGCTCATGCAAGGAAGATGGCTATGACCAAAAACTAAACAAAAAGACGAGCAGGCGCGGGATGTTTAAATCGCTTACTGCAGGGCTGATGGCTGGAACCGGACTCGCAAATGCGTCATGCAGTGTGCTGGCCTCAGAGGAGACGAAGGAAAAGAAGCAGTTGGAGTGGGAGGAGTTTTTCAAGGGCAATTACCAGTTGATGACAGATCAGGAAAAACAAGATACTGTGAATCGACTGGAGCGACTTTATGAATTAAATCACGGTAAAAGAGCCAAAGTATCTTCCACAGATGCCATCAAAGGTGTTTTGTTTGGATATGCCTTCAATATTTCCAAATGTCAGGGATACATGGATTGTGTGAATGCCTGTGTTGAGGAGAATAATCAGGACCGGAACTCCCAGATGCAGTATATCAGGATCCACGAGCATAAAAACGGATCGATCAATTTCGAAGACTCGGAAGACGACTATTATCATGAAGTGCCGGCAGAAGGTCATTTTTACATGGGAACACAGTGTTTTCATTGTGAAAATCCCCCTTGTGTGGACGTTTGTCCGGTAAAAGCCACCTGGAAAGAACAAGACGGTATCGTGGTGATTGACTATGATTGGTGCATCGGTTGTCGCTATTGCATGGCCGCATGTCCTTACGATGGTCGACGGTTCAACTGGTCTGCTCCCCAGGTGCCGGAAGAAGAGATCAATCTTGTCCAGCATTACTTAGGCAACAGATTGCGGAGCAAAGGCGTCATGGAAAAGTGCACCTTTTGTATCCAAAGAAGCCGAAACGGCAAAAATCCCGCATGTGTGGAAGCTTGCCCCACCGGGGCAAGAATTTTCGGGAACTTGTTAGATCCAGATAGTGACATTCGATGGGTCCTGGCAAATAAAAAGGTATTCAGACTCAAAGAAGATTTGGGTACTGAACCCAAATTCTGGTATTTCATGGACTAAGCAATGATCAAGCAACTCACAATATTCTCCAGCATGGTCAAGGACGGGCTCAATGAATCCCTGCAAGGCAACAGGTCCTATCATATTTGGATGGGCAGTCTTACCATGCTAATGCTCCTGGGAGCCTATTGCTTCCACCAGCAACTCAATGAAGGATTAGCTGCAACAGGTATGAATGACAGGGTTAGCTGGGGTTTATACATTTCCAATTTCACCTTTCTTGTGGGAGTTGCTGCGGCAGCAGTAATGCTCGTGCTACCCACATATATCTTGCATGATATTGATTTTTCCAAGGCCGTGTTAATCGGAGAGGGTTTGGCAGCAGCCGCCCTGATCATGTGTTTGGCTTTTGTCACTGTGGATCTTGGCGGACCTATTCGGGCATGGCACCTGATCCCAGGTATAGGCCGGTTCAATTGGCCAGATTCCATGCTGGCGTGGGATGTGATCGTATTGAATGGCTACTTGATCATCAATATTACCATACCATTGTATATTATAATTTCTAAGTACCAAGGCAAGAAACCCAATAAAAACATTTATCTGCCAGGCGTATTTCTCTCGGTCTTTTGGGCAATTGGGATTCATATGGTAACCGCCTTCCTTTACGCCGGCTTGCCCGCGCGCCCTTTCTGGAACAATGCGCTCTTAGGTCCGCGGTTTCTGGCCTCTGCATTTGCGGCTGGCCCTGCTTTGATTATCCTGGTTTTGCAGGTCATCCATCATCATACCGATTATAAAATCGCCAAAACGACCATTCGAAAGATATCTATGGTGGTGGCTGTTGCTGCGCAGATCAATCTGATCATGCTTTTCTCCGAATTGTTCAAAGAGTTTTACGCACCGACGCATCACAGCATCAGTGCCGTATACCTGTACTTTGGCCTTGATGGAAAAAATGCCCTCATGCCATGGATATACACCTCCATCGGGATGAACCTGATTGCCACCGGGATTCTCACTTTGCATGTGTTCAGGAAAGATCTCAAGTGGCTAAATGCGGCTTGTTTGCTCCTTTTTGTCGCTATATGGATTGAGAAGGGAATGGGATTGATCATCCCGGGCTTTATTCCCGGACCTTACGGAGACATTGTGGAGTACTCTCCCACCTTAATCGAAATAGGAGTGACGGTCGGTATTTGGGCAATGGGAGCTTTTATCTTCACCATTTTGGTCAAGGCCGCTATCCCGATTGAGGGTGGACGACTAAGGTTTAAAAAGAAAACACCTGTTTCAACTGCGAGTTCCTGATGCCGAGAGGCCAAAAACCTCCAGCACTCCCTGAAATCATTTTGATGAGCATCAAAGGTTAGGTCAATACTGATGATATTTAGTCGACGATTTGTTACATACGTCGCCCGCCGTTCACTACAATGAATTTAACCAAGGGAATACATATATCTGTTTTTAACCTGGTGATCGTAGGGATTCTGGGGTGCATCCTCCGTTACTTGTTCGTCGATCCGATCCCAGGTGTGAACTATGGCTACGTGCTTCATGCACATTCGCATTTGGCTTTTTTAGGCTGGGTTTTTATGACCCTGTACGTTTTGATCGTCTATGCTTACCTGCCAGGTGCCATGTTAGAAAAAAGAGGAAAGTATACTGCCATCTTCCTGCTACTACAAATAGCCAATATGGGTATGTTGGTCACTTTTCCTATCATGAGTTACGCATTATGGTCAATTATCTTCTCTGCGTTACATGCCCTTTTAGCGATGACCTTTGTTTGGATGATTATCAAGGAGGTCCAACTGAATTCCAAAGCCGAACATGCTATATCTTTCGTATGGATCAAATGGGCCATGATACTGATGGTAGTATCGAATCTAGCGCCATTTGCACTTGGTCCTGTTTCTGCGACGCAAGGCAAATCGTCCCTCTATTACCTACTAATCTATTTTTATCTGCATTTTCAATATAATGGATGGTTCACTTTTGCCGTGCTAGGTTTCCTATTGTGGTTACTTGAACGTCACCGCGTAAATACAAATGTCCGACCGGTGGAAGTAGCCTTTAAGTTAAAGCTGGTAGCAATCTTCCCCGCATATGCATTGTCCGTATTGTGGACAGAGCCTGATCGGATATGGTATATAATTGGCGGTTTAAGTGCTATCGTGCAATTGGTGGGGTTGATGTTTCTGATCTTCTTTGTAATTAAAAATAAACGTGTCCTGGGGCTTGAAGAGAGCCTGATCCTTCAGGTTTTATTTTGGGTGGCAATATCGGCGGTGACATGCCAGCACGTATTGCTGTTGCTTTCGGCAATCCCGGAAATGGCAGGATTGGCCTTTTCGAGAAATATCGTCATTGCTTATTTGCATATGGTGCTCCTGGGCTTTGTATCTGTTTTGCTGTTTTTAATTCTTCAGAAACTCAGAATAATCAGGCTGACTATAAGTTCCAAAACAGGGCTTGGGATATTCCTGTTCGCCTTTGTGGCAACAGAAAGTGTGTTGGTCTTTCAAGGTCTTATGAGCACCGGGACGCAGTGGTTATTCTATCTGGCTTTGGCCCAATTAGTAGGTATTCTCTGCATAGGCGTCAATGTAAAAGCACTAAAAACGGCCGTATGACAGTGGCTGCCAGGTCAACTGTTGTTTCACTGGCCTCAAGCGTGGCTCTCCTTTTCAGTAATTCCTATTGGTGTTGGTCTGAGACTAGACCGGTGATTTCCCTGGTTTGTCTAGAATGTTCCCTTATTCACCGAATTTGGCTAACAACTGTCTGTGTATGCTCCTAATTTAGATGCAGAAATAGACAGGATCTATTTGCTAAGCTGGTTTAAATGGGCAATGCGTTTGGCGGATGTATTGCCCTCTTTTTTTGAGATTTTGGAAGAGACCAACTGGTTTTGGATTCAAACCAGGACACAAATCGGCCTATCTATCGAAAAAGTGGGCGACCGAAGCTATTCCGAGTGGTCCAGAGCAAAACAAAACTGCGGCAAATGCCCATATACCTGCATAGAAAAATGCGGCATGTTTGTACCAGTTCAACATGCCATTGGATGTGGCGGATATAGTTGCACACGCGGTAACGACAATAGAAAGACTGAGAATATTGGGCTTTCTTTTGAATAGATTGAGCGCGACTGCAATAGAAGTACCGACAACCGATCCCAGAAAGGGGACATAAATAAAAAAGAGAAAGAACCTGGAGTTCTTAAGATGTTTTCCATGATCAAAACCACTCTTGAAAATGTCGTAATAATAAGTGCACCAGGGATCGATGAACCCCTGATCCAATAGGATTCGAGATTGACTATAATAGTGATTTATAGGTGTCTTAAAAGAAGCCTCCATGCTATCAATAGCAAATTCAAGCACCATTCTAGAATCTATGGCTGCCATCATCAGCAAGGCAAAATTGACCCAATAGTAAATCAAGCCGCCCACTATTACCAGACAAACAAGATTGTGAGGAAGGGGGGTTGACAGAAATGGTAAATTGACTTCTGCTGGATTGTAATAAAGTAGAAGCAGTCCAAACATCATAAGAATAGATAACGTGGACAGGAAATCGGAAAGCTTTTCCTGATCTTGCAAGTAATCTGACAGCCGACTTGCGAAGAAACTATCTATAATGGCCTTACGGTTGCCAGCGCTTGCGTCAAAAGTATTGCCCTCGCAGCTGTCGCTGGTATTACAACCCTCCAGATGACAACAAAAAGCCGATTTATACTTGGCAGCTGCAAATTCAACGCCGGTCTTGCCCTGATGAGTAAACCCCTTGAATAGGAAGTAACCGGCAATGATTGCAGTGAGGGAAACTGTTATTGGGCTTGCAAATGGGACAATCAGTTTTATCCAATTATTGAGTTTCGTAAGAATTGTTTCCATAACAGATCTGGTTGGTGGCTTCGCGGGAAGGTTATAAGCAATTTAGAAAAAACTACAACTTTACCTTTCTGGCTATTTACGTTCCTCTCGAATTTCTTGCCAATCGTCGAAATTAATATTCCGAATAATGGAACTGTGGCTAATTTCATTAAGAATTAAATGGGGTTCTCCCATTTCTTCATTCGGTTGAGTAAAGGACGGCATCTGGGCGGATTGCCGTCTTTTCTTTTAGACTTCACGCATGTCAGTCACCACTTAGCCTGACGGTTGGTCTCGGTCCGGCTATTCGAAATTTTTGGCCCAGGTATGACGGGCCCAACCACCCAGTGGTTCGATCAGCTCATATAATTCTCTTCCCTGGTCAGTGAGCGTGTAACCATCCACTACCCGTTTGATCAGTTGCGCATCTCTTAACTCTTTGAGCCGTTTATTCAGCGTGGTGGGCGAGATCGACTCACAATAGTCCTGAAGTCGCCGAAAGGTACTAGGCCCATTGTAGAGGTGCCAAATGATACCCATGGCCCAACTTCTTCCAAGCAAATCCAACAATGCCATAATAGGCTGACCGGTTTTAGAGCCCCTTACCGGCTTTCCTGGTACAGGTATATTCATTACTACATTTTATGTAGTAAACTTACGCAAGGAATGTAGTCTGGCAAAAAACTTTAACTGAACGCTCACAATCTCTGTGAGCAGCGTAATTGCTTTATCCCTGATGAAACCATACCAAATCAAAGAGAATATCCTGGGTGTACCCGATTATCAGAAGCTTCGCGATACCACGGATTGGCAAGTCCTGCCTGATTCCCAGGTGGCAGCAGCACTCGCTACGAGTCTCTATAAGGTAAGTGCCTGGGACGGAAATAATTGTGTGGGTATGGCAAGAATAGTCGGAGATGGAGCCATGTACTTTTATATACAAGACGTCATCGTCGCTCCAAAATATCAGGGGACGGGCATTGGTGGGCTGCTCATGAGCGCTATAGAAGCATATCTAAACGCACATGAATATGACTATGCTTTTGTTGGTCTCATGGCAGCGGCGGGGGTGTCAAATTTCTATCACCACTTTGGGTTTGAGGACCGTGATAAGCAAGCACCTGGGATGTTCAAAATAAAGAATAGGTGACCAACCCCTGGCTAAATATACCGGCCTCGGACTATGATGGCCACATGGCTGAGGTAGGGCAATCGCAGGTGTTAAGCCGAATATTTCTCCAGACAATACTGGGATTTTCTCCCAACAAGCTTGGTTTGCTTGGCTGCGCTACCGGCAATGGACTTGAACACATTGATCAGCGTCGTGTGGAGGAGGTGCACATTGTCGATATCAATCCCCAGTATCTTAGAATAGCCGTGGACAGATACAAAAAGCGAATATCAAAACTGATCTCCCATCAGGTTGACTTGAGTAAAGAACATCCAAACATACCACCGCTCGATCTGATCTTTGTTGGATTGGTATTTGAATATGTGTCTCCCGAGATACTTGTGCCTAAACTCAAAGGCTGGATCGGGAAGCACGGCCATGTGGTCGTAGTAATCCAGGAGAATGCGCCCGGAGCGTTTGTGAGCAAATCCCGATTTCCCAGCCTGGGGACACTTGCGACCAGCAGCCACGATATCGATGCTGAAGACCTCACCCGCATTTTTACCGCCTCCGGGTTTTCACTTGTAAGTGAGCTGCAAGAGCCGATTCATCAAAACAAGAACTTCTGCGTCATTACCTACATCAAGTCATAGCAAAATTAGCGCTACATTTTATGTAGTTTTGCTACTGTTTATGTATTAATGACCGTATATCCATGAAAAACAAATCGCTATTATTCGCCTTTTTATTCGTTCTGGCCTGTCATGTGGCTTCGTCACAGGAAGATTGTCTGCCGGTGAAGAAACTAAGAGTTCTTTATGCAGAGGATGCTTCTTTTAGAAAAGTGATCAAGGAGATGTTTGATCATCTTGCCGATTTGCCAGACGGTACACCCAATCCTTGGAAGGGGAAGGGTGTGGATGACCTGTACCAATTTCTCAACGATTGGTTTTATTTCTTGCCTACAACTCAAAACGGATTGGACAAGATTTTAGAATTTTCCATGCTTTATTATCATAATCCTTACGGAATGAAATTTGTCCGAGAGGAACCTGGTTATACCTGGGCCCATGATTTTATCGAGGAACGTGGAAAGTTTATGGACAGTCCTGCCTCTGCCGCGGGCATTGCAGGTTGGCTTGCGGATCAGTCCATAAAACATGAGGATTTTGTCATGCCACTCGATGGTTTTAAAACTTTCAATGACTTTTTTACCAGGGATCTCAAACCAGGTACGCGAACGGTCGCTGGCACCACGGACGATCGGGTATTGGTATCTCCAGCGGACGGTGTAATCAACATGATCAACAATGACCTCAAATTGGATACGCCTATCCCTACAAAGGGCAGGATGACACTTAATTTGAATGCGCTGTTGGCCAATTCGTCCTACGCTTCGCGCTTTGTAGGTGGTACGGCAGTGGCCGTATTCTTAAAACCTGACAACTATCACCATTACCACTCGCCGGTTTCAGGTACGGTTGTAGAATCCCGGGAGAATGTAGGCGATCGCCTGTTCGGGATGCCGGATATTCCGGATATCATCAATGGTGGAAATGTGGCCTACAACAAGGACTATAGTGTGTTCGAAAATTTCCGACATGGCTATCTGGTTATAGAGACAGAGCAATTTGGTCATATTGGCATGATCCCAATTGGGCTCCAGACCATCGGATCCGTGGTTTTCCGAGATCGTTTTAAAAGCATTAGCCAGGGAGAGGAGACAACCATTTACAAGGGCGAGGAAATAGGGTATTTTGCTTATGGTGGATCCACAGTCCTTCTAATTTTTGAAAAGGGAACATTTCAATCACTCAATGTTCAACAAGGGCAACAAATTGGGCTATTGCAGGCCCGATAGATAGAACAATCAGCCGGTTATGAGAAGGTAGGGTACCACGCCTGGTTGAGCTACACGCCCAACAACGGAAGGTGCCTTACTTTTTTGTAAGTCAGCGCAAGTGAAATGCACCGTTTCAGCGCCGACGTTGGCAGGGGCTCGTCCAGCTTCAATACGATCGCCCGATTCCCTTCAAATTGTAGTTCGTCCCCGATAATCAATCGAAAGTTGCTGACAAGTTCTGTCGTGCAAATGAAATACAGGTAGTAATGGTCTGGTGTGCGTTCTTTCCAGTCCATCCGTATGGTACTACCGGTTTTGGTGATGTAGCTAGGCTCTCCCCATTTGGTGGTTTCCATGAGCTTGTCCACTCCTGCTGTTTCCCTGGCTGTTTGCAGGATCAATTGCCTAAGTTCAGTCAATTTGTCCTGTGCCACTTTCGGATAGTTTTCGACGATACTTTGGATCGATATGGTACTTTCAAACTGCATGGCTGCACTCATTTTCGTTTGGAGGCCATCGCCTTTACTTTTTTCACAGTGTCATCTGCAATAAGTCGTTGATATTCTTCTGATCCGGAAGGGAACATCGCTATCCTTCCATCCTGATCACTGTGAATACCCCAACCATATCTTTTGGTTAAAGGGGAGGATCGAAAGCATGGCTGACCCTTGGAGAAAAAAATCTGCCTTGCCTCATCCCATTCGTTCCTGGGGATGTCCTTACGAATGGCAAACACTTGAAACAGCACATCGTCGGAAGTGTATTTGTAAGGTTGCTCAGACAACATCTCAAACTGGTAGTTCGCGACAGTCTTCTTTTCGCCTTTTTTCGGTGGTATTTCTCCCTCGTTTATAGGGGAATCCTCGGCAATTTCTATGAAAGTGTTCTCGTAGTTTGTAGTATGAGTTTTCACGGCAGGTCCTTTTGTCAGCTATCAAACTTACAAAAGCGGAGTGACAACCCTATGTCACTCCGAGGGTCTGGTCAGACGAATTTCCAGCTAATACAATCAGCGAAGGCAAGTTCAACCCTGTTCTGCAATCTTCTTGATACTTTCGAGCACACTTTGCCAGCCACCCCCGGCCAGGGTATCGTTATATCGCTTTTCTCCCTCGGCGACCGTATTGTAATCCCCTTGAGTTACAGCCAGTAGCACTGAGTCTCCGGACTCGCGCAGGGTGTAAGTAGCGGTCAGGTGATTTTCCCGGATATCAGGGTAGGAGGCATTGGGATCGAAGGTGGTAAATGACAGTAGCTTCTCCTTTTTCAAGTCGACCAAAAAGCCCGTGACGTAGTTTACGCCATCCTGAAGCCCGCGCCAGTTGAAAGTAGAACCAATAGTCCAATCGCTTACAATTTCGCAGCCAAACATATATTGTGGAGAAATCTTTGGATTGGTCAAGACATCCCAAATCTTGGAAAGCGGAGCATTGATCTCAATTTCGTTGGTAATATGCAATTCGTCCATTTCTTGTGATAATTCAACGTCAATGATATGACAGCCTGCTTTTTGTCCATTGCACTTTAAGGATTTTTTCTAATAGAATTGGGTGTAATTCCATACTTTTTACCGAACTGTCTGCTAAAATATTGCGGAGATGAGTAGCCCAGTTTTGAGGCAATTTCTGCGGCCGTTTGGTCGGTATCAATCAGCATCCGTTTGGCGAGATTCAATCGCCGATCCGTGAGGTAAGAAAAGACTGTACTGTGGAAAACCTCCTTGAAACCTCTTTTTAATTTGAATTCATTGAGTCCCACTTCCCGGGCTATTTCCGGTAAACTGGGTGGAGCAGTTACTCTGGCATTGATAAAATCGCGCGCTGCCATGATCTTTTCTCTATCAGTTTGATTCCTGATGTATTGAAATTGCTGTCCATTGGTGATTTGGTAGTTGTCCAGACAGAGGACCAATAGTTCCAGGGACTTGGCCAGGAGGAAAATATTCTTCAAGGCGCTCTTGAAGGGGTTCATTAAGATCTCATCAATCACGCCCTGTATTTTGCTATCAACGGTTCCCCAGTTGGGAGAAAGAATTGTACTGGTTCCCGAAACTACATTTTCAAGGAATTTTGAGAGTACGGGATCATCATCGTCGCACAAAGCCAGGAATGAATCCTTTGGGAAATCCACTCCGAAGGTTTCTATTTCCAGCGTCTTGTTTGTGACCTCAAGTTCTATCCCTTTCGAGTACATGATGTTGTGATGTCCACCGGTCAGATCAAAGGCTTTCCCAAGTTGACGGTAGCTAAATTGATAGTCGCCTTTCAAGCCAAAGTGAAGACGCACGTATTCATTGTCGTTGCTCGCGCTTTGCGTGGTGAATTCGTCGAATCGCAGCAATGCATGACCCATTCTGATACCATCAAATTCCCATCGGTTAATGATGGCATTGTCCCTGAGGTTCTCGTACTTTTCAGGCATGATCTCCTGGTAGCACCTGTTGCGCCAGCTTTTTTGGTGCTACCTGACAGTAGGCCGTTTCGACGACCGCTTTTAGCAGCGCTGGACCTACTGCTTGTACTTCCACGATTGTCCAGCCTTGTTTACCCCATTTGTTGGGGACAGGGTATATAGACTTGTTAGCCGCGCAAAAGATGCTTTGATCCATCTCAGTCAGCTTGACAGTTGCCCGGCCGTTCTCCCTGCTGAAGGTGACGAAAATCTTCTTTCGAACACGGAATGAAATTTTTTCAAAATGTGGTTCTTCACTCGCTTCGGGTAGGGCCAGTGCAAATTCTTGGAGCTTTTCCAGGCCTGTCATCTAAGGATTTTACTAGCTGTCAATACATTTAGCGGCGTTCATATACCCGTACATAGTCGACAATGAACTCTTGTGAAGTGACATTGGGATCCATTCCCTGGGCGCCTCCCCAGCCGCCTCCCATGGCTAGGTTGAGGATAATATTCTGAGGGTTGTTGAAGGGCCACTCCTTGTCATTCGCAGTTTTGTCGTATAGATAATATTCCTCCCCGTCGACAAAACCACGCACCTCAGCAGGTGTCCATTCCACTGCATACGTATGAAATTCACCAGCTATGTTTTCAACATCCTTGGTACTGCTTATTTGGTTTCCGATTTTGAAATAGTAAGCAGGCGTGTGCACGGTAGCATGTGCAATGCCATTGCCAGTTTCATTATCAACCTCGTAACCTACGCTTTCCAAAATGTCGATCTCGCCGCAGTAGGGCCAGGATTTTTCATCCACGTAGGTATCTCCCAGTGTCCATCCTGCAGCCCAATTTCCTTTTTCGCGAGGCACTTTCGCGCGAAATTCAATTTTTCCGTAAAGGAAACTTACCTTTCCTCGAGTGGTGAGCCGTCCGGAAGTCCAACGTGCACCCTGGTCGTTTTTCCGGGCTTCTATGATCAAATTGCCATCTGCAATTCGGACATTTTCCGTCCTGTTCCGGGTGTAGTATTGCAATTCATTGTTACCCCAGCCCCAGTCTCCTACATCATAAGTCCACTTGGAGGTATCCAGTTGCGTCCCGTCAAATTCATCGGCCCAGACGGGCTGCCATTCCTCCCCATCGGTGTTCTGGGTCATAGTGCTTGGGGTAAGTTGATGAGGGATCATAAGCGAAAATTGAATTTCCTGGATGTTGGCTGACCCTTCTCGCACATGGACCTTTATTTTATGGACGCCAGCGCTAAACGGACTGCCGTCTACTTTCCCCGAACCCGTGTCGCCGATCGCGATGGCGCCGGTCACGTCGTAGGTTCGTCCATCCGGATTTTCAATGTGGTCCTCGACCCAGACTTTAGCATTCTCTGCTTGTTGAGTTTTGATCATAGTTTCATATCTACCGGTCTTGGAGAATGTCACCTCATACGAAAGCCATTCTCCCGCCTGTAACTGGGTGGTTCCGGAATTATCACCGCCACTACTTCCCGTGTAGTCCGTAGCAGCCACGGTGACTACCTGCCCGTCATTGTCATTTTCCACCGCTGTACTGCTTGTTTCCGTCTGACCACATTGCTGTAACCAAAGTGCCAGGAAAAGGAGTAATGCTGATTTGATCGAGTACTTCATTTTACCAGTAATTTTTCTAATTCTTCCAGTGATTTCCCCTTTGTTTCAGGCACGATACGCCATACGAAAATGAATCCTGCTGCCGCAAAAATGCCATATATCAAAAAGGTGGTGCTGCTTCCCAGTGAAGCAAGTTCCCAGGGGAATACAAGCTGAACAAGGAAACTCACACATGAGTTGACAAAACCTGTAAATGAGATGGCCAGACCTCTAACCTGAAGCGGGAAAAGTTCAGAGAACAATACCCACATAACCGGCCCGATCGAAATGGCGAATGACGCTACAAAACTCAAAATGCCAATCAGGATCATGGTGGGGTTCATGGAAATCGCAGCTGTGATGAGCTCCGATTCATAAGTCTTTGCCGTTTCTTCTCCCAAGGTATTTGTCAAAGCATCTTTATAACTAATGTCATTATCGAAAGTTCTGTCAAAGAGTGGCTGCAATGCTGAAGCATTCAATTTTTCAGATATGCCTGAGGCATTTTTTTCAGTCAATGTATAGGTGGCTGTACTAAACCCGTATGCTAGTAGAAACATGCTTAGAGCGATGCCTGCCACACCAAACGTCAACAGAGGCTTCCTGCCAAGCTTGTCAATAAATAATATGGCAAGAATCGTAAAGATCAGGTTGGTGAGTCCTACCAGTATGGCTTGTACGAAGGAAGCATCCGTCCCGATCCCCGATTGTTCAAAGATCATGGGCGCGTAGAAGAATACAGAATTGATGCCGGTGATCTGTTGCAAAACTGCCACCACTACGCCGATGGTGAGTACCAGCTTGAGGGCGGGTTTGAAAAGCTCCTTCAGAGGCACTTTTTCTTCCTGGGCTCCGGAATCCAGACTACTTTGTACAGCGGCGATTTGTTCCTCGGCTTCTTCGTTGCTTATAAGTCTTTCAAATACCTGGCGTGCCTCGTCTTCTCTGCCCTTCATGAGCAACCATCTGGGGCTACGGGGAACCACAAACAAACCGAAAAAATAGAGCACTGCAGGCAAAGTCTCCAAGCCGAGCATCCATCTCCAGTTCCATTGCTCAAATCCCAACGCTTGTGCCCAGCCCGCAGTGGATTGCCCCAGCTGAAGAATTAGGTAGTTAGTGAAAAAAGCCGTTGAAATACCTATCACGATATTCAGTTGGTTGAAGGAAACGAGCTGTCCCCGCATTTTTGGGGGTGCTACTTCGGCAATGTACATGGGAGCGATGATCAGTGCAGCCCCAACACCAATACCTCCGATCATCCGTGCGATTACCAGGAACAGGAATGTGGGAGCAACCGCAGAGGCTATTGCCGACACTGCAAAAAGTATGGCAGCATAAGTGAGCACCAGCTTTCTACCTACCCTATCGCTTAAAGGACCGGCCACCATCATCGCCAATGTGGCCGTTAATGTCAGAGAACTCACCGACCAGCCGAGCTCTAATTTTGTCAGACCGAATTCAATTTCAATGAATTTGACAACTCCCGAGATCACAGAAGCATCAAACCCCATAAGAAAGCCGCCCATTGCTACTATCAATGCAATTCGACGCGTATAAGATTTTTGAGAAGACATATAGGTAGGGTTGATGTCCAACAATTTAATCAAATACCTACAACGAAGGACGCTGGGGCCTAAAAGAAATAGAAATCGCGTGATCTGTAGGCCACGGGTATCAACTTTGTTACATTCCCGTAAAAAAGTACCATGACGCTAACCAACCAAACTTACTGGCGTATTGGCATGACTTTTTTTGTCATCGCATGCCTGTCTTTAGCTTCCGCATTACTCTTTCAGGTTCATGTTGGAAAGATCCCGGGATGGTATCAGGTCTTCGATATTTCATTCTACTATTTTATTCCCTGGATCCTATGGCTCATCTATATCCCGCTTATTTTCAAAGCCGCTTCACGATGGCCCTTCTCTGGTTCACACGGGCCAGGAAACCTTTTCCGTCACGTGCTTATTGTACTTGCATTTGCTCCCTTATCGAGGTTGCTGGCCATTACCCTGGACTTTTGGCTGAAAATACAACTCGACATGGTCCATGGATCGCTGGTCGATATTCTTTGGAGTGTGCGGTGGGTTGTAGTTGCCTCGTTGCCCAAAGAGATACTCCTTTATGCTATCGTTATAGTCATTCATTATTTGATCTATCGGAAGTCACAGCCCGATCATGACTTGCAGCGACACCAAATAATTGTTCGGGGGGTGAAGGAAAATACCATCGTCCCCCTCGATAGCATTCAATGGGTGGAAGCTGATAAAAACTACGTCCTGATTCATACCGACGCCCGGGACATCCGAGCTCGGATGACACTCAGTGCCTTGATGGGGCAACTGGATGATCAATTTTTTCGGGTACATCGATCCTATATTGTCAATAAGTCTAAAATTACCGGTTGGCTGAAGTGGAAAAATGGAGAGTACTTGCTGGAGTTGCAGGATGGGGCCAGGGTATTCACCACTCGAACTTTCCTGCCGGACATCAATGCGCTCGTCGAACACGGCATTCGTCCCAGTGTAGCGTAGTTTCATCCCAACGGCCCTTTTTTTTCCTTATGGTTCGACAATTTGTGTCTCAAAAATCGTCGAGCATGGCTACGAAATTCAATATCACCTACATCCTGAAAGAACTATTTATTTGGGCCGTTTCCCTCTATCTGGCTTACTTGTTCATTGTCCAGGGTTGGTACAAATTTGATCCGGAAGGTTTTTGGGCTCCCGCATTCAAGCGTTGGGGGTATGGGACGTGGTTTCTTTTTCTTATAGGCTTCCTTGAGTGTTTGGGAGCTATTTTGATTGTTATTCCAAGGACAGCCACGTATGGGGGCACTATCGTAGCGGTGGTCATGGCTGGAGCACTTGCCACGAGAGGTTATCATGGGGCGAGTACTATCGATTTGGCATGGATAGCTGCTTTCATGCTGGGGGGTGCCCTGGTCGCCTGGTTACGGAAAAAGGATCGTTGGCAAGTGGAAAGAAAATGGATTGGGTAGGACCTGATCTCAGCACGAACGCTCCGCCCATGCCGGTAAATGGCTGCATGTTTTTTTCGATGATTTAAATCAACTATTTGCGCTTATTCTTAGTTTTTCAGTAATGGAAGACATGTCAGCGGCTAGCACGACTATTAATCAGGAGAAAAAAAGATTCGAACTTGACATCAATGGGGAAGTGGCTCGAATCGAGTACATACTAAATGAAAAGGGTATCATGTTCCTGACTCATACGGAAGTACCCAGATCGCTGGAGGGCCAGGGAATAGGCAAAAAGATTGTAGAGGAAACCCTTCAATATATGAAAGCGCACAATTTACAACTGGCTCCGCTGTGCCCGTTCGTGGCGGCTTACCTGAAGCGGCATGACGAGTATCGGGCCCTGCTTGCTCCGGGGTACCACGTTTAAGTTTGCTTGACTTTCAGCTTTGCGCGGTATTTTCGCCTTCAGACTCTTTAGGATGAAAGCGTATTTACTTGACAAAGTAGGAAAACCAGACGTACTACGAATTACCGATGTACCTGAGCCGACCCCAGGCCCCCAGGAGGTAAAAGTTAAAATCGAATCAATAGGTCTCAATTACGCCGAAGTACTTTCGCGCCGGGGACAATATAACTGGGCACCTAAGAGACCCTACATTCCTGGGATGGAAACATATGGAGAAGTGGTGGAGATTGGGAAGGATGTGACTTCAGTCAAGGTAGGGGAGAAGGTACTTGCAGGCAACCAGTATGGTGGATATGCCGAGTACAACTGCGTGCCCGAGCATTTGATATTCCCGGCAAACGAATCAGTAAGTGCTGAAGAGAACGCGGCGCTACTGGTATGCTTTATGACGGCCTGGGTTGCCTTGAGGAAACAGGCCCGTGTGCAGCCAGGAGAAAAGGTGCTGATTCAGGCGGCAGCAGGAGGTGTTGGTACAGCAGCCGTGCAGCTGGCCAAAGCCATGGGATGTGAGGTATTTGGAACCGCGAGTAGACCGGAGAAGCTGGAGTTGATCAAGTCGCTGGGGGCAGCGCATGCCATCAACTATGCAACGGAAGACTTTTACGAACTTATAAAAACAGCTCATGGAGGCGTGGATGCAGTCCTGGAAGTCGTAGGGGGAGATGTATTTAAGAAAAGCGTTGAGTTGCTCAACCCATTTGGTAGGGTGGTGGTCATAGGTTTTGCCAGTATCAGCTTCAAAAAGTGGAATCCGCTGACGTGGTGGCAAACCTGGAAGGATGCACCGAAGGTGAAGGTGATGCATATGGCACAAAAGAGCTATGGTATCAGTGCTTCGCACATTGGTTACCTGACTGGCATGCCGGCCCTGTCCAGGTCCTTATGGAAAGAGTTATCTGATTTTATAACAGCACACGGAATTAGACCTCATGTGGGCAGAGTTTTTGACTTTGAAGAGATGAAGGAAGCCCATGCTTACATGGAATCCAGGCAAAGTACAGGCAAGATTGTCATCAGAGGAAAAACATAGCAAATGATATACTCAGGCGAGGTAATTCAGCTAAGGATAACAATATTCTGTTTATTGAAAAAAAATAGAATTTTATTTTGCATAGTAAAAACCGGCTGTTATCTTTACAAAGTCACATGGTTAAAACCAGCTAGGAACCTTTAGTTGTTTTGGGAGGGCCTTGTTAAAAACAAGGTCCTCTTTTTTTGTCCTCACTTTTCCCATCAAACTGTTTTGCTCTATTCACTTAAAACGGAATGGGTATATCATTTGATAATAAAAAGCTTCATTACTTTCCTTTTTACATCATTTGCTATTATTATTGTATTGAAATAGTGAGTATCTATTTTCCATAGCTGGTTCTTAATGAGGGAGGGTCGTCTTTTAACGACCCTTCTTTTTTGTTTATCCTATTCCGTTTCTTGTTGTATATTTGATATATGGTCATTAATGATCGCATAAAACAACTGATAAGGGTTCTTGACGAAAACCCCAACTCTTTTGCGGAGCAGATCGGCGTAAAGGGCGCCGTGGTGTACAATATCATCCGTGGGAGAAGAAACAAACCTAGCTTTGAAGTCCTCAATAAGATTCTCATCACCTTCGGTGAAGTCAACACTGAGTGGTTATTAAGGGGAGAGGGCGAAATCATTGACTATGCGAGAAAGAGCCGTCCAAGTAAGACGGAGAAATCAAAAAGCCAGGTTGCTCGCAACCTGAAGATCAGCGTAGAACGTAGGGCGATTGAGTTGCTTGGAGAGATGAGTACTGCTCATCCCGAGTCACCGGAGGTTGATGAACTTTCAGATCTGTTTTTCCACCTGGTAAGGGAAAATGAAGAGCAGAAAATAAAAATCCTTCATCTCTACGAAAAGAACGAGAAAATCTCGGAGATCCTCAGGGAGAGAATGGGAGTCGATATTTAGTCGACAAGCGCATTCGGCGTATTTCGTTTGGAATTTTACCTTTTTCGGCGGGGTGTTTTTGACCCGCCCTGGAATGGTCTGCCCGATTCAACCTTCTTTTTCATCCTCTCTTATTACCTTAATTCGTTATTCCTGACTTATTACCTTCCTTTCGTCTTTCCTGACGTGTTACCCTTCTTTCGTCATTCCTGAGGAAGTGAAACGGAGATCAGGAATCTTTTAGGATTTACTTGTGGGAGGTTGAGATCCCGGTATTCCTCGCTATCGCTCGAAAACCGGAATGACGGCATGAATTAGAATTGAGGATGGACTCCCTGACGTGAGTGACGATTAAGGAGGTGCCGAGTGTGGTGGTTCCTGGGTTCACTTGTGCACTTAATCCTCCTTCGTCATTCCTGAGGGAGTGAAACGGAGATCAGGAATCTTTCAGGATTTACTTGTAAGGTGGTATTGAGATTCCGGTATTCCTCGCATCGCTCGAAAACCGGAATGACGTAAGGAAGAAGGCTTGAAAACCGGAATGAACGAAAAGGGAGAAGGCTCGAAAACCTGAATGACGTTTCATGAAGGATTCATGGGGCGATCTTTTTGCCGTCGGCAACCAGAAAGTTTGTTATGAATGCGACCCTCTTAGAAATCCTGGGTTAGGGGACGGATGGCTTCCTCCAGGTCTTTGCGAAGCTTCCACTTACGGTAATAGAAGATGCCAAAGACCGCTACGAGCATAAAGAACAAGCTGGAGATACCAATGGTAGAGTAGAAGACGATCTGTTTATTGCGTTCTTGCTCTGCTACCATCGCGAAATAGCGTTCGGTGATCAGGTCGAGGTTATATTTTTTATCGGAGGCTTCTATTTCTTCTCTCTCTGCCACATACTCCTCCAAGTTCATTGCATATAGGTCTTGATAGTTTGCGTATGATTCCATATCACCCCGATTTTTGCTTATAACCCCTAGGAATTTATAGACCTCATAGTGGTCTGCGACATTTTTGGCTTGGTTATAAAGCTCTTCCGCTTTGAGTAAATAGAACTCCGCCTCATTAAGTCTACCCGTCATCATCAGTGCCTCACCAAGGTCCTTGGAAGTGAGAAAAATAGAACCAGCGTTTGCTTCCCTTTCTTCTTTTAATTCTAGGGCCTGTTCAAAATACTCAGCAGCCTTTGGATAATCCTTCGCTAGAAAATAGAGATTACCGAGGTTATGATATGCCTTCGTCTTATAAACTGCCTCTAAATTTTCTTTGCCAGTTACGAAAGAGATCAATTTAGAAAAAGTGGCATCAGCCTTCTGGATTTTGCCGGTTTGAGAATAGAGACCCCCTAATTTATTGTAAATGAGAGCAACGGTACTATTTGATATTGAATTGAAATTTCCAAATGTTGATTCTAAGAGGACAATAGCCTCTTCCACATTTCCCCTGGCTTGCAGCAATCGGGAATGTGCATATAAAAGTCGAACGTATTCATTCGTTAAACCGCTTTCAGAGGCCAGTTCAGAGGCTTGATGATAATATTTTTCGGCTAGCTCGTAGTTTTTGAATTTCATGAAAATAGTACCTGTATTCTTCAATAGCTTGACTAAATCATTTGAGACGTTTTGATAATCAGCGTCACTGGCATAACGTATACCCTCTAAATAGTAAATGACTGCTTTTCCAAAATCTCCCTGCTGTTTCTGTATGTATCCTAGGCTGAAGTTCGCCTTAACAAGGCCGTAGTAATTGCTTTGATTTTTGGCGTCTTCTAGAATCTCCAAGAATAACTTTTGGGTAAGTTCATAGTCGTCAAATGACTTCAATGCTTCCTCCACCCGTGATTCGATGCTTTTCGCCGCTAGCAAGTCGTGACTAAAGGCGCCAAATAAAAAGGTGATTAAAAAGAAGGTCCTAATGCTCGCTCTCACGGAAGCGAATATAAATAGAAAAAGCGAGTAAAACTCGCTTGATTTCTATGGTTATCGCCAAGTAGTCGATAACGGGATGATATGTAACGATCTATTGTCTAGTTAGAGGGCGTGCCATCGTCATCACCATCATCCTCTCCAGTCTCCAACGTAGGTCCTTGCAGCTCCGTATTGTCAATTATTTCGTCTAAAATCGCATCTTCCGTGCAAGAAGAAAGTGAGAAAAATGCAATTAGTACTAATCCGTAGCTGAGTAACTTAATTCTTTTCATAGCGTTATTTTTAATATTATTGTGTGTGTGATTTGATGATGCTAAGTTGAGAAGTTATCAACAGGATGAGGTGAAAAAGTGGATAAATAAATCCACAACTTTTGGACAGTGAAATGCCTTAAAATCAGGTAGTTATAAACAGATATGAAGAGCTATACTCGCACTTATGCACATTTAATCCACTTTTTTTAAGGATTTAGCATGCGCAACTATCTTAGCCCGTTTGGCCTAAATTCAGCGAGATTTTTGCGGTAAGAAATCGCTCGTGTATAGATACGAACTAATTTAACGAAAGTTAAATAAATACAAATTTTAAAAGAAGCATACACATAACGTTAGCGTTTTTGTGCAATTCAATGCTTTTCTGCAGTAGGCGGTATACCTCAGCGTAAAGCGTTACCTATGAGTAAAGGCTTCTTTGTTTTTTCTTAATAAAGATTTGGCGGAAGCTGGAACCGGACAATGTACCCAGCCCAGCAAGTAATCCCCCGAGCAACCCACTTAGGATGACCAGGTATGTAGCATCGGAGAACGGGAATAGCTGTACGATCTTTTCGCTCAGGAAAGATTGCGTGGTATTGTCTATTTGCCAGGCCAGGAATAGCCATACGGTACCTCCACTGAGAAAGCCCGAAATGAACGCATTGATAGCAGGTCCAGGAAGTAAAAGCCCGGCAATGATGGCGGTGGGGACAATGGACCACCAGGGTAAAAAAGATGGGAGCAGGTAGATGACCAGGCCAAGTACGAGTGTTCTGAAGATCAATTTCATTCCTCAGCGATTAGATTGAAGGTGTGAATAATTTGCTCATGACTGGCGGGAATATCCGGGCTGAAAAGCAATTGATAGTAGTTTCCGGTGGCCCAATCATCGATCATCCCTGCATAGGTTGGATTTCCGGGGTTGCCGGTCTGGCTGCCGGGATAAACAGCCCAACCTTCCGTGCCATTGCTATTTAGCTTCACTACCAGCCTCAAGGAGGGGCCATGACGACCGCTGGCCGCGTTTACGATATTGTGGTTTCCACCAATCCGCACGCCTTTCACCGAAAACGGGTGTAGCGGCGGTAGCAAGTGATTGACGCTTGTATTTTTGAATTTATACCACGCATAGTCAGGGCCGTTTTCTTCGACCCACCGGGCCAGCTTTTCCCGTGCGTTGCGGTAAGTCAGTAAATATATATCTGATGGGGACTCCACTTGCGCGGTGCTTTGAATGTCAAAGAATTCAAAGTCAGGCTTATTTCGAAGCAGGTAAATTGTTGTATAACTACCGGGGCGAGACAGGCTTATTGGCTGATTTTCGAACTCATCCCAGATCAAATTCCCAAGTTCATCCCACATCAACTCGAACACCGTGGCCAGTTGGCTTTCCGGTTCATTGAAGTAGTCCCAACCTCGCAATTCATCAATCATTTGGCGTTCATCTGCCGTCAATTGCAGCGAATCACTCAGCAGTGAGTCCAGCATGACAGGCAGTAAGTCTGACGCGATGTAGTTGAAATTGTCGTGCTGCAGACGCATCATGTCTTTCTCGGTGATGTTGCTCATGACCTGCAGCCGGTCATTGATCCGTCGATTTCTAAAGTGTTCATATCTACCGCCAAAATCATAATAGGGATAGGTGCTATCGCCAGGGTGCTGATTGGCGGAGCTTACGAAATTGCGTGGCGGATTGAGCGAAAGGTATTCATGGTCTTCAGGAATGTAGCCCTGCCACTCGAACCGCGAGTCGGCCCCATCCATGATGAATTTACCCTGGTCTTCCCACTTGGCAGCGAATCTGCCACTGATCTTAATACCTATGTCCCCGGCGGCGGTGCCTACTGTCACATTCTGGGGCGGGTCATTATAATTTTCATAGGCTTTCAGGAATTCCCCAAAATTGTTGGCAAGGTTGACATCCCGCAATGCCTTGACTTCCATAGATGGATCATGGGCGATCCACCGCATGGCCAAATTCACTTTTTCATCATTCGCCTGGAAATTACGGTCATACACCACAGGCCCATAGTGCGTGTAAACAATGGTATCATAAAAGGTGTCGCCATCACTCACCCTGATCTCTTCAACAATCTTCTGGGTCTTGAGCCATTTATCATCATATTGATATTCTTCTCTTTTATCATTTTTGAAGGTGATCTGGTACCAGTCCACAAAGTCCCAACCGGCATTGGTGTCCCCAAATGCGATAGAATCATTGAAACCGATAATTACATTGGGTGTTCCGGGTAGCGTGCCACCTATGACATTGGTGGTGGGACTGTTGAGGTGAGCGAGATACCAGATGCTCGGCAGGTTGAGCCCCAGGTCCGGCTCATTGGCAAATAACACCGAACCGTCTGCCGTTTTATTTCCGTTGACAACAAAACTGTTGCTGCCATTGGCTGGGTTGGGGGAAGCAATTCGCTTCGCAGTTTGTGGAAGTGGAAACTCCACCTCTGGTCTTGTCATGGCCTTCGGGCGGAAGGAAAAACGGGTGCCTCTTGGTACAATCGGGTCTACTCCGGGTAGCATTTCCGGATATAAGAGATTGAACGTATCTGGGCCCCATTTGCTTAGTGCGTTGGTATATTCCAGGTCCTGGTCGCCCCGAGATAGCTGGTCCGACATCTCCTTGAGCAATAACACACATTTAAATTCCGTCCAAGGTTCGGGGGAATAATCGAGGAGTTTGTATTCGATTGGAAGCTGGCTGTAATTCAGCTGTTCGATGTAGGCATTAACGCCTTTGGTATAGGCCTGGACCAACCTGTACATGGCAGGATCTTTTTTCCATTCTTCCAAACCACGGTGGGCGGCATAGGTCAGGCCTTTTCGTCGCTGGCCCCGGTCAAACTCCAGGGCCCTGGAACCAAAGATTTCGGAAAGTCGACCCGCCGTGGCTAGTAGCTGAAATTCCATTTGCCAAAGCCGGTGAAACGCCGTGACGTACCCTTGCGCGAAATAGAGGTCCTCATCGTTTTGCGCAAAAATGTGGGGGATGAGATGTTCGTCGAAACTGATTCGCACTGGTGCTTTCAGGCCCGCGACGGGCAGGTTTTCCGGAGTATTGATAACCGCCTCTTCAGCATTTTGCCAGAAACCATGCTTAGGACTTAAGAGTTTTCCGAGGGGAGGAATGCTACCTTGAGGATTGTGAAGAAGAACAGTGAGTGTAAGCGTAATCGAAAAGAAGAATACGAATCGGAAAATCTTCATCTATAGGTAGCTAATTCTTAGGTGGGGACGAAAATGATTAAAAAATAGTGCTTTTCAATGGATTTGCCATTGTTTTTCAAAGGCCACTAAATTCGTGCTGGTGAAAGCCAACATCTACAGAAGTATATTCAAACCGATGATGGGTAAAATTCTGGCTGTTTTGGCCATTTTATTGTCGTTGCCTTTCGCAATACTGTTGCTCCCTTATTCTCTTTTTATTACCGGAGGGAAGCCCTTTTTTCTTCAAACCAGGGCGGGAAGGAAGGGGAAGCCCTTTCGGATGTGCAAATTCCGAACGATCAGCAATGGAAAAATCATTGGTAGATACGGACGCATTCTTCGTGCTAGTTCGCTGGACGAGCTACCCCAAGTTTGGAATGTACTTAGAGGTGACATGAATTGGGTGGGCCCCCGACCGCTTTACATGGAGTACATAGCATATTATAGCGACGAACATAGGCGGCGGCTGGATGTGCCTCCGGGGATCACAGGACTCGCCCAAGTTTCCGGTCGCAACAAATTGGAATGGTCGGAGCGCCTGGACCTTGATGTCCAATATGTTGATGCGCTTTCCTGGAGGCTCGATGTGATGATCTTGCTGAAAACAGTACGCGCAGTTTTTAAGTGGGAAAGTGCCGATAGCCATGAGACCGTGGCGCCTTTTCGGGGATATGATCAATAAGCGGATGGCTTACTGAGGATTGGACCGCCATTTTTCCTAGGAAGGAAGATCTCCAGCTTGAAATTGATGAACAGGTAGCTGTCATTGGTATTGGGATTCCCTCGGGCAGCTCCCTCGACTTGCGAATCGAAAAACTCCTGATTGATTATGGCGATTTCTCCGCCAATGCGAGATTCTCTTTTTCGATTTGATAACCTGGCTGCTATGGAGCCGTCATCGGCGCGAAAGACCGTGGACACGTCATCGAGATAGTCGGTGAACGTGTATCGGTAGCTCACCTCGGCGATCATGTTGATGAACTCGTTGAATCGAAATTTCAGGCCCATCGTGACGGGTAATACGAGCGCGTATTTGCCATAATCTTCTCCTTCAGTCTCAAATTCACGTAGGTCGTATCGCACAGAATCCAAGACGGTTGTCGGGTTGTAACTAGTGACACCCACACCAAAACCAAGGTACGGATCGGCACTCCATCTTCTGAAGTAGTCCCCATTGTATTTTCTCAAATAGAGGATCGCCTGAAGGTTTCCTTCAATGTTGCGAGATCTGAAGTTGAGATTTCGCTGCCTGGCAAAGCTGCTGTCGGCGGCATTGTGATCGTCTTCTTGAAGTGTGTAGTAGATCACCTCAGCCCGCGCGCCCAGCCGACTCAATAATCTTGCTTCGACCCCCAGTGACAAGTTGGATAGCTTTTTTCTGAGAATCGGTTCATCATTCAATTCTCCAAAGTAAGTACTCATGCCCGTTCCGGCGGCAAGAGAAAAGTATCGGTCGTTGTACTGCCAGTTGTAGAAATTCTGGGCGTGCACTCCAAAGCCAATCAACAAAAACGCACCTGCAAGCCATCGCTTCATAACAACAAAATAGAGGACTCTCCTGTGTATGAACAAATAATGAAGCGGTTTATTTTATTAATGGGTGCAAAAGCCGGCCGCAAATTTTGGTATGTAAATCAACCGCCAGGGCCTTGTGACTGGTTGACCCTGGCTAGATGAGCTCGTTTGAATCCAACCGGCTTTCACTCAACGCGCAAGCCTTCACAGGGGTTAGACCTGATAGGGCGTACAATCGCCGCTGAAATGAATAATACAGCCAATCCTGCCAGACCCAGGGCGATCAGCACTGAGCTGAACATGGGAGCTTCTGCATAAAAAGTATAGATCATCTGAAGCACAGCGTTTGTCAGTAGCATACCCAAGACTATTCCCGCTACCACCGAAAGGCATAAAATAAGCGCAAAGGGTTTGTTGATTATGATTGTCAACTGCTTGAATGAAGCACCTAATATCTTACGGATGCTGATCTCCCTTTTTCTTTTGTTGATATTGATAATCGCCAAAGAATAGATGCCTATGAGGCTCAACAGACTGCCCAGGACTGCAATACTTAAGAATATACTTTTCAGGTTGTTGGAGTCGCGATATGCGGTGTTCATGGCCCTGTCTTCTTGCCATTCACCCCGGTAAGGGGTATTCATGGTAGAAGCCCACAACGCCTTTATGTCCTGGTCGACGAGTGGCTTCTCTGCTCCAGCAACCTTTACGAGTAGCATGTTTAATTGTTCGGTTTCTGCAGCAATATACATCTCGGGTCTGGGCGCGTAATCGGAATAAACATTGTCCACCACATTCTTCGCAATACCGACTATCGTTCTACGCTCCCCGTCAATAGTCAGAGAAGTATTGATCGACACTCCGTGGATGTCCGTGAAGGCTTCATTCACTATCAATCCCCGGTCTTGATCAGAGCGAATGGATTCGTCGAAGCTTCTGCCCTGGATAATAGGCAATTCGGTAATGTCAAAGTAATTCCAGCCGACGTGGTACTGTCGAACCTCCAGGTCGGTCGTGTCCCGATTCCAAAGCCCCCGACTCACGTTCATCCGGTGATGGTCCCTGGTCGCAGCTACAGCAGAGACATATGAAAACGCCTCGATGCTATTTTTAATTGCCGGCAGTTTTGAGGATTCCTCAAATGGTATGGCTAACAATTGCTCGTGATTATAGCCAAAGTCCATGGCCTTCAGGTACTCGCTATTTCGGGCAAAAGCCCAACCTGCTACGAGCACGGCAATCGAGAAAGTGAATTGACCTAAGGTAAAGAGGCGTTGTACCCATCCCGCTCCTTTCACGGAGTACTTGTTATTAAGAATACTCACCGTTTGAAATTTCCAGGCGTAGAGTGCCGGAAAAAGACCTGCGAAAAAAGTACAGCACAGTAAGAATATTATCAGGAATGGTACGAAACGCGTGATGCTAATTTCCTGGATGAAGAACGAGGCGCCAAACAGGCCCCAGATCTCTTTGGCAATGACATTGGCCAGTAATAGCGCCACCACAAACGCCAATGCGCAGATCACCAACATTTCCGCCATAAATTGGGAGAAGATCTGAATATTGTGGCTGCCCATCGTTTTTCGGACGCCTATTTCTTTTACTCGTTTTGCCATGAGTGCGATGGCAGTATTGGCCAGGTTGAAGCACGCGATCATCAATATCAATAGTCCCAGTACCGCGAAAATGATGATAGCCTGTGGCCTTATGCGCATATTGGTAGGTGAGTAATTGACGATATGATCGGCGTTCATGGGATCCATAAATGCTACCAGGTCTAACTCATCTATTTTCCAGGATTCCTGTTTTTGATTCTGTAAGGGGACCAGTTTATTCAATTCCTGTTCCGTGATTTCCGGTGTACTTGATTTAAAGTAATAACCCAATCGGACCTGTGAATTCCAATCGCTACGGTCTAGGTCTGTCAACTCGAGATAAGCGTCGATGTTGATAAGAAGCTCGAACTGGAAACTGGAATTGAGAGGAATTTTTTCAAACACACCTGCCACTTGAAAGCTCTTCTTCCCGGAACCCAGGAAAACGGTCAAAGTTTCGCCTAGCGGGGAGACATCACCGAAATACTTTTCCGCGATTTCCTGGGTTAAATAGATAGCGCCTGGGTCCTTGAATGCCTGGGAGGAGCCGGATTTCATCGGTATATCATAGGTGTCTATCATATTGGGCGTTGCAAAACCCACGAAATCTTCGAAATAGTCCGTGTTTTTTTGAATGATTGCTCTTCTTCCCTCAAATACAACCAGATCTTCCACCCCGGTCGTTTGCTCGATGTATGACCACATGGCCAAGGGCGCGAGCTCCAATCGCCGCTTTTGATTGTTCTCAATTTTTAACGTTTGAAGTCTGTAGGTTTGATCTACTTGCCCATCGTAAAACCGATCAAATTCGATGTTGTAGGCAAATATCATATATACCGTAATAGAAAAGCCCAGGGCCAGTCCTAAACCAAGAATGTTCACAGATACGGGACCTTTGTTTTTCCAGGCGTTTCTAAGGCCTATGGTTACATAGGACTGAAATAGTGAGAAATTCATAGTAAAAATTGAGTTTTTGATTGCGTAGGGTTTGAAGCAGCGGAGAACATCCCACCAGAACCGCAAATACAGACTATGCGCGCGGGTGTGATTGCGGGTCCGTAAGTCGTGCATCTCAAGTAAGTCTCCCTCAAGTTCTTCCCGCCGACTTTGACGGCAATACCATCGGAAAATCCGTAAAGCCAGCTTGGGGGGTGGTATTTGGTGGTGGTCCTTCATGAGCGGAGCCCCGCAAGTGCGGGAGGAAACTGAGTACGGAGTTGCTCTCTTAAAGATTTGAGCTCATCCAGGGCCCTCAACCCATAGGGAGTAAGGTAGAAAAGACGTTTTCGCTTGCCTCCGCGACTTGCCTGTGCCTCACCCATTCGGGATTCGAGAAAACCTTTTTCTTCGAGTCGATACAGCACCGTGTGGATGGCACTGATGTTTATGTTCTTGCCGGTTTGCTTTTTATATTCTTCGACGATGGCTACAGAATAGGCTTTGTCGTAGAGTACTCCCACCAACAGCAGAACGACTTCTTCAAAATTTCCAAGCTTTAGGTTTTGCATTTACTTCACAATTGTAAGTTTAATACTCGAAGTAAAACATAAAGTTTCACTTTTGTAAGTAAAATATCTTTTTTAGTAGCTCAATCCATTGGAATTCCAGGCAAGGTTCTGCTTACATTGTGACGTGTAGGTGTAAGTGAGCACCACTCACGAAGACGCGGTGCCGTAGTGGCAGGAGGGGTACAAAACGAAGAAACCCCACATGTGAATGTGAGGTTTCTTGCTTGAGGTGCTGAGCGGATTCGAACCGCTGTAAAAGGTTTTGCAGACCTCTGCCTAGCCACTCGGCCACAGCACCATTTTCAGCAAAAGTATGAAAATTGGTCAAGTCCTGGACGGACCTGACCAACTACTTTAATTTATTCTGCGCTTTCCTCGGCACTACCTTCTTCCGCGGGCTCTTCAGCTTTTGCTTTGGCCTTCGCAGGAGCTTTTTTAGGTTTCGCTGCGCCTTCCATTTGCTCTTTCAAAGCAGAAAGTGCTTCCAGGTCTCCAAGGGTAGATTTCTCTGTCTCCTTGTTGATCTTGTCGATGGTTTTGGATTTGTTCGGACCGCTTTTCTTCTTCGGAGCAGGGATTGCTTCTTCACCCTCTTTCCAGATGGCAGTGTGGCTGAGAAGAATACGTTTTTCATCCTTGGAGAAATCAAGTACCTTGAAATCGAGCGTTTCGCCCTCAGCAGGGTTCGTGCCGTCTTCTTTCTTCAGGTTCTTGTTGTTGCAATGTCCTTCCAAGCCATAAGGAAGTTCCAGTACGGCAGCCTTGTCGTTTTTCTCAACAATTGTACACTTATGTACGGATCCTCTGGTGAATACCGTTTCGAATGTATCCCATGGATTTTCTTCGAGATGCTTGTGGCTTAGTGCCAATCTTCTGTTTTCGGTATCCAGTTCCATGACAACCACTTCTAGTTCATCATTCACTTTCACAAACTCGGAAGGATGTTTGATTTTCTTGGTCCAGGAAAGGTCCGATACGTGGACGAGACCATCAATACCCTCTTCCAATTCAATGAATAGACCAAAGTTTGTCAGGTTGCGGATCACACCATTGTGTTTGGTGCCTACTGCGTATTTCACCAAAAGATCTTGTTTCGTCCAAGGATCCTCGGTCAACTGCTTGATACCCAGTGACATTTTTCTTTCATCTCTATCGATGGTAAGTACCACAGCTTCCATTTCATCTCCTACACCCATGAAATCTTGTGGGTTTCGAAGGTGCTGTGACCAAGACATTTCTGACACGTGGATCAAACCTTCAACGCCAGGGATGATTTCCAGGAATGCACCATAATCGGCTACATTCACAATCTTACCTTTTACGTTGGATCCAACGTCAATATCCTTATCCAATGAATCCCAAGGGTGAGAAGTCAATTGCTTCATGCCCAGTGAAATTCTTCGCTTGTCATCGTCAAAATCAAGCACAACCACGTTGACTTTTTCATCAAGTGAAAGCACTTCTTCAGGGTGGTTGATTCGACCCCAGGAGATATCTGTAATGTGAAGTAGGCCGTCCACACCACCAAGATCGATGAATACACCGAAGTTGGTCATGTTTTTGATCACACCTTCGAGTACCTGACCTTTCTCCAGGTTGTTGAGGATCTCTGTTTTTTGCTGCTCAAGATCCTTCTCGATAAGTACTTTGTGAGATACAACAACGTTATCGTTAGTGTAGTTGATTTTCACAACCTTCACCTCCATTTTCTTACCTACAAATACATCGAAATCGCGAATTGGTTTTACATCGATTTGCGATCCTGGTAGGAATGCTTCCACTCCGTATATATCTACAATCAAACCGCCCTTGGTTCTTCGCTTCACCATACCGTCGATCACAAGATCTTCTTCGTAGGCCTTTTGAATGTTCTCCCAGGCTTTGACGATTTTGGCTTTTCTTCGAGAGAGGATAAGTTGCCCGTTGGCATTTTCCTGTTCCTCAAGATAGACTTGTACTTCGTCTCCAGCCTTCAATCCGCCTTCAACATCGCGGAATTCTGACAGGGGTACGAGACCATCTGATTTAAAGCCAATGTTTACAATGACATCTTTGTCGGTCACGCCAACTACGGTTCCAGTAATCACTTCTTTCTCAGTGATTTCCGTTAACGTGGACGCATAAAGGTCTTCCATTTCCTTTATTTCGGATTCGGAGTAGTTGAATCCGAAGCCATCATCATCAGGCATAGACCAGTCCAAAATGCCTGATTCTGGCATTTCAACCCGCTTGCTCTTCCCAGCTTCTGGCGCTTCTGTTGTTGCTGGCGCTTTTTCCTTCTTCTCTTTTTTCTCTGCTTTAGGCGCTTCAGCGACAGGTGCTTCAGTAGCCTTTTCTTCCGCTTCCTCCTGGGCCTCTTCGACCTCTTCTTTGGTTGCGTCAGCTGTAGTTGCCGCTGTTTCTTCTGCTACTGGCTCTTCTGCTTTTTCTTCTTTGGTTTCTTCAGTAGCGTCGGCGGCTACTGGCTCTTCGGCTTTTTCTTCTGTTGCTTCGGCTGATACTTCTTCCGGAGCTGGAGTTTCAGTCGCTTGGTTTTCTACCGTTTCCTGAACCTCTTCTTTTTCTTTTTCTGCCATAATGTGTGCTTGATCCTTTCAAATACACCATCGGAATGGGATCAGTCTTCGCAATGGATTTAGTGAAACAAATCCTTGTAAAAAGGTCGGTCGTTCGAACCGAGGCGCAAATTTAGCTTTTTCGAGGAAAAAAACAGTCGTGTAATTCTTTTTATAGAAGAAGATCAAATCAATTAGTTTTAGCAGAAAAATACCCCGATTATGCGCCCTTCCATCAACCTAATCATTTGCTTGCTTCTCTTTTCGGTTTTTTCGTGTCAAAAACCGGACCCGGCGGACCTTATAATTACCAATGGTAAAATTTATACAGTGGATGTCTCGAATAGCGTGGTAGAAGCCGTGGCGGTGAAGGATGGCGTGATCATAGCCGTGGGCGCTGCCGCTGACATCAATACCTATCAGGGAGAGGCTACGAGGATAGTGGATTTGGGTGGCCGGCCGGCTTATCCGGGGTTTGTGGAGGGACATGCGCATATCATGGGGGTCGGACAAAACATTCTCAACATTGATCTGCGAGAGACAAAAAGTTACCAGGAACTAGTGGATGCCGTGGCAGCAAAGGCTGCCGAAACTCCTGAGGGGGAATGGATAGTTGGGCGTGGCTGGCATCAGGACAAGTGGACAGAAGGGCCCGAAAACCTGATCAAAGGATTCCCGACGCACGACTTACTGAGTGAGGCCGTTCCGAATCATCCCGTTTGGCTCAAGCATGCGAGTGGCCATGCTGGTCTTGCCAATGAGAAAGCCATGGAAGAAGCGGATGTCAACAAGGACACACCGAATCCGGACGGAGGGGAAATATTTAAAGGACTAGGCGGTCAACCGACGGGTATATTTAATGAAACAGCCCAGGGGAATATTGTCAGGGTTATACCAGATGAGTCGAAAAGCCGTCGGGAACAGGTGCTGAGATTGGCAATGGCGCATTGCCATGAGCATGGCATCACAAGCTTTCATCAGGCGGGTTCGCCGACCGCTGACATTGAGCTTTACAAAGAATTCAAGGCCCGGGGTGAGCTGAAGGTGAGGCTTCATGCGATGTTGAGTGGTAGAGATGAGGAATTGTTAGCAACCTACTTTGCCGCTGGGCCAGTGATTGATGAAAAGGATCAGCTATTAAATATCCGGTCGGTTAAACTCTATTCGGACGGAGCTTTGGGGTCACGGGGTGCGTGGTTACTAGAAGAATATAGCGATGCCCCCGGGCAGTTTGGTCACAATGTAACGCCTATGGAGGTGATTGAAGACGTGACTATGCGCGCTACTGCCGCTGGCTTTCAGGTTTGCACACATGCCATTGGCGACCGTGGCAACCGAGAAGTTCTTGATATTTACGAAAAGGCGTTTAAAACTTATCCGGACCTTACCCAGGATCACCGCTTCCGTATAGAGCACGCACAGCACCTCAATCAAGAAGACATAGGCAGATTTGCGGAATTGGGGGTGGTTCCGGCCATGCAAGCCATACATATGTCCTCAGATCGCCCGTGGGCTATTTTCCGCCTTGGTAAAGACAGGATTGAAGAGGGTGCTTATGTGTGGCAGAAATTGCTGGAATCGGGGATCCCGATCGTAAATGGGACAGATGCTCCTGTGGAACCTATCAGTCCATTTGCTTCATTTTATGCATCAGTCACACGGAAAACATTAACGGGAACACCTGATGGAGGCTATGAAGCTGACCAGAGAATGACCCGGGAGCAGGCTTTGCGATCCTATACGGTGGATGCTGCCTATGGTGCCTTCCAGGAAAATGTGATTGGGTCTTTGGAAGTAGGCAAACTGGCTGATATGGTCGTGTTGGACAGAGACATTATGATCATTGATGAGCCGGAGATCCTCCAGGCGCAGGCGATGGTTACCATTTTAGGTGGCGAGATCGTCTTCGAGCGCTAAAAATCCGTAAAACTGCATTTTATACCTTTAGATAAACAAATTCTTGCTGCTACATCAGAATATATCTCTTCAACCATATAACACATTTGGCCTTGATGTTTTGGGGCAGTACATGGCCATCATCCGTACCGAGGAAGACATAGAGGAGGTTTTTAACACGGCCCGATTGAAGCCCTTACCAAAGGTGGTGCTGGGGAGTGGATCCAACCTGCTCTTCACAGGGAATCAGAGAAAAGTTTTTCTTAAGATGGAAATGGATGGAATCGATGTAATTGAGGATCACGATGACCATGTAATTGTCGAAATAGGAGCAGGTGTAGTTTGGCATCAATTTGTGCTGTGGAGCGTCGAGAATAACCTTGGAGGTGTCGAAAACCTTTCTTTAATTCCAGGTACGGTTGGCGCAGCTCCAATTCAAAACATCGGTGCATATGGTGTGGAGTTAAAAGAAATTTTTTATTCGCTAGATGCGATCAATGGCAAGACGGGAGATGTTCGGACCTTTTACCTCGACGATTGCCAATTTGGCTACCGGTACAGTATCTTCAAAGGACAGCTCAAGGGGAAGTTTATCGTAACCAAGGTTCGCCTGCGACTAACAAAAAAGCACAAATTCAATATTGGATATGGCAATCTGAAAGCCACCTTGGAAGAGACAGGTGTGCAAGAGCTTACTATTTCTGCTATTAGTAAAGCCGTTATTCATATACGCCAGCAAAAATTACCCGACCCGCTGGAGATAGGGAATGCAGGCAGTTTCTTTAAAAACCCCCTTGTAGAGCAACCTCTGAAGGAGGCATTGGCAGCACTGTATCCCGACATGCCCTCATTTGATGTAGACGACCACTGGAGTAAAATCCCTGCCGCCTGGCTTATCGAACAATGTGGATGGAAGGGAAAACGGCGAGGAGACATTGGCGTTCATGAAAAGCAGCCGCTGGTTTTGGTGAATTACGGGGGCGGATTGGGTAAGGAGATACTGAAGTTGTCGCGTGACATTCAGATGTCGGTTTCCAAGAGTTTTGGCATTGATCTGGAGCCTGAAGTAAATATTCTTTAGATATACGAGTAGGCCTATTTGTTTCAGTATGAAGGTTTATATTGCTTTTATGAAAGCTATCAACCTAATCATCTTCATCCTTATACTAGCTGCCTGCGCTGAACCAGAACCGCCCATTATCGAGTGGAAGTCCATAGAAAGGGAGCTGCAAACCCGCCTGATCACAGCGGCTGATTCTTCTACAGTGACCCTTCCTGAAGGCAATTACATGTTTACGAAAAGCATCTCACTGGATGGCAAGAGCCATGTGATCCTGGAGGGGGCAGGGGTTGATAAGACAGTGTTTTCTTTTGCCATGCAGACTGAAGGTGCGGAAGGACTGAAGATCAGTAATTGCAGAAATATCCTGGTCCGAAATATGACGATCCAGGATGCCAAGGGAGATAATATAAAAGTGACTGATACTTATGGGATCACGTTTGATGGTGTGAAATCGCATTGGTCCGGTGAGCCGAAGGAGGAGAATGGTGCTTATGCTTTCTACCCGGTTCTTTGTACCAATGTGTTGGTACAGAATTGTATTGCTGCCGGCGCCTCTGATGCAGGCATTTATGTGGGGCAGTCTGATAGCGTTGTTATCCGAAATAATATTGTTTATCAAAACGTTGCGGGAATCGAAAGTGAAAATTCCAAATGGGTGGAAATTTATGGCAACGAGGCGTACCAGAATACGGGCGGAATATTGGTTTTTGATCTACCCGGCCTGACGCAATATGGACACACTACCCGTGTTTTTCGCAATGTAATAGAGCAGAACAACTACCGAAATTTTGCGCCTGAGGGTAATATTGTGGCTACCGTACCTCCGGGTACGGGACTCATGTTGCTAGCCACCCGCAATATCGAGATCTTTGAGAATCGGGTTATCAACAACCGGACAGCAGGCTTGGCCATAGCCAGCTACGATCTGGTTGAGGCGCTTGGAGGGGATGGCGATACACAATTGGATGAAAATATTGCCACCGCCCAAAAGGATACGGAATATGATCCTTATCCTGCTGATATCTATGTTCATCACAATGTATTCAGCAACAAGTTTTGGTTTCCAACACTGAGGAATGACTTTGGTAAACTTTTCTTATTGAAATTTCCCTTTGCTACGCCTGATGTGGTTTGGGATGGAATAGCTCCGGATCGCGAGAAGTTCAGTTTTTGTATGACAGAAAATGGTGAGTTAGATTTTGGCGACCTGGACGCTGCGAATGATTTTGACGCACTCACTTCGGATTGGTCGGCATTTGCTTGTGAAGGAAAAGTGATTGCGCCAATATTTAGGGAATTATGATCAGGTTCTTGCGGCTTGCTGGTCTCCTTTTAACACTATGCGCTTGTGGAGGGAAAGCCGAGAAAACCCCCATTGTTGTGGAGGAGGTACCTCTGGGGTCAGCGCCTACATTGAATGTGCCGGTCTTACTCTCGGAATGGGGGCTGTTTGATCAGCTGCCAGAGATGCAGCCGACAGCAAATGTATACGCCTATGAAGTCAATTCCCCGCTATTTAGTGACTATGCCTATAAGGCTCGCTTTGTATCCCTTCCGGTTGGGCGGGAATTGATTTTCGATGCGGCAGATGTTTTCCAGTTTCCGGATGAGGCGGTAATTGTCAAGAGCTTCTTTTACCCTGATGATTTTCAAAAACCAGAAGGTCGAAGGCGCATACTGGAAACCCGGCTACTTGTAAACGATGCTGGAAGCTGGAAGCCTTATACCTATGTTTGGAACGAGGAACAAACCGACGCGACCCTGGAGATCGCTGGAAGGTCCATACCGGTAAGTTGGCGCGATCGACATGGAGCGCTTCAGAAGATCGACTACTCCGTACCCAACCTCAACCAATGCAAGAGCTGCCACGAACGCAATGGTAAAGTAATGCCAATAGGAGTGACAGCCCGACAATTGAACAAGGGAGTGGCTCAGGAAAACCAGCTCCTGGCCTGGCAACGAGCAGGTGTTCTATCGGGTCTTCCGGCGGAGGGGGAGCTAAGCCAATTAGTTTCCTGGGAGAATTCGGAGGCACCTTTACAAGATAGGGCCCGTTCCTGGCTCGAAACTAACTGTGCGCACTGCCACAGGCGTGACGGTCCTGCGAAGAATTCCGGGCTTTATCTGCTGGCTTCAGAGGACGACAATTACGCGCTGGGTATAAACAAATCTCCCGTTGCCGCCGGACGTGGTTCGGGAGGCTTGAAATATGCCATTTTTCCCGGGGATCCGGACAGGTCGATTCTGGTTCATCGCATCGAATCTTTAGATCCGGGAGTCATGATGCCGGAGCTAGGGCGGAAGATGATACACGCAGAGGGTGTCGAACTCGTACGGCAATGGATCGCAGCTATGTGATTGATCTGACTTTTTTCGGTAAATAGTCTGTTACGCTACAAGATTATGGAGATTTCCTGTGTTGTAACATCCAATCATAGATAGACACCTCGAAGGTATCAAAGTCACCAGATGGGTAAACCCAGTTAGCATATGTCCGCGTCCAGGCATCGTGACCGGTGTTTTTGTAAACGGTTAGCCTGGCTTTCGTCAAGGGATTGTTCTGGTTAATGGTGTTTACCATAACTACCGAACCGTAGTTAGTAAATGCGTCAACAGTTTGGTCGGAATCACCATGAAATGCCCAGATAGGCACCTTTGTGAGATTTTCGACGATACTTAATTCTCCGCGGGCGCTGATGGGAACGATGGCAGCAACATAACTCTCGTCACCCATTTTACCAGCATAATACCAAGAGCCTCCACCCCCTAGACTCAAACCTGTCAAATAGATTCTTTGCGTATTGATCTGGTAGCTATCAATGAGATGACTGATAAAATCATGCACTTGATCCCAATCCCAATAAAGGCTCCGGAGTTCGGGGGCTACTACTATAAAGGGATAAGTGGGGTTCCAAGTCCCGGCAGCTATCAGCTTAGGAGGTCCAGAGGATGTTAATAAATTTTCAGGTGGGGCGGCACCACTGTTGAGCCAAGGTCCCCAACCATGCAAAAAGATAATTAGCGGGTAGTCTGGCCCTTCTTCGCTGTAGTGCGAGGGTGTGTATACGAGGTGCCGGAATGGCGCATTGGTTTCCGCAATATCGTAAATGGTCATTTGGCCTCCAGTGTCCGCAGGTAGCATATACAAATCCGTCGTGTCAATCTCGACTTCAATTAATCTCGTGTCGCTGTTGGCAACAATTGAAGGAGTGCCATCATCAACAACCGCCGTGGGTTCGGTGGTATCGTCTTGACCGCAGCTGACGAGCAGGACCAAACTGGCCATATACAACTGGAAGGATATTCGGGCTCTTACTCCTATTTGAAATAATAGGGAAATATCGGATAAGTGCTTTTTAAGCATAATAGAAATTTAGGGCCTCGTGGACTGTTTCGGAAGTATTGTGTAAATATCCATAGTTCTGAGATAGCGGATGGATGGTTTGCAGTGGGATTGCACTGCATTTTTAGTTCTTACTTGCCTTTAATGACCAGATTCTCAGGATTTGCAAAAAGCGCAAAGTGTCCAAAGCGATCTGGCGAAAATCAATTAGTATGTGATAATAGGACTCGCTTATTTCGTTTGCGTAAGTCACTAACCGAATGATATCAACTACTATAACCGAACCAATAACCAGTAAGCGCCTTAGCGACTACCGGTATCCATAGCAACAGAAGACCTGGGGAGAGCGGATTACAATGAACGGGTGTGTTTAAAGTTTTCTAATTTCCCCGCCCCATGCTGGACCATGTGACCATGCAAGGGAAGCGATCAGTGGTTTCATTTTTTGCAGTTAGGTTTCTAGCCTTACCGTACACCGCCCGGCAAACTGCAACTTTTGAAACAAGGCATTGGTTAACCAATACCCACCGCTACTGGTCCTTCCCTTTTTTTGTAAAAAAAGAAGGGGATGTGCTTACACTATCCCCTTCAATTTCGTAGTTATTGATCCTTTCAGAACTTCCGGTATGGTGCATCGAGGAGTTTATTGGCTTCTGCCTCTGCAAATTGAGCTGTTTCATTATCCCAGTGCAAGGTCTGATTCGGGAATCGGCCTGCAATCACTCCGAGTAGAATGGTTTCAGTCAATCGAGCTGAATAAGAAAAGGGTGCGGTACAGTCTCCCTTTCCTAGGCATGCATCCACAAATTGATGGTAGTGTTTGGGGCTCTCGGAGGCATAATCTCTGACAGGTTCACCTAGCTCTCGGGCACCAGGTATTTTATCCAGATCGAACTCCTCGTATTGGCCATTCACGATCAGCCTTGGCATTTCCATAAAATGGGGTAGTAATAGCTTTTTCCCGTTTTCGCCAATAAACATCGCTCCCTGTTCGGGCAAACTGTCGCCATTTGGTAAAGTAAGATCGCTGTGAGGCTTTGGGGCGTTAACACCGTCTGACCAATGCCAGGTGAGTCTATCTGTTGTGAAATCAGTTCCGGGGAATTCATAGGTTACGACATTTTCCTCGGGGAACCCAAATCCATTGGGCTTTCGACAACTATTCTTGATGGTCAGTGGTACATCCAGTTCGAGTGCGTTGTACGGCGTGTCGAAAATATGGACACCCATATCTCCGAGTGTGCCACAGCCATAATCAACCAGCTTTCGCCAGTTTCCCGGATGATAGACCCCTTCCTTATAGTCTCGCTCTGCTGAAGTTCCCAACCACAGATTCCAGTCCAGGTTTTCCGGCACCGGATCTGATCCACTGGGGGCATTTCCGTCAAATCCCCAATTTTTAGGAGACCAGGCCCGAACTACACTGACCTTTCCTATTATGCCAGCCCGAATCATGAGCGTAGCCAATTGGTAGTCGTAGAACGAGTGGACTTGGATGCCCATTTGTGTTACTAGACCTTTGTCTTGAGCCATTTTTCGCATGGCTCTGGCTTCGGTAACGTGATGTGTCAGTGGCTTTTGGCAATACACCGGCTTGTCCATCTCCATTGCCATCATCGACGCTGGGGCATGAGTATGGTCGGGAGTAGAAACAAATACTGCATCGATTTCATTGCCTATCGCATTGAACATCTCCCGGTAATCCGAAAATGTCCGGGCGTTCGGGTGGAGTTCCTTCGCGGCTGCCAGGTAGTTTGCATCTACGTCGCAGAGGGCTGTGACCTCTACCATGTCATGGGAGGCCACTGCTCTTAAATCTTCCGCACCCATATTTCCTACTCCGATATGCGCTGTGCGTAATTTTCTGTTTTGATCAAATGCCCACGATGGGGAAACCAGGAGTGAACCTGTGGCAGATGCTCCTAATACCTTTAAAAACCCCCGTCTATTCAATTTTGCCATGATACTAAAGTTTTTTAATTCTTATGTTCTTAAACCATATCGGACTGGAATGATCCTGCAGACCAATGTAACCAGTCTCAAATTTTCCGTAATCAGGCATGCCTTCCCATTTACCTGAATTTTTCTTTGCGTGCCAATCTTCCGACCATGGTACGAAGGAGAGCATCATTTCTCCGTTGAGCCAGTATTCGGCCCGCTCCTTGGTGAAGATGATCCGGGTAGTGTTCCATTCTCCAACAGGATTGAGCCGTTTCTTCGTGTCATCCGCTGGGTACATGGCGTAATCTGCCGCGGTTTTTTGAAGCGGCTGTAGCTTCTCCGGATTTTCCGTATACCCAAGACTTAAGTTGTAAGCGGTGAGGTCATGGATTTGATCATATCCTTCATCATCGATGAGTTGATATTCAGGGGCCACCTCGGCGGGGCTTCCGTAGCCCTCTTTCAAATGATAGAAAATTCCACTGTTTCCTCCTTCCGGAAGTTTCCATTCCAGTTGGAGTTCGAAGTTGTCAAACTCTTCGGCGGCGTAGATGATGTCTTTGCCACCTTTATAGTCTTGTTCCAAACCTAGCTCTGTGTCGAATGTAAGCTCGCCATTGCGGGCAACCCAACCAGGGGGTAGTGATTCTCCGTTGTAGGCACGCCAACCCTCGGTACTTTGGCCATCAAATAGGTAGATCCATTCAGACTCAGGTTGTTCTGTCTCAACGGCGCCGGCAGATTGATTTTCCGAATTGCTGCCACAAGCCACAAAAACGGAAGCCACGGCGATAAATGCATAATATTTTTTCATTGTAGTATAAAAACAGTTTTTTCTTCAGGCTCGGACAAGCCTCTTGATTTGATTAAGCACCTAACTAAGATATGCTATCCCGACTATACGTACACATGACTTTTGAGTCTGATTAGGAGGATAGGTGCATCATAATTAGGGGATGGAGTGTTAACGAGTGACAGGGCATTACGCACTGCTTTCAAATGGATTTGAGTTACTGCGTCTGATGCTTCTTACTGGAAATAACCGAAAATGCGATAATTGTAGGGGCTGAATTTCACGGGTGGCAAATTTTGCAATTGCAAATGCGGAAGATGGTAAAATTCAATTCGCTTTTCTTCGGCAGATTGGGGTAGTTCGAAGTAATAAATCCCAACGCCCATGGAATTACATTTTGCCCGAGAACAGCATCCGGGTTTTGCGAAAGCGCTCCGAGAGGAGGTTACGGATTATTTCAAGACTAGCGGACAAGACATCAAAGCCAATAGACTTGCCTGGATAAAGGCCATCGCCTTTTTTCTTGCCTATGTCACTACATATCTGGTTTTGTTAAATCAAGTGACGCTCGCTGGTTTATTGGTAACCTTTGGGGTTTTGGGGATGCTCAAAATTTTCCTGGCGTTGAATGTCGCGCACGATGCGGCGCACAATGCTTTTGCCCGAACCACATGGTTAAATAACACGCTTCTTTGGATCTTTGATCTGCTCGGAGCCAATGGTTTCATGTGGAGGTTGCGGCATGTGTACTCTCATCATCCCTATGCCAATATTCCCGATATGGATGCTGACATTAAACAGTCACGACTGGTCAGGCTCTTTCCCGGAGGTATGATCAAAAGCTTCCACAAATACCAGCATTTGTATATGCCTTTGCTCTATGGAGTTTATTCGCTCCATTGGTTTCTATTGAGAGATTTTAAGGATTTCAACCAGGTACCTACTAATTCTAAAGGAATTAAATATCCAAAATTTTGGGAGTTCGGCAGATTGATAATTGGCAAATCCTTTTATCCTTTTCTAATGATTTACCTCCCTCTCCAGCTATTGGATTTTAGCCTATGGGAAGTGATCGGTGGTTTTCTCATTATGCAGCTGGTTGCTAGCTACACAGTGGCCACTGCCCTGGCATCAGCTCACGTGAGTTGTGAGTCGGAATTTCCGAAACCAGATGCCACCGGTCACCTTCCCTATTCTTATCTCATGCATCAGATAATGACAACTACTGATTTCGCTACAGGAAGTCTGTTCATCACGCATTTATATGGCGGCTTCAACCATCATGTGATTCATCATTTGTATCCTTCGATTTGCCATATTCATTACCCCGAATTGACGAAAATTCTGAAACGGCTCTGCAAGGAGTACGGTATCAGTTATCGGGAAAGGAAGTCTCTTTTTGGCGCGATAAGGGCCCATTTCAAGCTCCTTCGGATGCGTGGAAATGATGGCGCTACGGTAGCCTTTCCTGAATTTTAAGAAATGTTGACATGCCCGATCTAATTGATATCATCGAGGTAAGAACTGACGAGGAAATCGACCAATTTCATCAGGTCCAGCGACGTATTTACGCCGACGACCTGAGTTGGGTCAGTCCCGTGGTAGCGGATGTAGAACGTGTATTTGATGCGAATTCCAACAGTTTTCACGAGCACGGCATTATTAAAAGGTGGTTGGCGAAAGTAGGCGACGAGTGCGTCGGACGGGTGGCGGCTTTCATTAATCTCAGAACTGCTCAGACCTTCAAACAACCGACTGGTGGCATGGGATTTTTTGAAAGTATTCACTGTGAGGCAGTGGCATTTGCCCTGCTGGATACCTGCAAAAACTGGCTGGAACAATTTGGTATTAAGGCGATGGACGGGCCAATAAATTTTGGTGAAAACAATGCGTGGTGGGGCCTGGTGGTCGATGGCTTTGAGCCGCCATTGTTCAGACATAATTACAACCCCACTTACTATAAGAAGTTCTTCGAATCTTACGGTTTTAGAACCTACTTTGAGCAATACTACTACACGTTTGACCTTCAAAAGGGACTGAATGAGCGCTACTATCGATTTGGTGAAAAGCTTGCTGAAAACCCCGAATTTCAGTGCAAACATGTAGACTTGAGGAGGTTAGGGGACTTTGCTGAGGATTTCAGACATGTCTATAACTTGGGCTGGCAAACCCATGACAACTTTAAGGAGATGACACGTGCCCGCGCGTTGGATCTGTTTGCGAGTATGAAACCGGTGGTAGATGCTGACCTTATTTGGTTCCTGTACCATAAAGGCCAACCTATTGGTTTTGTGCTCATGCTGCCAGAACTGAATGGCATCCTCAGGAGGTTTAGAGCGGGCAAATTTGCGTGGTTTGAGAAGCTCACACTCAAGTTGATATTAGCACTAAGGTTGTGTCGAACAGCCTACGGATCGGTCATAGGATTTGCTCCTCAGTACCAAAACAAGGGATTAGAAACCTTACTTTTCTACCACATTCATCAGAAAGTTGTTCTGGAGAAAAAATATGATACATTGAAAATTGGCTGGGCCGGGGACTTCAATCCCAGGGTTGTGAATTTGTACAGGAAACTCGGTTTTCAGAAAGTTCAGACTTCCAGAACCTATCGCAAGATCTTCGACCCGAAAATCCCTTTCGAAAGGTCACCTATTATCTCCTAGAACCCTAGTAAGAGTAGCTCAATCTTCCTCCTCCAAAGTCAGCGAGTGGATTTTTTTCTCGCACTTTTCGATTTTCTTGAGGAGTCCTCTGAAGAATCTTCCACGAGCTCGCTCTGAAGAACGAAAGAGGGGGGTCGATTTCCTTAGAATTTTCTGAAATACGTAGGCCGCTTGCTCGCCATACACGGGATCAGCAATCTCGATGATCCTGCTAATATCCTTCGGGAGAAACACCCGGCATGAACCTTTGCTTTCAAGAATTAGCGTATTGTCACCGATCAGGACTTCATTATAGTAGATCTCAAAAGGTAACCCCGTATTTCTTAGCCCCGATTGGCATTCCTGCTCAATTCCTGCGAGCAACTGCTTTAGCTGCTCCAGTAAGTCGAAAGCCTCTTCTGGCGCCAGTTGGCCCAGGTCGGTGAGGTACAATATCTGTTTAAAAGTTGGGTCTAGTACTTCATCGGACCAGATCTCCACGCTCTCGACGGAATAATACTGGTTCAGCAGGGCACTGGCTTCAGCCAGACCCAGGACTTGATACTGATCCCAAGGCGTTTGTTCACTTGAATCTTTGTTGTCCAAGATTGTCTGCCAGAAAAAAGACTTGAATGCCAGAAGACGCGGAAATCGGAAATAGTAGAAGATCGGGATTTCCTTCGCATTAAAGAAAATCTTGGAGTGCTGTCCGTTGGTATTTTTTTCGAAGTGGCTGGCAATGTCCTGCAGGAAGCTCTTGAGGTCAAATTGTTGCGAATGCCCCCCGATTTTGACGTTCAATGATTCCGTATCTACTTGTAGTAATCTGTCGATTGAAACCTGATATTGCGATGAAAGGAGCCTTAAATCCTCAAGATTCAGGAGCGTATCGCCACGAAGCCGCCGGTAAACGCCATCGTTACTAATGTGCATTAATGTGGCCAGGTGATAAACAAAATCACGTTGATTGCCGGTATAAACCCGACGAATCTCTTCAAAGAGTTTTTTCTGTATGTCTATTGTCAAACGGGTGCAGGTTGGAGAAACGACATGTGAAAATAAGAATTTTTAGATGTTAACTAAGCGATCCTCTTGGTAAAACCGTTTCTCCATTTATTTATGTCGTTTGACAGATAGCTCTTGTAATGGCTAATCCACCTCCTTAAAACCGGAGATGTGAGATGCCACGGCTTTCCAGTTATCACCTCGTTTGATCAAGACATTGCTGGACGAGTAAATGCTTTCTTTGTCTGATTGCCAAATGTGACCGGTGCCACAGATCAGAGCAGTCTGATTTTCCAATATTTCCAGGCGTTGTATGTCATAGTAAAAGGAATCATAGCTTACCTGGTTTTCGCTTATCCATTTGAGTTCTCCCATTTTATTTGACCAGCCTCCCCCCGCATCAATCACTTGAAATTCTTCAGCCAAAATTCGGTCCAGTAGTTGCTGGTCTTGCTCCTTATAGGCTTTTGGCCATTCTACCTCTTTGAGGTACCTAAGCGCTGTTAGGTCTTTCTCTTTTTGGTCTACTGGAGTTGGGAGATTTGTCAAGTTGCAGAGGGATAGAATGATACCGGTGATCAATAGTTTCATGATTTTTTTCTCAAAGCAACCGGGCATAAGGTTGCCCTCAGCATACACTTACGCCAAGTGTTGTGAACGGTGGAGATTTTTATGTCTCTGGTGAAGTCAGATTAATTCATCATGGCTGTAATTCACTCAGTGCGGCGGGGCGGACTCATCCGGCGGCTAGTAACTAGTTCTCTCAGCGGGTAGGTTCTCCAGTAGGAACCTTATTTGGTTACCGCCCATAACCTTTTGGATGTCTTCATCAGAAAATCCCGCCCGGATCAGCCCGTCGGTGAGGAGAATGACCTGAGAAGCATCAAAAAGAATAGTAGTGGCGCCATCGAAATCTGACCCCAAACACACATGATCGATGCCTACAACATCGACAGTATGCCGAATGGCAGCAACTATAGATTCGATGGAGGTGTCGCCGGTGGCACCTTCCCAAAAACCGATCCCCACTATGCCGCCGTGGGAAGCGATCATCCGCAATTGTTGGTCGGAAAGATTTCTTGGACTATCAAATGTCCCTTTGGCCCCCGTATGCGTAACAACCACCGGGCGTGTACTAAAACGTATGGTCTCCTCAAATAGCTGTTCAGAGGCGTGTGACAAGTCGATTATGATATTCATTTCATTCATTTTTTGCACGGCCAACTTCCCAAAGGCCGTTAGCCCCCCTTTTTCAACACCTGCAGAAGAGCCACCCAGTTGATTGTCGAAAAAGTGCACCAGTCCCATGACCCGGTAACCAGCCTTGAAAAACCTGTCAATATTGTCAACATCGCCTTCCAGTGCATACATTCCTTCAATGGAGAGAAGTCCGGCTACCATGTTGGTATTGCTTTTTCTAAGTTTTAAGAAAATACTTAAGTCATCGCTGGTTTCGATAAGGGTAAGTTGGGACGACTTGTTGCTGGCTTCCCTGAGCACGTTTGCCTGATGCAGTGCTCTATTTGACAGACTGAACCAGGAGGCTACGGGCCAACGATTAGCCATGGCCAGGAACGTAATGTTATCGGAGCGACCGACATTGCTATGGTAGTTTAGTCCACGTGGTGTTTTTATAACTGCGCTGAAAACTTGTAGATAAAAACCACCTGCTATCAATCTTGGAATATCGACATGTCCATGATCAATGCGCTCTAGCGGGTCTCTATCCCAAAGTAAGTTGTCGGCATGCCAGTCAGCAATGGTCAATTGATTATGCAGCTGGCGGGCTTTCTCAGAAATGGCTAGGGGATCATCTGCTGAGAGCAGTTTTATGTTCTTCGACTTGTCAACAATGCGAGCAGCGAATAGAAAAAAGAACAGAAGACCCAATGTGATCAAAATCAGTAAAGCGCGCTTTAAAAATCCCAGGAATGCCTTTAGGTACTCGAGTACTCTTTTCATCATTTGTAGAAGGTAGGGTAAAAATGGATGATGTTCAAACCCCCAGTGCTTTGACCAAGTCTTTGACTACATGAATTCCTGTTGAATCACGAGGTACAAACTCGACTATGCTCGATCCCACTACCTGGGAATTATTCATTATTTGTTTTACAACCTGATGCAACGAGTCCACGGTGATTCCACCTGGTGTTGGATAAAGGAGGTGAGGAAACTCGTCGGGATTGAGTACGTCAAGATCAATATGGATGTAGGCATGTTGGAAGCCCTTACTTCTCACGGTTTCCTGCAGTGAGTCGATCTCTTCGGATAACACAACGGTCAGGTGGTTGTCCTGAATGAATGTTTGCTCGGCAGGGTCCAGGTCCCTTGTTCCTGCCAGTATGATTTGCTCTGGCCGGACATTCGAGAATGAGTACTTGAGTATTTCAGGGTCTGATTCACCAATCAGAGCGCGCACTGGCATCCCATGAAAATGTTTGCTAGGGGAAGTTTCAGGTGTATTTAAGTCTCCGTGTGCGTCAAGCCAAATTAAAGCCATGTCACCCTCATAAACTTGATTCAAATATGAAACCGGGGCTATTTCAGCAGCGCAGGTACCGCCTATCATGAATATTGTGGAAGGACTTATCTGCTGAACCAAGGCTGATGTTGCCTTGAGTTGACGGAGATTGGCACTGTATCCCATAATATCGTTTTCCAGGATCAGGTTTTCATGCTCAGGTACTTCGACGAGGGAAAACGACTGGGCCGCGTCAATGGCTTTTTTTACAGCCAAGGCCCCATGATAAACTGAATTAGATTCGGCATATCCCTGCCATTCCGGAAAGCATAGATTTAGGTGTCTGCTCATTTCGAGAAGTAATTTTTACTCAAGGCTACCATGGCAATGACAACCCAGACAATATTTATGGCTGTGGAGGGGTAGGCGCCATAGTAGATGGTGTTGATGATCAGCAGGATTGCCCCTGTGAGGTTGAGTATTTGGTAAATGTTGGATTTGCTTTCAACCTTTTGATAGCTGATGAGGCCGTAAGCTAGAATGACTTCCACAGAGCCGATCCAGCCTAACAAATCAACTATAAGTTGCAAGGACACTTAACCGTCGTTTTTTGACATATACTGCTTGAGAAATCCTCTGGAGGTTTGCTTGATTTTATTTTGCATAGCGGGTGTCCAGCCGAGGAATAAGCCAGGAAGTCCCAGAGCCATTCTAGCCCATTTCCAAAGATTGAAATGATCATGGTGTTCTATAATAAGCCCGTCTTCAAACCGAAAAGTGGCTTGAATCTGGTTATGAACTTTGCGTTGGGTTTTTGAAAAGTGGTAGTGTGCCTCCCAGTGACAGAATCCGCTCACTTCGTCAGCCATTACCCGATCGAAATGTATAGCCAAATCTCCCTTGGCGCGTTCTATAAGCATTTTCCACATAGCACCAACCATGTCTCTTCCTTCTAATTCGCCAAAGGCAGGGTCATGGAATTTCACTTCGGGATGGTAGCAGGAAATCATGCCCTCCGGATCTTGATCCTGGAAGGAAGAATAGAATTTATCGATCAGTTGATGGTGTGCTTCCATAGTCTCAATCTAGGTGATTTTCAATTAAATATTGACTTAGCTTCGGAACACCCGTGGTAGCCGCTTCCTGATAGTACTTGACATTAGGCAAGTGGACCTCTGGCTTCACCGGATCTACCAAAAACATGGGTGTACCCACAGGTGCAAATTGATATAGGCCGGCCGCTGGATATACTAAAAGTGAGGTGCCTACTACAGCGAACAAATCGGCGCTGTTGGTGATGGCCGCGGCCTCCTCCATGGCTGGTACCATTTCTCCAAACCAGACAATATGTGGCCTCAGTTGGCTCCCTTTTTCACAGGTATCGCCTTCCGTGAGCTCCCAACCCTCAACATCGTAAACCAGATCAGGGTCAACCGTACTTCTAGATTTGAACAACTCTCCATGCAAATGAAGTACATCTGTGGAACCAGCTTGTTCGTGCAGGTTGTCGACATTTTGCGTGACGATGGTCACATTGAAATATTCTTGCAGTTCGGCTAGACCTAAGTGGCCTTCATTGGGTTTTGCGTTCAGGGCTTGCTTTCGACGTTGGTTGTAAAACTCCAGTACCAATTGCCTGTTGGCTCTCCAACCTTCCGGAGAGGCCACTTCCATGACATCATGACCTTCCCAGAGGCCATCGGCATCGCGGAACGTTCGCAGACCACTTTCCGCACTAACACCAGCTCCGGTGAGAACAACTAGTTTTTTTTTCTGCAATTTCAGAACCTAAACAGGCGTCCTACTTCCGACCAGGGAATGCCAATGATCATCATTAAAAGCGAAGCACCGAAGAAGATAGACTGGAAGCGAAACTTGACGGAGTTGTCCTCGCTTTTCTTCGATATACTTCTTCCCACCTGCGCGAAAACAACAGCCAGCACCATCACCGTAATATGTTCGACCGCCCAAAACCGCAGTTCCTGATCCCGCATGGCAGATCCCATGTCCTTCATGGCCAGGTCGGTGAGTGGACTTAGAAAGAAATAAAGTGTAAGACCGAGCAATAACTGCAAATGCATGGTACCCACAAATGAAGCAGCCAGGGCATTGTCCAGTTTCTTAAATTCCTGGTTGTCGGCAAATAGTCCAATGAGAGATTTGAGGACCACCACCAACGCGAGGGCAAAAGCAATCCATCGAATCCAGGAGTGAGTATAGAGCACAAATTGATACATGGGCCAAGTGTTGTATTTCGCCAAATATACTTCTGAACTACTGGATGAGAATATTTTTCACACCAGTCAACCGGGATATTTATAAAAAATGTCTTGGGCTGCACACCCCGAGGTAAGTGCTTTATATTTGGCCGCTGAAAAAATTCCTTCGCATGAACGACTTTATTATTTGCGGTATTCAGCAAATGGGGATTGGCGTCAGCAATATGCCTGAGGCCTGGAATTGGTACAGGAAACACTTTGGTGTGGACATTAAAGTATTTGAAGAAGCCGCTGAGGCGAAGCTAATGTTGCCTTATACCGGTGGAGAACCCCGAAGTAGACAAGCAGCCCTGGCTATCAACTTGCAGGGAGGAGGAGGATTTGAAATATGGCAATATACCTCACGTGTGCCCGAGGCTGCCAAAGAACCCGCTAAACTTGGTGATCTGGGTCTTTTTGTGGCGAAGGTAAAGTGCAGAAATGCCGAGAGTGCCTACAACACACTGAAAGCACAGGGTGCCCTGACCAAGTCAGAGCCTGTTGCCGATGGCAGAGGCAACAAGCATTTTTTTGTAGAGGATCCTTATGGAAACATATTTGATGTGGTCGAAAATGACCGCTGGTTCAAGGAAGAAGGAAAAGCTACCGGAGGCACGTTTGGTTGTATAATCGGGGTTTCTGACCTGGAGAAATCGAAGAGATTCTACGGGGAAATCCTGGGGTACGATCAGGTGTTATACGAAGGGGAGGATTCATTTGCTGATCTTGAAGTGCTACCCGGAGGAGCCGCAAGAGTAAAACGCGTCATTCTAACTCATAAAGGCGATCGTATCGGTGGATTCAGCAAGCTTTTCGGGCCGTCAGAAATTGAATTGGTTCAAATAGTAGGAGAGGAGCCTAAGAAAATATTCGATGGAAGGTTTTGGGGAGATTTGGGCTTTATCCATCTATGCTTTGATATAGTGGGGATGGAGGCTTTGAAGGAGCGATGCGAGTCCGCTGGCCATCCGTTCACTGTGGATAGTTTTGCGAACCTCGATAGCTCATTCGATATGGGTGAAGCTGCCGGACACTTCAGCTATATAGAAGATCCCGATGGGGCGTTGATTGAATTTGTTGAGACCCACAAAATACCCATCATCAAAAAGCTTGGTTGGTACCTGGACCTCCGCAAGAAGGACCCAAAAAAGCCTGTGCCTAATTGGATCCTCAAAGCCATGGCGGTCAATCGCGTCAAAGGTTAATTGCCCAGGTGACTCTTTAGGTAGGCCCGAATTTCAGCATGGGAGATTATTTTATAATGACCCAACCCCTTGGTGTGCACAAAGTGGGCGTCCTCAAACACCGACTTCATCGTCAGCCCTTTTTCGAAGGAGACAGTAGCATCTTTTTCATCGTAGATAAGATGGACTTCCGTCTGCTTGAAATGATCCGCTTTGGTTCTAAGGTCAAAGTAATCCACGTTTTCATGATAATGCTTGGCGACGAGATCACAAAATGCTTGATATACCTTGTCCGATAACCCAACTTCATCAATGATATCCTTGAAGAAGTAGCGCGTGTAAGGCGGGGCTGATATCAAAAATAGTTTTTTAGGCAGTAGTTCCTGTGAAAGTTCAGAAAGGGTAATTCCAGCAGCAAGTCCTCCGATTGAATACCCAATGACGGCATGATAGGGGGCATTTTGGACATAGTAATTCTTTAAAATGTCTCGCATTTCCGGCAAAGCTGTGTGACGACCTTCCGAATTACCATGGGCTTTCCAGTCCAACCCCTCGACCACATAACCTTGCCCGACCAGGTCTTCTATAACAGATCTAAAATCCGCGATTTTGGACCTCCAGCCGTGACTCAGCAGGATTCTAGGCCCGACAGTCCCCCATCTGTAGGTTGTGATTTCATAACCAAGATACGAAAGGGTACCTTTTTCCGCTTTCTCGCACAATGCTCTTTGCTTATCGGTAAATGCCGGTCGGCCCGGTCGGGTAAACTGACTCCAAACGATTTCCGATACTTTTTTTGGTGAAACATGCTGCAAAACTTTGATACCGCTCTTCAGTAACTCGATCTTCCAGTTCGTTTTTGGTGGACGATTAGCAGGTCGGGACATATCGATATCTCCAACATCAATAAAAGTGGTTTTGTCTAAATTTTCCATATACCGATCGGTATTTATATAAGCAAAAAAAACTAAATCGTAATACTTTCTATTTCTTTTAACAGTCGTCTTTGCACGATTGCATAGGTCGTTCCGTCTCCCTCGATCCTGGACTGCAGAATGGCACCCTCTATTGCTGCATAAAGCAACATTGAAAATTCCTCAACATCCACATTAGGATCGATTTGTGACTCCTTGATTCCTCTGTATATGATCTTTTTCACCGAGTCCTTAAAAACACCTATAAACCTCAATACCTGGGCTCTTAGCTTAGGGTGGTCATCGTCTGCCTCCACGGAGGTGTTGATAACCGGGCAACCGCCTTTTATTGGTGGATTTTTGATGTATTCAGCGTAATAGTAGATCATGCTTCTGAGTTTCTCAGGGGCAGTTGGTGCATTGCGAATAACTGATTGTAACTGACCCATAATCTGCTTGATGGCGAACTGGAAACTTGCCTCGGCTACGTCATCTTTACTCTTAAAGTGACCATAGATAGCTCCTTTTGTCAAGCCCGTAGCCTTGGTAATATCCGAAATTGAGGTAGCCCGATAGCCCTGAGTATTGAAAAGAGGTATTGCTCTTTCGATGATGAGATGTCGGGTCTTTTCGGGATCGCGCATGCTGCAAATATACCGATCGGTATATTAATTTCAAAATTAGCCTGATTACCGGTTAGAAGTCCAGGGTCAGTTGTTGGGGTTTCTCCAGCTCCCTGAAGTTGGAGATACCAAGTCCTAGCAGTCTGATTCCGGCTTCTTGCAAGATGTCTGGGGTTATAAGGTCTTTGTAAAGCGCTTCGACCTGTGCCTGATTGCTTATTCCTTCTTCCAGGGTTTTGCTCCTGGTTATTTGGTGAAAGTCACCATACTTGATTTTGACGGTGAGGGTCTTGCCAGTTTTTGAAGTGTCGTATCGCTGGAACAACGACTCGTTCAAACTTGCCAGTGCGTCAAGGACCTTTTCAATCTTCATGAAATTGCTGTTGTAGGTGTTTTCCACACTAATAGACTTTCTTTCCCTACTGGATGAAACTGGTCGGTGGTCGATCCCCCGGCAGATGTTATAGTAGTAACTACCGGATTTGCCGAACCTTCTGGTCAGTTCTGGCAAGTCGTAGGCTCGGAGGTCCTGGCCTCGAAATATGCCGGCGTTTTTCATCTTTTCCGCAGTTTTTTTGCCAATTCCAAAGAATTTATGGATTGGAAGGGTCGCCGTAAATGACAAGGCTTCATGCGGAAGGATCACATAGAGTCCGTCCGGTTTGTCCATGTCAGAAGCCGTTTTTGCTAAGAACTTATTGAAAGAGATGCCGGCTGATGCAGTCAGCCCTGTTGCCTGTTTGATCTTCTGTTTGATTTCTTTGGCAATCAGCGTTGCGGAATTGAGCTGCTGACGTGTTTGAGTTACGTCCAGGAAAGCTTCATCCAACGAAAGTGGTTCCACCATTTCCGTGTAGTGATAGAAGATGTCTCTAATAATTTGACTCAACTCTTTATACCTGCCGAATCGGGGCCGCACGAAAATCAGCTGCGGGCAGTTCCTTTTTGCCGTGACAGATGGCATGGCTGATTTAACACCGTACCTTCTTGCCTCATAGCTTGCTGCAGCGACCACCCCACGTTGCCCACTTCCACCCACCGCTACCGGTTTACCTCGAAGTTCCGGGTTGTCGAGCTGTTCTACCGATGCATAGAACGCATCCATATCCACGTGGATGATTTTTCTTAACTCTTTTTGATCGTTGCCTTCTTCCAAGAAACAGGGCTTTTAACGGTTTGCCTTCAGCTGTGGTTGACTTTCGAATGGTCTGATAGCCACCAACGTCGGCTATCGACAAATCAAACGTTTTTCAATTTGAAATGTGTCACGTCTCTGCGCCAATCACGTCTAATTAATCTAACCAGTTGTGAAAATGATGAAAGCTATCTTATTACCTGTGGTGATTGCGATTTTTGCTACCACTACATCCGCGAATTCCAATGCCAATCCATTATTTGCTCCGGGTGAGGTTGGATTCGACGGATATGACCTTGTGAGTTACTTTGGAGGCGGCCCTACTAAAGGGTCGGAGCAGTATGAAACAACGTACAGAGGCGTGATCTTGCACTTTGCTTCTCGCGAAAACCTGGAAAAATTTGTTGATTATCCGGATAGGTACTGGCCAGCATTTGACGGGTGGTGCGCGATTTCATTGGTCTATGATGTAATGAAAAAGCCAGATTTCACGCATTTCAAAATTCAAAATAATCGTATTCATTTCTTTGAAGTACGGGCTTTTTTCAATGGATTGACCCAATGGGAAAAGGATCCCGCTAAAAATGAAATTATAGCCACTGTACACTACAGGAATTATTTGGACAGTATTTAGCCAGCTATAGATTGGGTGTGGGAGCAGATCAGTTCCCACACTTTTTCTACGTGACGTCTTTGTAAGTAAGTCTGCCCTAACACGACCCTTAGCGCATATGCTTCACCCACCTTCGTATGGGTAATGTAGGCTTCTCCCGAAGCATTGATGCTATGAAGAATTTGCTCATTGATATCATTGAGTTGATGAGCCTCGCCTTTGGTGGTTCGGAAAACGACCATGTTCATGCGCTGTGGCGTCAGGAGTTCATAGTCTGCATGGTTTTCGATTTGTTGTCCCAGCCATGCCCCAAATTCGATATGCTCCCTCACCTTGGAACGGATACCTTCCACGCCGAAAGTTCGGATCACAAACCATAATTTGAGCGCACGGAACCTTCTTCCTAGCTGGATGCCCCAATCGCGGTAGTCGTTTACCTGGCCTCGGGTCTTGGTTTTCAGGTATTCCGGTAAAATCTCAAATGTTCGGATCAGGGCTTCCCGATCTTTGATGAAATAAGCCGTACAATCGAAATTGGTAAATAACCATTTGTGCGGGTTGAATACGAAGCTATCAGCCTGGTCGACTCCTTCGATCCAGTGCCTTTGCTCGGGCAATACCATAGCGCTCCCGGCATAAGCAGCATCCACATGTAACCACAAGTCATACTTGTTGCACAGAGGGGCGATTGTCTGCAAAGGATCAAAAGCAAGTGTTCCTGTGGTGCCGATCCCAGCAACTACCGCACATGGAACAAATCCCGCTTCAAGGTCCTCCTGAATTCGCTTTTCCAAAATACTTGGGACGAGTGCCATGTTTTCATCTACCCCTACTTTGACAAGGTTCTCCGAACCTATTCCGGCAATTTTGACTGCTTTGTCTATGGAACTGTGTATTTCTTGAGAACAGTACACCCGTAGCCTTTTTCCGGTAGCACCCTTTGTATTGAAAGCGTATTGGGTCTTTACTTCCCTGGCGGTCAAGAGTGCCACGAGGGTGGCTGTACTTGCTGTGTCCTGGATAACACCATGCCACGCTTTAGGAAGATCCATGATCTCCTTCAACCAATTCATCACTACCTCCTCTAATTCCGCAGCAGCCGGAGAGGTCTCCCATACCATGCATTGTGCGCCAATGGCGGATGTGATCATTTCTCCAAGAATCGAGGGAAAACTGCTGTTACCCGGAAAGTACGCATGAAAGTTAGGATGCTGCCAATGCGTTATTCCAGGCATGATTTGTTTTTCCAGGTCCCGCAAGATGTCATTGAACTTCTCGGCACTGGGAGGTGGTGAGGAGGGAAGTTGCCTCATGATATCTCCGGGGGCTACCTGTGATTTGACTTGGCGATTTTCCAGGTTCTCGTAGTAGTCCGCAATCCAGTCGATTATTTTATGTCCTTCGGCACGGAAGTTCTCAATATTCATGTGTTGTTCTAAAATCTATGTTACCTGTTCAAAGAAAGTGGGTATTCTACTTTGTTAGGCCTTTTTTATTGGTTTAAAATGGCCATTAATAGAAAATTAGTAAGGGCTTCGGTGGATTTTGCCGTTACTAAATGCAAGGAACAAATCATTGTAAAAATGCAGGAGACATAACCCCACCCTGATTATCTAAATTTAAAACCGCTCTCATGCTGATAGGCACGGCCATTCTTTCCATAGGTATTTTCAATGGTGTTATGCTTTCGATCCTGCTGTGGATAAAGCGCAAGGATCGTTTTCTGGCTTTTGGAATTTTTGTTTACAGTTTTCTCCTGCTGAAATACCTGGGTTATTGGGTTGGCTATTTTCCAAGCCACGTGGTTCTTGCTCAGTTACTGCGACCCCTGGAGTTATTGATGGGGCCTATCATGCTGGGTGCGATCTTTCGACTTGGTGGCTGGAAGCTTCGCAATGAGTGGGTACACTATATGCCATTTTTATTGCTTTTTGTGGCGATTTCCACCTACTGTATCGCTCAGCAAAATTACCTGGGGCATGTATTGCCTTTTTTTCCAAGACCCACGATGGTCGCGAAACTCACTCATGAAATTTTGTATCTGCTGGCCATCCCTCTTCTGCGGCGCCCACTCAGTAAACCGATGCTTCTCATCGTTACTTTTTATGTGCTCCAGTGGGTCTTGAGTATTTGTTATTCGATGTTTCGTTTTTCGAGCCCTGAGATGGTCAATATTTTTCTGTTTGCGGGGATGGTTTTTTCAATCAACTACCTCGCTTTTATTGCTTTGCAGTCTTCGAGTGTGTTCCGACAAGTGGCCAGATCTACTACCCCAACAACCACTAAGAAAGAGGTTAATTTGCTTCCCACTTTCGATCGAATTACCGATTACATAGTTCAACAAGAGCTTTATTTGAATCGGAACGTAAAAATTGCTGACTTGGCCAAGGAGCTGAAGATCAGTGAGAAAATTATCTCGAAGGCCGTCAATGCTAAATCCGGAGAAAATTTCAATATGTACTTAAACAGGTTCAGGGTGGCTCACGCAGCAAAATTGATGGGGGATAGCGCCTACAGTCATTTCACGATAGATGCGATAGGTTTGGAGTCCGGCTTTAGTAATAAAGTATCCTTCTATAAAGCCTTCAAACGGGTTCATTTGATGTCTCCCAGTGCCTGGAAGAAGAAGAATATTACCGATCAGGTTGATTGAAATCCTGACGTTAACAATTTATTTCATTGTAAGCAATCGGGATCATTAATCGGGAATTACCGAAGGTTTACATACCTAACAGCGAAATACTAAGTGAGACGGTGAGTAATGCGGTCCTTTAAGGGCAGGATCAAAAAACTCATCATGGAAAAGCAACAAATTAAGATTCCTGATCAGGATGTGATACATTCTGCCTGGTTGGTACAACTGGAAAGAAGTAAGGCAAAAACCGGGTATTATTACTTGCCGGATAATTATGCCGAGTTTATTGTGGTGCTGGAAGGTAGCATCACGAGGGAGGTGATAGGCACACCGCAAAAGTCATCTCTTTCTGCTGGGAAGGCCTACATGGCGTCTGTTCGCTCTCGTGGGACTATTTGGAAGGCCGAAGAGGATGTCGTCATGTTAATGATCAAGATTCACCCGAATATGCAGTTCGGTTTTTGCTCCGAAGCCTTTTTGGAGCGTAGGAATGCAATGGTTGAGATTGACCAGGAAAACGAGCCTTGGACGCAGGGACCATTGCCAGTTATGGCCAGAAGAGCATGCCATTTTTTGATATTTAGCGCTGTGACGGCTACTGGCGACGACCAGGTGGTAGAAAAGTGCCTGCGATTGATAAAATCCAGTCATGGCGAAATTAGAATTAGGGAGTTAGTGGAGCGAGTGGGCCTTTGTAAATCGTCCTTGGAAGAGCGATTCAATCGTGAAGTCGGTATGTCGCCCAAGGAATTTTGTAAGATTGAGAAGCTCAATCATTTTATGGCCAACTATTACGATGACCGCCGACTGAACTTGACACAACTTACCTTCAAAAGTGGCTATTATGATCAGAGCCACCTCATCAAAGAATTTCGATACTTTGTGGACTTAAGTCCTGGTAAGTTTTTAAAAGAAGCGAACAAATTGGAAATCCCCATGAGGCTGTAACTCCGGAGTTAAATCCGACAGATATTTACTAATCCCCAGCATATCTATGCTGGGTTTTTTTGTGTTTTCAGAAAAAAGTGCTTTTTTACCATGGTAAAAAATAAAAGCTATTCCCTGCGAGAATAGCCTTTATAGGATTTATACTACTTAGTTATCTTGAAAAGCGCGATCCCGGTCGTGCTTTTTAATTTCTGAACTCAATTCAATATTAGAACGAAAGAAATACTCGGAATAGTAAAAAAAAGTTACTGTTCCGATAAGGGTATTTGACAGACGGTCGAAAACGGGGTTTGATGTTTCCAAAGTCATTATACGCTGATTATGAGTTAGTTCTTGCCTTGAATTTTTAGATTTGCCATCCATTGAATCAATAAAAAAAGGTGCCACATTGGACACCTTTCAGCAAACTTAGCTGGTTCACTCTACTAAGGCCTGAATATCCACAACCTGTCGAAAATGGTGACAGTGGAGGGTGTGTTATCCGGATTCGTATTAATGGATTCTTGCGGGTATAGCACGCGCTCGATAAAACCGGAGGCTACCGGGCTTCCTGCCTGGGTGACCGGCACGGCCAGCCATGACGGGAATTGATGGTCGTGCCTTCTGACGTCCACCCACGATTCGCCATTCATACAAACCATGGCCTTATGTTTTTCGGTCATGATTTTTTCAATAGTGATACTACCACCGGTCTCGCTACCGAAGGCTGCGACATAATCTGCTATGGACTGTTGAAATGCTGCTACATCGCCTCCATCGGCTTCAATTGATTCAGCAGCTGCAGGTGTCACCAGATCCATCTGGGCCTGGATAGCCTCATTCATCGCCGTAGCGGCCCGGTCTGTATCGCCAGATCGGAAAGCAGCCTCGGCTTCAATAAACAGCAATTCGAAATGCGTGACTATTGGCTGAGGTGAATCCGCTTTACCATAATATCCCTTAGGACCAATTGGCGAATAACTGGTGTTGTCTGTACCGAACCCATTGGATTTTCCAAGGAACCCTACCTCGTCTCCATCGAAATTGAAGTCATTCCAGTAAGCAAATTTTCGAGGATCGTTGGTAGTTTCCAACACATCCATGAACGCTTCGGATGCAATCATTTGGTTGTTTTCGAAAAGATCGTAGAATCCGTTTTGGAAGTCGCCATCACCTGAGTAAGGAAATACCAGATCACTGCTGCCAGATGTAAATCCTGCGGCTTTGGCGAGATCTACGGCCGCCAGGGCCCTGGTGGCTGATCCTGTGGGATCCTTGAGACTAAAGTGATTTTCGTATCGGGCTATCAATGCATGTGCCGTGGCTAGCCACCTCTGTGCATCACCCCCTTGCCAGATATCAGCGGCACCAAGTGTCTGCACCGGAGTTCTTTCCAGATTGGTGACTGCACTATTCAATAATTCGAAAATGGCGTTGTAAACCTCTTCCTGGGTATCAAAGACAGGATAGGGATTTTCACTGCCCTGCAGGGCTTCCGTCCATGGTAGATCCCCATAGAAACTGGTCAAAGAACCCAAACCCAGTGCCGTGATGACCTGTGCCGCTCCGACATGTGTCCAGGCTTCATTTTCAGTCCCTAATTCAATCACTTGCCGTAGGTCCAGAAAGCCATCGTACCAGGCTCCCCACAATGCATCCGGGTTTCGAACCACATATTGGTCAAAATTCACGCCGGTTGCATGGTTACCGGCAAAAGTCTGTGTCCACAGACCAGCCCATAGATCCCAGTCCGTTCCATTGGTAAACCGGCCGAATTTGTACAAGATGTTGTTGGCCCCGTGGGAGAACAACAAATCTACATTTACCGATACTGGCTGGTTAGGGTGTGTATTGAGGTCGTCGAATGACGTCTCACAAGCTATTGGCATCAAGAAAGTAGTTGCCAATAGGATCGCATATAATCTTTTTCTAATTGTCTTTTTCATAACTAGCAATTTTAGAATTTGGCTTTTATGGAAGCACCGTAGCTCCTGGTGTTAGGCGCACCTATCAAATCGATCCCTTGCACGTTCCCGGCGCCAAAAGCATTCGTTTCAGGATCTACTCCGGAGTAATCGGTGTTAAGCCATAGATTCCTGCCGATAAGTGATACTTCCACCCCTCTGATTACGTCGCCAAAAAGGCTTTGAGGTAGGGAATAGGTCAGACTGACATTTCTAAGTCTCACCCATGATGCATCCTCGATATGTGCTTCATCGACGAACGAGTCGAGGCTCTGGTAGTAGTTATTGTCAAGCGGTGCGGCAATCTCACTACGCTCCCCGGTGCTCTCAATGATGCCATCAAACACTCGTGTGGTATTTGCGAAAGCATCGTTTTCATCGTAGAACCTGTTCTCTGTGGTTTTACTCAGGCCGGAATAAACCCAGAAGGCTTCGGAATCATTGAGTATCTCACCTCCCTGACGGATTTCCAACGTAGCGTCTAACCTGAAACCTCCGTAAGCAAAAGAGTTGTTGATGCCCATGATCCAATCGGGGTTTGGATTACCGAGTATCACATTTTCATCGGCAAGTTGTGGGTAGCCACTGTCATCCAGAAGGAGTACTCCCTGGTCGTTACGCTTATAGCCAGGTCCGACGTACGTCCCGAGTGGGAGTCCGGGTCTGGCAACAATGGTTGCGGCATTCCAGTAGCTGTAGCCCACCACGATCTCTTCCAGGCCTTCAGGAACTGAAACCACTTCATTCTGATTGCGCGTGAAGTTTACGTAGCCACTCCAGTCAAACTGGTTGGTGAGTGATCGCAAGATATTGTTGTACGAGAGCACAGCTTCAATACCCCAGTTTTTCACTTCTCCCGCATTTTGTGCTGAGAAGCCGTAGCCGGTGGTTGTTGATAAGGGCACCAACAGCACTTGCTTTTCGGTGTTTCGCTGGTAGGAAGTGAAATCCAGTCCAATCAAGTTGTCGAATACCTGAAGTTCGAATCCATACTCGAAGGCAGTAGAGATTTCGGGCTCTAGAGTATTGCTACCTTGTACGTTGGAGATCGAGAATCTCGGCGGACCACTAATATTAACATTTACGCCTCCTGTCAGGCTCTCGTTGTTGGCATAAGTATTTGCCGTTAGGTATTCTGGAGCATCGTTGCCAATCTGAGCGATGGACCCTTTGATCCTACCAAAACTGATGGGACCTAGTTGACCAAAAGTCTCTGTGAAAACGTAACCCAGACTTACGGAAGGGTAGAAGAAAGAGTTGTTGTCTTCTGGTAATGTGGAAGACTTGTCATTCCTGCCTGTCACACTTAGAAACAGCGCATTCTGGTAACTAAGAGAAATCTCTCCAAACGTTCCGAGGATCCTTTTTCTAATCAGGTTGTTTTGCGTCTGAAGAATGGATGCATTGGAAATATCCCTGAATCCCTGTATCGAGAGTCCCTCTCCGAAGGCATACAGCCGGTCATAGTTTTTGTCATAGATGTCGTAACCTGCCAGGTAACCCAAATTCAGGTCGTCGTTGAGATCGATATTTCCACTTAACATGATATTGGAAGTGAAATCCCGACTTGCAATCCGTATCTCATAGAAATCCCCGGCTTGATTGGTGGTATTTGGCGATGAGATGGGACGTAGCAGGTCTTTTTTATCGGAATAGGTATCTACGCCAATTCTATAGGACAGCTTGAGCCAGTCGGTGATGGTGTAGTTGAAGTTGAAGTTCCCGATGATACGATCTACGATGGAAGTTTCTGCTTCTTCATAAGCAATCCACCGGGGGTCCGGAACAAAGTTGCTAAACCATGTTTTCTCACCATTGATTGGATCTTTCCATGGTCGATTGTCCGGATCAATGTCCCACATGTGATGCCAGTACCCAAAACCTTGTCCAAAGCCTGTATTGGCACCTTGGTGGGCGACTCGTGTCGTGTTGATGTAAGAGGCTACTGCGCCAACAGTGAGCTGATCGGTAACATCAAAGCTTCCTTTTAAAGAGAAATTATATTTCTCATAGGCACTGTTTGGGATGATCCCTTTTTGGTCCGTATAGCCAAATGAGGTGTACAGGTTGCTTCGCTCTCCGTTGCCGGAAACCGATACGTTGGTCGTACTCGTATGTCCATCTTCCCAGAATCGTTCGTAGTTGTCACCGAAGAATGGTATCTGCTGATTGGATACATCGTCATCGATGCCATCACCATCTATATCCTCCATGGTTCCATCAGGGAATGTAGGGTTGTTGCCATAGGCTGGGCCCCAACTCCAGTGTGTTACGTTGCTATAAGCACCGTTTCGCCCTCTTGCATGTCTTTCTTGAAATTCCGGGAATTTGTTAGGCTCTTCCACGGTGAAAGAAGTGCTGACATCCACATTTAAGCCGCCAACATCACCTCTGCCGGTCTTTGTTGTGATGATCACCGCACCATTCACGGCCCGCAGCCCGTAAAGCGCGGTGGCAGCTCCGCCCTTGAGTACTGTAATGGACTCAATATCAGCCGGATTGATATCCGAAGCTCGATTAGAACCGATGGTCTGACCGTAATCTTCGAAGGTAGTACCATCGACAAACCCGTCGGCATCACTGGCATCAGTGGTGTTGTCGATCGGAATACCATCAACCACAAATAATGGCTGGTTATTTCCGGAGATAGATGACCCTCCCCGAATCAGGAAGTTGGCCGAGGCCCCTGGAGCACCGCTACCATTGGTGATTTGCACACCTGCTACTTTTCCGTTCAGGGCATTTACAATATTGGTCTCACTTGATTTCACCAACTGGTCAGTATCCACTTTTTGGGCGGAATAACCCAACTGGCTTTTTTCACGCTCCAGGCCAAATGCTGTAACCACTACTTCCTGTAGTTCTGTAACGTCGGCCCGCATGCCCACGTCAATAACACTTCGCCCGCCAATAGATTCTTCGCTCGTAGCCAATCCGATAAATGAAAAGACCAATGTCCCGCTCTCATCAGGCACCGAAAGCCGGTAGTTGCCATTGAGATCGGTGGTAGTACCAATAGCGGTACCTTTTAGGATCACGTTAACCCCTGGGATACGCTCTCCTGCTTCGTCCGTAACTGTGCCGGACACTGACACCTGGGCATAGGTGGATATCACCATACCCATGCAGAGTAACCATAGTAGAATGTTCCTCATAGTCATGATTTTTAGTTAAAATTTGGTTTTTGAGAGGGTAATGCTAATTGGTAAAAACAGCCATTAATTGTAAAAAAGAAGGCTGATCAGCATAGGGGTGTGGGCGATTTGAGTGGTCGGCCTGGCTTTTGATTCCAAGCTAGTCCTGGGTTTTTTGGTTCCTGGACCTTGGGTCCCTGGTTCTTGATTCTGAGCTTAGAATACCTGATACATAATACTTAATACTTTGTACTTAGTACTTGCTACACCTAGATCGCTTTGCAGGCTCGCGATGACGGCATGGTTCCTGGGTATTGGTTCTTGGGCTCTTGATTCCAGGATTTCTGATACCTAATACCTAATATTCTCTACTTTGTACTTAGTACTTAAGACTAATTCAGCCAGAACTTGTGGTCTGTATCCAAGGCAATGAATTTGAGACGTAAAGCCATTAATTCCAACTCCTCTTTGATATTGTTGGTAAGGCCATGGCCGCCTTGCGTGGTATGTAGAAAATTATTTCGATTGAGGGAATAGCGATTAAGTAGGGCCATAAATCGATAGGAATGTGCCGGAGGAACACGTGTGTCGTTTGTTCCGGTTATAAGAAGGAAGGAAGGGTACCGGACGTTTTTGGTTAGATTGTGAAGAGGCGAAAGTGAATGTCGAACTTGGAAAGTAGCGGCCTCCTGTGGATTGCCAAATTCGATTCTATTGATCTCGGCATGACCTACAGATTGCTCCGTAAGCCTGATCAGGTCATAGACTCCAGCCTTGGCGATGATCCCCTTGAAAAGTTGGGGCTTCTGAATTCCAGCAGCTGCAACGGCAAAGCCCCCATGTGATCCTCCCTCCAGAAATAATTTCTGTGGGCTGGTAAATTTTGATTTGATTAGGTATTCAGCGGTGGTTACAATGTCGTCAATAGTATTTTGTTTGAGTGCTCCGCGGCCGCTAAGAGCCCATTGAGTACCCTTCGCACCACTTCCGCGAACCCCAGGAAAGACCAGGACACCTCCATTTTTGACGAAAAACCTATAGTACCAGCTAAAAGAGGGGTGGTCGATCTGTCCATAACCCCCGTAGACATAAATCAGGGTTGGATTCTGTCCGTTTTTCTTTACTTTATTGGTATAGTAGATGATTTTAACGGGTATCTCTTCACCATCTTTCGTTGGAATTGTTCGGTCTTCAACCTTGAAATTCTTTATCCCACTTTCGGTTTCCGACGATTTGGGATTGTGTATTTTTCCCTTCTCCAGATTCAGTCCAAATTGTTGAGATTTTAAGTGAAAACTCCTTAAGTCGAAATAGGGCTTATTACCTACGCCTCTATAGAAATCGATCGCTGCCCCACCTTCAACAGGAATGCGTAGTTTGGAAGCTCCTGTTTCGTCGATGACTAAGCCAGAATAGGCTCCTTCGTTCAAGTAGCTAAGACCGAAGTGACCATTGCCGAGGTAAGCCGCGTCTACGAGTACCTCCTGAAATTCAGGCATTACTACTTCGAATGCATTGACCTCCTCAAGGTTGAACTTCAATAGTTCGTAATTGGGCTTCAGCATATTGGTCCTGAAATAGGCCTCGTTGCCTTTTTCAAGTACAAGTTGGAAATCGAATCGAACTTGAGACTCATAAAGGACAAATGGCCTTGGTAATGCGGCCTTGGTACTCAAGTCGATCAGACTGATGGCCTCTCGCCATCCTGACTTGGAGCGATAGGGGTGAAAAACGTAAATCCATTTGGAACCTCTGGGCCTGATAGTGTAAAATGACCGTACCGACGAGCGGTCCTGATTGTAAAAAACTAGCCGGTCTTTTGAAGGGTCTGTACCAAAAACGTGATGGACAATTCGTTGGTTTTTTCGAAGTGAATACAGGCCTTGTTTCGGGTCGTCGAACCTTTCATAGTAGAAGCCATTATCTGTCAGGAGCAACCACGGGCTGATGATCCCAGTTAGTTTATATTCTAATTCCAGGCTAGTCAGGTCATAAACCAAATATTCCAGGCCAGTCACGGCCTGAATGGGAGATGGCGGCTATGAGTATGTTTCGCTTTTCTGATACCCAATGGTCTACAATGTCTGGAAAGTCAAACTCATTCACCTTCAGGTCCTTGGCTCTGATCAATGTTTTCTTTTCATAGTCACGGAACCTCGAGGCCACTCTTAAAACCGGGGGTATGCTTGGCTTCCTGTCTACTGTTACATTATGCGCTTTATTCTTGGAAGGAGCATCATCGAGATCATATTGGAAAGTATGATCAAAAACCCGGAAATCGCTGGGTTTGAAGGACACTTGCTTTCTTCGCTTCCTGCTTCTTCAGCCAGTTTTGAGTTCTTGCAGAGTTGTTCTCCAACCAAATGTATGGGTGACTAACTGCAGTCCCAAAATGTTCTGTGATTAGGCTGTCCTGTATTATCGGGGATTTGCGCGGTGCTGTTTATTCGTAGTAGCAATACGAGGGCCAAAAGAGCCGACATCACCTGTCCGAATCGAGGTGATCCCTGGACGGAAGTTTGACCTCCTTTTTTATATGTACACATGGTCAGGATTTCTCAGGAGGCTGAAATGTATATGATTTTTTTAGTTTCAAAAAAAGGGCTCGTTAAAGTAGTCTTGAATAGCTACTTCGATATAGGGTCTTTTCATTTCTACCAACTCTTCAGAAAGATCTCCACCTTTCAGTGCGATGATGCCATTTTTGATTGGGTGTTGACTTTGTTTTTAGAAATTTCCCGCGGCACCAGTTTCTAAGTTTGGCGGCACGTGCCACAGCCCGGGTGACGACAAAATCGAATTGCTCTGTGACAGTTTCAGTTCTAACTGCCGCTGTGCGCACATTGAGTAGGTCGATACTCTTGGCGACTTCTGAAACTACTTTGATTTTTTTTGCTAATAGAATCAGTCAGGAAAAACTCGCTCTCAGGAAACAGAATGGCCAGTGGAATCCCTGGAAACCCTCCACCTGTTCCCAAGTCCAGGATTTTCGATCCAGGTTGGAAGGTCACGAACTTGGCAATAGCAAGCGAGTGCAAGACGTGGCGGATATACAGTTCGTCAATATCTTTTCTTGAAATGACATTAATTTGTTCATTCCAGTGGCTGTAGAGGACGGACAGGGCTAGCAGTTGCTTTTCCTGTTCAAGTGTTAGGTCTGGGAAATATTTAGAAATTATTTCGAATTGACGACCGCTCACTTAAATATGTGGCTTTTTGTCCTTGACCAGATCGTACATCAATTCGCGCGCACGATGAAGCTGCGCTTTTACTGTGCCAAGTGGCGCATCTAATTCCTGAGCGATTTCCTCGTAAGACAATTCGTCAAAATATCGCAGCCTAACCAGTCGTTGGTATTTCGCGGGCAATTTTGTCACGAACATCCTCACCAGTTCGATTTTCTGGGTTTTGATAGTTTCCTCGTCGGGTGTTAGGTTACGATCCTCCACATCAATATTTACCGAATCCCCACTATCGTCGGTGAAGGATGTATTGAGACTGTAAGTTTCCAGCTTCTTCTTTCTTATGAAGTCGATAGCATTATTTGTGGCGATGCGGAATAACCAGGTAGAGAAGGTATAATCTTTTTTGAACCGCTTTAAATTTTTGAAAGCTTTGGCGAAGGCTTCAATCGTAAGGTCCTCAGCGTCATCGACATTACGCACCATTTTAAGGATCATATGATAGACTGGTTTCTTATATCGATCCATCAGCTTGGCGAAGGCAGATTCGTCTCCATTCATCGTGGCTTCGTCGATGAGTTGGAAATCCTCTAGTGCTTTGTCTGAAAATTGCCGATTTACCTCCATGGAATATTCTTTCTAAAAAAAGCTATGATGCCCGTCACAGGGATAAAGAAAGCATACGTGAAGTCCAGAATCGGAGTTATCCAATATTGATATCCTTGTCCCATTTTTTGAGCTGACCACCAGAACAAAAGTCCTTTCATTGCGAATATCGACAGCATCACAGGCCATACAATTTCAGGGCTAAAGTTCAGAATAGCTAAAGTAATGAAAGAAAGCCAAAGGCCTAAATGGATGTTAGATTTCCAGATATGCCGCAAAATGACTGACTTTCGGTAAAATTTTCCAACAGACAGATGACGTCTTTTTTGCTTCCAATAAGCTCTCCAGCTCGTTTTAGGTTTTGAAAGTGTGGTGGCTTCTTCTTGCAAAGCGATTCTGCTTCTTGTCGGTCGGGCATGATGTTGAACAAAAAGGTCATCGTCTCCTCCGGTAACACCTTGGAATGCGTTGAACCCCTTGGCTTTAAGAAATAACGACTTTCGGTAGGCCAAATTGCGTCCCACACCCATATAGGGCATTCTAAGAAGCGCAAACGCCAAATATTCGAATCCGGTGATAAAAGTTTCGTACTGAATGAAGTGATTCAGAAAGGTTGCCTTTCTTTCATATGGGGAATAGCCCAATACGAAATCGGCTCCACTCTCAAATTGATTGGCCATGTGACTGGCCCATTGGTTACTTCCGGGTCGACAATCAGCATCGGTTAATAGCACCCATTCATATTTTGCTCCCTTGATGGCCAAGGTCAGACCAAATTTTTTTGGGTGGAACTGGTCTGGGACATAATCAACAATCAGTGTTCGCAGGTTGGGATGTTGCGGTTCCAGCGATTTTAGAAAATCGAGACTCTGGTCGAAGCATCTATCAAGTACGATTATTACTTCAAATTCCGGATGATCCTGGTCCAGTAGGCGAGGTACCAGTTCCCGAAGGTTTTTTTCCTCGTTCCTGGCACAAACAATTATGGAAACAGGTTGGGGTCCTTGCGTGGCTGACTTGACCTTATGGAGAATGAGTATCAGTGCTTTCACCAAAACAGGACCCAAGTGCAGGCCCGCGCACGTGGCGAAAAAAACAAATAAAAGGTCGAGCGGCTGCAACATGGGCGGCAAATATAGGAGATGGCAGAAGGGAAACGACCTGCCTCAACTATTTTTGTGCGCTGTGAATTTATAGATCAAGCCCTTGAACTTCGAACTTCAAAAATCCGACGAAAAAAGTAGTGCCAGAGCAGGCACTATTACCACCGATCATGGGGATATACAAACACCCATTTTTATGCCAGTGGGTACAGCTGCTACTGTCAAGGCAGTCCATCAGCGAGAGTTGAAAGAGGATATCAACGCACAAATCATACTGGGTAATACCTATCACCTATACCTGCGGCCAGGCTTGGAGATTATCTCTGAGGCGGGAGGGTTGCATGGGTTCAACGGCTGGGATCGACCTATACTCACAGACAGTGGTGGTTACCAGGTGTATTCTCTTGGAGATAACCGGAAGATTGCCGAAGAAGGGGTGATATTTCAAAGCCACATCGACGGCTCCAGGCATATGTTTTCGCCCGAGGCAGTGATGGATATCCAGCGACAGATTGGGGCCGATATCATTATGGCCTTTGATGAATGTACGCCCTATCCTTGTGAAAAGGACTATGCTGACAGGTCTATGCACATGACGCATCGATGGCTGAAGAGGTGTATCGATCAGTTTGACAAAACGGAAGGGTTATACGGGTACGATCAAACACTCTTCCCTATTGTTCAGGGAAGTGTTTATCCTGACTTGCGAGAGCAGTCTGCCAATTTTATAGCAGAAACAGCCAGAGAAGGGAATGCCATTGGGGGATTGTCGGTCGGAGAACCCCACGAAGACATGTATGCCATGACGGATCTCGTCTGCAGCATATTACCAGCAGACAAGCCAAGATATCTTATGGGGGTAGGCACGCCCGCCAACATACTGGAGTGCATTGCACTGGGGGTGGATATGTTTGATTGCGTCATGCCCACGCGTAATGCGCGCAATGGGATGCTTTTCACCACCGAAGGGATCATTAATATTCGCAATCAAAAGTGGAAAAAAGACTTTGCACCCCTTGATCCAAACCTGGACGGATATGTTAGTAATTTCTATTCAAAAGCCTATTTAAGGCACCTGATCACCAGCAATGAGATGTTAGGTGCTCAAATTGCCAGTGTTCAAAACCTGTCATTTTACCTGTGGTTGGCGCAAGCTGCTCGCACCAAAATTTTAGAAGGTACGTTTGCTTCATGGAAGAACGTGATGGTTGAAAAGGTCTCGCGTCGATTGTAATGAAGAAATTAGACTGGTACATACTCAAAAAATTCCTGGGCACATTCGTCTTTGTTGTAGCAGGGCTATTGGCCATCATTTGTATCATTGATTTTACTGAAAAAAATGATGACTTTATAAAATACAAGGTCTCTGCTGAGATGATCGGATTGTACTATCTCACGTTCATCCCTTTCATTGCGAGTCTTATCACACCGATTACCGTCTTTATAGCATCGGTGTTCGTCACCGCAAAACTTGCCTCTAAAACGGAGATAATTGCCATTCTGGCAAGTGGAGTGAGCTTTCGTAGGCTCATGGTACCTTATTTCATTGGTGCCATTCTGATCGCGGTGGCTAGTTTCATTCTCAATAGTTATATCATACCGGACACAAACAAATTCAGGATCAACTTCGAAATCGCTTATTTGGGCAAACCATTCTATTTCAGTGATAGAAATATTCACTTCAAGATTGGGCAAAACGATTATATCTACATGGATCGCTATAATAACCGGAGCGACATGGGATATAAGGTGACCCTGGAAAGGATAGAGGACCTGAAATTGAAGGAAAAAATAAGCGCTTCACGAATTGAGTGGGATACCGCTACATCAAAATGGAAATTGCTACAATGGCAGAAGAGAACACTGCATGATGGATATGAGACGCTAGAAAATGGCCGTCAGCTAGACACGTTGCTGAACCTGTACCCAAGCGATTTTGACAGTAAGGAGCGATTGTGGGAGACCCTCACCATGGGAGAGTTGAACGATTACATTGCGCTTCAAGAGTCCAGAGGAGCGGACGATGTGCAAATTTACCAGATCGAGAAGTATATCCGTTATATGCAACCGTTTGGTGCTATTATTCTAATGTTCATTGGTTTGATAGTTTCTGCCAGAAAATCTCGCAGAGGCACGGGATTTCAGATTGCCCTAGGTTTTTTGATAGCCTTCATATTCATCATTATGTTTATTCTTTCCCGTGCTATAGCTGAGGCCAATACGATGAATCCGGTCTTCGCAGTTTGGATACCCAACCTTGCCTTTTCGGCTGTTGGCGTGCTGTTATACAATACGGTACCCCGATGACACAGGGAACCAGGGATTATTTGCACTTGCACTTTATCGTGCTGGTTTGGGGGTTTACGGCGATCCTGGGCAAACTAATCACACTACAGCCGGTCGAACTGGTCTTCTACCGGACGCTGCTTGCGGCGATTGCGCTTTTAGTGTTAGTAAGAATAACAGGTAAACCTTACATCATAGGCAATCGTCGGGACTTAAGAAGTATCATCATCGCAGGGTTACTAATTGCTCTTCACTGGATCACTTTTTTTTTAAGCGCGCGATTGGCCAATGTATCAGTTTCCCTCGCGGGAATGGCCACCATGTCCATCTGGACAGGCATTTTCGAGCCTCTATTAAACAAGAATAGAATTCGTGGGTATGAGCTCATCATCAGCCTCATTGGCTTCTGTGGTATGGTCTGGATTTTTAAGAGTGAGTTAGATCATGGCTTCGCCTTTCTGGTGGCAGTATTTTCGGCTATGTTGGCGGCCCTATTTTCGGTCATCAATGGTGGTGTAACTAAAAGACAGGACCCAATTACCATCACTTTTTATGAGATGACCGTGAGTATGATGGCTATAGGGCTGTTCCTGCCAGTTTACAATATCGTTGGCGACGTAGAACTGACCCTCGTTCCACAGGGACGGGAATGGATTTATCTCATATTACTTTCGTGGGTTTGTACGGTCTACGCTTTTTCTGCAAGTGTAGAAATCATGCGTCGACTCTCGGCGTTTGCCGTGAACCTAAGCATCAATTTGGAGCCTATATACGGCATCGCACTGGCACTGGTCATTTTCGGAGAAAGTGAAAAAATGAGTTCCGGTTTTTACGTCGGGGGAGCACTTATTTTACTCTCTGTGTTGATTTATCCACCAATCAACAAGCGAATGAAAAGAAAAGCGCTGGAGGTAGATTTGATGAGATAGGTTGTGTTTGGCCTTCTGACACTATCTTGCGACCTCATTTTCGCCAGTAGTTCTATGCATTTTGAGTGGTTTGGTATAGTGTTTTCAGAGCCGGTAACAGCCGTGACCAACTTCATCTTGGCTGGTATTTGCTTTTTTGCCTATGTGAAGGCTCGCAGCATAATGGCCTACCCTGGTCATCGCTCCTGGCTTTACTTTTTCATCGCACTTGGCTTAGCTACTTTCATAGGCTTTTTCACACATCTACTTTCCGACTATAGCATTCACTGGTTGAGGTTGATTGGTTGGGTCTTTAGTGGTTTGGCAGCTTATTTTGCACAAGTTGCCTCGATCGAGCAGGTCACCAAGAAGAATACCGGGCCCTTTATATTGGCCTCAAAAATCGAGTTTGTGTCCTTTTTGATTGGTTTATGGACATTTCAGACCTTCGAGGTGGTACTGGTCGTTACGGTTATTTCGTTACTGGTAGTCCTGTCAGTCCACACTTACGGCTATTTCTCCAAACTACTTCTGGGGAGTGAACTGATATTACTTGGATTCATTATCAGCGCACTTACGGCAGTGGCGCGACTTCTCAAGGTTTCGTTCCATCCAGTCTATTTCAATTACCATGATGTCGCTCATCTGATGATGATGATAGCGGCCCTTGTCATCTTATCTGGTGTGAAAAGAGCCGGGCGAATGGGGTAATTTTCAATTGTCAGTTTCGCTACATTTCGCAATTCCTTTTTTATTTTTAGTCTAACAAATATTTGAGGGTTTGGAAGAGAGTAATTGGTGGTTTTTCGAGAACGTGGATCTCTATAATATTTTTTGTCCCCACAAAATTCCAGGGATGGAGGAAACCCACACTTTTCGGAAATATCAGAAGGGGGAGTACATATTCATGCCAAATGAGCCAACGAAATATGTCTATCTTATTTCTGACGGGCGTGTAAAGATTGGCAAACACACGGAGGGCGGAGAAGAAGTAGTCAAAGCCATATTAGGGCGGGGAGAGTTATTCGGTGAGTTAGGTATTGCCGGCGAAAATCAGACGAAGGAATTTGCCAGGGCACTTGACAAGGAAACAGTAATATGCCCAATGCGGGTTCAGGACCTGCGACTATTGATGAAAGACAATCAGGAAGTCAACTTTGCCATAATCAAAATGATTGGGTGGAAGTTGCGGAAAATTGAGCGGAGAGTAGAATCTATGGTTTTTAAGGATTCGAGGACTAGAGTAGTCGAGTTTTTGCTGGAAATGGGGGAGGAAAAAGGAGTGAAAATTGGTTACGAAATCATGATTAAAAACCACTATACACATAAGGATATCTCACGGTTGACCGGCACATCCAGACAGACCGTGACGACCGTTTTCAATGAATTGAGAGATGAGAATATCATCACATTTGACCGTCGACGAATTTTGATTAGGGACATGGATCAGCTCAAGGCATCAGCCTTCGCCGAAGCTAGTTGATTCAAGGTAATACCAGTTGTTCAATCAAATTGAATTCTTTGGCGTCGGGGGGGGTATCAAAAATTCCGAAGACGGACGAACCTGACCCGCTCATGGCGGCATAGATCGGGTTTTTCGACCTGATGAACCGCAGTGCCTTACCAATTTCCTGATACTTCCGGGCAACTGGCTCCTCGAAATCGTTGATCAGCTCCTCTTGCCAGCTTTCAATGGGTTTGTTCAATGTATCCTCCAGTCGATTTGTCGGAATATGGGGTATAATGGATCCATATGCTTCAGCTGTTTTCACGTGGACCTGTGGACAAATAACTCCTAAATAAAATTCGGAAAGATCCACTCCGATTGGCTCCAACTTTGTGCCTGTTCCGGTGGCGAATGCAGGCGTGTTTTTGATAAAAAAAGGGCAATCGCTGCCGAGTTGGGCGGCCAACGCTTCCAACTCCGAAATGCTCAATCCAATTTCAAATAAGTTGTTCAGTAGCTTCAGTGTAAACGCGCCATCTGCAGAGCCACCTCCAAGCCCAGCACCCATTGGGATCATTTTATGTAAGTGCAGCTGCGCCGCTGGGATTTCGTATTCTTCGACTAACAGGTGGTAGGCTTTGACACAAAGGTTATCCAGCGGATCACCAGGGACGGAAAGGCCCGTCTGCGTAAATTGAAAATCTTCAGAAGGAATGGCTTCCAGTGCATCGTGCCAGGGTATCGGGTAGAGGCACGATTCCAGGTTGTGAAAGCCATCACTTCTTCTGGATAAAATATGAAGCCCGAGGTTAATCTTCGCATTGGGGAAGATCAGCATAGACCGCTATTTCGACAGTTCCTCTACTATTTCTTCGGTGATCCCGGATGTTGAGAAGCCTCCATCGTGCATCAAATTTTGCATGGTCACCATTCTGGTCATGTCCGAAAACATCATGATACAGTAGTCGGCGCAACTGTCAGCGTCGGCGTTACCCAGCGGCGACATCTTATCGGCATAGTCGAAGAAGACATCAAATCCTGGGACCCCTTTTCCAGCAGTGGTCATTGTAGGAGATTGCGAAATAGTATTAACCCGAACCTTTTTGCTTTTCGCGAAGCGATACCCGTAGCTCCTGGCGATAGATTCGAGCATGGCCTTCGCCTGCGCCATGTCAGAGTAGTCAGGAAAGGTCCTTTGAGCGGCGATATAGGAAAGTCCCAATACAGACCCCCACTCATTGATCACATCCATTTTTTCTGCCACCTGCATCATTTTATGGAATGAAATAGCGGATACATCGAGCGTCTTGAGATACCAATCATAGTTCAAGTCGCCATAAGCTTTTTTCTTGCGTACGTTGGGGCTCATACCTATCGCGTGCAGAATGAAGTCAATTTTTCCTCCCAGAACCTCTGTGGTGCGTGTGTATAGGTTTTCAATATCTTCAAGAGAAGTGGCATCAGCAGGGATCACTTCCGTCTCACACTTTTCAGCCAGGTTGTTTATGGCACCCATTCTCATGGCAATTGGAGCGTTGGTTAGGGTGAATTTTGCTCCTTCTTCATGTGCTTTTTCCGCTACTTTCCATGCGATTGAATTTTCGTCCAGCGCACCTGAAATGATTCCTCGTTTTCCTTTGAGTAAGTTGTAAGCCATTGTTGATATTGTTAATTGATCGCCAAAAATAGATAAACCCTGTTTTTTGAGTGAGCATTATCTTCCTAAAGCATACAACATCTTGAAGTGTTGAGCGATGGCGGACCCGAATGTCTTTTGTTCATGATAGGGGAGTCCAAATTCCAAGGCGGTGGCTTTCACAATTTTTGCTAGTTGCGGATAATGGACGTGGCAGATATTCGGGAATAGATGATGTTCCACCTGGAAATTCAACGAACCAAAAAACCAGGTAAGGAATTTGTTTCCTGTGGCGTAGTTTGTTGTTGTAAGTAACTGATGGGTGGACCAATTTTGGCGTATATATTCCTCTTCCTGTTCAACAAAACTTAGGTCTGGTACTAGATGTGCGGTTTGAAAGACCAGACTAAGCACCAATCCTGTGACTACCAACATAGTGATGAACATGCCTATGACCATTCCTGCCGACACAGGCAATGCCCACATGGGTACAGCCAGAAAAATGAAGTAGAAAATAGATTTTCTAAAAACAACGCCGATGAAAGCATTTGCTAACGCCCTTCCTGGTTGGATAAGTCCTAGTTTCCGATATTTGAAAATTTTGATAAAATCCTTTGCTGTTGCCCAGATGATGATGGGAATGCTGTAGAAAAACACCACATAAATGTGTTGAAAGCGATGGAACCAGCGTTTGGGTTGGTTGGGTGTGAACCTAAGCACATATCTCGGTGCTATGTCCTCGTCTGCCTCTTCAATGTTTGTGTAGGTATGGTGGAGCACATTGTGCTGGATCTTCCAAGTCAGCGGCTCTACGCCAATAATGATTGGCGCGAACGTCATGATCCTGTTGATTCTTTTGTCTTTCGAATAGCTGCCGTGTAGCACATCGTGCATGACCGCAGTCCCTATAAAGGCCTGACCTACACCTAAGAGCGCCCAAAGGCCAAATAGTATTGGGACGGATGAAATTCCAGAAAATACCATCACCAGATACGTGAAGAGGTAAAATCCGATAGCGACAATACTTTTGATGACCATGTCGCTATTGGCGTTACGATCAATTCCATTGTCGGTAAAGTAATTGGCTACTCTGATCTTAAGCGTATCAGAGAAATGCCTGTCTAGGTCCTTGGCGAACTTGTAGTGGATCATGGATTCCTTTTAGTATCTAATGTGAGCCTAAAGTGCCGCGACTTCAAGGGCTCCTTCTAATTCAGGATAGATCTAAAATGGAATTGAGGAATTAAAACCAGAGAAGGAATATCTTAAATTGAATATGGTAAAAATAGTGTCATCTGCGCGTCTTTCTGATCTTTCCTTGAGGATTCTTCATTTCGCGCCACGATCTTGCCGTGTAAGCGAGTACATGTATATAAGAAGTCTCGATGGAAAATTGTGATGAAAATGGCGTATGCCAGCCGGCACCATTAGCCGGAGACCAAGCGAAAGAGCGGCAAGCGGAAAATAAGTATGAGGTAATTTATATTGGAGATCCAATGTGTTCCTGGTGTTGGGGAATTTCCAGGCACCTCAATCAGCTGCAAGACTTCTTGATGGAGCAAGGTATTGGATACAACATAATCCTCGGAGGGTTACGACCTGGTGGTGGTGATCCCTGGAATGAGGAGATGAAAAACTTCCTCAGGCATCACTGGGAACAGGTTACGTCACGGTCCGGACAACCCTTCGGCTATGATTTGTTCTCAAGAAGCTCCTTCAACTATGACACTGAGCCCGCTTGCAGAGCTGTAGTCACTTCCAAGCACTTCCTGGATACACGAGGTGTGAGTGCGTTCTTTGAGGAAGTGCAGCGCAAGTTCTACGTGGACAATGAAGATCCCGGCGAGGTGGACTTCTATCAATCAATTTGCGAAAAATTTAGCATTGACTTTGACCATTTCAAGAGGTATTTCTTGTCAGCAGAGGTGGGCAGAGCTACTCATGAGGAATTTGTCATGAACCGAGAGTGGGGGATCTCGGGCTACCCAACATTGGTTTTGCGCCAAGGGCAACAGCTTTACCTTATTGCCAATGGTTACGCCGAATACGAGCTTATGGTCGAAAGAATTGAGCAGACTATCGACAAGCTCGAGAAAGAACTCTCGGTCAGTTCCTAGTAATGACCTGCTCTTTACCGTCAAAGGTGATTGTGTCCTGGGTTCCTGGCACCAGGAAATTGATTTTCCAGTTTCCTGTTTGGGTAATGCGGTAGGTGGTTTTGCCGTTGGCTGTTTCTTTGCTTAGCGAGAAACGATTGTTTCCAGCTAAGACGTCCGAGATACTGGCATTGCTCCAGGACGAAGGCATATTTGGCGTTAGGAAGAGCGTTTCTCGGTGTGCTTGAGGGCTGAATCCGAAAAACTGATTCACAATAGGAACCGCCAGTGCGTAGATATTCCATGCTTGCGCCATCATGCCGTAATCAGGACTCACCTCGTACGTGCTTCCTGGCAAGGCATAGCTGAATGAGTTTGTAAGCCTTTTTAGGTACTCATAGGCCTCGTCGGGATTGCCGTAGTTATTCTCGGCGATTGCTTGCACCCCTGTCGGCAAGGTCATAACAGCACCAACGTAACTGAATACTTCCCACTTGGTTGATTCGCCTTTGGACTCATCTCGGTCAAGACCAGTCACGTAGCTGCCGTAGGTACTTCTGTAGGCTCTGGCGGTGGCTAGTGCTTCGATGGCCTTGTCCCTGTCAGCCAGCCCCATCTCCATGGGCGTGTTGACTACCCAATTGTGATAAACAACCTGGCTCCGGACACCCGCATTTTGACTTGCAACTTTTGCTCGTGTGTCACGAAGTTCTTCTACCGCCCAAGGCTTATTGATCGTATCCGATCGGACTATCGCCGCATCTATCAATTCCAGGGTTTTATGTTTGTCGGCCCGGAAGTCAGCAAAGGAGCCAGCATCTGGTGCCCACCATTCAGTGTTGATTCTTTCCCTCAAGTCCTCTGCTATTTTACCGTATTTACTTGCTACAGAAGATTCTTCGAGTTCTTGCGCCATGCGGCTAAGTGCCAAAGCGCCCATCTGAGTGTACACCACCACGTCGACCATTTCTGTGTGAAGCCCTGGAATTTCCATCATACCTGGTCCATCGGCATAAAGATTGCCATCATGGTCTTGCGCCAGGATCCAGTCCATGCCTGCCTGGGCAAGTGGATAGTAGGTTTTGAGAAATTCGAGATCCCCTGTCCATTTGTAAATCTCCCACAGTAAATAAACAAAGTGAGGGGTCTCATTCAGGTTGCCAGGGTTAAACACCACACCATTGGTGGATGCTTCATGAATGATTTGCCCATAGGGGCCTTCTGATTGATTTGAGAGTTTTGCTAAAAGTGCAACGGTTGAAAATACCTCGTCGTGGCGTCCCGTAGACAAGAGGCCCTGCAGTGAATAGCAGTTGTCAGCACCAAACCACCAGGGATAATCAGCCATACCCGCTGACAATCCTCGGCCGATGGTGTCAACCTCCCGGATCAGCCAATCTGTATTGATTTTAGTCCAGTCATACATATCCTGCAAAACTTTGTCGGGAAGGTCGACTTTTGCGGTATTTACTACGTTTTCAAGTCGTTGTATTTTGCGCTGTAGCTGGTTGACGGGGTTTTCACGGAGCTTTTGATAAGTTGCCAACGCCTGGGCTTTTGAGCGGTAGGATCCAGCGATATAGTACCTGGCGATGGTGCTTTTGCCAGGTTCAAGCGAACAGGACTGTCGAAGGGTGGCGATGGGTCCTTCCATTGAACTTAATGGACTTATATTTTCCTGGTCGCTACCAATTAGTACAAACCACGGGTTGTTTTGATCTTTTGCAACAAAAAAGCCATCCGGGTCCCAGCTTACTAGATCTTCGCCATTTTCAATCCCCAGTCGTTCGGATAGCCATACTGGCATCAGGTCCACGAAAGCCTGAAGCTCTATTTCTCCCTTAAAATCAGCATTTGATTGGTTAGTCACGCTAAGTTCCAGGATGAGGCCTTCGTTGCCATCAGGGATAAATTGGAGGAGTTGGGCGCCTAGACCTAGTGTGGCATGCTCGAAAATAAGTCGATTTCCGGCAGCATGGTTGAAGAAGGTTGTTGCATCTGTCAGTTTCCATACCATGTCATTGCTTTCTACTGAGATTTGAAAACCATCGAGTAGTTTGATGGGGTGATCCCAAAGGCCACCCATCTCGCCTGCCACGTGCCAGCCATGGGGTGGGAATGTGCCGTTTTGATGACCCACCAGGTAGCACTTGTCGCCCGCCGTAACATAGGGGCTGTTGAGGTATTCTGCAGTGCTTTGTTTTCCTGGGGTGTCGGCCAGTAGGTCATTCAGGTCAACAGGGGTGTTGCGTTCCTGACAGCTGACCAGCAAAATAACCAGAAGGAGTAGTTGGTGGACTTTGGTCATAAAAATGGCAATGAGGACTATCCAGAAAATTAGAGAATTTGGATCAATGTTGAAACTCGTAGCCACTTGCGGTGAGGAGCTTGCTCACGCTGACCAGTTTCCAGTTGGTTTTATTTTCGATGAAGGAGGGTGGGGGCAAATGCCGTGATTGTGCAGCGCGCTCGTAGAATGCTTTTCTGGTGAGTTTCTTCGGGGAACAGACATTGTACGTATCGTCAATGGGTCCGTTTCTGAGCAATGATGCTACCACACCAATGCAATCTTCCAGGTGAATCATATTCACTGGATTTAATCCCCCAGGAATTGCCGTTTTGTCCTGCAAGAACCGGTTTGGGTCTCTACCTGGACCATACAAGCCTCCAAAACGTAGAATGGTGCTCTGCCACGATGGGTGTTGCCGCCAAATTTGTTCTACCTCCCAGAAGTTTACTCCACCTCTGGATTTGGCATTGGGATCAGCGTCGGTTTCCGATACCTCCCGATTTGCATTTGGATAAATGCCTGTGCTGCTAACCAATATTACCCATTTGATAGCGCCGCCCTTAGCCTGCTGTTGCAGCGCCTGCATTTGCTCCAGGTGATTGGTTCGGTCATTTCTTGGCGGGATGTTCAGAAATAGTACGTCAACGTCAAAAAGGGCTTCGATATCGTCAAATTGGTTGGAAGCCGAAAGTAAAAATGGCTGAATGCCCCGGTCACTGAGTGTCGGAAGCTTGTCCTCGGTGGTGGTGCTACCATTCACTCGCCAACCGTTCTTGGCAAGGTAAGTAGCCAGAGGCAACCCCAACCAGCCACATCCTACTATGCTGATTGATTTGTTCGCCATCGTAGTAGGGTTTGGAGATGCAAGACAATGATCGGCACGGTTGCGAATAGCAATAGCTCCCAACCTAGCGTAAAGATGAACCAGCCAGCTGACAATGAAGCAATTGCCTGGGCGCCAAAGACCAAGAAGTCATTAAGTGTTTGAACTTTGAATTTTTCCTCAGGCTGGTGTGATTGTGGTAGCAAGGCAGTACCTGCAATGAAAAGAAGATTCCATCCAAGGCCAAGGAGTACCAGGGACACCCAGTAATTTGGAATACTATGTCCCGCGTAAGCAATGATAATGCACATCACGTAGCAAAAAAGTCCCACGATCATGGTCTTTTTCATGCCGAAAACCCTAAGGAGTTTCGGTGTAATGAGTGATGGAAGAAACATGGCGATGATGTGATTTTGGATGACCCATTTGGTATGGGCCAGGGAGTGCCCATCCATGACATGCATACTCATGGGCGTGGCTGTCATTATAAAGGTCATTATAGCATAGCCCACAACAGCACTGAGCACAGCCATTCGAAACAATGGTCGTTTCAGGAAATCCCTGACTGTACCAGCTTCTCTTTCAATGGTTTCAACTGCCTGGTCGGGAGTTTGATAAAACTGAATTGCTAAGAGCCCAAGAAGGAATAAAACGCTCAGCAATGCAAATGATCCAACATAAGGTGTGGGGAAGAGGTTTTTACCGAGAAGTGCTGCTTCGGGTCCGATAAAGGCGGCGGCGATTCCACCAAGTAATACCGTTGAAGCTGCTCGGGGGATTTGTGTTGAATTCACGCTTTCCATGGCTGCAAAACGAAATTGCATGACAGTGGCGCTGGTCATTCCGAATAAAAAGGTGCTTAAGCAAAAAAGATAGAATGATTGCAGCTTGATACTTGCACAGGCAAGTAACGCAATGACTACTGATAATACTAAGACACCCTGGAAGGTCTTTTTACGACCAAACTTCTTCATGAGTCGGCCTAAGGGTAATGTTGACAATGCGGTACCCACGACCGTTGCTGCGACGGGGATGGTAGCCCACTGCTCATGGGGTGTAAGGGTGGCTCCAACCAGTCCGCCAGCGAAGACAATGACAGAATTGACTGTCATCACCAAGGCTTGAGCGATTGTCAAAACCCACACGTTTTTGTGCATAGATCGCTCACTCATAGAAAAAACCAATAATCTTTCACCGGGATCTTTCCGATTTTCTTTAATTCTAATTCAATAGTGGGTCGGGCCTCCCGGGCGCTCACGGCAATTAAAATTTGGGGGTTTTGAATACCCACTAGCTCGTTTATATGTTGCATTTTAATTCCATAAATGTCTTTTCCTACCTTGGAGGAAGTGTCGCAAACCCAGTGAAAATCGGATTCCCTGTGGAGAAGAAGCTTAGCCAGGTCTTTACCGTTTTTGCCTGCGCCCCAGAGCACAAGGGGTCTTTCCGGAGTTCGGTCCAACTCGTAGAAATATTTCACTTTGAGGTCAAAATATCGGTTGTCTTTGTATTCCTCCCAGGTCCGGGATATTCTATTGGAACGATCACGCCAAAGGTGCAATATCTTGTCTATGCCAATGATTTTCAATTGCTGCCTGTAAAAGCGAAAAGTGAGGTCGTAATCCTCTGGATAGATCACAGGGTCAAAGGCTCCTACCTTGTCAAAATCTTCGCGATGAATGATCCAACAGTGGGAGGGTATGACGCATTCCTTATAAATCTCCCGATAGTGCTTGCTGTTTTTTGCGACATCATTGAGCCATTCATCGTACCGTTTAAAACCAGCACCCACTTCTCCCACATCAACGAAATGCGTTGTACCTCCGGCGATTACGTGACCTTTTCCATATTTCTTCCATTCTGACACCAGTACCTCCAACTTATCGGCTGGCATTTTATCATCCGAATCCATGCGATTGATCAACTCGCCCCGAACCATTTTGTAGCCGTGTTTGAGTGTTGGGATCAGCCGGTGTTCGTCAGAATTGAAAACCCGAATTCGTCGATCCCTGGCGGCATAGCTTTCAAGGATAGCCGGAGTTTCATCTGAAGAATGATCATTTACCGCAATGAGCTCCCAGTTTTTGTAAGTCTGATTGATGATTGACTCAAGGCAATCTGCGATGAATGGTGCCGTGTCCTTGGCCGCCATGACAATTGATACAAGAGGATTTGCGCTCAATGGGTGCTGAGATTGGGTCGCAAGTTATGGTTAACAGGCATGCAACCCAAGTGGAGCTATAGATGTTCCCCGGCCTTTTTTATTTTTCTACCCGAGAGATTACCCAAACCGTCATAGCTGGCATATTTGTAAAGGTCATGTAAAGTAGGGTAGTTGAAGACTGTGCCTATGACATAATCGAGAGTCTTTTGATTCCTCACCAGGGACATGCCATAATGGATCAGCTCCGTAGCAATGTTGCCCATGATGTGCACGCCAATTATTTCCTTTGTGTCCGAGTTGAAGACCAGTTTTAGAAACCCGTTATCTTCATAACCCATGATCCGACCCCTTGCAACATCCCGGTAATAGCTATGTCCAATCCCATAGGGGATACCCTGATTCGTTGCTTCTTCCTCGGTCAATCCGATCATGGAAACTTCAGGTACCGTATAAATCCCATAGGGGAAAGTGTCTGCCAGCGAATGAAGATCTTGGGTATCAAACATGTGCGTGACTGCTACTCTACCTTGCTCCATACTGGTACTTGCCAGTGCCGGGAAACCAATTACGTCTCCGACCGCAAAAATGTGCGGAATGTTGGTGCGGAACTGGTCGTCAACCACGATGGTCTCCCTTTTCCCTGTCTCGACGCCTGCTTTTTCGCAATTCAGTCCTTTGATGTTGCCACTTCTTCCAGCCGCGAAAAGAAACATGTCAACGTTGAGGGTTTCCCCGGATTTCAATTGGAGATGGATCTTTTCATCAGGATTTTCGGGTACCTCGAACCCAGTAATTGAATTATTGAATAAAATCTCTATTCCACTTCGTTTCATCTCCATCACCAGCGCTTGGGAAATCTCTTTGTCCAGAAACCCAAGTATTTGATCCCGATCGTTGACAACAAAGGTTTTTACCCCCATTGCGCTAAAAATGGTGGCATATTCGCAGCCTATTACCCCAGCGCCTAACACGCAAATCGATTCAGGAAATTTCTTGATATCTAAGACCGTATCCGAGTCAAGGACCCTGTGGTTGTCAAACGGAATGTTGTCAGGCTGATAAGGGTAGGAGCCGGTGGCAACCAGGATATACGCTGCAGAAATGGTTTGCTCCAAAGCTCCGTCGATGTGTATGGTGTGGCTATCAACGAAACTGGCTGTTCCACGAAACACCTCAATCCCATGTTTCTCAAGATTCTTGCCGATGATTTTGTGCATGTCCTGGGTCACATGGTTCTTTCGAAACATAAAATCGTGTACCCCGGCATCACGACCCAGGTCCTTGTCTACTCCGAAAACCCCCTTTTGATAGATGCCTGAAAGGTATAGAGCCGTCTCCTTCAGCGTTTTGGAAGGCAGCGTTCCTGTCTGTACACCTGCTCCACCATACCGTTCTTCCTTTTCAATTAAAGCTACCTTTTTGCCAAAATAAGCCGCCTTTGCCGCGGCCTTTTCGCCCGCCGGTCCCGAACCAATTACTATCAGATCATATGTTTTCATACATGAGCTTTAGTTCTAATTTATAAAGAATTGGGAACGAATTAACGGGGTGGTATGACCTGCCTGTGGTCATTAGGATAAAATACGTTTATTACATATCTTCCATCGCTGTGACGTTAAGCATTCTTTTCATAGGTCATTGGTTTGGTGACTTTTTGTTCCAGTCATCGAACATGGCTGTCAACAAAAGTTGGAGTTTAAAGTGGCTTGGATTTCACATATTGACTTACACCGGCGTTTTCTGTGTTTTTTGCCTTTTTCTGTTCCCCTCAATAGTGGCATTGAAATTTGCCCTCTTGAATGGCCTTTTGCATGGTCTTGTGGATTTCTGGACGTCCAAGCTAATTAGCCGGTATCAGCGTAAACCACGTATCTACTATCCCCTGATCGGCTTTGATCAACTATTACACATCCTGAGCATACAATGGACCTTTGAGCAGGTATTACCCCAACTTTAGTCCGTAATCGCCTCTGCCTGATGTCTTTTCATATATTCTTTCGGGCTGATTTCCTTGAAAGATTGAAAAACCTGTTGAAACTCCCGGGCGGACCGAAATCCGGAGAGCCTAGCGATCTTCTCGATTGTGGTCCGGTCATGGTCCAAGCCGAGCATTTCACGGGCAGCGTACTCTATGCGATAACGATTGACGAATTCATCAAAATTCAAGCCCATCTCCTGATTGAGTATGTAGGTGATGGTTTTTTCTTTAGTACCCATCACGGCAGCCAATTGCCGCGTGTTGATTGTGGGATCCAGGTACAGTTCATTTCTTTCCATCGTTTCCTTCAATTCCTTGATACACTTTTCAATAAGCTCAGGCGGGAAAGTCTTTTCTAATTGCTCTTTTGTAGATGATTTGAAGGTTAGGGAAGGAGCATCCATGGCCCATCTCAACCCGATCCAATAGATAAGCGCCACCAACGGCCCATAAATGAAATAATACTCAAGACCCAATTCACGAATGATCATTCGGAAGGGAGAAACATTTATCAAAAGAATCGGCAACCAAATACCGAACTGAAAGACGAGGAAAATATTCAGAAACTGGCGGATCCAGATCGACCTGGGAGATCCTTTGTGCCTGTGATATACGCCTAAAGCAGTCACGAGGTAACTCGTAGTTACTAGCCACAAGAACACTTCGCCATATCGTTCCAATCCGAGAATGACTTTCTCGATCATTAGCGACGTGCTGGGATCAACGGCTGTGGTTCTGATCAGGATAGATTGACCAACCACCAAAATGCTTGGAATCAATCCCCAAAGACCGAGTAAAAAGTGCTTGGTCTCTTTCCGACTGAACTTGTAGGTATCATCTAATTCTAACTTCGTGAAAAGGAAGATAAAAGGCCCTACCAGCGCCAGGTGGAAAAAAGGAAAGTATTTCTGGAGATGGTAAATGAAGCTGGACGTTTCAGTGAGTGATGATTGCTCCACGATCAGCCCCAGGCTGGCCATAGCAAAAATGTAAAAAAGCCCAGCCATCAGTTGGTTGGATTTGGACCTTCTTGTTTGCTTATAGAGAATGATCGTACCCAGGATGAAACCCTGGATTGCACCGAATATGAGCGTAATATCCCAAATGCTGATTTCCATTTCCCACAGCTTCTGGCCGCAAATTACCAGAGAAATAGGCAAGAAGTTGTCTCCGAGATATTTTATTTTACTCCTGACACCTGCGTAATAGCGTCTACCAGCGCCTCTGGCTGGTCCTCCTGGATGAAATGTCCCGCCTGTTTCAATACGAGATGCTTTTGGTTTTTTGCCCCGGGTATTAACCCTATAAAAAACTTCTCAGCTCCTCGTGTGATGGGATCATCTTCTCCGAAGACAGTCAGAAATGGTATTTCCAGCTTAGCAAGTCTGGCCCAAATTTCTTGATTTTTTGCGCCTTCCGGATCGGTTGCTTCTGTGGGTACCAATTGTGGAAATTGCCTGGACCCTACCTTGTAGTCTTCACTGGGAAAAGGTGCATTGTATGCATTCACTTCGTCGGTATGTAGATCGCGAAATGTTCCTTTTTGCAGCACTTGCCCTATATCGAAGCTTTCGGAGTTGGCCACATAATCCCGCCACCTGAAAAATGATTCCGGAAATGGCTCATTGCCTGTTGGGAGGAAGGTGTTGGAAGCCACCGAGGCTTTGAACCAATCAGGATGTGTGGCGAGTATTCTCAGGCCTAACAGGCCTCCCCAGTCCTGGCAAAACAGGGTAATATGCTTGAGATCCAGTTCCTGCACGAAAGCGGTCAGCCAGCGCTGGTGGTTGGAGTAGGTATAAGCTGTTTTCTCTGTGGGCTTGTCACTTTTCCCGAAGCCAATCAGGTCAGGGGCTATTGCTCTGAATCCCTTTTCAACAAGCAATGGGATCATATGGCGGTAGAGGTAGGACCAGGAAGGTTCTCCGTGAAGCAACAATACCGGGTCGCCTTGGCCCTCATCCACATAATGCATGTTCATGCCGTCAATGGAAACGTAGTTGGCTTGAAATGGATAGTCAGTCAAGTCCTTAAACCTCTCCTGGGGCGTGCTAACGAAACTCATGATTTTATCGGATTTCCTGAACCCAAATTGCGTAAGGCCCTCCCATGAAGAGAAAGTGCACCCCACAAGGTTTTCTGCTGGTGATAGGGCATTCCAAACTCTTCCGCTGTTTCTTTGACAATAGGAGCGATAGCGGGATAGTGAACGTGACTAATATGTGGGAAGAGGTGGTGTTCGATCTGATAATTGAGCCCCCCGGCAAGCCAGGTGAGAAACTTGTTAAGACCAAAGTTGGTGGTGGTCTCCATTTGGTAGAGTGACCAACTCTTATTCACAGAACCCTCGTTTTGCTCCATAAATTCGGATCCCTGAAATACGTGGGCAGGTTGGAAGATCAAGCTTAGCAGTATTCCTCCCGTTAGATGCATACTTACAAACATCAACACCACGATCCAGGTTGGAATTGGTAGCAATATGATGGGCAATACGAGGAGGTAGCCGAAATAGATAATTTTCCAGAAAACGATATCCAGGAGGCGCCAGGAAAACTCGTTCTTTCCTTTTAGGAGCCCACGATCGTTTTGTTTCTTGAGCATTACAAAATCCTTGCTAGTAACCCAGAAAAGGGTAGCAAAGGCGTACAACAACCATATGTAGATGTGCTGGTACTTGTGGAACCAAAATCGCGGCTGATGTGGGGACATTCTGAGAACAACTGGAATATCAAGATCATCGTCGGTCTCGTGAACGTTTGGATAGGTATGATGTAGCACGTTGTGTTGCATGTACCACACAAATGCATTGCCGCCAATGAGGTTAAGGGTCAGCCCAAGTATTTTATTGATTGCCGGTGATTCTGAAAAAGCGCCATGTATCGCATCGTGCATGATGCACATGCCAATTCCAGCCATGGCAACCCCCATGATAATCCAAAGTAGAAAATACAGCGGTAAAAAATCGATACATTGGCAAAGCATCAGCACCAAAGGCGTGAAAAACAAGGCTATGAGGGTGATACTTTTAATGTAAAGTCGAACGTTGCCGCTTTTCGAAATTTCGTTTTCGCGGAAATGAACGTTAACACGTGTTTTGAGAACCTGCGAGAAATCCCTGTCAATGGAATTGTCGAACCTGAGAGGAGACAAAGACATTACGTTGAGTTAGGGTTGATTGACCCTCAAAATAAATCAAAAAAATCTTAGCGGATTAAAGGTCTGCCTATCAAGTCAGCCAGTTACTCTGCGGTGCCGTATTGTTTTAGCCAATTAAATGCATTGGCGAATGGGATCATCCAAGGGCTCACGTCATGGGCAGTCTTGTCTTTATAATGCGCCCAGTTCCAGGGGAAAAGCGTTCTTTCCAGGTGTGGCATTATAGCAACATGGCGTCCATCGGCCGAAGCCAAAGATGCCGCGGCTAAGTCACTGCCATTGCTATTGCCAGGAAGTTGGTCATAGGCATATTTCACTGGTAAGTTGTAAGCCTCAGCAGTCTGATCAAAGATGAATCTACCCTCCCCATGGGCAAGCCATATACCAAGCCGACTTCCTTCCATATTACCAAACAACACAGTATTGTTAGCAAGAATCTCTACATCGACAAACGCGCACTCAAACTTTCCAGTATGGTTGTGATGCATTTTCGGGTGATTTTTCATGCCTGGGTAGATCAGTTCAAGCTCCATCATCAGTTGGCAACCATTACAAACCCCTAAACTGAGTGTGTCTTCCCGGCTGTAAAAATTGTCTAGCGCTGCTTTTGCCCGAGGGTTGAACAAAAAAGAACCCGCCCAACCTTTGCCCGAACCGAGCACATCGGAATTGGAAAAACCACCGACGAAAACGATCATTTGCACATCGCTGAGGTCTTCGCGACCATTAATCAGGTCCGTCATGTGAACGTCTTTAACATCAAACCCGGCCAGATAGAGCGCATAAGCCATTTCCCGGTCACTGTTTACACCCTTTTCTCTGATTATTGCAGCCGTGACTCCTGACTTGTTTTTTCTGTTAGGATCGAGATTTAGACTCGCATAGCTACCAAGGAAACCAGTAGGAAAATGATGGCTAAGTGGCTGCTTTTTGTAGTTGTTATACCTCAAATCGGCTAGTTCCGGAATGGTCTGTGATCGATCCATCTGGTGCGAGCTTTTCATCCAAATGTCTCTCAATTGGTCAATGTCCAATTCCAACGCGGTTGAGCCTTTTTCCAATATTGTCAAGGAGCGTGACTCCACCAAGTGGCCCAGGTCAACGTACGCTGCCGTCAAGTTGCCTAGCGCGCTCAAGTCCGCGTCCTTTGAAACCTGGAGTACCACAGCTGGCTGCTCAGAAAAGAGAACCTCCACCATACCCGCTCCAAGACCTGAAATATCGACTTGAAGACCGCCCTTGGTATTCGGAAAATTCATTTCAAGCAACGTGGTGATCAGCCCTCCCGACGATACATCATGCCCCGCTAGCACGACATTCTCGGCAATTAGTTTCTGGACCCCCTCAAAGGCATTTTTTACGGTAGCAGGTTCCGTGTCAGGGGTCTCGTTGCCCAATTGGCCACACACCTGGGCCAATGAACTGCCACCAATAGCAAAGGAGCCGTTCGAAAAGGGTATATAGATGAGTTTGGAGTTGGAATCCGGGATCAGCGCAGGAGAAATGACTTGTCTGATGTTGTTAGTTTCAGCGACCGAACTAATGATCACTGTACCGGGTGATTGCACTTCTTTTCCATCAGGGTAGCGTTGGGTCATGGATAGCGAGTCCTTGCCCGTTGGGACATTTATCCCAAGTGCAATTGCAAATTCGGCCAGATTCTGAACCGCTTCGTACAGCCTGGCGTTTTCGCCGGGGTTTTTGGCTGGCCACATCCAGTTGGCACTCAAAGAAACACCTTTCAAACCGTGTGTGAGAGGTGCGAATACCAGGTTTGTAAGCGCCTCTGTGATGGACAAGCGTGATCCAGCTCCCGCGTTGAGGAGTGCCGGAACGGGGGCGTGGCCGATGCTCGTAGCAATACCTTTGTCATTTTTAAAATCCAGGGCCATTACCGCCACATTATTCAGCGGAAGTTGAATTTCGCCAATAGTCTGTTGAATGGCTACCCTGCCGGTAACACATCGGTCCACTTTATTGGTGAGCCAATCCTTGCTCGCCACCGCTTCAAGTTGTAGCACCTGTTCCAGCACGGGGGTTATTTCCGTCGAGTCGATTTGCGGATTGGCAAATGTTCTTGGTGACGTAGTGTCCTTGAGAATAGTTTTTGGGGAAGAGCCAAATAGATGGTTCAACTTCAAGTCAAACGGAGCTTGCTGCTTGCCTTCAAACTTCAAGGTATTGTCGGCGGTGGTTTCACCTACGACGTACAGGGGTGCACGCTCCCTTTCCGCAACATTTTTTAGGTACGCCAGATCTTCCTTGCGAATAACAAGCCCCATTCTTTCTTGAGACTCATTACTTAGTATTTCTTTCTCTGATAAAGTGGCATCGCCGACTGGAAGATCGCTTGTTGTTATTTTTCCACCGGTTTCCTCTACCAACTCTGAAAGACAATTTAGGTGTCCTCCGGCGCCATGATCGTGAATCGATATTATCGGATTCTGTTCCAATTCGGTCATGGCTCGCACGGCATTAGCTACACGTTTTTGCATTTCCGGATTAGATCTTTGCACAGCATTCAACTCAATGGCATTTTCGAACTCACCCGTGTTTACTGAAGATACCGCGCCTCCTCCCATGCCAATTCGGTAGTTATCTCCGCCCATGACAACTATTTTCTCTCCAGACGACACAGGTTTCTTAATAGAATCGGCTTTTTTGGCAAATCCAATTCCACCGGCAAGCATGATCACTTTGTCATAACCCAGGATTTCTCCTGAATTCTCATTCTCGAATGTCAATAAACTACCGCCAATCAATGGTTGCCCAAATTTGTTCCCAAAGTCGCTGGCGCCATTGGAAGCTTTTATGAGTATATCCTTAGGGTTTTGGTATAACCACGGCCTGGCCTGCGTGTACTTTTCGAACTGACGATTCTCTGAAGTTCTCGGGTAGGAGGTCATATAAACGGCTGTTCCGGCTAGCGGAATACTACCTTGTCCACCTGCCATTCGGTCCCGGATTTCGCCCCCGGATCCGGTGGCGGCACCATTGAAAGGCTCGACCGTAGTTGGAAAATTGTGCGTCTCCGCCTTTAAAGAAATAACAGACTCAAAATCCTTTGTTTCAAAGAAATCAGGTTTGTCCTGCGAGGCTGGAGCAAATTGCTCGACAACTGGCCCCGCAACAAAGGCCACATTGTCCTTGTATGCGGAAACGATGTAATTAGGATGGGTTTTTGCCGTTTTTTTGATCCATTGAAACAGCGAAAATTCCTTGGTTTCGCCATCGATAATAAACTCTCCATTGAAGATTTTGTGTCGACAGTGTTCGGAATTGATTTGAGAAAATCCGAATACCTCCGAGTCCGAAAGCGGACGGCCAATTTCCTTGACGACTTCCTCAAGAAAAGCTACCTCTTCCTCAGATAGTGCCAGGCTCTCTTGCTCATTGTAAGCTGCAATGTCTTTGATGAATACCACCTCTTCACGTATCCTGTCGACTGTGAATATGGACTGATCTAACCCATCATAGGGTCTTTGAAGCATGGGGTCCAAGTCACCAGCGCTTTCCAGGTCGAAAAACTGTTCGATGCGTTCGATACAATCAATGCCTGCATTTTGGACTATTTCCACGGCGTTAGTGCTCCATGGCGTGACCATTTCCTTTCGAGGACCAACAAACTGGCCAGATACTTCCCGGTTCTCCAGCAATTTGGCCCCGGAAAATAGCCATTGCAATCTGCCAATTTGTTCCGAATCCAATTGGCCTGTGGCCTGCAGAGCATATATTAAAGCTTCGGATTTTTGAAAGAAGTAGATCATGAGGTCGCTGAAATGAAAGCGCAAAAGTAGCTGAAACCAGCTTAAAAATCAGGCCGAGAAATGACTTCCAAAGCAGCATCGGTTATATGATGATGTCGCTTATCCAGAATATGGGTTGCGACGTTCTCCAGGTGTTCGAAAATTGGTGCTACCTGTTCAGCCGGAATGATGTAATCTTTCCTCCCTAAGAAGAGGTCTACTTTTACTCCGGAGGACCGCAAACTGCTTTGGATTACCTGATGTGGGAGAAAAATAGATTTAAAATAGACCCAGGAGCGATACACCTTTACTCTATTGTCGCTGGCAGCTAGTTCTCGCCGGCTGAACTTGATCAGTGAGGCTGGCGCCAGCCTCAATATTTCAGCTGTATCCAGAAGCTGTTGGAAGCGTGTCGGGTGGTACATGAGTAGCCGAAAAATGGATTTAAAAAGGATGGCTAGCCGATACCAGGGAGATCGGTACACACCATCCGGTGCCATTAGGTATAGCCGTTTTACTTGCTTTGGAAACTGATGTGTGGTCAAAATAGCGAATCGCCCACCCATGCTATATCCGGCTACATGAAAGTGAGTAATGGACTCTTCCTTCAAAAACGTTTTGAATATCATCTGCCACTCCAGCGGATCCAGGATGGAATCTGGCCTCGTGCTTTTGCCATGGTAAAACAGATCAAAAGTGTAGATGGTAAAACGTTGCCGGAGTTGGAGAATCTGAGCTGAGAAGGAGTTGCCGTCTTGCCCAAATCCATGGAAAAGTACTAGGGCTTCCTCACCACCACCCGCCACCTGGTAATACAGCCGGTTTTGGTCGCAGGTTACTATTTCTTCTCGCTCAAACAATGACATAAAATCTTCTCAAAAAAAAATCAAAAAAAATGAAAACCATTATTATCAGGAAACGTAGGTAACTTTGGAAACTCTAAGGATGCTGAAAGTTTCCAGAGTGAATATGGATAAAGTAGATGTAGCGGTTAGGAAAAGGATATTGGAGAACGCGATGGTGCTCTTCAATAAGTATGGTGTGCGAAGTGTGACGATGGATGATGTGGCGCGGGAAGTTTCCATGTCCAAGAAGACACTTTATCAATATTTCACCAATAAGGACGGGTTGGTAACAGCGGTTTCTAAGTTCCACATGGATATTGAGCGGGCTGAATTCGGCGGGATTGCCGAACAAGCTATCAATGCTATCGACGAGTTGCACCAGATTGCCAAGTGCATGCGAAAAAACATTCAGGAGATGAACCCTAGTTTGCTTTTCGACTTGCAGAAGTTTCATCACGACGCTTGGAAGGAGTATCTAAGTTTCAAGGATCAATTTGTTCGGGGTAACATCGAGGCTAATCTCAGACGTGGGATCAAAGAAGGTTATTATCGTCCGGAAATAAACGTGACCATTCTATCAACATTTCGTGTGGAGCAAGTACAAATGATTTTTGATCAGAAAATATTTCCGACGGAAGACTTCAACTTTCTTGAAGTTCAGATGCATCTGTTCGATCACTTCGTTCACGGAGTTTTGACAGAAAAAGGGAGAAAACTATATCAGGAATATTCAAATATAGACGCCAAATCGACACTCATATGAGAGTAAAACTTTTAATTATTTGTGTACTGGCTGTGGCCAATTTTGCTTATTCTCAACAGGAGCAAGCACAAGCCATGAGCCTTCAGGAGTGCGTAGCTTATGCATTGGAAAACAATGAGCAGCTGCGAATAACAAGCCTTGAGAAAGATCGTTCCAATGCCGTCGTGGGAGAGACGAGGGCACAGGGTCTGCCGCAGGTTGATATCAACGGGGGGTTGAATTACAACTATGAGGTGCAGAAAAGCCTCATTGATGCTAGCAATTTTGATCCTTCTGTTCCGGAAGGCACAGAAGTCGAATTTCAGTTTGGCCAGGCCTACGACGGCAATGTTGCCCTTGGTGTAAGTCAGTTGTTATTTGATGGCTCCTACTTTGTGGGGTTGCAAGCAGCGCGAACTTTCCGGGAATTGTCCAGCAAGGAGCATCTCAAGACCGAGATCGATGTGGTGGAATCGGTGGCGAAGGCTTACTATACCGTGCTCATCAATACCGAGCGATTGCAGTTACTCGACCGGAACTACAATCGGTTGGATACACTCCTTTTCGAGACAGGCCAAATGTATCAAACTGGATTTGCTGAGAAAATCGATGTAGATCGGATCCGGGTCAATTTCAATAATGTAAGTGTTGAAAGGGATCGATTGAGAAAGCTCAACGACTTGAGCCTGAAGCTTTTGAAGTTTCAGATGGGTATGGATATTTATCAACCTCTTCAGCTTAGCGACGATCTCGCTGAAGTTGAATTGAGCGTGCCCTCGGTCAGTCAGGACTTTGACTATAACGATAGAGTGGAGTATTCGCAGGTGGTAACCAACCAGAACCTGGCGCGATTGGACCTACGCAATAACAAGGTTCAATACTTGCCGAAATTATACGCCAATTTTAACTACGGCTACAACACGGCTACCGCTGAGTCCAGCAAGCTCTTCACAACGAGCAGGTGGCTAAGTTTTGGAGCGTTGGGAATGACGGTTTCCGTGCCGGTTTTCGATGGACTTAGAAAGTCCTACAAGATCCAACAAAATAGAATGCAAATCGAGCAACTGGAACATCAGAAATCCTTCTTGCAGAAGAATATCGATATTGAAATTGAGCAATCCAGAATTTTACTTGAAAGCAACTTGGCGGCCCTCGATGTGAGTCGTCAGAATATGCAACTGGCCGAAGATATTTTCAATATAGCTAAGGTCAAGTTTCAAGAGGGAGTGGGTTCTAACCTCGAAGTGGTCGAAGCTGATACTTCCCTGAAGGAGGCTCAAACCAACTACTACAATGCGCTTTTCGAAGCCATTATCACACAAATTGAACTTAACAAAGCACTAGGAAGACTTAAACAATAGATCATGAGTACGATCAAATCACTAGCATTTACTTCAATATTAGCCACTCTTGTTGCCTGCGGTGGTGGTCAGGAAGATTCGTTGCAGGCTAAGAAGACCGAGCTGGAGGCGCTTCGGGCGGAATCACTATCCCTGAAAGAAAGGATTACAGCACTTGAACAGGAAATTCAGGCTGCCGACCCTGAGTATAATAAGGGAAATAGGATTCTCGTCTCTACCCTCAGTCCGGCCAAGCAGCCCTTTGAGCATAAAGTTGAAATCAGAGGCTCTGTTGAGTCCAGGAAAAACGTTCTGGTTTCAGCCGAAACAATGGGTAGGATCGAAGCCATCGAGGTGAAAGATGGGCAGTCGGTGAAAAAGGGACAATTGCTAATGAAATTGGACGCAGATATCTTGGAGAATAGCATCTCCGAGGTGCAGACCCAATTGGAATTGGCTGAGGCCGTATATGTTCGTCAGCAGCGTCTTTGGGATCAGCAAATTGGTACTGAGATCCAGTTTTTGCAAGCAAAAAGTAACAAGGAAACCCTTGAAAGAAGGCTGGCTACCCTCAAAAGTCAATTGCAACAGTCGTACGTCCGAGCGCCTTTTGGTGGTGTGGTAGATAATATTCCCGTGCGGCTAGGAGAAATGGCGCAACCAGGTCTGCCGCTAGTCAGGATTGTCAATCAACGCGAAATGTATATCAAAGCGGATGCGAGTGAGGCCTTTCTGGGTAAGTTCAAAAGTGGTGACAAAGCAGAAATATTTTTTCCTGTTCAGGATACTCGGATGGTGAGCACAATCACCGCTGTTGGCAAGGTGATTAATCAGGAAAATAGGACCTTTATTGTGGAGGTAGCTATACCAAGCGATACTGAGTTTGAGTTCAGGCCGAATCAGGTGACGATCCTCAATCTTACCGACTATTTCAATGAAGAGGCGCTGAGCGTGCCTACCAAGCTGATCCAGGCGGATGATAAGGGGAAATTTGTCTACGGTGTTGAAACCAAGCAAGGTGTAAAAAGTGCTGCAAAAATCAGGGTAGTGCCAGGGCTTTCATTCCAAAGCAAAACGGAGATTCTTTCCGGGTTGACTGGGTCTGAAACACTCATCGGAGACGGCTTCCGGGATGTAAATCAAGGGGCCGAAATTTCAGTAGCTACCGCTTCATTGTAAAAAAGAATTGAACTATGGCAGAGGAACAAAATAAGCCAGGCGCAGAACAACAGAAGATTGATAAGCAGTTCTGGTTAACAAGTATTGCCCTTAACAATAGAAATACGGTTTACTTCCTGGCGGTGCTTATTGTCGTCATGGGTGCCGTTACCTATCGTGCACTGCCCAAGGATAGCTATCCGGAAATCGAGCAGCCGATCGTTTACATCGGTACTCCTTATCCAGGAAACTCGCCGGTGGATATAGAGAATCTCGTGACGCGCGAGATTGAAAAAGAGGTGAATTTGATCTCTGAAGTGGATGAAATCAAGTCAACCTCGGTGCAGGATTACTCGACTATCATCGTGGAATTTCAACCGGAGATTGAAATTGAGGATGCACTGCAAAAGGTAAAGGATGCGGTAGACAAGGCCAAACCGGAATTGCCCTCTGACTTGCCACAAGATCCGGATGTCTTCGAGTTGAATTTTTCAGAAATACCTGTGATGAACCTCAACCTATCAGGGGACTATTCTGTCTCAGAACTTGAGAAATTCGCCGAGTTGATTGAGGATGAGATGGAAAAGATCAAGGAGATATCGAAGGTAGAGATCCGGGGCGTAGAGGACAAAGAAGTAAAGATCATGGTTAATCCCTATGACATGGAGGCGCGCAGCGTCACCTTCGGGGATATTGAAAATGCTGTCAATGCAGAAAATGTGACACTTTCCGGGGGAAACATCCTGGATGACGGGGTGCGTAGATCAATTCGTGTCATCGGTGAATTCAGCGATCCGCAGGAGATGCTGGAGATCGTTGTAAAATCGGAAAATGGCAAGATCGTTTACCTTAAGGACATTGCTAAAGTGGACTTTGACTACATCGAGAAGGAGTCATTTGCCCGGCTGGCGAAGCAGCCGGTTGTATCTGTGGATATCATAAAAAGAAGTGGTGAGAACATGCTCATTGCTACTGAGAAGATCAATGCTGCCATGGCGGAACTCGAAGAGCAGCTACCGGACAATTTGATCATCAGTAGGACCAATGACCAATCCACCTTTGTCCGCGACATGGTGAGCAGCCTGGAGAACAATATTATTTCAGGCGTGATCCTCGTGGTGTTGGTTTTGCTGTTTTTCCTAGGAACGCGCAATGCCTTGTTTGTGGGAATAGCCATTCCGCTTTCCATGTTCATTGCGTTCAATATTTTGGGTGCCTTCGATATCACCGTCAATATGATGATCCTGTTCTCCCTGATACTCGCGCTTGGTATGCTTGTAGATAATGGTATCGTGGTTGTGGAGAATGTGTATCGATTGATGGAGGAAGGTTACGATCCAATCACCGCCACTAAACGTGGTGTTGGTGAAGTGGCCCTGCCGATCATTGCCTCTACGGCTACTACGTTGGCTGCATTCTTACCCTTGGCGTTGTGGCCGGGTCTGATGGGACAATTTATGGGATACCTGCCCCTGGGTGTTATGATCACGCTGGCTTCCTCACTTTTTGTGGCATTAGTGATCAATCCCGTACTGATTTCCGGTTTCATGAAAGTCACGAAAGGGGAGAAGCAAATCAATTACAAGCGACTTTGGATGATCTCCGGAGCACTTTTGGTGGTTGGGATATTATTCATTTTAGGTGGTGGCATGTCTTTTGGAAATCTGCTGGTCGTCCTGGGTGTTATCATCCTCCTGGATGTTTATGTGCTTGCACCGCTATCTGAGCGCTTTCAGAAGGGATTTTTACCGTGGCTAGAAAATATTTATTCCAAAACCTTGAATTTCGCCCTGGCGGGATGGAAGCCTTACCTCTTCTTCTTTGGTACGGTGGCGCTGTTGTTTTTCTCCTTCGTACTCATGGGGATTTTTCCTCCGAAAGTACTTTTCTTTCCCATCAATGAGCCGAAATACATCAATGTATTTATTGAAATGCCAGTTGGTACTGACATAGAGGTAACAAATGATTTTACCAAGGAGATCGAGAATCAGGTGATCGACATGGTGGCACCTTACGATTTTATGGTCGAATCAGTTATTGCCAAAGTAGGAGAGGACACTGCAGACCCGAATGATCCAAGTGCTTTCGGTCAGTCTTCGACCCCTAACAAGGCGAAAATTGTAGTCAATTTTGTGGAGTATAAAGATCGGGTTGACCCTGAATCGGGAGAATTTGTGATGACCAGTGGAATAATGGATCAGATCAGAACCGGTATTCCTCAATATCCAGGTGTGGCAATAACCGTAGACAAAGATGCCAACGGGCCGCCTGCAGGTAAGCCCATTACCATTGAAATCGTGGGTCCTGACCTGGAACCTTTGATTGCGTTGGCCGAGAGGATGAAAAAGACCATTAATGAGTCAGGAATTCAGGGGATCGAGAAGTTGAAAACTGACCTTGAGACCGGAAAGCCTGAGTTAATCGTCGACATTGACAGGGAAAAGGCAAGAAGGTTTGGCCTATCCACCTACACGGTGGCCAATGAAGTAAGAACATCGTTATTCGGCAAGGAGATATCCAAGTATAAGCTGGGAGAGGACGACTATGATATCGAGCTGAGACTTGAGGATCAGTATCGATACGACCTGGATGCCCTAATGAATAAGAGCATCACTTTCAAAAATCAGAACACGGGAGAGGTGCATCAGGTGCCGATAAGCTCTGTAGCTAGAGCCGAACTGAGTACCACCTATGGATCCGTGAAGAGAAAAGACCTGGATCGTATCATATCCATTACTTCCAATGTCCTGGGTGGATACAATCCTACGGAAGTCAACCAACAGATCGAACAGCTGCTGGCGGACTTTGATATGCCTCCCGGGTATAGCTATGTCTTTGGAGGCGAACAGAAAAAGCAGGCAGAGGAGATGGAGTTTTTGTCGGGGGCGCTGTTATTGGCGGTATTTCTAATCTTTTTGATTATCGTTTCACAGTTTAATAAAGTCACCACGCCAATTATTATCATGACTTCAGTCGTGCTGAGTACTATTGGGGTGTTCCTTGGTCTGATCATCTTTGACATGGAGTTTGTGGTGATCATGACCATGATCGGTATCATCTCTCTCGCGGGTGTTGTGGTAAATAACGCGATTGTGTTGATCGACTTTATCGAATTGAGCAGGAAGCGGAAGAAAGAGGAGCATGGCGTGGACAAATTACCTTTTGAGGAGGTGATAGCCTCTATTGTGTCGGCTAGTAAAACTCGTCTTCGGCCCGTGTTGTTGACAGCAATTACCACCATTTTAGGTCTGATACCATTGGCAATAGGTATTAATGTGGACTTTTTTAAGCTGTTTTCCAGTTACAATGCTGATTTCTATATGGGTGGAGACAATGTGATTTTTTGGGGCCCCATGAGCTGGACGATCATTTTCGGGCTCACGTTTGCAACATTTCTTACCTTGGTTATCGTACCTATAATGTACCTGTTCTTCGCGAAGATCAATCGAAGATTGGGTATTAGCTAATAGACTAAAATAAGGTTACTGCAAAGGGCCCCCATGTGGGGTCTTTTCTTTTCTGCACGATATTCGAATTTTGATATTATGAGTAGAGTTTACTTTCTGGTAGCGTTCATTACTATCTATTTGGTACTGGATTTCTATGTGTTCCAAATAGTTCGACAGCTGTCGGCTGAGGGTGGGGAATACACCAAAAGATTTTGGATGATTCTTTATTGGACCCTCTCGTTCACGGCTTTGGCTGGCGTGCTCTTCTATGATCAATTAGACCCTCACGTTTTCAAAAACCTAAGGCTTTTCGTCCTGTCCTTCTTCTTTACCAATCTCATTGCCAAATTATTTGCGGCCTTGATTCTATTGGGAGATGACCTCCGACGAGGCTTAAGTTGGATGGTGCAATTGATTTCTCCTCCTGAGGCACCGGTAGATCGATCCAGATCCGACTTTATTGCTAAAACTGCGCTTGTGGCAGGAGCGATTCCGTTGGCAACATTAACCTTTGGCATCGTTTCTGGTGCACATGACTATCGCGTGAGGAGACGAACTATCAGCTTTCCTAACCTGCCTAAGGCGTTTGATGGCATCCGTATAGGCCAGTTGTCCGATATTCATACAGGAAGTTTTTTCAATAAGACCGCCGTGCAGGGCGGGGTGGATATGTTGAATGCTGAGAAACCTGATTTGATCTGTTTTACGGGTGACCTGGTCAACAATGAAAGTCAGGAGGCCAAGGATTATCTAGATGTTTTTAAGAAACTGAAAGCCCCCATGGGCGTCCACTCCATCATGGGTAATCACGACTATGGGGATTATAAAGCATGGTCCTCACCGCAGGCAAAGCAGCAGGATATTTCAAACCTTCATGAAATGCATCGATATATGGGATGGAATATCATGCTCAATGAAAACAAAAAAATAGCCGTGGATAATGAGGAAATAGCGTTGCTTGGTTTGGAAAATTGGGGCCGAGGAAGATTTAGCAAATACGGCGACCTGTCCAAAACGTACCAGGGCATGGAGGAACTGCCGTTTAAGATACTCATGTCTCATGACCCCAGTCACTGGGATGCACAAGTGCGCCCTGATTATCCCGATATAGATCTGATGTTAGCCGGTCATACGCACGGCATGCAATTTGGAATTGAAATTGGAGGATTCAGATGGAGTCCTGCCAAGTTGATGTACAAGCAATGGGCGGATTTGTATCAAGAGGGTTCGCAATACTTGTATGTCAACAGAGGGTTTGGCTACATCGGCTATCCCGGCCGAATTGGCATTTTACCGGAGATCACCATTTTGGAGCTAAAAAGGGCTTGACGTAAGGGGTGAGCCTATGTAGATGGTTATAAGTGAAAGTTTCAAGAATAGGTTGATTTATTATAGGTGATTAGGTAAAAAAGGAGCTGTCTCGGCTCCTTTTTTGTTGAAAGGCGCTTTTGCCTTAATTTTCATCCCATGACATTCAAGGCCCGCGTTCAATCTATTCGAAAATTCCTCGAAGTAGATATTTGGAATGTAAAAATCTCTACGCTACCTAAGTGGACAGCCATTTGGTACCAGCAACTTCGTGTTTTAATTATTACCATTTCGGAATTTGGAAAAGATCGTGGGTCCGAGACCGCCTCGGCGCTCACTTATTTTTCGGTTTTGTCATTGGTACCCGTGCTGGCCATGGTTTTTGGTATAGCCCAGGGTTTTGGTCTGGAACAATTTCTGACCGAAGAACTCAATCGGTTTTTCGGTGAAAGCCAGGGCACCGTGCTCCAGACCGCCCTTGAATTCGCTAAGAACATGATTGCCAATGCTAATGGCGGGATCATTACGGGGATCAGTTTTGTGTTCTTGATCTATGCAGTCCTGCGCCTCCTCAACAACATAGAGGTCGCTTTCAATCAGATCTGGCAGACGACCAGCAGAAGCTGGCAGAGAAAGCTGTCCGATTATCTGGCCATCATTATCATTGGGCCACTTTTCATTATTCTCTCCGGCAGCGTCACGGCTTTGGTGGCCACACAATTTGATCAGCTGGCTTCACAATATGAGATCTTAGCTTATTTGAAGCCACTTATTTCCTTTTCGCGATACATACTGATTTGGGTACTCTTTACTCTGCTTTATTTAATATTCCCAAATGCACGGGTAAAAATTTTCCCGGCGCTTATCGCCGGTGTGGTTGCCGGAACCGCCTATGAGCTAGTACAAATAGGTTGGATCAAAGCGCAGGTTTTTCTCTCCAATTACAATGTGATCTATGGAGGTTTCGCCTTGCTGCCCCTATTCCTGATTTGGTTGCAACTCAGTTGGACGATTGTACTTTTCGGATCTGAATTTGCTTTCGCCACCCAAAATGCCAATGTCTGGCACTATGAGAGCAACAGAATGCGGTTGAGTACCAGACACCATCATAAGGTAACGTTGCTGATCCTGCGGCATATTGTTAAGAATTTTGAATTGGGTGGGGCGCCATTGACGCTCAGTGAGCTTTCATCCATTGTTCAAATACCTTACCGATTTATACGGGATATATGCCTGGAACTCGAGCAGGCTGGGGTACTAAATCAGATATCAGGTGAGGAAGGTTCTGAGGCCTTTCAACCTGCAATGGATATTTCCGGGTTGGACATATTTACCGTGTTGAGAAAAATGGATACGGTCGGTTTTAATCAATTAAAAAATGACGAGGATGATCATTTTCAGGAAATAGATCGATTGTTTGCGGAGTTGGATGAAAAGCTGAAGGCGTCCACCTCCAACAAGCTCATTAAGCAGTTATGATCGGCGTTGCTTGAAGCTCCAGGTAAACTGAAACCGCGCTACTTCCGTACCATCCGCCATCTTACCCACGGTGTTAAAAGTCACCTTTCGAGCTTCACCTGTTTGCATACACTCCTCAACTGCTGTGTACGCTTTTGGTCCATCCAGGCAGGTGAAATAGACCTTCCCTGTTGCTTTTTTAGAGAAGTCAGCTTTCAAGTCTACTATGATGAATGCAACGGAGGGATTTTTGTAGGCCGTGGCAACCATGCAATGACTGGCCGTGGAAAGCTCGGCTGCCATGCTCTGTACGGCAAAATAAATGGATTGAAAAGGATTTTGATTGAGCCACTTGAAAGGAACAGTGGTCGTGCATGAAGCCTCGGTCAATTCATGGATTCGTATCCCTGCCAAAAAGCCCATCGGAAGTTTGCGCAGCAGGTACATCCAAAACTTGGGACCAGTCACCTGACGTACCAGGCTTTTCTGAGCAGTAGTCCACTCCGCGGTAGCTTTTCCTTCCAAAACCCCCTCCATGGTCAATTAGCAAAAGCCGGGTCGGCGTTGGAAGATTCTCCCCCTTGTTCCATGATTTTCTTTTTCTCCTTTTTCATGAAGTAAGCCTCCAGAGAACCTTCTAGAAACTTCACGCCGAAGAAGAGGATCAATAAGATGCCTAGGGCCAGGTAGGGTACTGAGACGTATTGGTCTATGATTGGTTGTAGGAATATCTGTTCCAGAACGAACAAGGTAAGTGCCACTACAAGTAAAATGGTGGATGCGCGCCTACCAACCTTAGCTTTCGCCAATTGCTCCACCGTGTTACCTAGTTCCAGGTTTTTGTCTTTGATCTCGACATTCTGGTCCTGGATTTGAATGTTGGCGTTATCCAGCTTCTTCTGTAGTCTATCGCTAACGCGGGTGATAACTTTCGCCTGCGCGATCAATTCCTCGTAGTGGTCGGAGAATTCATCAAGGTCTTCTTTGAAAATTGCTTTGGCGGTAATCTTTCTGCGGAATTCCTTCAGATTGGTGATTTCATCGTGATAGAGCTCCCGCGGCTTTTCCATAGAAGCAAATTTAATCTTCTATTTCAAGGAAGTTAAATTCCAGATCAAGAAGGTCGCTATAATCCTCACCAGCTTCCATCATGTCTTCGTCATCCTCCTCATAGAACCAGTTGATGGTAAGCTCGCGGCCATCTTCTTCTACCTTACTCAGTTTCTTAAATACGTCAAATAGGCATTTGGAAGAACTGGTATTGAAGTATTCAAAAGCAATGTTTGCGGTAATGCCCTCGTCGCCTTCTTCGACATAAGCTTCCAAGGCGTCCATTAGGGGCTGGTAGAATTGTATCGTGTTCTCCGGACTGGACCTCCCCTTTATTTCCAGTAGGCCTTCGTCTGGATCGAAATTAATGAGTGGTGTTACCCTAGTTGGTTCTATGAAAATTCTTTCCATATTCTACTCCCTGCGCAATTTAACTATTCGAAGATTCTTGGCAACCTCACCTGGAAAGTGAAATATGAAACTTCTTCTGTGACTGATTGAAATTTGTAACCTAGTTTTTGTCCGCCGGTCTTTCGTGCTATATCGATGAAACCCAAACCACCTGTACCTTTATCCGAAAATTCCTGCTCATTGAGTACTCTTTTATAAAGTGCTCGTAGCTCTTCTGGTGCTACTGCGTTGATATCGTCCAGTCTTTTCTGTATGTCGTCGACCTTATTGGTTGGAACATAATTTCCTGTCTGGAGGCTGTAAAATCGTTTTCGTGCAGCGATCAAAACTAATGCCGATCTGGAGTCATAGGAGCTTATTTTTAACTCATCTGCATGCACCTCGTCCAGGTGATAATAAAGGTTCTGAATACACTCGGTGGCGACGTTATAAAATTTCTTTTTTACCTTCCTGTTTTCTTCGAGTTCTTCAAGACGCTCTTCCAGCGTAGCTATCATTGCAGTGACCAGATCGAATGTCAATTCCCCCTTGTACATCAGAATGATGTTCTGGTCATATATATTCTTATAGCTTCTTAAATAATCCATCTTCGATACTCGGGTATTTTCATCGAAAAGTAATTACTTATTGCTCATATATGCAAACGAATTAAATGATTATCTCTAAATCTCTTGCAGGCCTTGAGTTAAAGTAATTCTTTGTGTATTCATTTAAATGACTGATCGCTAAAGTGTTATAGAATTGGCAGCTTCTACTTACTTCATTTCGTCCTAGTTCTCTTAGGTTGCGCAAAGGTGTCAAAAAATATTGAATACTGTACTTCCCTAAGCTGTACTTGCGGATTTATTGCCAGGATTGGATAATTCCCGTTCAACCTTCAATTCAATGGATTCACCAGACATTGAAGTATTGTTTGCTTGCTTTATTTATAATTTTGATGAACCTTACATTAGGCGTAAAAGAACAAAACTGAATTATGAAGAAGGATTTATTTTCCATTGCCTACGTGATTACGGCCGTTATCCTCGCTGGCGCAGTTGCTTATTATGTCTTCTTTGTCCAGAAGGATATTATTGGTTCCTTTAACGATGATGCAGACTATGTAAAGATCTCTGCGCGGCAGGAAGTATTTGGCCAACGTATCGCGAAGGCGGCAGTCGGAATGGGTTATTCAGAGACTGAGCGGAACTTCCGGATTTTCCAGGCAGAATTGGCGCGTATTGTACCAGATTGGCGAAGAATGAATCAAGCCCTCATCGAAGGCGATGCTGAACTAGGTATAACAAGGCCCTCAACGGCGCAGGAATATGCGAGGCTGCTCGAGGACTTGCGGTTCTTTTACGACGAAATGAATACCAATGCGGAGAACTTGCTCGGGCTGGAATTCACAAAGAATGAGGCCGACGTAAATTATATCTCCTTGCGTGGTTCGATTGAGGCGATCTTAAATACCACCAGAAAATATCATGTAGCAGTTGAGAATATCACTGACTGGTTGACAACCGACTCGCAGCTGAGCAAGGAAGGTTTCAATCTCTATGAGAAGATCGCCATGGCGGCAATTTTCGGGGTGATATTGTTGCAAGCACTCTTTATAGTAAGACCGCTGGTGAAATTGGCCGGTCAAAACTTCTTGTCTGCCAACAAGGCCTATGTGGAGCTCAAAGGGTCGGAGAAGAAGCTGCGTGTTTCTTATGCCAAACAGAAGCATATCAACAAACAGTTGATAGTGTCCAGGAAGGAGCTGGAACAGAAAAACTCTAAGCTTCAGGAATCTGAGTCAAAATTGCTGAAAAGTACGGAGGAGCAGATTGCCATCAACGAGCAGTTGATACAAGCCCAGGAAGCCTTGAACGAAGCTTATACCAAACTTCAGGATTCTGAAGCAGAAATTAGAGAACTCGCCGATAAGCAGCTAGAGGATAATGAGAAACTCTTCCTTGCAGAGAAAAAGATGAAGCAGTTGCTGGAAGAAGAGAAAAAAGCAAAGGATAGCCTTAATGGCGCCATGAGTAATCTGAAGGAAGCACAATCACAACTGGTGCACTCTGAGAAAATGGCCTCGCTGGGTCAGCTGACAGCCGGTATCGCGCACGAGATCAATAACCCGGTTAACTTTATTTCCAGTGGTATGAGTTCCCTGGGAATGTCTATCCAGTCACTTACCGAAATTTTAGAGGAATATTCCAGGTTGGACGAGGGAGAGGATGCCAAGGATGTCCTGAATTCTGTCAAAGAATTGAAGGAAGATCACGAGTATGAAGAATTGATGGAGGAATTGGATGACCTGATCAAGGATGTAAACTACGGAGTTACCAGGACGATAGAAATTGTGAAGGGGCTTCGGGTATTCTCCAGACTCGACGAAGAGGAGATCAAGAAAGCCAATATCAACGAGAACTGGATGCGACATTGGTACTGCTTCGAAACAAAAACCAAAAACAGGATCAAGGTATCCAAATACTACGATGAGAAAATGTCTGAGATCGACTGTTATCCTGGGACAGTTGAATCAGGTCTTTATGAACATCCTGAATAATGGTATACAAGCCATTCCCGAAGAACGAAAAGATGGCGAGATAAAAAATCTATACCGAGGAAATGGAGGACAACATTGTGGTCCGACTTACCGATAACGGCGTAGGTATCCCGGAAAAAATAAAGAATCGTATTTGGGAGCCTTTCTTCACCACGAAACCAGTGGGTGTTGGTACTGGTTTGGGAATGTCGATCACTTACGGTATCATCGAAAAACACAGCGGTAAGATTGAACTGACTAGCGAAGAAGGAAAGGGGACGGAATTTGCAATTTACCTACCTAAGAAGCTTCAGCCAGAAAGCTAAAAATGAAGAAGAAGTTGTGGCTTCTTCCGGTAAATCATAAACTTTGTGTCCGTATAACTTGAAACATTCAGCACTGTAAATCGATGGAAGTAGCAGACGCGGTAGAACCTAAAAAAGAGCAACAAAGACAAGAAGTACTCGATTCTCTATGTGGATGACGAGGAGACTAACCTCCGCGTTTTCAAGTCCAACTTTCGGAGATTTTATAAAGTTCATACCAGTACTAAATCCCATAGAAGCCATTGATATCCTGAAGAATGAGGATATCCAAATTGTCGTTACTGATCAGCGAATGCCTGAGATGTCAGGCACAGAATTCCTGGAGAAAAATACTTCCGGACCATCCGGACATAGTGAAGATCATTCTGACGGGCTTCACCGATATTGAGGCGATCAAAGATGGGATCAATCGCTGTGGGATCTACAAGTACATCACAAAACCGTGGAACTTTGATGAGATGAAGGCGGTCCTGGAAAGGGCGCTGGGAAACCTACCTTTCCGTGGTAGAAAACCGAGGAGCACATTAAGGAACTTGAAGTTTCCAATGAAGAACTCGAAAAGAAGGTAGCGGAAAGGACCAAAGAACTCAACTCTATCAATGAAAGGTTGATCAGCAGTATCCGCTATGCGGGAGAACTGCAAAAGTCCATGTTACCGACCGAGCGGGGCTTGAAACGCCTCTTCGGGGATTACTTCAGTCTTTACAAGACAAAATACCTCTTTAGCGAGGAGTTCTTTTGGGCGACAAGCTTCAACTTCCGAAAAGAAGACTACACCATCGTAGCTATCGTCGAATTTGATGGAAAAGGAATCATAGGTTCGTTGAAAACCCTCATATCCGATTCAATTCTCAATGAACTTGTCCATGACAGGAAAATATTTCACTCCGGAGACATCATAAAGTACTTGAAAGAGGAGGTAGATGCAGCTGGATCAAACGAATTGATGTGCGATCTGAAAGCGTCTGTGCTTGTAATTGATAACTATAAGCAAACCTTGCAATTCAGCGGTCTGAATCAGGATATGATCCTCTTCAACGGAGGTAATGAAATGATTATCCTGGAGGGAGAGGGTGTGGACAAAGTAAACGCCCTGACGGATGACAAAATTGAACTGAAGAGAGACAGTACGTTCTACATGTATTCAAACGGCTATTTCAATCAAACGAATCCGGATGGCATTCAGTTTGGGTACGACAAATTTGAGGAGTTATTAAAATCGATCCACCGCCAACCAATGGAAGAGCAGGGGCGATTTATGGAAGAAACCCTGACCGACTGGCTAGGTGGAAATGGGCAAACTGACGATATCACGGTGGTTGGATTTAGGTTGAATGAGGACTAATATGGTGAAAGCAATAAATTTCAGAAATTGGTGTGTTGAAAAATATCACCCCGCAATCCTGGCCGAGAATTGTGCTCAAATCCATACCGGAATTGCGAGAGAAAGGAGTTGACACCACTGGCCTCCAGGATCCAGATGATTCCGTAGTACTCAATGAAGATACGGTCAATGTCCTCAATAAATGGCTGGCCGAACTCTATGATATCCGGGTAGGGGAGGAAGTAATTAGCTAAGCACATCCCCGCGATTTTAGAGGAGTACTGACACCCAGGCGATCCCAGGGAAATTTCCGTATTTAATTGCAATGTGTAATCAAGTAGCTATTACGACACTTTTACATATTTCAAAGCCTCCTGAAACAGCTTTAATTGGTTTTTAGCCCTGACAAAATTGTGATCGGCGTATTTGGTTTTGTAGTATGTATCCCCGTTCAAAAAATCCGTTAAAAACCTTACACCTGTCAGGAAAGGAAAAACAGGGATAGCTAGTCTCAAACTCTCAACCTCCACAGGTAGCAGGAAGTCCGCCGCTACGGACATGTATCCTTCATGAAATGCCCGAAGCTTTTCCTCATCGAAACCGACGTTTGCCAGGTCCGGTTCATCTTCTTCTGCGGTAGCGCAGGCAGTCCTGATACCATCGCCATAGTCGTAGTGTACAATCCCAGGCATAATTGTATCCAGATCAATTACGCACGCGCCATTCCCCTGATGATCGAAGAGGACATTGTTGAGTTTCGTATCGTTGTGACAAATCCTGTTTGGAAACTGCCCAGCCATTTTCCTCCGTTCGAGTTCACATTGCTCGTCTGCTGCTTCCTGAAACGCTTTTATGACGGTTTTGGCGAGAATTATTCGGCTTTGATTACCATTTTTAATCGCAGTGTCCAACTGGTCCAGGCGATGAAATAAATTATTGAAATCCGGGAGGGAAGTGTAGCATTTTCGGGCATCCAAAAAGCGAAGGTCTCCAACGAAGCTTGCGAACGCCTTGGCTCCCTCATACACTAATTCGGGTCTTTTTACATTTTCGTAGGCAACCAGATCGTCGAAAAAATTAAAGATCCGCCAGTGGGATGAATCTTTTCTCAGAAAGCGTTTGCCATCTCTTGTTGATATTAGTCTGAGTTTATGAGATAACCGTCCGTGCTCCTGCAGATGCTCAAGTACCAGATAGATGTTATTCATCAGCGCCTCCGAATTGGAGAAAATATCTTTATTGATCTGCTGGAGAAGATAGTTTTCCTGTCGGCCTATTACCTTAAAGGTCTGATGGATGTGTCCATTGCCGAAAGGCTTTACCTCCACAATGGTATCATCTATCTTGAAATTTGATACTATGGATACGAGATCTTCAGTAGTCACCTAAGCCGAAGACTGGTTTTCTATCAATCCATTTTCCTTCCGTAAAATCAGGAATGTCCTGGGGAGTGCCTCCTTGCCTAATTGAAGCCTCAGAAAGTGGCGTGATCACCCGCCAAACAGCTGCGTCATACACATCCAGTACGGGCGCCGTGTTGTTTCTGGCGGACTCGACAAATGCTCTGTCAAGGAAAAAATCCATACCTCCATGTCCTGCGTCCACCGCTTCTTTTTCATATTTTTTCCAAAGCTTGTGATCGTATTTATCGATCCAGGACTGGCCATCGTCCCACCGGTGCGCCTCGGATTGCCCTTCAATATGGATTCGCCTCGTGCCATAGTCGAAATCAGCGATGCCATTGGTCCCTTGTACTTTGAAACCGAGTGAGTACGGCCTGGGTAAATTGGTGTCGTGTGTAATTATGACGGTCTCGCCTCTGGCTGTTGCAATCGTAGAAGTTACTACATCTCCCAGCGCCCAGGTACGTTTGTAATAGGCATGATCCTCGCCTCCCTCCGGGTGATTTTTAATGTAATTTTTTAGTGACCTGGCCTTGGTAGCGAACGACGAGATAGAAACCAGGCGGTTACCGCGATTGTGGTCCAGCATGGTACTGACGGGCCCCAGTCCATGTGTTGGGTAGAGGTCACCATTCCGAAATTGTGAGTGCTTAGTCCGCCAAATAGCCTCGGAGTAAGCCTCCTTGCCATATACCAATCCACCGTTGCCGTCATTAAATTTCACGTGTCGCAGGTCGTGCTGATATCCCCCTCGACAATGAAGTAGTTCTCCGAAAAGACCGTCCCTGACCATGTTGAGTACCGCCATCACATCTCGGCGGTAACAGACATTTTCGAGAAACATCAAGTGTGTGCCCGTCCGTTGGTGTGTATCGACAAGTTCCCAACATTCGTCTACGGAAAATGCACCGGATACCTCCGTGCCGACATACACACCCGCTTCCATAGCTTCTACACACATTGGCGTGTGCCAAGACCAATTGGTGGCGATGATCACTGCGTCCAGATCTTCTTTTTCGAGCATGTCGCGGTAGGCCAATTCTCCAGAGGAATAGGCTTTAGGCTTGGCTATTCCCTTGCTCTCAAAGATCTTGTTGCTGGCATCGATGGCATCCGGGTCAATGTCGCAAATAGCGGGGCATAGAACATTGGGTCGGTCAAGAATGTTATTGATATGATTTCGCCCTCGCAAACCGGTGCCAATGAAACCAACACGGAGCGTTTTTTTCCTGGAACGGCTTACTTTCGAGAGTCGAAGGCATGGCCGCGACCGTGGCTGCAGCGAGGGAGCTTTTCTTGATGAAATTTCTTCTGTTTAGATGTGGGTTCATAGTTGTAGCAATTGCTTAAAACTACTCAAACCGGTCAATTATTCGTCGACCTTGGCGTGTGCAAGTTGAAGTAGTTCCGAAACCATATTACTGCAAATCATTTCCCAATTTTCCTGTGCGGCATAAGAGAGAGCATGTTCTCGACTTGCTTCGTAAGCCCGCCGATCTTCTAGCAGGAGGTTAAGCTTATCGAAAAAGGCGTTTTCATCCTTTGATTTCACCACGAAACCTCCCTTACTTCTTTCGATTATTCCCTTTGGCCCACCCGCATCGGCAACTACACACGGAAGTCCGCTAGCCAGCGCTTCTAATACAACATTGCCGAAGGTTTCCGTTGTTGACGGAAATATGAATACGTCGGAACTGGCATAGATTTTTGCCAATTGATCTTTGGTCTGCTTCCCGGTAAAGACTGCCTCCGGCATGTGTTTTTCCATGTAGGACTTGAAGGGTCCATCTCCGGTGATTACAAATGCCACGTCCGGCTTGTGCAATTGAAAAAGGCGATAAACTTGAATTATCGTATCGATCTCCTTCTCCTTGACCAACCTACTTACAAACAATATGACCTGCTTGTCAGGAATGCCAATGGACTCCTTCCAGCGTCCGTCTTGATGCTTCGGATTATATAGGGTGGTGTCCACACCACGTCTAAAAAAACTAATCTTTTCAGGGGCAATACCGAGTGCCATTAGAAAGTCCTTCATCGGGGCGCTAGGCACGAAGGTGCACGTTGTATTTTCATAGAACCATCGCGTCAGCTTCCTAACGATTTGGCACACTAACTTTTCTAGTAACGGGAAGAAACCAAAATAATATTCCATATAGGAATGGAAGTGGGTATGGTAGGTGCTACTAACAGGTATGCCGCGCGATTTACCATATCGGAGAGCGTATCGACCCAATAAAGTGGGAGAGGTGTAATGAATGAGGTGAGGGTCAAAATCATCGAGTAGCTTCTTCAGGTTTTTCATTCGACCAGGAAAGGCAATTCTATAATCTTTGTAAAGAAAAAATTGCTTGTAGGGACATTGATGGACAGGAAATGGAAATTCATCCGGAGGATAAGTCGTGATGAATATAGCGTCTATCCGGTCCTGGGGTAGTCTTTCCGCTAGTTGGTGTATGGTATTACTCACACCATCGAAATGCCTTTGAAGTATATCTACGAAAAAGACAATTCTGGTTCTCTCCGCCATCGCTGTAAAGATATGTTGAAATTCAAATGCGACACCTAAGTATCGTTAGCATACTTTATCGTTTCATTTCGGTCGATTTTATCAACACAACTGGCGCAGAATAAGTTGGGCGGTAACATCAATTTGATACCCAGTCTCAATAATTAACACTCTGGTCAGGCACCCCCAATTTTTCAGGTTAGCTTTGCGCGCGAATGGAAATCCTGGTCATTTCTCATAAGTACCCTCCCTCTATCGGTGGCATGCAAAAACAGTGTTATGAACTGGTTCAGGGGTTGAAAAAGAGACATACGGTCATTGAATTAATCCATAAGGGTGGTGCCAAAGTTCCATTTTTGTTATTAGCCTCGGTGCGGGCTGCGATCCTACTTAAAAGAAACCCAAAAGTTGAGTTGGTCTATGCCAATGATGGCCTCATGGCTTTTTTTCTCACACCTCTGTTTTGGATGACCAAGGTGCCCGTCGCCATTACAGCTCATGGTCTCGACGTGGTATTTCCCATGAAATTTTACCAAAGGTGGTTGCCGAAATACTTTAATAAAGCCAGGGCAGTAATTGCCGTCAGCGAGGGTACTACCCAGGAGTTGCTCGATAGAAATATATCTCGGGAAAGGGTCTTTACGGTCCGCAACGGGTTCGATCCGAAGGAGGGTAAATCTCAAGTGACCGAAAATACGCTTCTGGAGCGGGAAATCGATATTACGAAGAAAAAGGTGATTGTATCGATTGGCAGGAGCGTTGAGCGAAAGGGGTTCTCATGGTTTGTCACCAATGTGATGCCAAAGCTAGGTGAAGATGTGGTCTACCTGATCATTGGACCAAGGCTCGGAGATCATCACAAGCTCCAGCGAATGCGAAAACTGCTTCCGCCTTCCATTTTCAAGTCTTTGGTACTTCTCAACGGGATTCCTCTCGACGAAATTACCTTAGTGGAAAAGATCCAGGAGTTGAACTTCCAAGACCGGGTTTTTCATGTGAGTGGACTGTCTAATGAAGAGGTGACGTCAGTTTTAAAATCGGCAGACCTCTACGCAATGCCCAATATACCTGTCACGGGCGACTATGAGGGTTTTGGTCTGGTGGCCCTGGAGGCGGTTACCGCCGGATTGCTCTGTGTGGCTTCGGAGGTAGATGGAATACCTTCGGCAATTCAGGATAAGCAAAACGGTATCCTGCTCCCCCCTGGAGACGTAGCTAGCTGGGTGGAGGAAATTACTCATTGGTTAGGAAATCCGGACGAGAGAAAAGAGCTAGCTTCGCGGTTTAGGGCTAATGCGGTTAATGACTGTCTTTCATGGCAGGATATGGCGGCCGCCTATGAGGAAGTCTTCTTAAAAGTGTTGGAAAGTAAAGAATGAAATTTGTCACGGTTGCTACGGCGGAAAATGAAGGACTCAAGCTTCTGAAGAAGTCTTGTGATCATTTCGACATCCCGTTGGAAGTCTTGGGCTTTGGCCAGCCTTACCATGGAAATGGAACGAAGATCGTCTACTTAATGGAATACCTGAAGAGACAGGATCCGGAGGAGATTGTCTTGTTTACCGACGCATATGACAGCTTTTTCGTTAGGGATGTTGGTGGCTTGGAAGCCAAGTTCCGCGAATTCGACCATCCGCTACTATTCTCCTGCGAAGACAACTACTATTTTCGGATTCAGGGAGTCGAGCATCTCTTTCTCAACCCTTATTATTACTACAAGTATCCCAAAAGCGAATCGAAGTACGAAAAGTACCGATATCTCAATTCTGGCGGCTATATCGGTTATGCCAAAAACATACTTGACTTGTTTGATGAAAGCGGTATCACAAAAAAAATGCACAGCGACCAGGCGAATCTTCACAAGCAATTTGTACGAAATCCTGATTCTATCAGGCTGGATTATGACCACACTATTTTCACCAATTATGGGAAATTTTCACAGCCTGACCGGTTCACAGTGATCGACAATGAACTAAAAAACAATGTGACCGGTTCTCATCCTTTTGTTTTTCATTTTCCGGGTCCGACGCATCGAGGAATGGATGAATTCTCGAGGCAGTTTTCTTTTTTACATCAATAAATCAGCCAGTAATGCAACTCTGTATAGTCGCTTTCTCCAGTTTACAAAGACCGATCAATGAAGAGATCAAGCGCTTTTGTGATGACGAAAGTGTTCAACTTCATGAGATCAAATTGGGAGAGACAGAGATGTCGGAGAAGACTCGGATCGCCAAGTTGTTGGCATTCCTGGGTGAAAACCGGATCGATGAACAAGCGGTACTTTTGGTAATTGATGGTGGCAGTACCTTGCTCCGTGGATCGAAGGCAGATATTTTGGGTCAATTTGAAAAGGTAGATGCGGATGTACTTTTCGCTTCTGCCAAAAACTATAATTACCCGGAGGGCCCATTGCAGTACTATTACTGGAAATTTTACCCAAGATGGCATAAGCACTATAATTATCTGGATTCCAGTGCATTTGTGGGAAAAGTATCGGCGATCAAGGATTTAATCAGGGATATACATTTGGCGTATAAACTTGAGAAAAATGGTGCATCTGACGACCCCTACTTTGCCAGGTACTTTGTAGATGTATCGCTAGATGTATTTTCGCCTGATTATAAGATTGATGTAGACGGCAAGCAGGAACTTTTGGCTTCTGCAGCAGGCTCAACCGGAGGTGGCCGATGGCCTTATATCAACTGGGTGGTAGATCATTTCATGAACCTTCACGAGCAGAAAAAGTTGACTCAGGAAGGTAACTATCTCCCTTCGAAAGTTAGAGGCATTAAGGTCAGTGATAAGCACATAAAAAATACGCGAACAAGCACCAAGCCTGCTGTTTTGACTATTCCTGCGGATCAATTTGAAAGTATTGTCGCCGGAAAATCCATGCCAGTGAACCAATGGTTTTCAAGCCTGACTGGCTACCTGTTGGCGATACTTCGGATGAAATTGGTTTTTGTGGTCAACCGTTTTTCCATTAACCCTAACCGTACATTCAGATTCGAAAAACATAAAAACCCGGACTATGAATCCACCATGCAACAATTTCTAGGATTTCTGGATCGGGGAGAGGCTTTTACTTTTGCCCATTTCAATGATGGTGAGTTAAATTTTATAAGGAAGTTTTTGAGAGGGGATCACAAAAAGACATGGAACGGTCGGATTCAAGATCAGTATGACGTCCCCTTAGCCGAAAGACTGTTAGATTCTATCAAGTACCAGCAAAACAACTACTTCATTGGTGTGAGTTGTTCAACCTGCGGAACCGGTCGGCGAAAAGTTGCTGACGAATTGATGGGCGATTATCGCGGCAAGGTAGGTGCCATGGTCTTTCATCATAACCTGAGGTACCTCCCCAAGATCATTTCCAATATGGTAAATAAGGAAATGTTCTTTGTGATGAACGATTATCAGCAGTTAGATTTTCTTGAAAACCTGGGAGTAACTGTGAAAGAGGAGAATAAGATCAAGATCCCTTTTGTCAATTCCCACAAAGAGTACGACAACCTGAAGGGTCGCAAGTTTCCCGAAGGTTCGTTTGTAATTTTGATGTGCGGAATGCTCGCAAAAATTCTTATCAGGAACTGGTATGAGTTGAACCCCAACACGACTTTTATTGCACTTGGCTCAACCATGGATGACTTTATTCAACTGACCAATACCAATTATCGTCCTTATCCCAAGAAGTTACCACTCACCAGAAACGTCCACCTGATCAAGTCTTTCCTTTTTGGAAACAAGAAGCACTGCGAGGAGTGCTACAATATCTAGGGCTTTGTATAAGTTCGTGGCTTCATAACCTACCAACTTTAATATGGATTCAATTGCCCAGCTGTTTGAGCGAGCTAAGCGGCCTACCTCAAAGTACGATACCTACTTCTATGCTTATGACGAACTATTTGCCCCTTACAGAGGCAAAGAACTGACCTTCGTTGAGATAGGAATTCAAGGTGGGGGATCCATGGAGGTTTGGCGCGAATATTTTGGTGGCAAGGCCCGGATAATTGGTGTTGATCTCAATCCCGTGTTGCAGAAAGAGCTGCAGGAGGATGGCTACGAAGTTTTTGTCGGAGATCAATCCAGCGAGGATTTTTGGAAGACTTTCTTTGCAGAGGTAGGGGATATTGACATCTTGTTAGACGATGGTGGTCATACCAATTTTCAGACAAAAAGTACGATTCAATATTGCGCCGAACATATCAAGGATGGGGGTATGTTGATTGTAGAGGATACCCATGCTTCCTACATGAAGAAGTTCGGCAACCCTAGCGAGGAAAGCCTTATTTCATACACAAAGGAAATCGTAGACCTAGTTAACGGTCGTAGTACGCGCGTGGATAAAAAATCAAAAGATCCGCACAATTATGGCAGCATGATCCATTCTGTGCAGTACTTCGAGTCCATCGTGGCTATGCGAGTAAATCGTAAACTATCTCATACGTCGAATAAAACCAACTACGGCGATCCGGAGAACCTTTCGACAAGGGCAGTACCCGAGGACTTCCGGTATGAAGGAATAGAGAAAAAACCGAAGAAAAAGGGATTGTTTGGAAGGTAACCCCACGAAGAAACAGGTGATTGTGGCAGTCAGTGCCCGTGAGGATTCTTGTATTCCTCATAGTCCCGACCTAAGATCCCGTTGAAGGTCCCAAGTCCTTTGACAAAAATTCTTTGGCTGTGAACCCTCGCAATAGGTCCAAATGGTAGGGAGAGAATAGACAATACTGCTCCCACTACCAGTTGAAATATACCATTAAAGGTATAAGTGACGGCCGCCCGAGCGTAGCCCATCTCAAGTCGCTTACGATTGAATTTCGAACTGGTCCGCCGAAAGGCTCTTTTAATTATCCACTTGGTGGTCACACGTGACGGTGGGAAGTACTCCTGAACGAGTCGCTCGTCCAACCAAACTATCTTGGCCCCCGCAAATGTTGCCTGGGTGAAGAAAAAAGTATCCGACCCTCCTGTAAGATTAAACGCTGGATGAAACCTCAGCCCTAAATCACTGACCAATCTTATCTTGAAGAGACAGCTAGCTCCACTGGCTGCTCTACGAATTGACCCGGTTTTAAAGCTATGCCATTCAAAAAACTTACCGCGGATCATCCATTTTGGAGTGCCCTCGGGGAGTATTCTTTGCACAGCACCATCCACCACGTCCGCTTGATACAGGTTCAAGGTTTCCAGCATTACCACTAACCAGTTGGGAGAAACTGTTTCGTCATCATCTACCATGGCCATATGCGTAGCTTCTTGGGCAAGTGCTTCTTCGATAAACCGATTACGCTGATTTACGGTGCCTCGCTTCTGATTAACAATGTAGTACGCTTGAAAAGGTATCTGTTTTTCATGGGCTTCAAATGTCGATTTCGCAGAAGCTTGTTCGTCGTTATCTGAAACACATAATATTACCTCCGTGTCCGCCGGTATGATCACCTGATGGAAAGAAGCCAACGTGTCACTCAGCATCTGCGGCCGCATAAAGGTGCCCAAACCAATGAAAATCCTATGTTGCATCGGTCTTGGCTGTGGTTGAAGAGATCGGACTTGTAAGTGCGCGATAAAAGGCTACGTAATACCAGACACCTACACCGAGATGTATAAACCCGAAGGCCCAATGTGGTTTGATAATGCGAATGGCATAGGCCACAAAAATCAATAAGAAAGGTACATAGGCCTTTTTATCCAGGGTAATGGTTATAAGAAACGGCATGGCCCAGACAATCAATTGACGATGGGTCACGAAGGTGAAGTAAGCTAACGTCACCAGCACCAGGCCTGCATAATAGAAGTAATTGTCGCTATTGGTTTTGAAGAAGGGAACGGCCAACAGCGTCACAAACAACACGAGCCAGATAACCTTTCCATGGGGTATACCCAGGTTGAGCACGAGGCTTTTGATGGTCCCAATATCAACACCCACACTAGCTACTCCCCGCCAAAGCGGATGACCCATTAAGTTGGTAAAGAAGGTATCAGGGCATTTTAGAAGAAAAGGTAAAAACCCAATGACCACCAGCGCTATAGTTGTGATGCCGAGTAAGAAGGCTTTCTTAAAATCTCTATCTCTCGCAAATGAAATCAGTACAACGGCCAATGGGAATTGCTTGAGCAAAACGCCCAAACCCGCGGCCACACCACTTTTTACAGTCTTTTCATGATGTAAGTAGATCAGGGATATCAGTAGGAAGAGCGTAGTAAATCCATCCCAGTGGGCAATTCCCACTTCGATGATCGACAGGGGATTCAACGCATAGATGGCACCAGCCTTGAGGGCGAATTGCTGGTCCCGGAAATTGATCAAGAGGAAGTAAATGGCAATGGGTACCAGTGCGTCTCCAAGTGCCAGGGGCAACGTAATCAGCACACTCTGCAGGAGTGCATTACCTCCTGAAAGTAGGTTCATCAACGCACTCAAATAAGGATAAAATGGCGTGTGATTATAGCTGCAGTCACAATAGAGCCATTGACCAGAGGAAATACACTCTGCGATTGGTAGCCTGTAACCCACGTAATCCGGAGCGGTACCGCTGAAGAATGTCGCGGCAATTCTCAGAAATACACCAACCCAAAAGTAGGTTTTAAATTGGCGGGGTACGGCTTTGAGTGCTTGGAGCATTCCTTTAATATTAAAGCCTGCAAATATCGCCCAATTTGAACCTCCTACCTTGATTTGGCGTAATTTTGCAATACAAAAAGTCGTTTTTTAAAACAGTATGACCATCAGATATTGTCTCGTATTGCTAGTCGGAACTTTGTTGCTGCAAGGATGTAGGTTTCCGAAGTTTGAGAAACCCGGCGATGATGTGTCGGGAATCCCTGAGTTTGCTATCGTATTTTATGAAATTGACAATGAAGCGACCGTTTGGGTGAACAGCGAAGAGGTTTTTCAGAATGAGTCGAATTTGGCCTCGACAGACCAGAAAATAGTCGTGGATTTGAAGCCATTTTTAAAACGAGGAATAAACAGGCTAGATGTCAAGTTGAAGGATATTCCGAATGATCGGTGCCTGGTAAATACTTGGTCTGTTACTTATGACATCTATTCTTATGGCAAAATTGTTGATTACTGGTCAGAGGCAAATCCGGCCAATGACGTTTGTGCGGAAGAATACAAAGTAGAAAAGAGCTACAACCTGGAATATTAGCCAATGGCTTTTTTCATTATCTCCACGAAAGAGGCCGCTACCTGATCCTCATTATAGTGATCACGCACCAGTTCATATCCGGCGTTAGCAATTCGATTCCTCATGTCAGGATCTCCTTTGGCAAGTAGGATCTTTTCTGCCATGGCATCAGGGTCGTTGTGAGTCAGTAGCACATTTTTCTGATCCTCAAAATTTTCCCTCATACCTCGTGTATCCTTCGTGATTATGCATTTGCGCATGGCGGCATAATGGTAGATTTTATTGGGTATTACCAGGTCCGTCTTCAGGGAGGTGCCAAATACGCCAAGGGCGAGATCGAAATCATTGAGTGATGCATTTAACTCGTCATACTTCACCCACCCTTTGAATAGGGTATTGCTGGTTTGAAGCTTATCCGCCAGAGATTTCACCTTATTGTAGAAAGGTCCGTAGCCTATGATTTCGAAGGTAATGTCCTTTTGCGCTTCCAGAAGCTTTGCCGTTTGCACAATTCGGTCGACCCCCTGTAGGGGCACAAATCCACCATAGAAACCAATTCGAAAGTGTTCTGAAGGAGCCTTTTCCGTTGGTTTAAACTTTTGAATATCAGCCCCAATGGGTACGATACCCGTTTTTTTCGGATCAAAATCATAGGCCTCTACCATCCAGTCCAGGTGCGCCTGGGTATCCATAATCAGCCAGTCGCAGTGATTGACACCCATGCGATCTCTCCACTTTTTCTCCCATGCCGTCCACCATTTCCCATGATCGCCAGTTCTGGTCAGGTATTTTGAGATCAGCGGGTCAAATATGATTGGCTTGCGTGTTTGCTCACGAATAAACGCAACATCTCCATGTCTGAGTGGCGGAATATATATCACGTCTGCCGCGGCCTCTTCTTTGATCCACTGATCACGATCAAAATTTCTTCGTGATTTATAAGAAAAAAGAGCCACCTCTACATCCTTACGTTTGTCTAGCCCAGCTCTCAAAATGACTGTGCGATTGTAACTAAAATCATCCCTGCCAGCAAAGAGGACTCTTATCATCGTCGGGTTTTGGTTTTATTCATTGCCTGAAATAAGTACGTGGGTATTTCAGGTTTTTATATTCCTCCAATTCCACGGTAGCTTTACCGATGCCCAATCTCGCGGAGATTTTTATAGGCAGTTGGTTGCCATCCGCCGTGACCCATACGGTTACAGGTCTATCTTCCGGGAAAACCGTGCTATTGGGAAAGAGGACGTAGAGCTTATGGGTCATGATCCGATTTGACCGATATTTAATTCTTTCCTTGCCTGCGTATTCCACGCCAAAGTCATAGATCTTTTTTCCATAAAATGTTCCGATCATCACAGAGTCCTGCAGTGCTTTTTCAGACCAATCTACACTTCTCAGGTAGAGGTAGGAGCTAAGGATATCTAAAGTAGAGTCCGGTATCTCGATGGTTCTATTAATATTCTTGCTGGGATCCTTGAAGTCCTTGATGTCTATGTGTACCGAGGAACTATCCTGCTGAAATTTGTTGCGCTGATGTCGCCAGTACCGGCCGTCCTTTATTCGTCGCTCGGCCTCAATTGGTTGCAAGCTTTCACTATCTATCCATGCCGAAAACTCATCTTCCAGATTTGCAAAAATACCGAGTAGACCGACGGTGCGACCTTCCGCCTCCACTTTGTAAGTGTCTTGTTGCCCATTTTTCACACGCACCCAACCTTTTCCGATGGTAAACCAACCAAAGTGTATTTTGTAGTGCAACTCCTCGTCTACCGCAAATGGCCTAAACTTGGTAGAATCAGAATCGTTGGAAGCACGTCCCGGAATAACCAGCGACAACATGAAAACTAAAACGCAGACGATTTTGGCGAGTGTTCGCATTGGCAGCAAAGAACGCGAATTTTGAGTAAACGAGGGCATAAAAAGGAAAGGGGAGTGCGTGAAAGAATTGCCGAAAGAAAGACCGCAACATCCCCTTTACCCTCTTAGGTTGAACGAGTGTAAAACCAGGGCAAAAGGAATGAATCACAGCCAATCCAGCAGTAAAAAGTTGGTGGACAAAAGGTGAACAGCCACGACTTTTTTTTACATAAAGAAGGCCCCGCCGAATGGCGGGGCCTCAATCAACCTATCTAAAACCACTAACTATAATCTTTAATCTGTGCCCGCTTCGTTTTCTCCCTCCTCGTGACCTTCGTCATGTGAGAGATAAGCGACATTTACACAACCACTTTCAAACGATAGCTCGACCACTTCTCCTTCGTCTTCAAAGGCGATAACTCCTTCCTCATAGTAGTCACAATCATCATTTTTGACGGGAGCTTCGATTACTTCGTATTCCAATTCTTCTGTCTCGTCTTCGGTCGTGGAACGAACGATTGCGATATTTCCGTTTTCATCAGAGGTAAATTCGATGGTGAAAAATTCCGATGAGTCTATGTCAAAGCTCAGTTTTCCTGAGGTGAAGCCGTCACCAGCGCTGTTCAGCACCAGGGCGTCTTCGATCTCGTAAAAGGCAAGCTCGAAAGTTACATCCTCCCATTCTTCATCTTCCCAGTCATCTTCCCACTCTTCGTGATCCTCACATTCAACTTCCCACTCCTCGGCTACGTCTATTTCTTCGGACACGCCATCCTCCGTCACTGTGATGAGGTTGTCGCATGCGCCGCTGCCATAGTCGATAGCATAAGTTCCATTGGTAGCATTGCCATTCTCATCCAGGTAAGTATAAGTGCCGGATTCGGATCCACTAACGAATATGAATACGTCATCCTCTTCGCAGCTAAAGTCCATGAATAGCGGGCTGTCAATTTGCGATTCATACGATTCGCCTGAATTCGTCGAAACCCTTTCTGATCCGGAAGTAACCGTGAAACCTGACTCATCCCACTTTTCACTCCCGGATGCCTGGTAGCTGATTTCTTCATTAAAGTCTTCCTCGGTAAATTTCTCTGTGAGGTCTGAAACAAAACTGTACGTGGAGTTCCAGGTCTCATTCTCGAGATTGGTACTGTCAGGCTCTGTCCAGGTTCCTTCGTAAGATTCCGTCCCTGAGATTTCCCAGTTTTCTCCTCCAAAAGCGAAATATTCTACCTCGTCTCTAAATGAGCCATTGGTAAACGTACCCTTTTCTACCAGTTTGCCTTTCATAAACTCTCCATAGTAATCGCAACCAGTGCCAAAGTCAAGTATGTATTCGTAGCTATCCCCAGACTCGGTATAGCTTTCAGTATAGCACTTAGGCTCACTACCTGTTGAATCTTGGGCCGTTCTACCATTTAGTGCCATATTTCCATGGCTCATGTAGTCTCTCATGGCACTTAAAGCCCCGGCCGATCGACCTCCTGCGTTTCTAAGAAAACGCCCATAAATAAACCCCATGGGTCCACCAATCCCGGACCCTCTCATCCTTTCACGAACGCTGTTGTTTGCAAAAAGCGAGGAACCTTGTGTGAGCTCCGATGGTGTTGAAGGAGCCACTTCTTCATCTAGTCCTTGAATATCTGTGTCACAAGCAAAAAAAGTGAGCACAATCAATGCCCAAAGCGCGGTGAGTATAATTCGATATCTTTTCATGATTATGAATTTGTTGTGTTTGTAAGTGGTACAGGCGCTTTGAAAAATACCCTACCAGAGTTTAACTTTTTTGTCAAAAAATTGAATAAATCAAATATTGACTTATTATAAACTACTGATTTATAGGTAGTTGTTGCTAGAAGTGAATGTTAACAAAAAGATTGGGGGTGAGCCCCAGGAGTTGGATATCGACGGGTCGTACTACGAATTCTCCGTCGTTTGAAAATTCATCGAACTCAAAAACGGCAGTAAATCGACGAGCTTTTACATTGCGGCGGTTGTAAAGGTTGAATAGCGTCAAACCGGTTTCCAGGCGCGATTTACCAAATGGCACCGTGTACTTTGCCGCCAGATCTAGCCGATGGTAGGCCGGCAGCCGGAGTTCATTTATACGATCCACGTCAAAAAATATACTTCGGTCTTCGTCGAACTGGCCCGGAGGCGTGTAAGGCCTACCGGAGGCGTAGATAAATACAGATGAAAATTCCCACTTTCCGACTTTGATCATATTCACCAGATTCACCTCATGTCGTTGGTCGTAAGTTGACCAATATCGGCTATTGTCCTTCAGTGCAGCGATCTTATTCTCCGAAAACCCTAGCGAATAACTGACCCAACTGGTGAACCGGTCAGTCCTGTACTTGGTAAACAGATCCAACCCCCGGCTGAAATTGTCACCGGTCAGGTCGGACTCTCCTTCCACTTCAAGGTCTTGCTGATAAAGGATAAATTCTGACTCAGTGATCCCGGAACTCTTCTTTCGATAAGTCTCGATATCGAAGGTCCAGTTTTCTAATTGATATTCCAGTCCGAAAATTAGATGTTCGCTAGACAACACTGGAAGCTCAGGGCCGTTGGCGAGGGTCCAATAATATTGATCACTGTTGCCAAATGGTGAAACCGTGATACGGTTCAGGTATTGGTTATGCCGGGTCCACCCACCTTTTAAAGTAAGATTGTCGTTGAAGAGGTATTTGATATTGATCCGAGGTTCCAGGTCTTCTCTTTCCAGTAGGTCGTAGTTATTGTACCGTACTCCCAGGTTCAACTGCCATTTGGCCGGATTGTACTCGTATTCAATAAAGGCGGATGTGAGAATCGCTTCTTCGAAAAACTCTTCAGGATATTCATCTTCATCCTCGACGAAGGTGAGTGTGTAATCCGTTTCGTACGCGGAGAGCCCTGCTCCGAAGATCAGGCTATTTTCATCGTTCAACTCCAGGTCATTTTCCCAATTGGCTGTAAAATCGATGATGCTGTTGGCTTTATCCAACCCAAATGAAATAAAGGTGGTGTCTTTGAAAAGCTCTACAACCTCTCCATCTACTTCACCATCCAGGGAATCTAAATCTTCAAAAAAACTTTCAACGTAAGATATCTCCTGGTGGGTATTTGAAAAGCTTTCATATCCCGAGGTGCTGACGGTGACCGTGCTATGATGACCAGGGTTAAATTGTTGTGACCAAACCAGACTGGTGCCTACGTTGGACCAAGTGGCTTCATCATTATAGATGAAAGAGGAAAAGTCGTCTTGTTCTTCAAATACGCCAGTATACTCGTCCTCGCTTAGGTAGATGTTGAAATCGACTTGCGAGTTTTTGTTGATTTGCCAGCGGAGCTTGCTGCTGATGTCATAAAATCCAAAGGTCGGGTCTATATCAATTTCATCATTGCGAAAATCAGGTTCCAGTGACTGCAAAATATCTACTCTATTGTCATCTAAAAACTGGTTGTAGATAACATCGGCCAAAAAATTTTGGGATCGTCTGGCACCTACCAACCAACTGATGTTTTTCCCGATGGGAACACCGGCGTACCCATTTACACTGGTCATACTCGCACCCAGTCCACCATTGAGAGTGCTTAACTCCGCACCTTTTCCACGGGCATTCACGACTGACGAAATTCGGCCTCCATATTTCGCACCAAATCCGCCTTTGTAAATGTCAACATGGTTAATGGTATTGGGATTGAAAATGGAAAAAAGACCGAAAAAATGATCCAAATGATAAATAGTAAAGCCGTCCATTAACACCAGGTTTTGCTCCGGAGAACCACCTCTTACTATCAGTCCGCTGGATGATTCGTCGGCTGCCTGAATCCCGGGTAGCAGCTGCAGTGATTTGAAAAGATCAGCCTCTCCAAGGGTAGGTAGACTATTGATCTGTGCTGGATTGACAGAAAACTCAGATAAGGCGTGTGATCGACCAAACTTTTGGGAACCATCGAGTATAAAATCGGGTAACACGGTTTCGTCCGGTTGCAGTTTAATGGAAAGATCTTCCAGGCCAGGTCCGATTTTCACTGTTCGCGGCTTATAACCGATGTGGCGGATCGTGATTTGCAGCGAGTCTCTTGATGGGACGATCTCAAATGCCCCATTCGAGTTACTAATGGCCGCTGTTGCCTGATCTATTTGTAGATGGGCGAAAGCCAGTGGTTGACCACTGTCTTCACCGAAAATGGTGCCTTTTACAATTTGCTTTCCCTTGTCAGGGATTATGAGATAAACATTTCCGGCTTTTTTCAATCTTAGGGGCAACTGTGCAATAAGTTCCTCAATCAATTTTTTTGGACTACCTGCCGTTATATCACCTGTAAAATTGTGCTCAGAAAGTAACCTTGGGTCGTAGGAAAATTTCAGGCCATACTTTTCGGCCACTTCTTTGAGCAGTTCATGGAGTGGCTGGTCTTCGGATTTGATTTGATAAGTAGGTGCTTGTGCGCCCACCGCATTGGTAAGAACTCCAAGGAGTATGATTAAAGCAATCCTCGGCATCACCCCGCTAGTTGGCTTCAATCGTCACAAGTCCATCGGTATCGATCCGGTAGCTAAGGTCTAGCGGTTCGCAAACTATTGTCAGCGCAAGATCGAGGTTGGTATTGGTGAAATATCCTGTGAAAAACTTTTGCTCCAGATCCTTGGTGGTGATTTCTACATTATATTGGCGTTCCAACTCTTTCAAGACTTCTTCAAGCGGTTGGTCGTCGAAATAGAATTCTCCTACCTGCCATTTACCAATAAGGTTTGCATTGATCTTGGTACGACGTACAGTGTCTTTATCATGAATAACACGCTCACCGGGTGTGATATCTTCTACGATTTTCTTCTCAGGAATTTCTACTCTCACTTTCCCGGTTTTGCATGAAACGAGGAAAAATCCATCCCGGGCTTTGACGTTAAATGAAGTGCCCAGTACGGTTACCGTTCCTTCCCGTGTAACAACCTTGAATGGCACCCCTTCCTCTACCTCAAAAAAGGCCTCGCCTTCCAATTTTGCAATTCGCTCATCGCCTTCGGCGTAGGAGAGATTGCTTTGAGCATTAAGAGAAACATGTGACCCATCCGGCAGGTCTACCTCCTGGGTGGTGGCCAGGTCAGCTTGATACGTGAGTACCTTAGTCTCCTTTGTGTTCATTAACCAAGGTAAGGCCACTATCAGTAGTGTGATAACCGCTGCCACACTTAAGATCTGCCAAAGGTTAATGGTCACTTTTCTATGTCCCGAATTGTCGTTTGTCGCTGAATCTATCTCCGACCAAATGGACGCTTTGGACCTACCAGCGCCGGGTAACTCAGCATTGCTCACTTTGTTGAGGAACTCCACTAACTCTGGGTTCAGGTCCTTGTTGCTACCCTCACCTTGCAGAAAATCGTGATATTTTTCTTCTTCGTCACTCATATTTTCTGTCCCAACTCTGCCCTTATCACCGCCAGTGCCTTACTCATTCTTTTTTCCACGGCTTTCACGCCGATACCTAACCGGATACCAATTTCGTCATATTTGAGTCCATCAATCCGGTTCATCAGAAATACCTCCCTGCTTCCCTCAGGGATTCGAGCCAACACGGCTTGCAGTTTTCTGCCAAACTCCTCTTCCTCCATCACAAACTGCGGTGTTTGCTTGCTCATAGCCGCTGAGTTGCTCATGTCGTCTTCATGGGATTTCACCACTTTCATATGGTTGAAGTGATTCATGAGTAAGTTGTTGGCTATGGTATACAACAAGCTTTTCACCGTTTCTTTTCTTATTTCCTCGCGTTTTTCCCACACTTTCAGAAATACCTCTTGAATGAGGTCCTCCGACAGTGCCAAATCGCCACACTTATAATAAAGAAAATTTCGAAGGCTTTCGAAATGCATGTCGAAAGCATCCTTTAGATCTCCTTTATTAAAGCCTTGATTACCCATCGTCTATCCTGACTCCAAATATAGAGAGCCAAAACGGTAGATGGGTACGCATTATTGTTACAGGAATGAAAGAATTTACCCTACCGACTTAAATTCTTTTTTTTGTTTTCTCAATTTCGCTCTCTGTCGCTCCCACTATTAGTCAAGCAACCAGGCAAAGTCTGGCTTCCGCTTTCTCCGACGCTTCAGTTCCCTTTCATAGATCGCTTGACCTAGTTTACTGAAAAAGGGAAGGCCAACAGTCTCGTATTCATACTCGCCATCGTTATAGGTCTCGTTTTTATTGACGTGAATGGTAGCTGCAAGCATGTACTCAATGTTATTTTCAGTATCTATGATATATGAAACGTCAGTGAGGAACCCGTAAGCCCAGCCGACCTTGTTGAAGATCTTTATGTTATCTGGAATTTGGCCAGGTTTGTCCCCGTTCCAGAAGAACTTGACATAATTGTCTGCTTTGTCAGCGTAAGCCGGAATATCACTTTTTCGAGGGACTTGACTCATATATTGATAGAGAAAGCTGTAATCGTCAGGCTTAAGCTGAAATCGACGTATACTGGGCGTATTTCGAGGGAAGATCACGGCTTTGAGTACATCATGTAGGTCCTGGAGGGAGAAGTAATTCTTTTGCTTGAAATTAAATGGCTGCTGAACCAGGACTTCCTCTTTATTCACATGAGCCGTACCTTTCATTTGCCCCCAGAGCAGCTCCAACGGATCATTGGTCTTGCTGAATACCTCTCCCTGGTGGTAAATAAGTTTGTCATCATTGTAGAAAGAAAAAGCATTGGTGTATTGATTGTCATCGAATTTGAATGGAGCTCCCTCGGGCCCGAGGCGATGCAGGATCCTGGTATTCTTATAGCCTTTCTTTCTGAGTGTAGTATTAAAGTATTCTTGCCCTAAAAATTCATACAATCTATTATATGCATCATTGTCACTAACCAAAAAGATCTTTTTAATATACTGGGCAATGCTGGGTTTGAGATCGGCGCTGGTACTGTCGACCGTTACGGCTTTTTGCGGGCTGCGTGACGTTTGTATTTCCAGCCTAGCGTTTCGGTCAAGACCGATAATGCTGAGTTTATTCAGTTTTTTCCAGGGCCAACACGGCAGCTGGCAATTTGACTGTACTGGCGGGATAGAAGTAGTGATCCGCATCCACACCGAATTTGTAACTCTCAAAGGCAGGTCTATTGGCATCGGTTCGGTCGATTTGTGTATAGATGATCTGTACCTGGTAGTCAGGCTGACTTACAACCTCCAACAGCCAGGGGTCGTTGCGGATGATTTTATCAAGAGGATTTTGGGCAAGAAGGGCTTGAGGAAAAACGCAACAAAGGAGTATGATGTATCTCATAGTCGGAAGATATATATTTTTAGAAAATCGCTACTAAAGAACTCACTTGTTCTTGCTGTAATTATTCAAACGATTGCATGCTTGACTTCCGACTTCCAGTCATTCATTTCTTGCGAATCCTTCGATTTGGTGGTACATTTTCCAATTGTTTTTAAAAAATTGTCAATTAACCTATGAATAGTTCTATCACCATCCGGCTAAGTGCGATGATGTTCTTGGAGTTCTTCATTTGGGGAGGATGGTTCGTCACCCTTGGCACCTTTCTTTTCAATAATCTTGAAGCTACTGGAGCGCAAACGGCCTTGGCATATTCCACGCAATCCTGGGGAGCTATTATTGCACCGTTTATCATTGGTCTGATAGCCGACCGTTTTTTCAATGCTGAGCGTATCCTGGGTATTTTGCACCTTGCAGGGGCTGTTCTCATGTACCTGATGGCTAATGCGACTGATTTCGCCGCATTTTACCCCTACGTGCTGGCTTATATGATCTTGTATATGCCGACGTTGGCACTTGTCAACTCGGTAGCATTTCGCCAGATGGAAGATCCCTCCAAAGACTTTTCCAAAATTCGGGTCTGGGGGACCATTGGCTGGATTGTGGCTGGATGGGTGATCAGCTTTGGTTTTTCTTGGGATGCCCAGGAAGCAATTGCCGCGGGTATGCTAAAAAATACATTCCTGATGGTGGGGCTGGCCTCAGCTATTTTGGGCTTGTTTAGTTTCACACTTCCCAAGACACCCCCAGCTGTCGGGAAAAATGAAAAAGTTTCTCTCAGAGACATCATTGGGCTAGATGCACTTGGACTGCTGAAGGATAGGAATTACGGCATATTTTTCTTTGCCTCGGTCCTTATTTGCATTCCGCTGGCTTTTTATTACCAAAATACCAACCCTTTTCTAACCGAAATTGGCGTGAGTGACCCAACTGGAAAGATGACTATTGGTCAGGGTTCAGAGGTTCTTTTTATGTTACTCCTGCCATTATTTCTAAGAAGGTTCGGTATCAAGATGACACTCTTAGTGGGCATGGCGGCCTGGGCCTTGCGTTACGTGTTATTTGCATATGGTGATGCTAATCCCGGAGGCATTCCGCTCATGCTCCTGGTAGGTATTGCATTACATGGTATCTGTTACGACTTTTTCTTCGTGTCAGGCCAAATTTATACCGATTCAAAAGCTGGAGAGAAATACAAGAGTGCCGCTCAAGGACTTATCACCCTGGCCACCTATGGGGTGGGGATGCTTATCGGCTTCTGGGCTGCCGGTAGGATCACAGACATGAATATTACTGACGGGGGCCACGACTGGACGGCCATTTGGGTTATGCCCGCATTTTTTGCTGCAGGCGTGTTCTTGCTCTTCCTGGTATCTTTTAAGAATGAAACAGTAGAATATAGCGACGATTAAGATGAGTAGAATTAGACTTGGTATGATCGGAGGGGGAGCCAACTCCTTCATCGGGATTCTTCACCGAATAGCTGCCTATATGGGGGAGCATTATAATTTAATCGGCGGTGTGTTTGATTCAGACTATGAATCTTCCAAGGGCTTCGCCTCTGGATTGGAACTTGATCTGGATCGAGTATATGCGGATCTGGATCAATTTATAGCTAAAGAAAACGCGTTGCCCGCGGAAAAAAGAATACAGGCTGTGGTGATCGTAACTCCCAACTTCCTTCACTATGAAATGGCTAAGAAGCTAATCATCGGCGGGTTTCACGTAATTTGTGAGAAGCCAATGACTATGGACTCAGCCGAGGCGGTGGAGCTAGAGGAGTTGGTCAATAAGCACCAGGTCACCTTTGCGCTCACGCATACTTACACGGGCTATCCGATGGTGCGACAAATGAAATCCATGATTTCAGAAGGAGTGATCGGCAAAGTGCAAAAGGTGGACGCCCAATATTATCAGGGCTGGATCAACCCCGTAATCCACGATATTGAGAAAAGGAAAGCAGTATGGCGTCTCGACCCGGCAAAGGCCGGCATTAGTAGCTGTATGGGAGATATTGGTGTCCATGCTTTCAATATGCTTGAATACACAACCGGGCTCCAGGTGAAAAAGGTATTATCTGATACTTCGACATTATATGATAATAACCCGCTTGATGTCGATGGGACCGTGCTTTGCCGTCTGGATGAGGACGTTCGTGCCGTGATAAGAGCTAGTCAAATTGCTACGGGAGAGGAAAACAGCCTACAAATAGCAGTATACGGAACAAAGGGAGGCTTCCGGTGGGAGCAGGAAAATCCTAACTACCTCTATTATATGGATGAAGGTAAGGCGCTTCAAACGTTGAAACCAGGAAATGCCTACAATGGCGAATTTGCTATGGAGAGTACCAAGATGGCCCCGGGTCATCCTGAAGGTATTTTTGACTCCATGGGCAATATTTACAATGGCGCCGCCAAATCCATCAGAGGTCAGGAATTTCACAATGGCGCCTTTCCTACAGTCAATGATGGGGTGAGAGGAATGAAATTTATCGAAGCAGTCGTGGAATCCTCGAAAAAGGGGAATGTGTGGATAGAATTTTAAGTCTTTGTTCTTGGTTCAAGGTTCTTGAATCTGAAAAAGGACACTGAACTGAGCAAAGTCGTATGTGGACATTTGCCAGAACGGATGAACCTCTACAGAGAATCAGTGGTATGATCAAATATCTGAAAAATAGCGATTTGGTAGGCAGTAAGTATGGTAAGGAAGAAGATTTGTCTTATGCTTCCGCAAACTACGATTCTGATTCCAAGACCTAAGAACCAAGACCTGAACCCCAAAAACCAGTAACCAAAACCTAGGAAACTAGGGCCTAACCAAAATCAGAAGATTATGAAAACAATCAAAGGACCCGCCATATTTCTCGCCCAGTTCCTGGATGATCAGGAGCCCTTCAATAATTTAAAAAACATTTGCGAGTGGGTGGCTTCCATGGGGTATAAAGCGGTGCAAATACCTTCTTGGGACAGCCGAGTAATAGACATTACCAAAGCAGGGGAAAGCAAAACATATTGTGACGAGATAAAGGGCATTGTAAACGAGGCGGGATTGGAGATTTCAGAGCTGTCTACGCATCTTCAGGGTCAGCTGGTTGCTGTTCACCCTGCATATGACACCATGTTTGATGCCTTTGCGCCTGAAATGCTGAAGGGAAAACCCAAAGATCGGACTGAGTGGGCACGCCAGCAAGTGATATCTGCTGCCAAGGCTAGCAGGCATCTAAATATTGACGTCATGGCCAGTTTTTCAGGTGCACTTGTGTGGCCTTTTTTGTACCCATGGCCACAACGACCACCTGGATTGGTTGAGAGTGGTTTTGAGGAGCTAGCGAAGCGATGGTTGCCGGTTTTGGACGCTTGTAAGGATCAGGGCGTGAGTGTTTGTTACGAAATTCACCCCGGGGAAGATCTTCACGATGGCGTGACCTTCGAAATGTTCTTGGCTGCCACCGGCGGCCACGAATCCGTCCAACTTTTGTATGATCCCAGTCACTTCGTGCTCCAGCAGCTTGACTACCTGGATTACATAGATCATTACCATGAATTTATAAAGATGTTCCATGTCAAGGACGCAGAGTTCAATCCTACAGGCAAGTCAGGTGTATACGGTGGCTATCAGGATTGGGTTGATAGACCGGGAAGATTCAGGTCCCTGGGTGATGGTCAGGTGGACTTTAAAAGCATTTTTTCAAAACTCAGCCAATATGGTTTCGAGGGATGGGCGGTGTTGGAATGGGAATGTTGCATTAAGTCGCCGGTCCAGGGAGCAGAAGAAGGTGCCATATTCATCCAGGACCATATTATCAACGTGACAGAGAAAACCTTTGACGACTTTGCAGGAGGTGAGGCCGATGAGGCTTCTAATCGACGTATTCTGGGAATAGATTAAAGAAACGATGAAAAGACTAGTTTACCTTATTCTGCTGGTGGCAGCGGCCGCGTGCACAAGTGATAATAAAGTTGAGCGCCCACGAGATCCCTGGGTATTTCGATCCGTTTTGGATGAAAAAGCCCGGATGGTTACCGCAGCTTTGAGTGATGATATGTGGGTAGCCTATGATGCGCAAAGTGCTTCGCTGTACAAAGCCTGGATGGGGGGAGTCAATTTTGACGGAGCGGTTTATACAACTGTTCACGGCCCGCAACCGACTTCAGCAGGGTATGCTTATTACCTGAATGAAAACGCTGACGCGTGGGTACTACTGGATGGAGAAAAGGAGATTACCACCCAAATTCAGTATCGCGGCCATCGTTTGAGAGATGGAGAGGTGCATTTCAATTTCGATTTGGTTGCTCCTGACGGAAGACGAGTTTCAGTTTTTGAACAGCCTGAGTTTGTGAAGCGAGGCAATCAGCGTGGACTGGAACGGAGTTTTTCGGCAATCAATGGTACCAATCTCAAAGTAGGGCTTCGCACGACGATTACGTCTCTTCAGTTTGAAGAAGACTATAAAATCAACGGCCAATTTAACATTGAGGAAAAGGTTCAGGTGGATTATCCCAATGGTTCAGTTACTAATATTCAAGGCCTTTTGATTTTAAATGATGGGGTTACATCCTTGCGGATTTTCTACCATCCGGGTTTTGACAAACTAGGGGATCTTGAGTTGCCTGAGGAAGAAGAGGAACTTCCCCTGGGGGCAACTTTAATTGAGAGGAGTGATTGCCATTCCTGCCACAATGAACAGGTTCAGACGGTTGGCCCAGCCTACATCACGGTGGCCCGGAAATACAATGATGGAGAAGAGACGCAGGAGCTTCTGGCTGGTAAGATCATTAAAGGAGGCAAAGGAGTCTGGGGTGAAGCTATTATGACAGCTCATCCTGATCTCGATCTCGAGAGTGCCAAGGAAATGGCCAGGTACATCCTGAGTCTGGACGATAATGATGAGGGAGGTGCTTATGAAAAATATACACTCGGGGTTAAATCGGTACCCATTCGATTGCAGGATACTTTCGATGGATCGTCTGGCGCGGGCCTCATGGCCCATGCTTACCTGAATAATGAGGGTAAAAGCTTAGAAGAAATACTCAAAACCGACCCGGTAAAGCAAGGGCCTGTTGACAGAATCCACGTGCTGAGTGAGCGCGATTTTGATGAATTTGTCGAGAATTATGCCCTCCGGTTTTCAGGAAAAATAGAAATACCCAAAGACGGCAGTTATGACTTCAGACTGGTTAGTGACGATGGTTCATTCTTATATATTGATGGTACCCTCATTATTGACAATGGCGGTTATCACGGGGCACGGCCTATAGATGGAGAAATGTACCTTACCGCTGGTAGCCATAACATTGAATTGACCTTCTTTCAGGGAGGCGGGGGCGCAGCACTTTCGCTTCAGTGGTTCAATCGGGAAACTACCCAGTTTGAGATTATTGGGGCGGAATCATTGTCCTTTGGCCCGGACGATATTTTGGCCACCAAGCCCTATGTGGCTCCTTCCCAGCTTACAAAGGCAATCCCCGGGGATGCAAGACCCCTGGAGGAAGTCCACCCGTCCTTCGACTTATATCAGGCCCGACCTGATGGATTTCAACCTCGGGTAGGGGGTATTGATTTCTTCTCTGACGGACGAATGGCAGTTTGTACCTGGGACTCACTGGGCCCGGTATATGTAGTTGAAAACTGGCAAGCAGGAGATCCTTCTCAAATGTCGGTAAAGCAAATAGCTTCAGGCCTTGCTGAGCCGCTAGGACTTAAGATTGTTGATGACCAATTGTATGTGCTTCAAAAGCAGGAATTAACGCAACTGATCGATCATGACGGGGATGATCAGGTGGACGAGTACAAAACAGTAAGTGATCAATGGAAGGTGTCAGCCAATTTCCATGAATTTGCTTTCGGGCTGGTCTACAAGGATGATCATTTTTATGCCACGCTTGCAACGGCAATTTTGCCTGGAGGAGCCAGTGCCGACCCACAGATTCCGGATAGAGGGAAATTAGTAAAGATCAATCGAAACACCGGCGAAACAACATTCGTGGCCCATGGCTTGCGAACGCCCAATGGTATCGGTTTAGGTATGGGCAACGAAATTTTTATAGCCGACAACCAGGGCGATTGGTTGCCTTCCAGCAAAATCGTGCATGTCAAAGAGGGCGCATGGTTTGGTAGCCGATCAGTTGATTTTGAAGGCACCGCAAGTCTGGAAGAAAACCTGCCGGTAGTTTGGCTCCCGCAGGACGAGATTGGCAATTCACCGAGTACACCACTAGGTATTGAAGTGGGCCCCTACAAAGGCCAGCTAATACATGGAGAAGTGACACACGGGGGTATCAAAAGGGTCTACGCAGAGGAAGTTGAAGGACAACTGCAAGGTGCCGTCTTCAGGTTTATTCAAGGATTGGAGGCCGGTATCAACCGGATAGCCTGGGCGCCGGATGGCTCGTTGATAGTTGGAGGCGTAGGCTCCACCGGAAATTGGGGTCATGCAGGTAAACTCTGGTATGGGTTGCAGCGACTTTCCTACAATGACAACCCAGCCTTCGAAATGCTGGAAGTCCGAGCCAGGTCTAACGGATTCGAGATTGAGTTTACGGAACCAATTGCCCCGGGACAAAATGTCTCAAAGGAAGACTTCCTGGTGCAGCAATGGTATTACAAACCGACAGCTGAATACGGCGGTCCGAAGCTGGGCTTGCAAACGCTAAAACCTACTAACTTTTATCTGTCACAGGATAGAAAGAGCATATCCATGGAAATTCCGGGACTAAAAGAAGGCCATGTTGTCTATTTCAGAATTGTTCGACCTTTCGGGAGCGAAACTGGAAATAGCCTTTGGACCACAGAAGCCTGGTATACGCTGAACCGACTTCCTGCAGGACAAAATGTCGAGCAGTACAAGCGCCGTACAATGCACAATGCATTGACCTCTGAGGAGGTGGGGCAGGGCTGGAAACTGCTGTTTGATGGAGAAACTACCGAAGGTATTCGCAATTTCAAAAAGCAAACGCTTGGCCGCAGATGGAAAGTAGAGAATGGCACCTTACATTTTCAGGGGCAAAGCGCTGGTGATCAGGATTGGCAGGCTTCCGAAGGGGGCGACATTATTATAACCGATCAAGAGTACGAAAACTATGAGCTTTACTTGGAGTGGAAAATTGCACCTGGAGGTAACAGCGGCATCATTTACAATGTAATTGAAAATGATGAGTATGACTATGTGTGGCAAACCGGCCCTGAGATGCAGATTCTGGATAACCCTGGCCATTCCGACGGCCAGATCGAAAAGCATCGGGCAGGAGACTTGTATGATTTGATCGAATGCAACGTATTGAGTGTTAACCCGGCCGATCAATGGAACAGAATTAGATTAGTCGTGAATAATGGAAAGGTTGAGCACTGGCTGAATGGCTATAAAGTGGTGGAAACAGAAATGTGGACAGAGCAGTGGGACCAGATGGTGGCTGGAAGTAAATTCAGCGAGATGCCGGGATTTGGAACCGGAAGAAGAGGTCATGTAGCCCTTCAGGACCATGGTGACAAAGTCTGGTTCCGTAATATTAAGATCAGGGAATTATAAACGGCTTAGGCTACTAAATATGAAATCAAGAAGAGCATTTATAAAACACGCCGGGTTAGCAACAGCTGGCTCGCTAATAATACCAGGTTGTGGTACCGGGGCAAAGGAAACGAGTGCTGCTGCAACTCGCTCTGCAGAACCTGCGGTTTTAAAGGCCAAGTGGGATATCGGGCTCCAGTTGTATACACTACGAAATCAAATAGCTGAGGACTTACCTGGAACCATTGCGAAGGTCTCGGAGATTGGTTATAAACACGTGGAGTTGTTTGGCTATGGAGATCGCAAATATTTTGGCATGCCGGCACAAGATTTCTATAAATTACTGATAGACAATGGATTAGGTATAAGTAGTAGTCATCATTTGACCGGCCGGGTAGGAGGTGACAGCCAAGGAACCTTGCTTAATGGCTGGGAGCAAACGGTTGAGGATGCACTAGTGGCCGGACAAACCCACATTGTCTGTCCATACCTTCTCGACGAAGAACGAGAATCATTGGATGATTACAAAGAACTGACAGACATTTTGAACAAAGCAGGGGAGACCTGCAAAAAGGCCGGAATAGGGTTTGGATACCACAATCACGCTTTTGAATTTGAACCTATGGAAGGACAAATTCCTATGGATGTCATCATGAATGGGACTGACCCTGATCTGGTACAGATGGAATTAGATATCTATTGGGTGTATAAGGCGGGTGGTACGGCACAGGACTTCTTCGAAAAATATCCCGGGCGCACCACCATGTGGCACGTGAAAGACCTGGGCGAGGATGGCGCAACAGTAGCGGTGGGGAATGGAGTAATTGACTATAAAACAATCTTTGCGGCTGCCGGTGAGTCGGGACTGCAAAAATTTTTCGTAGAGCAGGATAACTCTGATGATCCGCTGACAGATATCGCCACGTCACTTCAGACAGTAACTGAGATATTGGCTTGAACAAAGAGAGAAACCGGTCGAAAAGACATTGGAGGAGGGGCCAGTGGGTGATTTGCTACCTACTGGCCTGTTTTTCTTATGCACAAGCGCAACAGGTGCAGGGAGTCCTTCAGGGAGTGATCCGGGAAGGACAGCACAATGAAACTATCCATGGTGCGACGATCACGATAGGAGACGTTGGTGCCATGTCGGATGAAAATGGTTTTTTCGAGCTTCGGAGCAGCCCTGGCACCTTCTCCGTACAAGTTTCTCACCTGGGGTTCAAAACACGGGTTTTTCCAGAGATACAGATTGTTGCGAATCAGACAAAATCCTTAGTCATTAAACTTTCTCCCGAGACGCTGATGTTAGCGGGAGTATCTGTCGTTGAAAAAGTCCCAACGATCCAGGCAGGAAGTAGAAAAATTACCCAGGAGCAGGTCAACAGGCTTCCAAGTACCTACTACGATCCAGCTCGATTGGTTACCAATATTTCTGATGCTGCGGTCACGAATGATCAAAACAATCGTATTTCTATTCGGGGACTGTCCCCTGACTACAATCAATGGCGACTTGAAGGAGCTCGCATTACCAATCCCAACCACTTGACGAATGCCGGGACCGTCTCAGACCAACCTACAATTTCGGGAGGAGGTGTAAACGCTATCAGCGCGCAGATGCTGGATAACTCCAGCCTGCAGTATGGCATGCTCCTACCCAATTATGGTAATGCGGTAGGTGGTGTGTTTGACTTTCACATGAGTACGAAGACCAGCGACAGGCTCGAGTATTCCGCGCAGGCCTCATTCATCGGTTTTGACTTCACAGCAGGCGGTCTAATCCGCCCGAAAACCAGTTTCCTGGCCAATTATCGTTATTCCTTTACAGGCTTGCTGGCCGCTATGGGCGTAGATTTCGGCGGAGAGGCCATTGCTTTTCAGGACCTGTCGGCGGCTATAGAAACGCCAATGGCTCGGGGAACGATCAAGTTTTTTGGCACCGCTGGAAGCAGTAGCAACGATTTTACCCACAAACCCCTGGACGAGCGGGAACTTACTAAAGATGGCTCTGACATCCTTTACCAAGGTCGACTGGGAATCTTGGGAGCAACCTATCAGGGAAAAATAGGAGAGGCGGTCAAGATGACCCATACGATGGCATGGTCCACTACGAGAGACAGACGGGAAGAAGTGGTTTTTGTTGGTGAATCACCCACAGAAGAAAGAGATTCGAAGCTGGCACATGAAGTATTGGGCCTGTATTCCAATTTTATTTGGAATGACTTCAGTGTCGGCTGGGACTGGTCATTGGATAGGTTTGATAACAGTGAACAGCGCTTGGTACCGACCGCTACTGGGTCCATTGATGAAGCGATTAGCTTGTTTAGACCCTACCTCAGCTATACTGCAAAATTTGGTGACCGGTGGCGTTGGGTACCCACGATCACCGCCCCAGTCACCAGTGAATCAAAGGCACAGCTGAATTGGAGATCCCGACTTTCGTATTTGATGCCATATGCTGAGTTGTCGATCTCTGCAGGACGGTTTACGCAAGTATTGCCACCGTCATCCGGCCTATCACAGTTCGATCCTATGTTGGTGTCGGCTGATCCTAATTTCCCGATAACCACGGTACGTAAATTCATTTTGTCATGGGAAGGTTGGGGACTGACAAATTTGTTTGATTACGTCGTAGAGGCATTTCACTATCGGTACGATGACGTTCTGGACGCTGGTTTTGGGTTACCTTTCGTTGGGCTCGGCGCAAACAGGGAACTCTTCGGTTTGTCGATCAACGTGGATAAGAATTATCAAAATGGGTTGTACTACCTGGCCGGAGTTACTTTGCTGGATGAGGTGGCTCAATATGACCGGCTAACCAATATCAACGGTGGGTTAGGGGTTAGCCGGAAGCTCGACAAAAGTGACCGAAAAAGGATTTTGGACTTTGGTCTCAGGTACACCTCTTCGAGTGAGATAGGAGATGTTTTTGGAGGCCAAATCTTTTCGCGGGCGGACTTCCGGGTCAAATGGGCAGTCAATAAACCCAAGGCCACCGTGACCTGGGCACTGGATATCCAAAACGTTTTTAATCGCAAAAATTTCTTTTTTCGGGATGGCGCAGAGACAGTATATCAATTGGGTTTCCTACCCATTTTTGCTTACCGAATCGATTTTTAAACAAATGATGGTAAGGGAAAGACTCCTGCGGATGTTCCTTATCTTGTGTAGCGTGCGATCTCGTGCACTTTGAAGCGATTGCCGATTTAGACCAGGAATTTTCATACTTTAGCTATTTTTCAGAACAACCTCACATCATGAAGAAACATCTATTTCTCGCAAGTTTAGTTTGTGCTTCCAGCCTGGCTATGGCTCAAAATACTTTCCCTTCAAGTGGTAATGTTGGCGTTGGTTCGGCCAGTCCAATCAACAAACTTCAAATTGGCACAAACCCAAACGGATTCAGCGGCAATGACTTGGTGGTTAGCAACGCGAATGGCTCATTTGCCATTCACAATAATTCCAATGACACTTATCTCTACTCAAATAGAGATATTTCCATCCGACCAGGTAGTCAAGTAGCATTGTATGCTAAAAGTAATGGAAGTATTGGTATTGGTTCCAGCAACCCTGATGCATCCTATAAGCTCGATGTGTATGGCAATGTCGGGTTGAGAAATGTTACCTATTTCTACGGTACGGCATATGCTTATGAGCAATCCACTGGTCAATACCTTCATTTCAAAACAAATAGCGGAAAGGGTTATGTAGGAATGAATTCCGGCAACGACCTGGTACTACAGCTAAATGGTGGCAATGTGGGAATAGGCTCAAACAATCCAATGAATAAACTTGAGATTGGCACGAACCCACAAGGATTTACTGGAAACGATCTGGTTGTAAGCAATAGCAACGGATCATTTGCCATTAACAATAATCAATCTGACACTTATCTCTACTCAAATAGAGATATTTCCATTAGAGCAGGAGGTCAAATTGGGATTTACGCTAAAAGTAATGGAAGCATTGCCATTGGTTCAAGCAACCCTGATCCTTCCTATAAGCTCGATGTGTATGGAAACGTTGGCTTAAGGGAAGTTACCTATTTTTATGGCACAGCATATGCCTTTGAACCGTCCACCCAGCAGTATCTTCATTTTAAAACAACAGGAGGCAAGGGATACGTAGGAATGAATTCCAGTAATGACATTATCCTGCAAGCAAATGGAGGAAATGTGGGCATTGGTACCGCTCCCGATGCGGCACTGACTGTCAAAGGAGATATCCATACCAGAGAGGTAACCGTCGATTTGAACGGCGCAGTGGCCCCAGATTATGTCTTCGAACGGGATTATGATTTGAAATCGCTGGAAGAAACCGAAGCTTATATCAAAAGCAACAAGCACCTACCCGATGTACCTTCTGCAGCAGAGATGGAAGAAAACGGGATCCAATTGAAAGCGATGAATTTAATGTTGCTACAAAAAGTAGAGGAACTGACCCTCCATCTGATCGAGCAAAACAAAATCATTAAGTCACAAAATGACCGAATTTCGGCCCTCGAGAATAAATTCGGTGAAGACAAATAGTTGAAATAGATGGTTCATAAAATAATTCAGGTCCTGCTGGGATTGCTTTTTTTTCTGTTTGCCTATTTCCAGTTTAACGACCCGGACCCTTTAATGTGGATTACGATCTACTCTTTGGTTGGTGCTGGCTTTTTTATTCACGCATTCCGGGGTGTCAGTAAAAAATGGCGTACTAGTTTACTAGTAATAGTTCTCGCATTTTCTCTGATTTACATTCCGGGATTCATCGAATGGTTGGGCACACCAGACAAGCAGGAAATTTTTGGCGAAATGGTTTATGATAAACCTTATATCGAAGAGACACGAGAGTTTTTGGGATTGATTATTGCCGCATTAGCTCTGGTATATCTACGAAGCCGGGATTGAGCAGCCGTTGAGAAGCCGCCACGAAACAGGAGCCACCCATTGTGATGTTCATCCTGCTTTCCTGGTCATTGGTGCGCTTAGGTGTATCCTTCTTTTTCAAAAGACGTATCTTACATCTTATGAGCGCTTTGCAAGTAAAAATTGGAAAAGGTGAGGTCATTTTCGCCGCTATTGTTTCCTTTTCAACAGTGTTTGCCGGCTGGATCTACCTGCAGTCTGTAGCGCTCATTTGCTACTCCTTTCTCGGATTTACAATGATCGGCAACATTGGGTTTTGGTCGGTCACGATACCCGTGGTGCAAAGACTTGGCAAACTGACATCATTCAATGGTAAGTCACTCCTCAGTACCTCCTTGCTGGGGATTTCACTCATGACTTTAAACCAATTCTTGGTCTATGGACTAGTGGTGGTGCTATTTGACACAGTTTACGGTTGCGAAAGCACCTACTCCTTCTTGCAAACTTTGCAGATCAATCATTTCCTTCCACATGTGGTCGCTTATACGATCATCCTTGCGTATGTAAATCGTTCTTTTCTTGCTTCCAAGTTTATGCCTGGTCAGCAGATTGAACCTACGCAAGCTGAAAACTACCTATGGCTAAAACAGAACGGAGAGTCGATTCGATTGGAAGTAGCGGCCATTCAGGCGATCAAGGCGGATAACAATGCTATTTTCATCCACACCAAGGATCGACGGTATGTTTCTTACCAAAGCCTCACTTCCTTTCTTGAACAGGTCAAGAGTCCCGAGATCATTCGGGTACACAAATCCCATGCCGTACACGTCAAGGCCGTGGAGCGCTTTAGGCCCAAACCGAGTGGTGATGGTATTGTGGTGCTTGAAGGAGGATTCGAATTGAGGGTGAGCCGTAATTTCAAGCAATCGCTTACCGCTAAAATCGGTTCGTAAGCCTTTGTCCGTACCACGGGTTGCACCATTAGCTCCGCAACTGACACCATAGTTAGTATTCTCTGCTTTTTTTTCGGATGCTACAGATGACCATTGCAGAAAAGGTCATTACATGCGAAAAATTTTTATTTCTACACTCTGCTTAGTTTATACTTTCTATGGCTTTGGACAAGCCAGCTTTGATTACCAGCAGAACCGGATCCAAATACACCCCATTCAAGAGGATGTGCATTTGGATGGCAAGCTGCTTGAGCCCTTTTGGGCCGACATACCTTCTTTCCCCTTTATTCGCTTTAGACCCGACTGGGGTGCTGAAGATGACTTAACGGAGTTGAAAGTGACCTTCGACGAACGGTTTATGTATGTTGGAGCTGTGTGCAGATTTCCTGACAGTACCAAAGTTATATCTCGTAATCTCGTCCGAGACGGCTGGCAAGGGGATGACTGGTTAACCTTCCACATCGACTCTTACGGGGACAGGCAAAATGCCTTCGTCTTCAGCATGTATCCTCCTGGTAGCCGGTACGATATGTCTGTGTCTAATGATGGTATTGAATTGGGTAATTCGACATTTAATGTGACCTACGATATGCTCTGGGAAGGCGAAACCCACTTATTGGATAATGGATGGTCCATGGAAATGAAGATTCCCCTTTCCAATCTTCGATTTCAAAAAACCGCCAATGGCAGGATTTTCTCAGCCATCAGTTCCGCTCGCACAATCAATGAGAATAATGAACTTTATGTGTTTCCGGCTATACCGCAAGAAGTACAGGGGGACATCATGCGACCAAGCGCTAAGCAGCCCGTCGAATTTGTAGGATTGCAACCAAAGAAACAACTGCTTATTTCCCCATATCTGGTGGCGGGAAGAGAGCGTGTTGCCCAGTTGAACGATCAACAGGACGGCTATATAAAAACCAAAGATAATTTGCTGGATGTGGGGCTGGATATACGGTATGCATTGTCACCGAAGATGACCCTGGATTTGACTTACAATACTGATTTTGCCCAGGTAGAAGCCGATGATCAGGTGGTGAATTTGCAACGGTTTTCAGTGATTTTTCCTGAAAAAAGACGATTCTTTCAGGAGCAAGCTGGATTGTATGAGGTACGATCCGGTTGGCCCACGCAGCTCTTTTACAGCCGAAATATTGGAATTTTTAACGGTCAGCTCATACCGATTTTGGGAGGAGGTAGACTCAATGGTAAGATTGGTGATATGGATATTGGCGCATTGTCTATTCAAACACAGGAGGTAGAACTGGCTGATCAGTCCAAATTGCCATCGGAAAATTTTAGTACACTACGGTTCCGGAAGAAGGTTGTCAATGACCGTTCGTTCATTGGGTTTTTAGGGACGAGTAGGTTGAGATCGGGCTATGAAAACTATCTGGTAGGAACCGACGCCATCATTAACCTTCGTGACGACCTCTATTTTTCTTCTTCCGTATCCTATGCGTACGACAGTGATTTGGCAACCGACCTTTTGGATAACTCCCAATTCTTCGCAGGAGTGAATAGGAATGCAGCCAGTGGTTGGATATACGAAGCCAACTACAATTATTCCGGAGCTACATTTAATCCGGGATTAGGTTTTTTGGCGAGGGCCAATTATCACAAGTTTTTCTTCCAGGTCGACAAGGGTAAATTCAATAGGAAGGGCGAAGGGCTGCTTCAATATACCAAGTGGACCTTGTTCAATACCGATCTGTTTTATTCGGCTGACAATTTTGAGTTTGAAACCTGGTACAACCTGACCGGCCTGGAGGCATCGACCTTTAGCAATGACAACTTTGATATCTTTCATATCCGCGAGTTTCAGAGATTGGCCGACCCGCTGAACTTTTCTGACGGTCTATTCGCCTCATCAGGAGATCACTTCTTTCAGTATCTGCTGTTAAGCTATTCTCCAGCTCAACAACGCCAATTTAACCATCGGGCAAGTGTGACGGCAGGTAGCTTTTATGGCGGTAGCCGATTTAGTTTTCAGTATCAACCCAGGCTCAACCTGGGGGAACATCTGAATTTGCGAGGTTCCTGGCGAAGTAGCTACCTGGATTTTAGTGACCAGGAAGCAGGCACTTCCGATTGGCTTCATTTAATGCAACTAAAGGTGGAATGGGCCCTGAATTTGCATTTGTCAGGAAGCCTTGTCAGTCAGTACAATACGACGAACAAGTCATTTTTTAACAATGCCAGGATCCGGTACAATTTCCGGGATGGCCATGATCTTTATCTGGTCTACAACGAAATTCTCAATGATGATCGGATGAGGGAGGTCCCTGAGCTGCCGGTTTCTGGTCAGCAGACGTTTATTCTCAAATATATTTACACCTTCTACAGATGATCATTCATCTTTCAGTACATCTACGGGGTTGACTTTCGCCGCATTAAGTGATCTGGTTCCCATGGTCATCAGCGATACAAGGACTGTGGCTACCAGCGCAGAGAGTATGATCTCCCATCCGATAGTAATTCGGTACTCGAACCCCTCAAGCCATAAGTTCATGAGAAAATAAGTGGCTGTTCCGGAGATGACAAAGGCGATGAGGAGTAGCCAGGTCACTTCCTTGGCAAAGAGGGATAGGATTTGAGCAATGGTGGCACCAATAACCTTGCGTATGCCTATCTCCTTACGTTTTGAATTGGCCAGATAATCTGTCAAACCATATAATCCCAGGATGCTGATAACAAGCGCGATAAGTACGAAGAAAGAGATGGATTTGGCCATGATCTCTTCGAACTGATAGCGGCTGGCAATTTCGTCATCCAGGTAACTGTATTCTATGAGTAGCTCCGGGTAGACCTGATCCCAGATTTCCTCTACTTTTTGCATGGCTTCCAGCTTATCGGCAGTTGGGGCAAATTCTAATGCCATTTCGTAAAACGACTGAGCTCTGTAGTTCATGGCGACGGGCAATGTTGTTTGGCGCAGCGAATAGGCGTTAAAGTCCTTCACTACCCCCACAATCTTATTCTTCTGGCCCCAGGTGGCATGGAGCTCCTTACCAATTGCTTCCGACGGTTCCCCGTAACCAAATTCCCGTAGCGTTTTTTCGGTTACAATAATGTTTTCCCGAGGGTCATTTGGTGTGATATTCCTGCCTGCGATCAATTCCAGGTCAAATAACTCCAGGTAGTTCTCGTCGATATTTTTAACATTGACTTGTTGGCTCTGATCCTCGCCATGTTCCGGGTTGAAGTAGCGATCGGTATTATTGGTATTTGCGATTGGACTACCCAAATGAATGGAAACCAGGTTGACTTCAGGCAAGCTCTCCAGGCGGGTTTTTAGGCGTTGCTGGCGCTCCTGGTCGGGCTCCGGAAATAGCAATTGAAGAATGCCATCCGTCTCAAATCCCATGTCATAACCTTTCATAAACCTCATCTGTGAGAAAATAACAATAGCACTTATCATCAGGCAGATGGAAAATCCGAATTGCAACCCAACCAGTATTTTCCGCACCGGAACCTTGCTTTGCGTGTCAATATTAGATATCCGGGTTTTAATCGCTGTGAGTGCTGAAAACCTGGACAGGATAAGTGCAGGGTAAAGGCCAGAGAGTAGGGTCATACCTATGACCACCAAGCCTGCAAACAAGGCCCACTCCGCCAATGAGATGAATGCCAGGGTAGGCGAGGTACTTACCAACGAACCGAAGAGGTCCAGGAACTGGCTGGCTAACAAAAAGCCGGCAACCAAAGAAATTCCTACAAGCACCAGTGTTTCTAACAGAAACTGTGCGATCAGATCGGAGCGTCTGCCCCCCATTACCTTCCTTATCCCAACCTCCTTGGCTCTCTTAATGGCCCTGGCGGTAGTCAAATTGATAAAGTTGATACTTCCGATCAAGGCGAGAACCACTGCCAGTGCGTAGGCTATAATCTTGTATTTTGTCTCGAAACCCCCGCTGTAACTCCCAATGGGTTCGACATGAATTTGAGCCATAGATTGCAGTTCAAGTCGGTACCCGTCGATTACATTGTGTTTTTCAAAGCTGTTGATGATGTCCTGCTGGACCAATCGGGGATCGGCACCCTCAGCGATGGTAAGAATACTCTGCGTACCTCCATTGAGTCTTCCCCAAATTGTGCCTTTACCAAAATAGGCGTTGACCCCTTCTTGCTTCTCATAGTCCACGATCATCTGAAACGGAAAACTTGTGTTTTTTGGAAAATCCGCGTAGATGCCCTTGACGACAAGATCATGCTTGTTCGCAAGATTGATTGTCCTTCCCAATAAGGTAGCGTAATCTGCTGTACCAAAGAACTTTTCAGCAACTGATGCAGACAGGTAAGTCGCCGCGGGATCGGATGTATCAACTACTCCCGCCAACCATTTGAAAGTAAGTATATCGAACACCGGGGCTTGCACAAATCCAATTTGGCGTTGTTTGATCTTTTTGAGAGTGCCATCGGCGATGGGGGATGTTCACCTGCTCTGAGAGCATATAGAGGTTTGAGATTGATGAGACATTAGTCAGTTCATCTCTAATGCCATTGGCCAGGGGGTGGGGCACAGTCGAGGTTTTGCCAGATTGATCGCCCACCTGATAGGATCCCACTATTCGATAGATCTTATCGAATTGGGCCTGGTGTTTATCGAATCGATCTTGAAAACTTATGAGTGTGTAGAGCGCAATGACACAGGCAATGCCAAGTGTGAGACCAGCAACGCCCAGGAAGAAATAAGCTTTGTTCCTTTTTAAGGACCGAACGGAGGTGATAAAGAAATTCTTTAACATAGGAGTAAGATCAGTTGACAAAGTACTAACAATCTGCTAAGCGGTTACATCTATTCTGACCAAAGAGTCCCTTTTTGTTAAAAAGTTGCATCAAGCGTTAAATAGTTCTATCCATGAGTAATTTGGCCCGGATGTTGATGTACTTCCTGATATTAGACTTTAAAAACTACCGACATGAAAAGATTTTTGCTTCTTAGCCTGCCGCTACTACTGTTCTATGGTACGACAAATGGTCAGGGATTGGATCCACTTCGAGTGGAAATAGGATTGTCCGTTCACACAGCGCTTGGATCAGATTTCTCCACAGGTTCTGGGATCTACCTCGAACCAAAATATGTGCTAAATGACCAATGGACTTTTGGTATGCGATTTGAAAGAAGTTTTCTCAATGGCAATGAAATTGAGGTGGGTGGGTCCTCTTTTGATTTAAGTACCTCTCACTTGCAAGGAAATATGGTGTTTGCTGAATACCATTTGCCCGGTGGTGCAGGAGTGACTCCCTTCGTTGGGTTGGCAACAGGTTTGTTTTTAAGGAAGAAGGTGGGGCTGGCTGTCGACATAGGAGGAGTGGATCTTGGCGAGTTGGACAATGCCATTACCAATGCCGGTTTTGCACCCCGGGTTGGGATCCGATCCGGGCGGTTTCGAATCTTAGGCACATTCAATTTTACAGGCCGCCACATTGCCAATTACGGGGGGATCAACATCGGCTATGAGATAGGCAAAAAGAGAAAATAAGAAGCCGCACTCCGCCAGAAACTGCTCAATTAAGTCCGCTACGATTATTTGGCAACTGGTAACAGAGGCTAAAAATGTGTTACAAAACCGTAGCAATTCGGAAGTTCCGCTCAGCGCCTTAGCGTATTGATCATCATCGTTTTTTATTCGAGGAAAAAAAGTAGTTATGATCAAGACCAACGAATTATTGAGAGTCGTCGCGATTTTCGGTTTGATTTTTATTTCCTCATGGGGCCATACACAATCCCGGTGGGATAAGAAAAAGACCAAATTTCGAAAGGGGAGCGATCAGGGCATGTCCAGCGCCACACACGAAAAATATGTAGGCCAGATTGTTTTTGCTAACTCCAGAATTAGTCGCGATAATCCCGATGAATCAACCTTCCAAAATACATTTAAAGCCAATGAGAACTTGTATGGACGAGTATACATGGAATATTCTGCGAGCAGAGAGCCGATGTTTGAGTATTATGACACTGATAAAAAGAAAATAGAAGAGCCCTGTGATTACGGCTGTAGTTTTGCAATTGTGCTGGAAAGAAAGGAAACAGGGGAAAGAAAGGCCATTAGATGTAATGACCTTGGTGGAGATGAATTGAAGTGGACTTCCATTCAGCTTTCATTGTATCCTAATCCAGGTGAGGGGGATCCGGAGGAACCAGAAAGGTCATGGGTCTACTGGATGCGAGATTTACCCGCAGGACAACATGATTTCAGTGTTACCTACTTTGTGGGCGAGGGAGCATGCAATTTTGACGCTGAAACAAATACAGGTTATGCGCATGTAACTGATCCGATGGCGAAGGGCGAGTTTACAATCGTGAAGGAGGAGGGAATGGACATACCTTTTCGTATGACTTTTGATCGCTATGAACCAGTCATGGACCTTGCATCTATGCGTGGTAGTATTTTGGAAAGGGCGCACATATTGGCAAGAGAGGCGGACTGGGAGGTGACATTTTCAACAATCACCGTAATTGGAGATTGGGAGTATGAGCGTAATATTTACGAGGAAATTATCAGACGCAGTTGTGACACGCGGATCCTCGGGAAAGATAAGGGTGGCAATTGTGCAGCTTATCCGTTCACTATTATCCAGGAACATGTAGGTGGAGGGCGATATGGCCAGGTGAAAACAGGCTTTCAGGGCCTGGTAGGCAAGCAGGAATTGGACTGCAATTAAGAGTATCCCTAGAACGCGCTTAGAAACTGTGTCAATTCCCTGTTGGAATCCAGACACAGTTTCTTTCGAAGACGAGCTTTTGAGACATTCACGGAATTGTCGGTTGTATTTTTGAGATGAGCAATCTCCTTATTAGTAAGATTAATTTTGAGCAAGGCACAGAGCTCTCGGTCCCCCTTGGTTAACGTGGGAAACCGTTCCATCAAGCGTTTGTAGAAATCCGAATTAACCACGTCGATATTTTGACTGATCAATGTTTTCGCTTTTATCGATTGGTTTTGATTTTGTAGGTCAATAATAAGCCGATGAAGGCCCTGTCTAACGTCGGAGGAGGAGAATAGGTCACGAAGTTTTTTGGTGATCTGAGTCGTAATTTGGTCCTTGACAGAGAAAATAGCCAACGTGCTTTCCAGGTCTTTTTGCTTGAGGTCGAGTACCTTTTGATGCTTCTCCTTTTCCAAAACTAGTAGCTTCTGGCCTTGGGACTTAATTCGATTACGAGCTTCGGTCATCAGGTTGTCATAATAAAGTAGCGCAATGAACATGAGAACAATCACCATGATGATTGGTAAGAACTCTGTTTCGTCAAAGGACTTGTACTTCAATTGGAGGTAGTTGATAACGATAAAGGAGAGGATACTGGCGGCGACCAGGGCTAATCGCGTGAGTCGATTTTTGATCATCAGAAGTGATACCAATGCGATCAGTAAATTCCCATAAGGTGCACCGGTTTGATAAGGCACAATTTTTAAAGAGAAATAGGTAATTGCCATTGTGGACACGGCTAGACCGATCACCGCAATTTGATTGTGTCCTTTCCAATTCAATATCAGCCCAACTAGCGTCAGCCCATAGAAACCAATTGTGGTGTAAAGCGAGTAGCTGTTATGGTTGATGATAGAGACGACAATAACTAATGGCACGATAGAAACGGAAAAACCAAGGGTCATGAAGTTGTAAATATGGACCCTGCGCTTGTCCAGGTCATCTTGGTACCGACCTTCTCCGATCCTAAGAAATTCCTTTATGAAGTTCTTCATATGTCCAAATTTGTAAGTGTAAAAGAAAAAGAAGGCGTGACCATGAATCACGCCCTCTAACACGCCTAAACCAAGTTGTGGATTTGAGGCGAGTCCTCAAATACCGCCACTAGCCGTAATTAGCTTTTCATACTATTAAAAAAGTGGCCCCGCTGGTAAGGGCCACCGTCGCCGCCAAGCAACTATTGCTATTTTCAATTTTTTACGGGCACCGATGATTTTTCTGAATTGGATTCATGTGTTTTGGATGAGCGAGAGATATCTAGTGTCCGAAGTGGAAAAAAATACCATTCGATCTTTTCTCGACGCAAACGTACGCAGCGGTCTACGGACCAACTTCTGGAAAAAGGTGAATAATTCTTAACAGACCAGGCTGGGGCGGTTGGTTTTTGGTTGGGTGTGGTGCCTTAGAAAGCGCTTGTAGACTGATTTTTGAGGGTTTTTTGCTGGCTGACTCACATAGGAAAACGTTGCTACTAGGCCCTGAAGATAGTCTTCGCGATTTTTTGATCAACTACTGAGTTTCAAATTGTTAGCAAATACTTGCGCAGTTCCTTGTTGGAATCCAATCCAATTTTTTTTCGAATCCGGGTTTTGAGCACATTGATTGTGTTGTCTGTGGTATTTCTGAAGCTGCCGATTTCTTTTGATGAAAGGCCCAACTTGACCAGCAGGCAAATTTCCAATTCCGAGGAGGTAATATCAGGGTGTTTTTCCATTAAATTCCTGGCAAGAGAGGAATTCGTTTCTTCTATGTTCTGACTAAAATGATTGACTTTTTCGAAAGCTTTAACCTCTTGCTTTAAGTCAGAAAGGACACTGCCTAAATCCTTTTCGAGTTCCTTACTCTTCCGAATCTTTTCTAACTCGGCAATGATCCGATTCCGGAATCGTACCTGCAGATTATTGTTTTCAAGTACATCTTCCAAATCTTTCTGTTTAAGCTTGATCGCCTGTTCATGTCGTTCTTTCTCAGAACGTAAAAGTAATTCTGACTGATGTTGGATCGTTAGATTTTGATCTTGCAACTGTTCGTTTTGAAGTTCTATCCTATTTTGATACTGAATTATTTCCAAATCTGCGAAAGACAATCCAACCACCATCAGTACCAAGGTTGGAACGACTGGGAGGTAATCCCATGGCTCAAATGGTAGTACCAGCAATTGGTAGAAATTCAGGCCAGTAAAGAGTGCAATGGAAAAGGCGAATATTGCGATTTTCATCGTCCTGTTCGGAAAGAGATACAACGCGCCAATTCCCACAAGAAAGTTAGTGTAGGGTGCGGCAGTTTGTATTGGCGATAGGGCAACTGCGAAAACAGTGAGCACCATAACCATGAGAAATAGAAGAATGCCTCCATTAGTGGTCTTTCCCCTGGCATTTAACCACAGCGATCCCAGGCAGGTGACCAGACCAACAAATGCCAATGCAACCTGAGGAATATTGGAATCCAGGATATTCAGGATGAAAACAGTAGGTAAGAGAATGGCCATTCCCAGGAATAAGAAGGCGTTGAGAAGCCGTGTTCTTCTTTGTGCTATGGGAGACGAATGGTGATCATTTCCCAGATTGAGCACAGACGAGATCAAGCTTTTGAGCGACATACCTGCAAGATAAGGCTCGTGTCATAGTTTGATCGCTACAGTTCACCTGGTATAGCTGAGACTATTCAGCAATGGACAAGCCGTCTTGCAATCAGTATTGAAATGGTTGATACAATTCTTTAATATATCATAAAAACAAAATAGCCCAGCGTCATTGATGCCTTAAGCAGGGCAGAATTCCCTTTTTCCGTCTCGGTGCAGGCTAAGGGTCTGGATAGTATTTACCCGAAAAGCTTCTTTTTACCGGAGTGGGTCATATATTTGCTACGACTTATCGAGAAAGGTCGAGGGATTGGGCCCTATGACACCTTGGCAACCTGTCGCAATGATTCCGGTGCCACTTCCCATCCTGGCGAAGCCAGGAGCAGATAAGAATCCAAATTACTCGATTCCTTCTCTGATAAGTTCAATACTACAATGCAGAAGGATGAAAATTCTAGAAGAGATAGGTAAAAGAATACTGGTTTTGGATGGTGCTATGGGTACCATGATCCAGCGCTACAAACTGGAAGAGGAAGACTTCCGGAATCAAGATTTACTTGAGCACACATTGCCACTAAAAGGTAACAACGACCTGTTGTCGATCACGAGGCCTGATGTGATTAAAGAGATTCACCGTGCTTATTTTGCAGCTGGTGCTGATATTGCCGAGACCAATACCTTTAGTTCTACCTCCATCGCCCAGGAAGATTATGGACTTCATAGTGACGATTGGATCTATCGGTTAAATTTTGAGTCAGCAAAAATTGCTAAAGAGGTGGCCGTAGAATTTACGGGTAAAGAGCCCGAAAAACCACGTTTTGTGGCAGGTTCCATGGGACCTACCAATCGATTGGCTTCTATGTCCCCCGATGTAAACGATCCGGGTTTTCGAAATACAAGCTTTGAGCAGCTAAAAACGGCATTTAAGCAACAAGCAGCCGGGCTACTAGCGGGAGGCGTTGATCTGTTCCTCGTGGAGACCATTACGGACACCCTCAATGCCAAAGCCGCGCTTTTTGCTCTGTCGGAATTGTTTGATGAAACTGGTGAGGAGCGACCAATAATGGTTTCAGGGACAATTACAGATGCCAGCGGCCGGACCCTCAGTGGCCAGACGACCGAGGCATTCTTAATTTCCGTTTCTCACATGCCTATTCTTTCTATCGGATTGAACTGCGCCTTGGGGGCAGCTCAACTCAGACCCTACTTGCAAACCTTATCTGACAAGGCCCCTTTTCATGTAAGTGCTCATCCAAATGCCGGGTTACCCAATGAATTTGGAGAATATGATCAATCTCCTGAGGAAATGGCCACGCAAATTGCCGATTTTCTAGATGCTGGCTTCCTAAATATTGTAGGTGGTTGTTGTGGAACTACTCCCGAACATATCAAACAGATCGCCGACGAGGCCGCCAGGCACCAACCCAGAAAAATTACCGAAGAAGTTTTTGTATAAGCATGAGTGATAATAATGTCACACTGAGGCTTTCCGGTTTGGAGCCGTTAATCGTTACACCGGAATCCAATTTTGTCAATGTCGGGGAGCGAACCAACGTCACCGGTTCCAGGAAATTTGCCAGACTCATTAAAGAGGAGAATTACGAAGAGGCCCTTGAAGTAGCCAGGAATCAGGTAGAGGGCGGTGCCATGATCTTGGACGTGAACATGGACGAAGGAATGCTCGATGGGAAGGAAGCGATGGTCCGTTTTCTGAACCTCATCGCGGCTGAACCTGATATCGCGCGGATTCCCATTATGATAGATTCCTCCAAATGGGAAATCATTGAGGCTGGACTCCAGTGCATCCAGGGGAAAGGAGTGGTCAATTCCATTTCTCTTAAAGAGGGCGAGCAGAAATTTATCGAGTATGCCTTGAAGGTCAAACGCTATGGAGCAGCCGTGATTGTCATGGCATTTGACGAGCAAGGACAGGCAGATACTTATGAAAGACGTATTGAGATTTGTGAGAGATCTTATCGCATTTTGGTAGACCGGATCAATTACCCGAAGGAAGACATCATTTTTGATCCTAACATATTCCCGGTGGCCACAGGCATTGAGGAGCATAACAATAATGCAGTCGATTTCTTCCGCGCTACTCGTTGGATCAGGGAAAACCTCCCGGGTGCACACGTGAGTGGTGGGGTAAGTAACGTTTCATTTTCCTTTCGAGGAAATAATCCCGTTCGCGAGGCGATGCATTCGGCATTTCTGTATCATGCCATCAACGAGGGAATGGATATGGGGATTGTCAACCCAACCATGTTGGAGGTTTACGATGATATTCCCACAGATCTTCTGGAGCGTGTGGAAGATGTCTTGCTCAACCGTCGGGCCGATGCCACTGAGCGATTATTGGACTTTGCCGAAACTTTCAAAAGCGAAGGAAAGAAACAGATCAAAGATGATGCGTGGAGGAAAGAGGAGGTTGAAAAGCGACTGGAACATGCATTGGTCAAAGGGATTGTTGAGTTTGTTGATCAAGATACAGAAGAGGCAAGAAAAAAATATGGACGTCCACTCAAGGTAATTGAAGGCCCCTTGATGGATGGTATGAATGTAGTGGGTGACCTCTTTGGTAGTGGCAAAATGTTTTTGCCCCAGGTAGTCAAGAGTGCTCGCGTCATGAAAAAAGCGGTGGCGTACTTACTTCCGTACCTGGAGGCAGAAAAGGCCGCGAACCAAGACTCGACTGAACCTTCAAAAATTCTCCTGGCCACCGTCAAGGGAGATGTACATGACATTGGGAAAAATATTGTCGGTGTAGTGCTGGCATGCAACAATTTTGAGATTATTGACCTGGGTGTGATGGTACCAGCGGAGAAGATCCTGGACGCGGCACTGGAGCATCATGTGGATGCTATTGGTCTTAGCGGCCTGATTACCCCGTCGCTCGATGAAATGGTCCATGTTGCCAAAGAAATGGAGCGAAGAGACTTGAAAATCCCGCTAATGATCGGAGGCGCTACCACCAGCAGGATACATACTGCAGTGAAAATAGACCCTGTCTACTCTGGTTCGGTGGTACATGTATTGGATGCCTCAAAGTCAGTTCCAGTAGCTGGGGAGCTAATTAGCGAACATTCTTACCAGGATATATACTCCCGAGTCAAGAAAGAATATGAAGCGCTCAGGCAAGACCATGCCAATCGTAAGCAGGTTAAAAACTATATCCGCTATCAGGAAGCTCGTGAAAATAAACTCAATATTGATTGGTCAGGAGTGAACTTTGTTCAGCCGACACAAATCGGACTGAGTATTTTCAAAGATTACGATGTAGCCGAAATTAGGGACTATATTGATTGGACACCTTTCTTTTCAACCTGGATGCTGAAGGGGAAGTACCCCAAGATCTTAGCAGATCCCGTAATTGGTCAGGAGGCAAAAAAATTATACGAGGACGCCAATAAGGTTTTGGACCAGGTAATCGATGACAATCTACTGTACGCAAACGCCGTAGTTGGACTCTTTCCTGCCAATAGTGTTGGAGATGATATAGAAGTGTATGCTGATGAGCGTAGGGAAGACGTGAAGAGTGTCTTTCATATGCTGCGACAACAAGGAAAAAAAGGTAGTAACCTTCCCAATCTATCCCTTGCCGACTTCATTGCACCTAAGGGCCAGGGACGTGATTATGTAGGAGGATTTGCCGTAACTGCCGGTATAGGAATCGAGCCGCTAGTCAAGAAATATGAACTGGATCACGATGACTATCACGTGATTATGATCAAGGCCATAGCTGATCGGCTGGCGGAGGCATTTGCAGAACTAATGCACCACAAAGTCCGAACCGAACTTTGGGGGTATGCTCCCGATGAGCCGTTGGACAATGAATCACTTATCAAAGAAAAATATCAAGGCATTCGTCCGGCACCTGGTTATCCGGCTTGCCCTGATCACACCGAAAAGCGCATTCTCTTTGATTTGCTGGATGCCGAAAAAAACACCGGAATCAGTCTCACTGAGTCATTTGCCATGTACCCTGCTGCTTCTGTGTCTGGGTTCTATTTCATGCATGGTGAGAGTAAATATTTTGGTTTGGGTAAAATTGAAAAAGACCAGGTAATGGATTACGCTGCCAGGAAGAACATGTCTATAGAGGAAATGGAAAAATGGCTCGCCCCAAATTTATCCTATGACATCTGATGTAGAGATGATCATAGGGCGATTAAAAATATCAGACGCAAATGAAAGTTGTTGATCATATAGAGAAAGCCAAGGGAAAGACCCTGTTCAGTTTTGAGATATTACCTCCGGTGAAGGGGCAAAGTATTCAATCGATATTCGATGCCATTGACCCACTAATGGAGTTCAAGCCCCCATTCATTGATGTTACCTACCACAGGGAAGAATACATATATAAGAAGCATCCGGGTGGACTATTGGAGAAAATATCCACCAGGAAGAGACCCGGGACGGTGGGTATTTGCTCAGCTATTATCAACCGGTATGGTGTTGACCCGGTTCCACACATAATTTGCGGTGGTTTTAGCAAGGAGGAAACTGAAAATGCCCTGATCGATCTTGACTTTTTGGGCATTGAAAATGTTCTGGTTCTACGGGGTGATGCAATAAAGAGTGAAGGTAAATTCATTCCTGAGGAAGGTGGTCACAACTACGCTACGGACTTGCTACAACAGGTATTGGATTTGAATGGAGGTTCTTACCTTCATGAGGAGGTGGAAGGATCCAAAACGGATTTTTGTATTGGTGTAGCCGGATACCCCGAAAAGCATTTCGAGTCACCCAATCTTAAAACAGACATCAAATACCTCAAAAAGAAAGTTGAAATGGGCGCTAGCTACATTGTGACTCAAATGTTTTTCGACAACAGCAAGTATTTCGAGTTTGTGCAAAGGTGCCGTGAAGCGGATATTCATATTCCCATCATTCCTGGTCTAAAGCCGATTGCTACGATGAAGCAGACAACCGTACTACCAAGCGTGTTTCATGTTGATTTGCCCGAGGACTTGACCAACGAAATTGAAAAGTGTCAAGACAACAAGAAGGTGAAGGAAGTAGGCATCGAGTGGTGTATCCAGCAATCCAAGGAGCTGATGGAAGCAGGCGTACCCTGTTTACATTATTACACTATGAGTAAATCCGCAGCGACACAAAGGATTGCGGGTGCTTTGTTTTGACAAACATTCATCAACTTTGTCTTCATACGTAGCAAATGAAGATAATCGAATGTCCAAGAGATGCCATGCAGGGCATCCCTCAGTTTATCCCTACAGAGACGAAGGTGGCTTACATCAACCACTTGCTAGAAGTTGGTTTCGATACTATTGACTTTGGCAGCTTTGTTTCACCCAAAGCGATCCCCCAAATGAGCGATACACGAGAGGTGCTTGCTGGGTTGAATTTGAATGGTTCTCACTCAAAGTTATTAGCAATCGTGGCCAACGACAGGGGGGTTGATTCAGTATTGGAGCATGACGAGATTCAGTACCTGGGTTTCCCACTCTCTTTGTCTGAGACATTTCAGCAGCGAAACACCAACCGTTCCATAGGAGATGCCTTCGGAATTGTTGAGCGAGCCCAGGGATTGTGCGAAACCGCCGGTAGAGAACTGGTGGTTTACTTAAGTATGGGGTTTGGCAATCCCTACGGAGATCCCTATAATCACGAATATGTGTTCGAGTTTGTAGATAGACTGGTAGACCTGGGTATTGAGATCATTTCATTGGCGGATACGGTAGGAGTTGCCAAACCTGATGAGATCTCCTCAATTTTTACGGCATTGATCCCAAAATTTCCACACGTTGAATTTGGTGGTCATTTGCATGCAACACCAGCCCAGGTCGACGAAAAGGTCCAAGCTTTAGTTTCCTCTGGCTGCAAACGCATAGATGGCGCACTCAGGGGATTTGGTGGTTGTCCCATGGCCAAAGACGACCTGGTGGGTAACCTTCCAACAGAAAAGTTGATCGACATTTTACAAAGGACAGAAGAGTTTCCTTTGGACGTGCAGGCGCTGGAAACGTCACTTGCGTATTCCAACGAGGTATTTACCTGATCATCTCAAATAGGTTATCGAGTATTTCTTGCCTGGTAATGACTTCACCAAGCCAGAAAATTCAAGGCTTAGTAATAGCGAAGCCAGCTGATTGACCTGAATCTGGGTCTTCCACGATATTTCGTCGATTGGGAGCCCACCTTGCTGTGATTCAATTGCTTGCAGTACTGCTCGTTCTTCAGGTGACAGGTCGTAAACCGATAGGTCCGTGCGCTTTTCATCAAGAGAAGTTTCCCAATTTAAATGATGACTCAGGTCTGCAGTTGATGTATAAACAAGCGCTTTTTGTTGGGACAGGAGCATATTGGTGCCTGTCGAATAAGTGAGGCCGAGATTGCCGGGAACAGCAAATACGGGTTTGTTGTAGGAGTTGGCGATATTGGCGGTTATCAACGCGCCACCCTTGTCTGCCGCTTCAACGACCAATGTAGCGTCCGCTAACCCTGCGATGATCCGATTCCTGGCAGGAAAAAGTCTGGCATCAGGTTTGGTCCCCGGCGGATTTTCAGAAATAAGGCCTCCTTTCTCAAGCATTTCCTGTGCAGTTTTCCAATGCTGCTGAGGATAAATAAGGTCCAGCCCACTGGCAAGTACTCCATAGGTGCTCAGGCCTGATTTGATCGCTTGCCGGTGAGCTTCAATGTCAATCCCATAAGCCAAACCACTGATCACTGTTACATTCAGGTTCATGAGGTCTGACACTATCTTTCGTGTGATCTCGCGACCGTAGGGCGTGGCTTTTCTTGTGCCGACGATGGCGATACTCCTCTCCCGCAGGTGGGTCAAGTCACCTTGCGTGTAAATGAGCGTCGGCGCATCATATATTGATTTCAACTGCTCAGGAAACGATTCCTGCGTGAAATGGTGAATATTGATACCATTCTTCTCGCAATCTCTTAGGATCGTCTCTGCTTCTCTGTAGGAAGACTTACTTAAAATTTCTGCGGTAAGCTTTTCGCCGATTCCAGGCACTTTCAACAAACCAGACTTTCTGGTTGCAAAAATTTGCTCGGCAGGACCTAAATAGCTAATTAAGTGTTTGGCAGCTGCATGTCCTATTCCCGGAAGTCGGTTAAGGGCTACTTCATGCAGCAGGTGATCATTCATCAATTGATATCTTCTTTCATCTTGATCAAAAACTGACGAACCCTTTTGAGCGACTCGATAAGTTCAATTTTATCGCTAGCCGCCTGCACGTCATTTTTAATAAAGTCTCGGGCTCCCTGGAGGGTGTAGCCCTTTTCCTTGACCAGATGATAGATCAGTTTGACATTCTTGATGTCTTCTTTTGTGAATTGCCTGTTGCCCTTTCTGTTTTTCTTCGGTTTGATGATGTCAAACTCACTTTCCCAAAAACGAATAAGAGAGGTGGCGACTTTCAACTGGTCTGCTACTTCGCCAATTGTAAAGTACTTTTTCTCTATTTCTTTTTCTCTATAGGGCACGGTGATCTTTTCAGTTTTGAATATAGAAAATTCTGCCAGTATCATCAATATCTACAGGACTTTCTGGAAAATCTTCTTGAGATAGTCGACGAATAGTCCGCATGGCACGTTGGTCAGGATCCCTTCGGGGGCCTAATGAATAATCCTGGTAGAAGGAATGAATATTTCCCTGGAGAAACTCGCCTTCCGGAGTTACCTCTATTTTTATCAATGGTGCCTCACCACTGGGGCCACGAAGGTTGAAGCGTCCATAGGTTAGAAAATTACCTAAACTGTACATGATTAGTCGTTTTTTGTAGACCTCCATGCCTCGTGGTACATGAGGCCCATGACCGATCAGCAGGTCTGCCCCCTGGTCAATCATTGTGTGGGCAAAGGCATAAACGTCCCCCCGGTCCTCTCCGTAATAAAATTCCTTTTTTCGGGGGACATGCATGTTTTTGGCTCCTTCGGCACCAGCATGGAACGACACAATCACCAGGTCATTGAGAGAATCTAACCGCTTGACCAGATTCACCAGATATTGTTCGTCATGTATACTGAGTGTTCCCTTATTGGGAGCAACCGCGACCATGCCAACTTTTACTTTCTTTACGGAGAGGCTGGTAACCGGAACTTCCGTAGCGCCAGCATAAAAGATACCGAGAGAATCTAATACCCGTTGGGTGTTGGACCTCCCTGTAACACCAAAATCATTGGCGTGATTGTTGGCGAGACTCATCAGGTCAAATCCAGCTTTTTGAAACTGAAAACTAAGAAACTCCGGTGTGCGGAACAGGTAGCAAGCCTTTGGGTTTTTACATTCTTTTTGTTCACCGCCATTATCGAGAATTACACCTTCAAGATTGCCGAAAGTCAAGTCACTTGTGCTGAGTACCGGGGCCACATCCTTCCACAATAGATTTCCACTGTCTATGGGTAAATAGGATTCATTGGGAAAGTTTGTTCCCATCATAATGTCCCCAACAGTTGCAATGTTTAGGGACGTTGGTGCTACACGCGTAAGTTCAATTACTACCTCCTCATCAAGACTCAGGAGTGTGTCACCTTTCGATGATATATAAATTTGTGGTGCTTCGATGCTGGTCGTATCAGAAAGCAGAACAGGCGGCGCTGATTCATTAGAAATAGCTGGCGAAGGAGTGATTCGGCCCGTCTTGCAACTGCAAAGCCAAATAGTAGAGGCAAGAAAAATAAACCAGATGGGAATGCGACTCGTCACTGGCGCAAAGATGAAACAAAAAAGCCAGGATCAATCCTGGCTTGCAAAAATTCCGTGGTGTTGTTTAGTAAGAACCTAGTGCCTGGTTTTCAATAGACGCCAGCCTTAAAATTTCTTCAAATTCAGCATCGGTAAGGTCCTTGCTGAAATAGTAGACAGGGTTGATTGGCTTACCATCCTTTTTTACCTCGTAGTGAAGGTGAGGCGCCGTGGACTTGCCTGTATTGCCCGAAAAACCAATGAGATCTCCTCGTTTTACCTTTTGGCCTCTCTTTACATTGAACATATCCAGGTGCGCATATTTAGTAACATACCCATAACCGTGATCTATTTCAATTTGCTTCCCGTAACCTGAAAAGCTGGTTCTGGTGAATTTGACCTTACCATCACCTGTAGCATAAACCGGTGTGCCTTTTGGCAAGGAAAAATCTACTCCATAATGGGGGCGCCTAACTTTGTGAATTGGGTCGATCCGATATCCAAAACCAGATGAAAGCCTTTTTAATTGTTTGTTTGAAACCGGCTGGATGGCCGGTAGCGAGGCAAGAAAAGTTTCCTTGTTCTTAGCCAAACCCATGATCTCATCGTAGGATTTGGTCTGGATATACATTTGCCTTCGCAATTGATCCAGCTTCGAATGATTTTCGACGATGAGGTCCTCACGTTGAAGTCCCTTATCCAGAAGATCCCTATACCTATTCGAACCACCAGCACCTGCAGTTCTTATTTCTTCTGCTACCGGTTCTACCCCGAAGATTACCCGATAAATGTTGTCGTCCCGATCTTGGAGGGCACTTAACATTTTATTGGTTTCCTCCATTTGAGAACCTAGTAAATCGTAATAATATTTGAGTTCTTCGTTCTCTTTTCTTAGCTCCGCCTCCTCGGGTGATTCAAAATAGGCCATATAAGCCCATACAATCCCGACCGACAAAATGAGTGCTACCGCTAAAAAACCAAGAGAGTTGAAAATGATATCCCATACCGAAACTTTGATGCGTTCATAGCGACACGATTCGGTATCGTAATAATATTTGATTCTAGCCATTGGTCATTGATAGATTGATTACTCTAATTTTGGCTGTCTAAAATGATCCGGTTGATTAGGTATTATTCCTCGCAATTTTACAATATTCGCTGGTCAAAAGCAAAGATTTTTTTGTAACTAATTGATATTCAGGGTTTAATGGATTCAAAGACCATACGTTCAAAATTTTTAGAATTCTTCAAATCGAAGCAACATAAAATCGTTTCGTCCGCCCCAATCGTGGTTCATAACGATCCCACGCTCATGTTTACGAATGCTGGGATGAATCAGTTTAAAGATTTTTTTCTCGGTAATTCAAAACCTGAGAATCTTCGGGTGGCAGATACACAAAAGTGCCTCCGCGTATCTGGTAAACATAACGATCTGGAAGAGGTAGGTTTTGACACCTATCACCATACCATGTTTGAGATGCTAGGAAATTGGTCTTTTGGAGACTATTTCAAGGAAAATGCCATCGCATGGGCCTGGGAGTTATTGACTGAGGTTTTCAGTCTTCCTAAGGACCGACTGTATGCCACAATTTTTGAAGGCGATGCGAGCGAAGATTTAGAAAAGGACAGTGAGGCCGCCACCCTTTGGTCAAAATTTCTACCCGAAGACAGGATTCTGTTGGGCGACAAGAAAGATAACTTCTGGGAGATGGGCGAGACCGGTCCTTGCGGGCCTTGCTCTGAAATTCATATCGACCTGAGATCCGACGAGGAGCGCGCCAAGCTGCCTGGGAGTAAATTGGTGAACCAGGACCACCCGCAAGTGGTGGAGGTATGGAATCTTGTCTTCATTCAGTTCAACCGACTGGCGGATGGATCACTGGAGAACCTGCCGGCCCGACACGTTGACACAGGCATGGGCTTCGAACGTTTGGTGATGGCGCTGCAAGGCAAGCAATCCAACTACGATACCGATGTATTCCAGCCCATGATCCAGCGAATAGCCTCTATGGCGACGGTTAACTACGGGGATGATGAGAAGACGGACATTGCCTTACGGGTGGTAGCAGACCATATAAGAGCTATCTCTTTTACGATCGCTGATGGGCAACTACCCAGTAATGCCAAAGCTGGTTATGTTATTCGCCGGATACTTAGAAGGGCTGTCAGGTATGGTTACACTTTTCTCGGATTCCGGGAACCCTTTCTTTATGATTTGGTACCAGTGCTTGCCAGGCAGTTTGAAGATGCATTTCCCGAGTTATTGGCACAAGAGGACTTTGTGTCTAAAGTGGTTAAGGAAGAGGAGGTTGCATTCCTTCGAACATTGGACAAGGGACTTAGCAAACTTGATGAGATAAAGGCTTCAGGTGTCTCGGAAGTGCAGGGAAAAGTGGCTTTTGAATTGTACGATACCTATGGTTTCCCTTATGATTTGACGGCTTTGGTTGCCAGGGAGAATGGACTGGGCGTTGATGAGAAAGGGTTTGAAGAGGAGATGGCGAGACAAAAAGAAAGGTCTAAGAACGCGGCGAAGCAGGAATCGGATGATTGGGTTGAAGTCAATGGCAATTTGGAACACAGTCAATTTCTAGGTTATGAGCGTACCACCAGCAATTCCCGGATTGTGAAGTACCGCAAAGTTTCACAGAAGGATAAGACCTTGTTTCAAATCGTATTGGACCAGACTCCCTTTTATGCTGAAAGCGGCGGCCAGGTAGGAGATACTGGCTACCTGGCATCCGGCGAGGAGAAGGTGAGTATCATAGATACGAAAAAAGAGAACGATCTCATTATTCACATAGCAAAAAAGCTCCCTTCAGATCTTAACGGCAGTTTTGAAGCAATAGTCAGCTATCAGAAACGACTTTTGACGGAAAACAATCATTCAGCCACACATTTGTTGCATGCGGCATTGAGGCAGGTGCTGGGAGATCATGTTCAGCAGCGTGGTTCACTGGTCAACGACAAGGTGCTCCGATTCGACTTCTCCCATTTTTCTAAAATGACCGAAGAGGAAATTGTCAAAGTTGAGGAAATCGTCAATGAACGTATTCGTCAAAATATTGCTTTGAACGAGCAGCGAAATGTACCCATTGACAAGGCCAGGGAGATGGGGGCGATGGCACTTTTTGGAGAGAAATATGGTGATTTCGTACGTGTGATAACGTTTGATCCAGATTACTCGGTAGAATTATGTGGAGGTACGCATGTGAAAAGTACCGGGCAAATTGGTCTGTTAAAGATCGTTTCGGAGGGGTCAGTGGCGGCGGGAGTGAGAAGAATAGAGGCTATGACGGCCAAAGGAGCGATGGACTATTTAGACGCCCATGTCAATGAATTGCAAGAAGTGAGGCAAGTGTTAAATACACAGAAGGAGGCAGTCAAGGCTGTTGAGGAGTTAGTCAACGAAAGCAAAGCTCTTCGTAAAGAGTTGGATCAGCTGCAGGCGGAGAAGCTTTCCTCGCTAAAGACAAATCTAAAATCAAAGATTCGCGAGGTGGCAGGATTCAAGATCCTCATAGAGAAAGTGGAACTGCCCAATGCGGAAAGTGTGAAGAATCTTACATTTCAGTTGAAGAAGGAAAATCCCGGATTGGTTCAGCTTTTAGGTGCTGATATCTCTGGAAAACCTCACCTGAGTGTAATGATTGACGAACCTTTATTGGAAACTCTCCCCTTGACAGCTCCTGAGTTAATCAAGGCCATGGCCAAAGAGATTAAAGGAGGTGGTGGAGGCCAGCCGTTTTACGCTACTGCCGGAGGCAAAGATAGTGGCGGGCTGGAAGCGGCGCTCGAGTTAGGTAAGGAGGAGATTCTAAAGAAATGACCCATGGATAGCTCACTTTTTGAAAAGTATGAGGTGGTCATTGGGCTGGAGATACACGTGCAACTCAACACGCGATCTAAAATTTTTGCTTCGGATCCAACTTCTTTCGGAGATGCGCCCAACAGCAATATCAGCACTATCACGCTGGCGCATCCGGGTACGCTTCCCAAGTTGAACAGAGAAGTAGTGGGATTGGCTGCGAAGATGGGATTGGCTTGCGGCAGTCAGATTGCAAGGACTTTCATATTTGATAGAAAAAACTATTTCTATCCTGATCTACCCAAAGGCTACCAGTTGACGCAAGATCGCACGCCCATCTGCGTGGGAGGCCACATACGGTTGGGGTACGGCGAAGACGCAAACACCCGAAAGGTACAATTGCACAAGATCCACCTGGAAGAAGATGCCGGAAAATCGATACATGACGGACATCCCGATATGACCGGGATCGACTACAACAGAGCTGGGGTTCCCTTGATTGAAATTGTAACCGACCCGGACATATACTCTGACGAAGAAGCGATGCAGGTACTGTCTTCGGTTCGACGCACAGTCCGGTATTTGGATGTAAGCGATGCCAATATGGAAGAAGGAAGTATGCGTTGCGATGCCAATATTTCGGTTCGGATTAAAGGAAGCGCGACCTTAGGTTCGAAAGTGGAGATTAAGAACATGAATAGTATGCGCAATGTTGGCCGGGCTATTCGATTTGAATTTGATAGGCAATGCCGACTTTTGGAAGAAGAAAAACAAGTAGTTTCTGAGACCAGAACTTTCAATGCCGAGGATGGGTCCACGTCCGGAATGCGCATGAAAGAAGAATTGAACGATTACCGCTATTTTCCTGAACCTGACCTGAGTGAGGTAGTGATTTCTGATCAGTGGCTCGATGATGTACGAAGTAGGATGCCGGCGCTACCTGAACAATACTTCCAGCAGTTTGTGGAAGAATACGGTTTACCGGTAGAAAGCGCTATGTTTTTTATTGAGGAGCAGGAAATGGCCATTTATGCATCGAAAATGTTGTCCAAATCTAAGCTTCACAAGCAGGTAGGGAACTGGCTGATGGGCCCGGTGCAAAGTTTTCTCAAGGAAAACCGAATCGGAATATCAGAATTTCCAATCAAGCAGGATTTCCTGTTGAAATTGATCGCGCTTGTGGAAAGTGGAAATGTCAGTCACTCGGTTGCGGTTCAAAAGCTGTTCCCCGCTTTGCTAGCCAATCCCGCAGAGGATCCTCAACAGCTGGCTTCGCGGATGGACTTGCTTCAGAATAGCGATTTGGCAATGATACAGCCGGCAGTCGACGAAGTATTGCGGGCATTGCCACAGAAAGTAAAGGAATACCAAAACGGAAAGAAAGGACTGCTCGGATTGTTTATGGGAGAAGTAATGAAAAAGACGAAAGGTACGGTTGATCCCAAACTCGCAAACCGCTTAATTCGTGAGTCGTTAGAAACTATGGTTTTGTAAATTTGGAAAGCTAGCATCAACAATTGAATTTTTGAGCAGATACAAACAAATGGGTATGATTGGGATGAATACTTACCGAAGCGCGAGAGAACGGGTCAATAGAAATGTCATGCTGACTGTTGTATTGGTGTGGATAATGATGGCCTGCTCCCAGGAGAAATCTGGAGTATTGATTACCGGGACCATTAAGCAGCCACTAATAGGAGAGAAGGTATATGTAGAAAAACTGACTGGTACTAGCGTCGAAGTAGTGGACTCTATCAGTTTCGATGCCGAGGGCAATTTCCAGACGCGATTGGAAGTGGCAGAGCCGTCATTTTTTCGCATCAATTTTTATGATAGACAATATGTGAATATGGTCCTTACGGGAAGCGAGCCGGAAGTCACTATTCAGGTAGATGGAGATCGCGCCAATGGTCTATCCGTAGTTCAGGGATCGCCGGATACAGATTGGTTGGATAAGATCAATAAGTCCCAGGAGAAGCGTAAAAGCGATGAAAGTCTTTTGAATCAGGAAGCGATTCAAGCGAGAATGAATGGCGATCGCGATGCTTTTAATGAAGTAGTTACGCAATATCACAGGGTGGATGCGAAAAATGAAGCTGCGCTAAAAAGTTTAATTTGGGAAGCCACACCCTCCCTTGCCGCGATTTTTGGGATTAACTATCTGGATCTCGAAAAGGATATTGCTTTTGTGGACAGTCTCGCCTCGAAATTCCAAAGCGAACTTCCTGGTCATCCATTTACCATGAGTCTTACTTCCAGGGTTGAGAACTACAAGAAGCTGGCGGTTGGTTCGGAAGCCCCGGAAATTGCACTTCCCTCGCCGGAAGGAGAGATAGTCTCACTGAGTTCCCTGAAGGGCAATTATGTGCTGATTGATTTTTGGGCGGCCTGGTGTCGACCTTGCCGAGCAGAAAATCCAAATGTGGTCAGGCTTTATAACAAATACAAGAACCAGAATTTCGAAATTCTGGGTGTTTCCCTAGATCGAACAAGAAAAGCGTGGCTCAAGGCGATTGAAGATGATGGATTGGGCTGGAAGCACATTTCGGACCTGAAATATTTCAATTCTGCCGCTGCGCAATTATATCAGATAAGCGCTATTCCGGCGACCTATCTCGTGGGGCCAGACGGCAAGATCATTGCCAAAGGTCTGCGCGGAGAATCGCTGAAAAAAAAGCTGGAGGAAATCTTTGGCTGAACCTGCGGGACCGGATTTACAATATCCAGTTGATATCACAAATCATGGTTTTTCGAAAGAGGCTAAATGCCTCAAAAATCCAATAAGGAAGATAGAAAATAGCGTTACCTGGCTAATTTGAACCACTGCTTGAGTACGGTCCAAAGTCTGGTTTTTTCCTCGGTGGAAGACGCAATGGAATTGAGACCCTTGGCTTTCACGACCTGACCTTCTTTACCGGCGATTTGGTATAGCTCCGATGGGAAATGGTCTAAGTGGAAGGACCCAAATACCAGCAGTTTGTCATAGGTAAAGTCCAGGGAATCTGGCGCGATCATGAGCGGTGTGTTTGCCAGGTCTTGGCCAACCGCCTGGAGTATTTTGGCAAGTAGCTCTTTTTGGTTGTTATCTATCGACTCTGAGATTACAGCAAAGGGATAATGCGCTAGGATTTTCTCCTCGACTTTCGGCGCTTGGGTCGGCGTTGACGGCACAGCAGGGGGTGATTCCACGGACTTTTGTGGTTCGTCTTGTGTGGCGACCTTTGCAGAGAGTATTCCTAAGGGTTTGCCCGCTTCGGGAATAACGAAAATCTCCTCGGTGATGAATAGCGGTAAGTGCCGATCTTCCATTAGGCAAGTTCAAAAATGGACTTCAATTCATCAGCATCTGCAGGCGCCATACGTTTTCCTAGGACTAGCCGTAATTGCCTCCTGCGAAGAGCCCCTTCATAGAGTTCCTTTTCTTCCTGCGTGTTTGGTACTGCCTCCGGCACATCGATGGGCCTGCCTGACTGGTCCACCGCGACAAAGGTGAAAAAAGCGGTATTGGTTTCAGTCTTTTTGCCAGAGGGAATGTCTTCAGCAATGACCTTGATAAATACTTCCATGGAGGAATTGAATGCTCTGGTTACCACTGCCTGCAGCGTGACAACATTACCCAGCTGAATAGGTTTCGAGAATGAAATATTGTCAACTGACGCAGTTACAACGATCCTGTTTGAGTGTTTCTGGGCAGCGATCGCAGACACTACATCCATCCAATGCATCAAGCGACCACCCATTAGATTGTGCAGCGGGTTGGTGTCGTTGGGCAACACCAATTCCGTCATAATCACATGAGAGTCCTGGCAATTTTTCTTCTTTTTATTCATTCCATCCGTATTTGCCCAGCAAAGGTACAAAGCTGAAATGCATGTGCTCCTTTTTTCGAATTTTGTTGCTGTCGGTTTTTAAGATTTCCAGCATTTTTTGCTTGGTATTGTTGCCAACCGGGATTACCAGTCTTCCTCCTATTTTTAACTGATGGATGAGGGCCTCAGGTAAGGTTGGTGCACCGGCTGTAACCACAATGCCATCGTAGGGTGCATGCTTAGGAAGACCTTTTGAGCCATCACCGTAATAGAAGTAAGGGCGAAACCCCATTCTAGGCAGAAAGTTTGCGGTCTCTTTATATAGGTGCTTATTGTATTCAATGGTGTGTACCTCGGCTTTTAAGTAGCTTAAAATACTTGCCTGATACCCGCTGCCCGTGCCAATTTCTAAGATTTTACTTCCCGGTTTAACCTGCAGCAATTGTGTTTGAAATGCTACCGTATAGGGCTGAGAGATGGTTTGGCCATGACCAATGGGAAAAGCTTTGTCTTCATACGCGTGTTCCAAAAAAGCATCGTCAAAAAAGAAGTGCCTGGGTATGGATCCGATGGCTTCAAGGACTTTACTATCTACGATGCCCTTTTTGCGCACCTCTTTTACCAACATCTTACGCAAGCCTTTGTGTCGGTAGTTATCCTCTAAACTATCTTTGAACCCCATTGAGAAACGCAAATATAGAAAGGCAAGATGTTCACGGGCATAATTGAAGATTTAGGACGGGTAGATGCTATCGAGAAAGAGGGCTCCAATCTGAATTTTAGAATAAATTCACCTATTTCCGACGAACTAAAAGTTGATCAGAGTGTGAGCCACAATGGCGTCTGCCTGACGGTAACCAAACTGGAAGGGACCAGCTATTGGGTCACAGCGATTGATGAAACCTTGAAAAAGACTAACCTGGGCGACCTTGTAGTTGGTGACTTGGTAAATCTGGAGCGGTGCATGATCGCCAATGGGAGGTTTGATGGTCATGTGGTGCAAGGACATGTCGACCTAACTGGCCAGGTAACCGGGATCAAAGAAGAGGAGGGAAGCTGGCTATTTGATTTCTCCTTTGAATCGACGGAAGAAGTGGTCGTGGAGAAGGGTAGTATCTGTGTTAATGGAGTGAGCCTGACCTGTTTCCTGTCAACGGAACATTCTTTCCGCGTCGCGATTATTCCCTACACTTTCGAACATACCAACTTTAAGAATCTTGAAATAGGTAGCCGTGTCAATCTGGAATTCGACATTATTGGTAAGTACGTACGCCGTATTATGGAAAAAAATGAAGCCTAATCCGAGCCGCGGTTCAAACCAGACCCGTCTAGCAGCGCGCTGGACACTTTCACAAGAAGGAACCCAACAACGGCACCGATCGTGAGACCCACGATGACATCCCCGGGATAATGAACGCCCAGGTAAACGCGGGACAGGCCTACCAAAAGCGACCAGAGGAGTAGGAGATAAGTCCATTTTTGTCGGGTCAATCCAACAATTGCAACGGCCAGACCCATGGTGTTAGCAGCGTGGGAAGAGGCAAATCCATATTTTCCTCCGCACCTTCCAACCAATCTTACAAACTCGCTGAGAACGGGATCACGACAAGGTCGCAATCGTTCGAAAAAAGGCTTCATGAAAGAGGACGTAAACTGATCAGTAACTACGATTACAAGAGCAACTATACCGATAAACACCAGGAATTTGCGTCCGTGCGACTGAATCAGCGCTAGTAAAATCAGCAGGTAGAGCGGCAACCACACCCATTTAGCACTCAGAAAAAGCATCGTAGGGTCCAGCCATTCCCAACCATTGCCATTAATTAGCCGGAAAAGTTGCTTGTCGAATGTGTCCAGTGTTTCAAGCATTGAGCCAATCGATCCCTTTTCTCAGAAGAGATAACGTTTGGGCTTCCGGGGAGCCCTCATCAGGTTGGTGGTTGTATGTCCAATTGGCAGTAGGTGGCATACTCATCAATATAGACTCGGTTCTACCACCTGTGTCCAAACCAAATTTAGTTCCCTTGTCATGAACCAAATTAAACTCCACATAGCGCCCTCTCCGCAGGTATTGCCAATCCTTATGACGATCATCGAAAGGCTTTTCCTTGTTTCTCCTGACCAACTCGCTGTAGATAGGTACGAAGGAATTGCCCACGGCTTTGACAAATTCGAATAACTGCAATTTCTCCTCCGTGTCCTCAGCGCTCAACCTATCGAAGAAAATACCACCGATACCTCTGGTCTCCTTGCGGTGGCTCACGAAAAAGTAGTCGTCTGCCCAGCTTTTGAACCGGGCATAGTATCCCGGATTGAAATCATTACAGATGTCACTTAGCTGTTCATGGAAGAACCTTGCGTCAGGTATGTTCACATAGTGGGGAGTCAGGTCTATCCCTCCACCAAACCAAAAGGTGCCATCTGACATTTCGAAATACCTGATATTCATATGAATAATGGGTACAAACGGATTGCTAGGGTGCAAGACGATCGAGACACCAGTGGCAAAGAAATCCGCGTTTTGCAGACCTAGTGCTTTTAATATCTTCTCTGGAGTAGGTCCGTGTACTGCCGAAAAATTAACGCCTCCTTTCTCAATAACGGCTCCCTGGCTTATCACCCGGCTCTTGCCTCCGCCGCCTTCATCCCTCGTCCACTGATCTTCTGCAAACCTTCCGTGGCCGTCCATATTTTCCAATCCACGGCATATACTGTCCTGTATATCCTGGAAATCACTTTGTATTATCTCCTTACTTACCATGTTAAAAGGGAAACCCAATGCCAATATTGACCCGGGTCTTGTTGCGTAAAAATCTTTTCCGGGCTTCTAATTCATCTGCTTGCCTCGTCCCTGGGGTGCCAGGCCGCTGAAATGCAGATAAGAAGTCAATGTTGTCAAACACAAATCTTGCGCCTCCGGGTTGAGCCGGATCGAATACCTGCGCTGCACCATCCACTCTGAAGACTAAATAACCAAAATCAATCCGTAAGCCAAGACCTGTACCTACCGCAAGTTCCCTGACGAAAGAGTCTACTTGAAACAGACCGCTCTTGCCAGAAGTAAATAATTGATCTTCAAACGGTTGTAACGGCACACTTCGGATTTGCCAAATATTACCCGCATCGATGAAGAACGCCCAACTTAGAAAATTCGTCATCCGGCGACGCAGTTCTATGCTGGACTCAACAATGATATCGCCCCCCTGTTCTAGTGTATAATCAATTACCCTGGGGCCGGTTTCAGAGTTGTTGCCGAAGATCGAAAAATCCCCTGGCCCCAAACGCCTGGCGGGCCAGGCTCTGATACTGTTGCTTCCACCGATGTAAAAGTATTTTTCATAAGGCAATGCCGAGGACGTGCCAGAACCATAGGGTAGCGCCACGCCGACATGCAAGCGGGTAGCTATCACGGTATTGCGATCAATGTACAGTTGCCTCCGGTGATCCACCCGAAATTTTAGGTATTGATATTGGATGCTGTCAATGTTAAAGAGAGGCTTGGCGATTGTGCTTAGAAAATTGCCGCCGGACTCAAAATATAGATGGTAAAAGGAACTGTTGCCCTGCCGATCTCCATAGTTATCGCTTATTATGGCGTCGAAAGAGGCTGTCGTGAGTAGTGCTGACTCAAAAGATGCGGGGTAGGAGCCGTTGCCGTTCGCCCGTAAAAGTATCAGTAACGAATCAAACTGAGATCGGGGTTCAATATTGGAATCCACTAAGCTGAAGCCAATAGGTGTAATGGTATAATTGTAATCATCGCGGATTTGCCACTGGTAGCTGAAACTACTATTGAATGTTTGCCTTTCGTATTCCTGAAACCGATCTTCAAAATTGTAACTGAACGTGAGATTAGTCCGTGGATTGTACCGACTAACTTTTTGCTTGAGTCGATTTGAAAGTGGAAATAAAAATTGGGGAAAAGTAAGTGTGGCGGCCCCTCCATACTGAAGCAGGGAGTAGTTTCTCTCCTCATTGGCGATGTTACCGATGCCTTGAAGGTTAAGATTTCCGGTGAGTTCCAGAAGCTCTAGCCTGCTAAATACATTACGGTTTTTCAGGCTAACATTGACAAACGGACCTGGTAGCCCGGCGGTTGACGACAGCCCGACTTCATTGGATGTCTGGTATTTATCTACTGGGCTGGTAAAGACAGATGCCAAAAACTTACCTCCGGTGGTGTCATAATTTATATTTATGAATTTAAAGGCGTCCAGGTTTGCTAGTTGCCTTTGCGTCTCCAACTCATCCTTTCTGCTATAAAGTTGATTTTTCCGGATAAAGAGCCTGCTGTTGATGAGCTCTTTGTTGTATTTACTTTTTCCAAATTTGAATGTCACTCCCTGAAAAACTTCGGAAGAATTCACGGAGCTATTTATATCACTCTCGCCTACAAATGAAACAGAATCAATGACATACCTTTCGTGCATTCCGTCATTGGGAGGTTGGGTAACATTAATTTTCACCAACACCCTCGGCTTAGGCAGACTAAAAGTATCCACCTCAAAATAGATGTATTGTTTGGAGAAGTTGTAATAACCATTATTCGCCAAAATATCGAATATCCGATCTCTTTCATTCGCGAGATTATCTTGACTATAGGCGTCCTTTTTCGTTAGAGCATCTTTTGGGTTCTCGTTAATAAGGGATTTGATAGAATCATCGCCAAAGCTGTACTGAACAGAATCGATATAGTAGCGGGTTCCTAATGAGAGTCGGTAGGAGGTCTTAATTCGTTTTTTACCACGCCTGGTTGTGTTCAAATGTGCTTTCGCCTCGAAATAACCTTCATTGGCTAAGTATGATTTTAGCTTTTCCCTCGTCACGGCGTGCAATATGGAATCATACACAGCTAAAGGTTGCCCCTGCCGCATTCGCCAATTGCCTTCTCGGATTTTGCGTGTCCAACGCGAAACCTTCTTGTCTCTTGATGAGATCAACCTCGTTTTCTTTGTGATGCGATCGGTTTTATTCACGCGTCTGGCGTATTTTTCCTGGATTTTCCGTATCCTACGACGGTATTTGGCAGTGTCGTATCCTCGCTTACCCCACTCGAAAAGGTGTACTTCCAACGCTATGGGTAAGCCAAAAAAGCGTGTATTGGGTTCTTGGGCAAGAAGGGAATATACCTGCTCCTGATCAAACCTTTTTGCACCTTTTATCTTCTGTTTTGTTAGTATCCTTTGACCTGGTTCAAGATATTTGGAGCCAAGGCAGGAGGACAACAGGATTGTCAATAAAAGAAAACACTTGGTTCGAAAGCTCCTCAATCTATGATTTCTAAAAACGACTCAAAATTCATTAAATCGCTCAAATTAAAAAAGTATCGGAGTAGGGAGGGATTATTTCTTGTTGAGGGAAAAAAGAATGTTTTGGAATTACTGGGTTCAAATCTGGAGGTGCAACGTCTCTTTGGGACAGACCAGTTGGAGTCTGTTTTGGAGCAGAGAAATTGGACAGGACGATTTCAAAAGACCAGTCCTAAGGAACTTGAAAAGGTTGGGAGTTTTCAGACTAATGAGTTCGGTTTAGCCATTGTGAAAATACCTACGGAAGTGCCCCAGGGATTGAAAGATGGAGTAATTGTTGCCTTAGATGGTGTAGCGGACCCGGGGAATCTGGGCACAATTATCCGTGCCATGGATTGGTTTGGGTATAACCAACTTGTATGCTCAACGGATTGTGCTGATTGCTACAACCCGAAGACAATTGCGGCGACGATGGGATCGTTTTGCAGAATACAGGCGTATTACACGGACCTGCCACAATTTGTTGAAGAAAGGGCGTCCATGCGCTGTTACGCGATGGTCCTCGATGGGCAATCCATTTACGAAGCGAAGCTGGACGATGGTATCTATCTACTCGGAAGTGAGTCACACGGCATACGAACTGGCGTGACACCCATTAGCGCAACCCAGCTTACCATCCCTCGTTTCGGTCAGGCTGAATCTTTAAATGTAGCAATGGCTTCAACTTTGCTCTTATCGACGATTAGGTCTTCCTAAGTTGCCGGTAACGTTCGATCAATAGGGTTGTTGAAGGGTCGTGATTGGTCGCTGTTCCTGTAAAATCGTTGAGAATTTTTCCTGCCAATTGTTTGCCTAACTCCACACCCCACTGGTCGTAGCTGTAAACATTCCAGATAATACCTTGTACGAATATTTTGTGTTCGTATAAGGAGATCAGGCTCCCCAACGCACGGGGAGTAAGTTGGTCCATTAGAATACTAGTCGTTGGTTTGCCGCCCTCAAACACTTTGTATGGTATCAACTTTTCGATTTCAGCTGCGGTTTTACCAGCGGCCGTCAATTCCTCCCGAACCTGGGCCGCTGTTTTCCCAATCATCAAAGCCTCGGTTTGAGCAATGAAATTGGCAATGAGCTTATCCTGGTGGTCCCCCTGTTCATGAGGTGCTCTTATTGATGCGATGAAATCCGCCGGTATCAGTTTTGTTCCTTGATGAATTAGCTGGTAAAAAGCATGCTGTCCATTGGTGCCGGGCTCTCCCCAAATGATCTGCCCACTTTGATAATCAAGTTTTTCGCCGGTGCGATCAATGGATTTACCATTGCTTTCCATATCGCCTTGCTGCAGGTAGCGACTGAAATGACTTAGCAGGTGGTCATAAGGAAGAATGGCATGGGTTTCTGCTCCGAAAAAGTTATTGTACCAAATTCCAATCATGGCCATCATAGTCGGGATATTGTTAGCCACTCCTTTTGTTCTGAAGAAGTGATCATCCATGGCCTCAGCTCCTCCCAAAAGTTCTTCAAAGTTGTCATAACCTACCGTACAAGCAATGCTCAATCCAATAGCCGACCAGAGGGAATATCTACCTCCAACCCAGTCCCAGAATTCGAACATGTTACTTGTGTCAATACCAAATTCCGATACCTTTTCGGCATTAGTGGAAACCGCCACAAAGTGTTTTGCAATGTGTTGCGAATCCCTTGCAGATCTTAAGAACCAGTCCCTGGCTGTATTTGCATTGGTCATCGTCTCCTGGGTGGTGAATGTTTTTGAGGCGATGATAAAGAGCGTCGTTTCCGGATCTAATTCCTCAAGGTTTTCCAACAAATCCGAAGCATCGACATTTGACACGAAATAGCTTTTGATGCCTTCCACTTGATAAGGTTTCAGGGCCTTGCTCACCATGTAGGGTCCAAGGTCTGATCCACCTATTCCGATGTTGACAATGGAGTTGATTTTTCTGCCTGTAAAACCTGTCCATTTCCCTGAGTGAAGGTCCGATACAAAGGCACGCATTTTGTTCCTCACTTCTCGAACCATAGGCATGACATTTTCGCCCTTTACCGAGTAGGTCCGGTCACTTAAGGTTCTCAATGCAATATGTAAGACTGATCTATTCTCCGTTCGGTTGATTGGTTCACCATTCAGCATAGCCTCCTTGGCAGCCTCCAATTGACATTCTTTGGCTAACTGCTCAAATAATGCCAGCGTCTCGGTGGTAACATAGTGTTTGGAAAAATCTATATAGAACGTCTCGAATGTTGTGGAAAATGTAGCGAGGCGTTGCGGGTCATTCTTGAATAGGTCAAGCAGCCTCACACGAGACATATCCTGATAGTGCTTACCCAGCTTTTGCCAGGATTCAGTGGTAGTGAGTTTAACGTCTGATAGCATCTTAGTAATTTCTGAGGGGCAAATTAAACCCAACTCAATCAATTACTAGCCCCTTACGAAAAGATAGTACATATAGGCTGCAAAGCCGATTAGGTAGAAAATACCTTCGGCTCGATCCAACTTGTATTTGTTGAATGTGAACATGAATATGAACAGCAGGAACGTGCCTACCATGACCAAGAGCAAGTCAATATTCAAATCGTCGAAAAGCCCACTGGCAGTGAACTGAAGTGGGCTATGAATGACAGCTGTCATCCCCAATACCAGCAACAAGTTGAATATGTTTGAACCAACAATATTACCAACAGCCAAGTCCGATTTTTTATGGAATGCAGCTACTGCGGAAGTTGCTAGTTCGGGCAAGGAAGTACCGGCTGCCAGTATGGTTAGGCCAATTAGTTTTTGACTTACGTCGTAATGACTGGCAATTTCCACCGCATTGTCTACAATCATCTCTCCGCCAAAAATCAGGCCTGCTATCCCCAGTACGATCATTATGGTGGTTTTGACACTGTTATACATTACAATGTCCTCGTCATCATCACCGGGTTCACCACCTCGCTGCAAGTTGAGGAATATGTAGCTGATAAAGCCTACAAACATGGCTATCAGGATGAGCCCGTCCCACAGGCTGAGGCTATTACTATCACTTTCAAAAAAAGCGACATCATTCACCAAAATGAAGAACATGATGGTGGCCAGCAGACTATAGGGAACCTCTTTCCATAGGGCATTTTTTTGCACCGTTAACGGGTAGATCACAGAAGAAACACCCAGGATCAGAAAGATATTGAAAATGTTGGAGCCAATGATGTTACCAAAAACCAGCCCATGATTTTCGGTTCCTCCTGAAATGATATTGACAACCAATTCCGGAGCGGAAGTACCCATGGCGACTACAGTGAGTCCAATGGCAATATCAGATACGTTGAATCTTTTCGCTAAAGAAGATGCGCCGTTTACCAGAAAGTCCGCTCCTTTGATAAGAAGGATGAACCCGACTGCTACCAATAACAAATTGACTAAAACATCCAAAGCGACTAGGTTAGTTAGCGGTTATGATTTTGGAAATATAAATATTTTTAGATCATATTTTCAAAATCCCCGCAAATTAAACATCTACGGATGGATTTTGCACGATAATTTGAATTTTACTTATCCAGGTCCTCTACCATTCGGTTTATCCTGGACTGTAGTTTTTCGTGACTTTCGAATATATCATACTGCGGCAACAAGTCCCTGTCTTTTACCGAAAAATAGAACTTAATTTTTGGCTCGGTACCCGACGGTCGGACTGAAATCTTGCTTCCTTGCTCGGTAAAAAATTGCAGAACATTGGATTTTGGGAGTTCAATTGCCGTTTCCTGCCCCGTCAGTAGGTTCTTTTGTTTGCTCGTAGAAAAGTCTTTCGTCATGACGACCTTTTCACCCGCCAGCGTCGATGGAGGAGTGGAACGGAAGCGATCCATCATAGCAGCGATTTCCTCTGCGCCCGACTTCCCTTTTTTCGTAATTGATTTCAAGCCTTCCAGATACAGTCCGTACTTTTCGGATACCTCTATCAACAATTCAAATAATGTCCTGCCTTCGTTTTTGGCCCATGCCGTCATTTCCGCTATCATAGCACAACTGGCAATGGCATCTTTATCGCGCACGCTATCACCGATCAGGTACCCGTAACTTTCTTCGCCGCCGCCAATGAATTGCTCTTGGCCCTCCAGTTCTCTGATCAGCGCTGCTATGTATTTAAAACCGGTCAGGGTCTCGTAGCTTTTTACCGTAAAATCTCGGGCAATGTCTTCGATCAAGTCGGTCGTGACAATGGTTTTTACCACGTACTGCGAACCTGTGAGCTTGCCCATTTCTTTCCATCTTCTTAGCAAATAATAGATAAGCAATGCTCCTGTCTGATTTCCATTCAAAAGCTGAAAATCGCCCCTGGTGTTTTTGACAGCAATCCCCACGCGATCAGAGTCCGGGTCAGTTGCCATCACCAGATCCGCATCGACCTCCTTAGCTTTTTCAAGGGAGATCTTCAGCGCTTCGGCCTCTTCCGGATTGGGATATACGACCGTCGGAAAATTGCCATCGGGTTGAGCCTGCTCCTCTACGACGGTTACGTTATTGAACCCCATTCTTTCTAATATTGGCGGTACCAACGTGATTCCAGTGCCATGGATTGAGGAGAATACAATGCGAAGGTCATTTTGCGCATTGATTGCCTCCGGCGACAATGCCAGGCCCTGGATCATGTCAAGGTATTTTTCATCAAGCTCTTCCCCAACAGAATGAATGAGTTCGTTGTTCGGGTCGAATCGAATCTCTTCAAATGATCCAATAGCCTGTACTTCTGAGATTACATTTTTGTCGTGCGGAGGGATTAACTGCGCTCCGTCTGACCAGTAGGCCTTGTAACCATTGTATTCTTTGGGGTTGTGTGAGGCAGTTACTACTACGCCACTTTTACAGCCCAATACCCTGATGGCATAGGACAATTCGGGTGTGGGTCTCAGGCTTTCAAAAAGATACACTTCAATGTTGTTCCCTGAGAAAATTTCAGCGGTTTGCTCAGCAAACAAGCGGCTGTTATTCCTACTATCATGGGCGATAGCGACTTTAATCTGTTCGCTGGGAAAAGTCTTTTTTAAGTAGTTGCTTAATCCTTGTGTTGCCATACCAATCGTATATCGGTTCATGCGGTTGGAGCCAACTCCCATGATCCCCCTCAGCCCCCCGGTGCCGAATTCCAGGTCTTTGTAGAAACTATCGGTGAGCTGGGTGTCGTCAGCGTCGGCGATCATTTTTTCTATCTGTGCCTTGGTATCAGCATCTACTTGATTGCTTGAGAGCCAAGATTTCGCTTTAGATAATACTTCCATGAAATGTTCGTTGGTATGAATATTGCAATTTGAGGACGTTAAATTGGCGTGATATTGAAAATATGATTTTTTATATTGCTGTTATTGAAAATATTATAAATTTTGCCATAGAAAACGTTTTCATAACCTCATTATCGGTATGAATATAGATAAACTAAATGACGCTTTCGTAGAGATTGCCGAAAAGAAAATTGACCTATTTGGTTTTGACCCAAACGATCCGCAATATGATCTGTTGTTGAAAGAAATCCACCAGATGGAGGACTCATTTTTAGATAAATTCGGCGCTTATATCGAAGAAGCGCTTTTTCAATTGTTCATGACGAATACTGCCCTGATAATGATGTACTGCTACCGGTTGCATACATGGCCTCACAAATCCTGAAAAGCGGGGCATCAATATGATGTGGATAAAGATCAGGGTATCCCCGTTGATGCTGACGATTTTCCAGTATCAAAGCTCGGATTGGTCCTAATTCCCGGACCTACAAGATTGATACTTCAAGGTGAAAAATCGGAATTTCGGGAAACGGTCTGGGTCGCTAGATAAATCCTAGTTTTGCTCGCACTCTATTCAAGACCTTGGAAGCTACTTCGGTTGCCTTTTTTTCACCCTCCTGCAGAAGTGATTCCAATGCCTGATTATCGTTGATCAGTCGATCGTATTCTGCGCGTTCGGTACCGTATTTCTCCAGAATCAATTCGAACAACTCCTGTTTGGAATGCCCGTAACCATTATTTCCAGCGAGGTACTTATCACGCATCACCTGCTGTTGGTCGGCTGTCGCAATGGCTTTGTAAATGTTGAATACATTGCAAGTGTCAGAGATTTTTGGGTGCCTCCAGCGGTAAACTGTCCGTCTGGATCTTCATAATATTTTTTCGCAACTGTTTTTCCGGAAGGAAAATATCCACAATGTTGCCATGTGATTTACTCATTTTTTGGCCGTCTGTCCCGGGGATGGTCATCAGTTCTTCATTGATCTGTGCCTCCGGCACGACGAAAGTTTCGCCCAGTTGATTGTTGAACGAACTGGCAATATCACGGGTAATCTCGAGGTGCTGCTTTTGGTCTTTGCCACGGGTACGATGTTGGCGTCATACAGTAGGATGTCTGAAGCCATAAGTACAGGGTAGGTGAACAGGCCGGCATTTACATCAGATAATCTACCAGCCTTGTCTTTGAAAGAATGGGCGTTGGCGAGCATCGGGTAGGGCGTAAAGCAATTGAGATACCATGTCAGCTCGTTGACGAGCGGAACCCGTTGATTGTCGGTAGAATACATTCTTATTTGTATCAAAACCAAAGGCAATCCAGGCGGCTGCTACCGCTTTTGTGTTTTCTTTTCGTAGCGCTGCATCCTTGATCGTAGTTAACGAATGCATGTCCGCGATGAAAGCAAAGGTCCTCGTTCTTTGCCGAAAGCTCAATGGCAGGGATAATTGCTCCATTAAGTTGCCCAGGTGAGGTTTTCCGGAGCTTTGAATGCCTGTAAGTACTCTTGTCATGGTGCCGCAAACCTAGAAAGGTTTATCTGATTGTTGACTGTTAATATTTACTTAAAGAACACCTTTTTTGGGACTAATTCGTTGGAGAGTTGTATAATTTGAGAAAAATCGAGTGATAATGAGAAAGCTATCAGTTTTGATCCTATTGTTAGGCGGATTTGCCTTCGCTTCGAGCGCTCAGGAGGCCTTGGCTTTTGACGAAGCCAATCATGACTTTGGCAACATCAATGAAGTTGATGGTCCGGTGGATCATGTATTTACATTTACTAACAACAGCCTGGATTCCATTCGAATTCTTGGTGTTAGGGCTTCGTGTGGTTGTACAACTCCCGCTTGGACGAGGGAGGTGGTCGCGCCAGGAGGTACTGGATCTATTACCGCGCGCTATAATCCCACTAACAGACCAGGGGCTTTCCGCAAGTCATTAACCGTATCCACTTCAAACCCCTCGATTCGAAAGGTTTTATACATAAACGGCAATGTAAAGCCGCGCCCGCGTACAGTAGCCGATGACTTACCCACTAAAGTGGATGACTTGAGGTTCAAGTACTTATCCTTCAATTTTGGCAAGATCAGTACGAAGGAGGCTGTCACGAAATCTTTCGAAGTATACAATGATGGTGATACCATTGTTAGTTACCTGTCCGATCAAATGAAAGGCCCGGAATTTGTAGCCATTACATTTGAACCCGCTCAATTGAAACCCAAGGAGCGAGGAAAAATCCTGGTGACCTATGATCCTACCAACAGCGAGGAATTGGGCTTTCAATCAACCAATATTCAGCTATATACTTCCGATAGTGAAAAACCGAAGACATGACCGTGTTGGCCACTATTCAGGAGTATTTCCCGCCGCTAAGTGAGAAGGAACTTGCAAAGGCACCAAAGCTGTCATTTGATAAGACAACTTTTGATTTCGGGAAGCTGAGAAGAATGCCAAAGTTGAAACCGAATTTGTGCTCACAAACACCGGCAAAACTCCCTTGAACCTTCGAAAGGTAAGTACCAATTGCAGTTGTACCATTGCGGACGTCAGTAAAATGGATTTGAAGCCAGGCGAGGAGGTCACTATGAAAGTGACTTTCAACTCAGGATCGCCGAAGAGGTCGACAGTACAAGTCAATCACAGTATTTTCCAACGATCCGACTGCACCAACGCAGGTAGTTACTATCAGGGCAGTAGTGCCCAGGACGTAACGTACTCGGAACTATTCACAAAATAAGAAGGGCTACCTCAATACGTTAGGAGGTAGCCCTTTCTATTATGACTATTATTGAAATTCGATTAAGGATTTGGCCAAGTGTTATTTCCGCGATCAATGTCCGCCATTTTCTGACTTGTGTCTATTTCGATTGATGCAATGTCTGACAGGTTTGAACCTGTCTGCAATTCATAGGAGGTAAAAGCCCAGGGCCAATCAGCATTGTTTTAGTAGCGGCATCAACCGGCTTTTCACCACGCATAAGGTCGAGCGGTATGTAGTAGTTTACAACTTCACCGGAGTTGAGGGTCACCGTCACATCAACTGGCATGGGCATGTTGCCAATTTTATTGATTTTGATAATGGCACCATTATCTCCGTTGCTCACTGTATCTATCCCATAGTCGATGGTATGGGTAGAATTGACCAGTAGTCGTAGTACCAATCCAGTTCCAACCCGGAAGTTTTTCCATGACACGCACAAAATCATTGAGTTGCGGGTGCTTAAACTTCCACTCATTAAAGTATCGAAGTAGTCCTGTTTCAAGATTCTTTTGACCAATCACATACCCAAGCTGACCAAGGCTCACTGCACCTTTGCTGTAAGAACCCAAGCCCGTAAGCGAAATTGGTCTGGAAATGATCAGAGTGCGTACTGAGCGTTCTTCCTGCCACTTCTAGCCAGAACCGAAATAACCTCTGTAATTGTTTTCCAGAGCTCGCGAGGATTCACGCCAAAGAGATGATTCATTGTGAGGCTTGTAGCGTAACTGGTATACCCTTCATCCATCCAGGCATAGTAGCTTTCGTTAGTGGCCAGGAGCATTTGGTACCAACTGTGGAGGGCCTCATGGACAGTCACCCCACCAAACCTCGGAATTGACCTGTGTCCCGTGATTAGAGTCGCCATGGGATATTCCATGCCACCAATCACCACCTTGGATGACGGAATATTTTGAGTAGGGGTACTTGCCGAAAGTTCTTTTGAATGTACTGAAATGCCTTGACCGTATATTCCGGAAGCTGTTTCCAGTTTCCTCGAGTGTATCAGTTTGGTAAAAGAAGTGAATTTCCGGGCCGTCAGGGACCCTGAATTTTCGTGTGAGTGTAATCAGGGTCAGCAGCCCATACAAAATCATGTACATTTTTCGCCTCGAATTGCCAGGTCAGTTTCTTGCCTTTGGCCTTCTTCACCTTCACACCCTCGTCTTCGTATCCAAAGCCAATTTCATTTTTATTTAGCAATAGCCCGGTAGCAGCTACCATGTACTTTTTGTTGATCGAGATGTTCACGCTATAGTCCCCCCATGGAGAATAAAATTCCCTGGCTACATAAGGGTGGCATGCCAGCCGCGGCGTCATACTCGGCTATTTTCGGAAACCACTGTGCCCATGGAGTAGCTGATGCCCTCGCGATTGTTTCTTCCGCTCCGCCGAATCTGCACGGGGATTTGACTCTCAAAAGTCAGGTCAAATGTGGTGGAGCTGCCGGGCAATATGGTGAGGCCAGTTGGACTTCTACCACCGTACCCTGATAGTGGTAATTCAGGTTTTGACCATCCTGCGTAAAAGAGTTGATTTGTGATAGCGATTTCGTTGGATTCCAACTTGGAGATTCGGTCCCTCACCCGGCCATCGGGATCGGATATCCACCTACTACGATAGTCCATTAGGCTGTTGGGCTGGAAAGCGTTGAAGTACAGGTGTAGAAAATTTGATTGAGGTGTATCTGGCGAGTTGTTGGTATAAACTAACTTTTTGGGTGCCGGACATCTGGTGATTGTCTACGTCGACATCCACATCGATGTGTAATCGACTTTCTGTTGCCAGTAACCCTGACTGTGGGCAGCGAGGCTTACTAAGCAGAGTATAGTCGAGAGCAAGCAATTCTTTTTCATAGGTTAAGGTTTGTTTGAAAAAAAGAAGTGCCTTAGATCTTGCGAATAAGGCACTTTTCCAAAGAGTTTTCTATAAGATGAAGTTTATCTGTTTTCAAAGGTTGACTAGACGTCAACATTAGCATATTTGGCGTTTTGCTCGATGAATCCCTTCTTGGTGCCACCTCATCGCCCATGAGCATCGAGAAAGGTGATCAGCCTCGGCCGCAGATTCTATGGTGACCTGCTTCAAGCTTCTGTCTTCCGGGTTCATGGTGGTTGTCCAGAGTTGTTCCGGGTTCATCTCCCCCAGACCCTTTATAGCGCTGAACACCCACAATTGTCACTGTTGTCACCTCCGAGTTCCAATGCTACCCTGTCTCTGTCGGCATCACTCCAGGCATATCTCTCGGACTTACCTTTTTTCAACAGATAGAGTGGGGGGTAAGGCAATGTAGACGTATCCTTTTTCCACGAGTTCTCTCATGTACCGAAAAAAGAAGGTGAGGATGAGTGTCCGTATGTGACTTCCATCCACATCGGCATCCGTCATGATAATGATTTTGTGATATCGGAGTTTTTCCAGATTCAGTGCCTTTTCGTCATCTTCCTGCACAAAGATACGCCAAGCGCGGTGATCATATTTTTGATCTCGTCATTGTCGTATATTTTGTGCTCTTGTGCCTTCTCTACATGAGAATCTTTCCCCGCAGCGGGGAGAATGGCTTGAAACTTTCGGTCCCGTCCCTGCTTGGCAGATCCACCGGCTGAATCGCCCTCCACCAAATAAATTTCGCAAAGCGCCGGATCTTTTTCAGAGCAATCAGCCAGCTTCCCGGGTAGACCGGTACCCGATAGGACGTTTTTTCGCTGGACCATTTTCCCGGGCTTTTCGCGCCGCATGGCGAGCCTGGGCAGCAAGTATGACCTTGGATACGATCTGTTTGGCCTCTTTCGGGTGTTCTTCGAGGTACACATTCAGCATTTCGCTCACGCAAGAGTCCACTGATCCCGAAGCTTCAGAATTGCCAAGCTTGGTTTTTGTTTGTCCCTCGAACTGGGGTTCTGCTACTTTGACGGAAATTACCGCGGTAAGTCCTTCTCGAAAGTCATCCCCGCTGATCTCCACTTTTACTTTGTCTAGCAGGCCAGACTTGTCGGCGTAGGATTTCAACGTTCGTGTAAGTGCTCGCCGGAACCCGGCGACGTGCGTACCTCCCTCGATTGTATTGATATTATTTACATAGGATACGACATTCTCCGAATAGGAGGTATTGTAGCTCATCGCTACCTGTACGGGGATTTCACTTTTATCGTGATCGATGAAAATTGGGTCTGGAATGAGCTGCTCTCTTGTACCATCCAGATATGCTACAAACTCGGTGAGTCCACCCTCACTGTAAAATTCTTCTTGTTTGTCCTGACCGTCTTCCGACTCCCTATGGTCAATCAACTGGATGCGGATGCCAGAATTCAAAAACGCCAATTCACGGAGCCGGCTGGCCACGGTTGCGTAATTGTATACGGTTTCATTAAAAATAGTATCGTCAGGTTGGAAATGCACGATGGTTCCTGTGATGTCGGTATTTCCTGTGACCTCCACCTCGCCTTGAGGGATTCCTCGCTGATACACTTGCTGATGTACTTTACCATTTCTGTGAACAGTGGCTTCCAGCTGGGCAGACAGTGCATTCACACATGAAACACCAACACCGTGGAGTCCGCCCGATACCTTATAAGTGTCTTTGTCGAATTTGCCACCTGCATGAAGGACGGTCATTACCACTTCAAGTGCTGACTTCTTTTCCTTGGGGTGAATATCCGTAGGAATACCTCGGCCATTATCGGAGACGGTGATAGAGTTATCTGTATTGATCTCCACCTTGATGAAATCGCAATGCCCTGCCAGTGCCTCGTCTACCGAGTTGTCCACCACTTCCCATATGAGGTGATGCAACCCTTTCACTCCCACATCTCCAATGTACATTGCGGGCCGTTTCCTGACTGCTTCGAGGCCTTCTAGGACCTGGATATTACTGGCTGAATAATCTCCTTTGTTTTGAGGTGTTTTGTCTTCCATTCAAGTTATTCCAAAAGCGACAAAACTAATGAAATTCGGACAGACACACGGGCTTTTCTTGCGCAGTAAATAGGGCATTTCAAGCATTAGGTCACCCTAAGCATTTTACGCGTATTGATGGGTACTTAGCATAACCAGAGTACAAGCGTTTTCAACCTGAATTTTCTGCTCCCTGGCCATTGCCGCGAAACTTGGGTTTTCTGTTCCGGGATTGAATATTATTCTCTTCGGACGTAGGGACAGCAGATATTCAATGTGTTCCTCCTGATGCCTGGTACCTATATACATTGTGACCGTGTGAATGTCGGAAAGTAGTGGTTTTTGTCGAATGTCCAGGATCTCTTTTCCCGCGATTTCTCCTGTCTTGATGCCTATTAGAATTACTTCTTCCCCGTGATTGAGGAGTTCATGTGTTGCGATGAAGGCATAACGGGAAGGGTTTGGAGTTGCGCCTACGACGAGGGTTTTTCCGATCATTTCGATTTGCTCTTTATTCTTTTCGTGAAACCAATATGGATGCCAAACCTGATAGGTACATACAATCTTGATTGCGCGAAGGGTCGGTATAATTCGTTAAATGCTTCATTAGATACATTGTAGCGCTGTTCCCAGTTCCGATAACCTATATCCGCGCCGACAAAACTATCAATTGTGAGTCCGGGATTTTGGCTGTTTTTCATCCACCTAAGCCCCACGTAGACGCCATAGTACGCAAGAATTTCGTTGACTTCCAAGGTCTCTCGCACAAATGGTAGAACAGTCTGATCTTGGGCCTTCACGCGATGAGTGTTTAAAGTCACGCCCACCTGGTGACCGAAATAGAACATGCCTACAGTACCTTCGGCGTGGTAATATTTTTGTCGAAACCGGATACTTACCCCTCGCGTGTATGGCTCATTCAATGAGAGTTCGTTGGTCGTCTTAAAGAATGGTTCGCGATGGTAGATTGCCAACAGCTCGTACCCCATACGTTCCTGTAGGTAGTACTCAACAGTTAATGGCAGTTCGTCGAGCAGGAGCATAGCAGGGTTGGTACTGATGATCAGCCCGCGGTATTCATTTACAACACTGGTGAAGTACCTGCTTTTATTTGACTTGTACACATACTCGGGTTTCTCAGAAAGATTTCTTGTTCTTTGGTCTAAGCTGCTAAGTCGGAAAACAGGCCTTTCCTCTTCATAAATTGGGCGGTATACGCCGGCCACATTGCCTTCTGTATCGAATAATTGCCACTCCCCAATACGCTTTTCGCCAAGCATTGGTCCTTTCATCTTAATGCTTTGATCCCCATAGTAACCCGTGTATTCACCATTGTCTTGTTCATATAAGGCCTCTCCGTCGAGCACTCCGTCTTCATTGAAGTAGACCCAGCGCCCTTGTCGTTTGCTATTGAGAATTTCACCTTTAGCCTTTTGTCTGCCGTTCGGGTAATATTCTGTATAGATACCGTCGCCTTCCTGGTAGGATCCACGCGCCTTTACCTCACCCGTTTCGTAATACAGATTCCATTGACCGTCCTTCTCATCTTCAACCAATTTGCCTTCGGCGCTTTTTTCTCCATTCTGATGATAATAGGTCCATTGCCCTTGTTTTTTTCCGGCTACATAAACACCAGAACCGGAGGTTTCACCATTTTTATGGTAGTAAGTCCAGAGACCATTCCTTAGTCCCTTGAGGTATTCGCCGATGGCCAGGAGTTCCCCGGACTCATAGAAATAGTGCCATTCTCCGGCGCTTTTACCATCAACGTTCGATCCTTCCATTTTCACTGAACCAGAGGGGTAGAACTCCTTGTAGTTTCCATTTCCTTCCTCGAAATAGGCTTGAGCTTTAAGACTCCCGTCCTCAAAAAAGTAATTCCAAATACCCTCCTTTTTGCCTAAGTAGTAGCTGCCGCTATTTTTTTCGGTGCCATTTTCGTAATAGTTCGTCCAGTACCCGGCTTTCTGACCTTTTTCCAAGAGGCCCTTGGCTCTGATCTGTCCAGATTCGAAGTAGTAAGTCCAGTTTCCGTCGGCGATGCCCTGGATAAGCATGCCTTCCGACTTTTTGCCGCCATTTTCAAAAAAGTAAATCCACGACCCGGAGGGCTGTCCGTTTTTATAAGTCCCGGTCACTTTTGGATTTCCAGATTGGAAATAAGATAAGTATTGACCGTGTGGCAGACTGTCTCTTTTCCGCAGCTGAATTTCTTCTTTCACCTGCATGCTGTCTTCATCGAAATATGACTTGTATTCAAAAGAGCCGTCCTGGGCATAAACCAGAAAGGGTGCTAAAATCCAAAGTGTCGATATCGTTTTTCGGCATGCAAACATTTTCTCGAGTTAATCCATTTCCAGGTGCAATCCCTGCTGTGTTTGGTTTTCACCATCCCACAGCAATGGGAAAAAACGGATTTTCTGATTTTCAGGATTAAGGTATTTTTCCCAGCGAGTACCTCCTGTCGCCCTTTCAGACCAATCGCCTTTTTTCAAAAAACGTGTAGTTGTTTGCAGGTGGGCCATTGGCCAGTGCATGTTTGCATTCTGGTCAAATTTCCTCAGTTCATCAGCGATGGTTATGGAATCGTGGTAGTTTCTCTCGAAGACTCTCAATAGATTGTTTTCTTTGGTTTGTCTTGCCTGCTCGAGCAAATCTTGATCATATCTTGCTTCGAATGCTTTCAATGCTAAGGTTTTTGTACCCGTTGCGGTTTCACTGGTTTTCCAGTAAAGTTGATCGAATAAAGTAGCAACCGGAGAACGGCTGTTCAGATCGTTTCGTTCTTTCGATATCAGCAGATTGCTCAAATCGGTACTGTTGATCTCTATCTTGCGATACTGAACAGACTGGAATCCGGAGGACGGAATCAGCGCCTGCCGAAATTGCAAAAACTGTTCGCGATCAACGCCCGTCATCATTACATCAAAAGAATCAATCAAGTGATCGAAGTACCTATTCATTCTTTTTACCCTTTGAAGAAATACCACGGGATCGTGTGAATCGCTCCAGATAGCTTGCTCTTGCTCATGGATGATCAGGCTAAAATAGAGTTCTGTGATCTGGTGGTAGGTGATGAAAGTCTTCTCGTCAGGAAAGTGGGTTTTTGGAGATTGCAAGCTTAGTAGCGCATCCAGGTTGATGTAGTCCCAGTAAGTCAGGAAATTGCCGTGGATAAGCCCTTCGAGGTGCGCGGAAAGGTCTTGACCGGCAGCATCGAATTTCTTTTCGAGCCTTTTTATTTGTTCTAGTATTTTCTCGTCAACCACTTTGTTTTCCATCTGAAAGCAGCGTTGTAATTTTGAATCTGAAATTAGACAACAAAGTTCTACAAAATGTCCCAAGAAGCAGTAACCACTTCAAATCCCACCCAGTCTCGCCCCGAGCAGGGAGCCAAACGCAATTTCGTCGATGATTTTGAGTCGCCTGATTTTTACCAGGTCGATGATTTACTCACCGAAGAACATAAGCTAATACGATCCTCTGTTCGAGATTTCGTGAAAAAGGATATCACCCCTTACATAGAGGACTGGGCGGAACGTGCTCACTTTCCCTACGAAATGGTCAGGAAATTTGGGGAGATAGGTGCTTTTGGACCGACGGTCCCGCAGGAATATGGCGGCGGAGGCCTTGACTATATCTCCTACGGGCTTATCATGCAAGAGATTGAACGCGGTGATTCCGGTATGCGATCGACAGCCTCGGTGCAAGGTTCGTTAGTGATGTATCCCATTTATGCATTTGGGTCCGAAGAGCAGAAAAGAAAGTACCTGCCAAAGTTGGCTAGTGGAGAAATGTTAGGCTGTTTCGGCCTGACTGAGCCTAACCATGGGAGTAACCCCGGGGGAATGGAAACCAAGTTTGAGGACAAAGGAGATCACTACCTACTGAATGGTGCTAAAATGTGGATATCCAATTCACCACAAGCCGATATTGCGGTAGTTTGGGCTAAAAGTGAAGAAGGTCGCATTCATGGCCTGATCGTAGAACGTGGCATGGAAGGGTTCACCACACCTGAGACACATGGTAAATGGTCGCTGCGAGCTTCTGCAACTGGCGAATTGGTGTTTAGCGATGTAAAGGTGCCCAAGGAGAATTTGCTTCCGGGGAAAAGTGGTTTGGGAGCACCCATGATGTGTCTTGACAAAGCCAGGTTTGGTATTGCCTGGGGGGCGATCGGAGCGGCCATGGACTGTTATGAGTCTGCCAGGAAGTACTCACTGGAGCGTAATCAATTTGGACGACCCATTGCGGGTTTCCAGTTGATACAAAAGAAATTGTCGGAGATGCTTTCAGAAATTACGAAAGCCCAACTCCTCAATTGGAAATTAGGTAAAATGATGGATGAGGGTAAGGCTACCACACCGCAGATATCCCTTGCCAAACGAAATAATGTTGCCACGGCCCTGGAGATTGCCAGGGAGGCACGCCAAATTCATGGGGGCATGGGAATCACTGGTGAGTACCCAATGATGCGGCACATGATGAATTTGGAATCGGTCGTGACCTATGAGGGCACGCACGACATTCACCTGCTTATACTTGGTGCTGAAATCACAGGAATTCCTGCTTTCAAATAGTCAACAAATGCGGGATAGGATGCGGTCACCAGCCTATCCCGCGACTTTATTCATCCCTTAAGCTTTTGACAGGGTTCGCGGTTGCCGCTTTGATACTTTGGAAGCTCACAGTGGCCACTGCCACGAAGGTTGCAACAAAACCAGCGAAAAGGAAAATTAGCCAATTCACACCTACAGCGTAGGCAAAATCTTCTAGCCAACTTGACATCCAAAAATAAGCTGCAGGTATCGCCACCACTGCAGCGGCTGCAACCAGCTTGATGAAATCTTTGGATATTAACATGATGATTTGTGGGATTGTGGCGCCGAGCACTTTTCGGACGCCAATTTCTTTGACCCGTTGATTGATGATAAACGCCGATAGTCCCAAAAGCCCAACACAGGCGATGATGATAGCCAGGAAAGTGAAGATGCCAAAAATTTGACCCGTCGCCCTTTCATTTTTGTAAAATTGTTCCATGCTAGTGTCAAGAAAATAGGATCTGAAGGGAGCACCCGGTACGAATTCCGCCCACTTTTCTTGAATTTGGTCCATGGTACTTTGCACCTGATCGCCATTGATTTTGATGGCCATCTTGGTTATAAATGAATTAGGACCCTCCATGCTGGTAAACGCGGCAGGTTTCAGGTCGACATGCAGCGATTGAAAATGAAAATCATCAATTACCCCGACGACAGTATATTCGATGGGGTCTGCGTTTGCTGCAATTTGAATTACCTTTTCCCCGATAGGCTGGGTAAGGCCTAATTTTTCGACTGCCGACCTATTGAGTACAATGTTCAGACTGTCCTCAAATTCCTTGGAGAAAAACCGTCCTTCCAGCAAATCAATTTGTAAGGTCTCAATCATTTCATCGTCAAAAACCATCTGACGCATGATCATACTTTCCTTTTGACCACTTCCAGGGACCCTTACCGAAAAGTCACCTACAAAATCGCCTGGCATATTCGAACTATAAGCGCTCGAGGTAACATTGGGGATGGCATTTACTTCATTTTTGAAGGTTTCGAACCTATTCAGATTGGGTGCTGAGCCGCCATTGACGTTACCCGCATTTTCGACAACTATTACATTTTCATTCTCGAATCCCAAGGGCTTGTTGAGCATGAAATTCATCTGGTCGTAGACAATCAATGTGGCGCTTATAAGGGTAATGGAAATTGCGAACTGTAGCACTACCAACCCATTTCGAAGCTGAATGCCTTGCTTGCTGGTTTTCAGTTTACCCTTAAGTACCGAAAGAGGACTAAAACCTGAAATGAAAAATGCTGGGTAGAGGCCGCTAATAACCCCAACAATAGCAACCACGGCAACAATTACGAAAATGGGTGTTGGTTGAAGTATTTGTTGCATGGACAGTGGACGTCCCGCCAATTCCCTGAAAGGGCCCAGTGTCAGGCTGGCAATGGCAATCGCTGCCATGGCGCTTAAGGCAGTTACGATGATCGATTCAGTCAAAAATTGTCCGACGAGTTGCTTTTTCTCAGAGCCTAGAACTTTGCGAATACCGACTTCCTTTCCGCGTTCGGTGGAGCGGGCTGTGGAAAGATTCATGAAGTTGATACAGGCAATGCCGAGGATAAAAACAGCTATCACCGAAAATATATAGATGTAGTTGATGTTGCCATTTGCCTTGATCTCGTTCTCCAAATTGGAGTGAAGATGTATATCCTGAATATTGTGCAGGTGGTAATTGTAGCCATTTCCGGCTTTAATGTATTCGTCGTAGGAAATACCATTGCGTTGTTGAATAGGCCCTTCTGCGTATTTTTTTACAAATGCTGGAAGTTTCTCCTCGATCGAAGCTGGATCAGTACCTTCCTGAAGCCTGATGTACGTCATCGCCGAAAATGCTACCCAGTTGGGTTGACTGAAAAATGGAAATTGATACACGGATGCTATGTAATCAAACGCGAAATGCGAATTTTCAGGATAGTCGTAAGCAATCGCGGTAACCTTCTTGGAGCTACCAAAGAAATCTAATGTTTTGCCCAGCGCTTCCTCCCCACCAAAAAGCTTCTTAGCAGTGGATTCACTTAGAATTACGGAATTGGCGTCACTCAAAGCCGTTGCCGGATCCCCGGATTTTAAGGGTATGTCAATGACTGATAGCAGGAAGGAATCGGCAAGGATCATCCTTTCTTCCAAATAGAAATCATCTCCCACCTGGATGGTTACCGGGTTGAACACACTAAAGCATCGCCCCTGAGCCAATATTTCTGGTATATCTTCTACTAGTTGAGGCCCGAAAGAGTGGGGTACTTGTGGATAGTTTACCTCTCGTTCCGGGTAGACTCGATTGATCCACATTCTATATACGTTCTCGTCCTGAAAATCATCGTAGGAGAGATCATATTGAACATACAGGAAAATCAGCAGGCAAGTGGTCATTCCAACTGCCAGACCCAAGATATTGATGATCGTGAAACTGATTTTTTTGAGGAGGCTCCGCCAGGAGGCGAGGATGAAATTCTTAATCATAGGAGTTAGCGCTTGGTACTATAGTTTACTGTAAGTAATAACTAAAGTTACTATCAGTGGTCTTTTGGTTGCTTCAAAGTGACGAACGGTAATCAGTGGGCTTGCTATCTTCTTTAAATTGGTACTCCAAATCAAACCCGAAACAATATGAGAAAATACATGGCCCTGTGTTTCCTTCTATTGTCAGTAATGTCGTTGGCACAAGAAACTTTTTTGTCCAATAACACTGCTGATGAGCGGAGCACGACCTATGCTTTTGTTAACGCCAAATTGGTAATAGATCCTGCCACTGTGATAGAGAATGGCACGCTACTGATCAAGGGAGATAAGATCTTACAGGCCGGAAGAGGGGTTTCTGTCCCTGCCAATGCCATCCAGGTGGACCTGGAAGGAAAGTATGTCTACCCAGGTTTCATTGACCTCTACACAAATTACGGCTTACCGAAAGTCGAGGAAGTAAGAAGAGCATTTGGCGAGACACCCCAGTTTGAGTCAAAAGTCCCTCAGACGGTGGGTTGGAATGAACATAATCAAGCTCATTATAATGCCATAAGTGAATTCAAAGTGGATACCAAGGCAGCGGAAAGCTTCCGTGAAATGGGGTTTACAAGTGTGTTGTCCTTCAGGCCTGATGGTGTATTGCGTGGAACCTCGGTGATGACTAACCTAAGCGACGGACCGGTACAAGAGTCGATCCTAAAGGAAAAGGCTAGTCAACACTTTGCTTTTAGGCGTGGAGCTTCCAAACAACTTTATCCCAATTCTATTATGGGGATGGTCGCCTTGATCAGACAAAACTACCTGGATGCGCAGTGGTATCAGGATGGCAATGCAGAGCAGTTCAATCTGACCCTCGAGCGCTTCAATGGTAACCGAGGGTTGCCGCAGATTATTGAGGCGAACAGCAACAAACTGCGAGTGCTTCTGGCTGACAAAATAGGAGATGAATTTGGAGTTCAATACATTATTAAAGGAAATGGAGATGAATATCAGCGGTTGGACGAAGTGGTTGCAACGAGGGCCTCGCTTATTCTGCCACTGAATTTTCCGGACGCCTACGATGTTGATGATCCGCTAGACGCAGCGGATGTTTCCCTGGCCATGTTGAAACATTGGGAAATGGCACCAGCTAATCCCAAATTGCTTGGAGAGAAAGGTGTACGATTTGCCTTCACCTCCGCCAATTCAAAAAACGCCAAGAGCTTTTGGTCGCAGGTAAGAAAGGCAGTAAAATATGGACTTGCGAAGGAAGATGCGCTGGCTTCCCTGACTACCATTCCCGCTTCTATGATCGGTGTTTCCGGCCAAGTCGGATCATTAAAAACTGGTAAGGATGCGAATTTCATTGTTGCCGATGATGACCTTTTTCAAAGTGGGCGAGTGATTGAAACGTGGGTAGAGGGTGCCAGGTATGAAGTTAACGAAGGGGTGGACGAAGAATTGACCGGAACCTACGACCTGACCGTTGGTTCAGGTGCTTACAATCTGGAAATTAACAGCAGCGGTGGCAAGCTCACCGCGAAAGTGAAGAAGGATACGGTCAAGGTAAAATCTACTTTCAAGGTAGCGGGAGCGCGTATTAGCCTAACCCTGCAGGATGGTGACACTGGTTACAGGCTATCTGGATGGAAAAGCGCAGCAGGCCTTCGGGGGTCTGGCGACGATCAGGACGGGGAGAATGTGAATTGGGTCGCCTCTAGAACCGGGGATGTTACGGGTCCTGGAGAGGATCAAATGGAGCAAGAACCGGTGGAATATGGCGATATTATTTATCCATTCGTGGCCTTCGGCTTAAAAACCAACCCTCGCCAAGAAACAGTGCTTTTTAGGAATGCCACGGTTTGGACGATGGAAGATGGAGATGCTCCTGCGACGATGGATGTCCTGGTACGTGATGGGAAAATTGCTGAGGTTGGCACGGATTTGAGTGCAGAAGGAGCGCGTGAAGTAGACGGTACAGGAATGCACCTGACACCAGGAATTATTGATGAGCACTCGCATGCGGCCCTCAGTGGTGTCAATGAAAGCTCGCAATCCATGGTGTCTGAAGTGCGTATGTACGATGCGATCGATTCTGAAGATATTGATATTTACCGGCAACTGGCGGGCGGAGTGGTAGCAGCACAGTTACTGCACGGCTCTGCTAATCCTGTGGGAGGTCAATCCGCACTTGTAAAATTCCGATGGGGTGCTTCACCAGAGGAGATGAAAATTGAGGGTGCCGATGGCTTTATCAAATTTGCGTTAGGTGAAAATGTCAAGCAGTCAAATCGATCTAGCGAATGGGTGAATCGGTTTCCTCAAACCAGGATGGGTGTCGAACAGGTTTTTGTTGATGGATTTACCAGAGCAAAGGATTATGGAGCTAAATGGACTGCTTACAACAACCTGCCTAGGAAAGAGAAAGCCACGGCAAAGGCTCCTCGCAGGGATTTGCAGCTGGAGGCGTTACAAGAGATTATCGAAAAAGATCGTTTCATCTCTTGCCATTCCTACGTGCAGTCCGAAATCAATATGTTGATGAAAGTAGCGGAATCATTTGATTTTCGGGTTAATACGTTTACGCACATTCTGGAGGGCTACAAGGTGGCGGATAAGATGGCTGCCCATGGTGCCGGAGGCTCTACGTTTGCTGACTGGTGGGCTTATAAGTATGAAGTGAAGGATGCCATTCCGTATAATGCGGTGCTCATGACCCAAGCCGGAGTGGTCTCCGCGATCAATTCTGATGATTCGGAAATGGCGCGAAGACTTAATCAGGAAGCGGCAAAATCGGTGAAGTATGGTGAGATGTCGGAGTGGGATGCACTTAAATTGATAACCATTAATCCAGCAAAGTTGCTTCACCTGGAAGAACGAATGGGCAGTATTAAAGCGGGGAAAGAGGCAGATCTGGTGCTATGGACCGATCATCCGCTTTCAATCTATGCCAGAGCGGAGATAACTATGGTAGATGGTATCATTTATTACAGCCGTGAGACTGACAATGAATCGCGCGCTGCAGTGGCGCAAGAACGCACCAGGTTGATCGGAAAGATGAGGAATTTCAAGGCCAACGGGGGCAAAACTCAAAAAGCCAAAAAGCCTGAGAAGCACGACTGGCATTGTGAAGATTTTGTAATAAGTGATTTTGTAACAGGCACGGAGGAATGATCATGAAAAAAATATTTAGTCTATATACGATTTTAGTAGCTGCCTTTGCTTACGGGCAGGTTCCTGAACCGGCTGCTGAGCAAACTGGCCCGATCGCTCTTGTCAATGGAACGGTTCATGTGGGGGACGGCTCCATAATTACAGGTGGCGCCGTTGCGTTTTCAGATGGTAAGATCACCTATGTTGGAGATGCTGCAGGGCAGGGTTTTGCCAATCACCAGGTGATTGATGTGGAAGGAAGTCATATTTACCCGGGCATGATTCTACCGGGCACCCAATTGGGTCTGGTGGATATCAATGCGGTCCGACCTACGCGAGATTTTCAGGAGGTCGGGTCATTTAAACCTCATGTGCGTTCGTTGATTGCCTACAACACGGATAGCGAACTCATACCTGCCCTCAGGTTCAATGGCGTGCTACTTGCACAGTCAACACCAACAGGAGGTAGGATACCAGGTACTTCCAGCATTATGGCATTGGATGGTTGGAACTGGGAGGATGCAGCTTACAAAATAGATGATGGCCTGCATGTAAATTGGCCTCAGCTTTCGTTTGGTCCCAGGTGGTGGCTGGGTGAGACTTCACGCAGGCCCAATAAAAACTATCAGGAGCAGGTGGCAGAATTGAAGACTTTTTTTACGGATGTATCTGGCTATGCGAAGGGGAGCAGGGATGATATGAATTTGTTGATGGAGGCGGCGATGCCTGCATTAGATGGAGGGAAGACCCTTTTTGTTCGTGCTAACCATAGCAAGGCTATAGTAGATGCTATCCAGTATTTTACTTCTATTGGCATTAAAAAATTAGTGTTGGTAGGAGGACGAGATGCCTGGATGGTAACGGATTTGCTCAAGGAAAATGAAATTCCAGTGTTACTTGGCGATGTACACGACCGGCCTTCTCGGGACGATGAAGACATAGATTTAGCCTACAGAATGCCGGGTATGCTAACCAGTGAAGGAATAAAAGTAGGGCTAACATATGCCAGCCTTCAAAGTGCCAGGAATCTACCTTTCTTCGCAGGCACTGCGGCAGCATACGGGCTAGATAAGGAGGAAGCACTGAAGTTAGTGACCGCTAATACCGCCGAAATTTTGGGGATTGAGGCCTCTGCAGGGACACTGGAGGTAGGAAAAGATGCCATTCTGTTTGTTTCCATGGGAGATGCGTTGGATATGCGCACCAATAAGTTGACGCATGCTTTTATACATGGACGGAAGTTAAATCTCGATGGAAAGCAACAGTTGTTGTACGAAAGGTTCAAGAAGAAGTACACCGATTGACAGAGGTCTGAGGATCTTTGAAAAAAATAATTCTTGTAAAAGCGCTTCGGCGCTTTTTTTGTTGGATAAGCAATTCTTGTGAAAAGTAGGTTTTGTTGATTTTTTCTTATTGAAAATTTTTCAATAGCTGAAATAGCCTAATTATTCACTGTAAAATGGGGTTTTCCCGCATTTTATTTTGATAAATCCCCTTTCTAGGCCCGCTGGGGTCATTCCTTTTAGCTTGTTTTCATTCGCAAACGTTTTTGTTTGAAAAAAATGTAATTATTTCTTTTTAGTGTTAAAAAATGATCAACAAAATTCATTAATGCTGTATTAGTCCATAAGATTGCCTCGAATTTGATCCTAAAAGAACAATAAAAACGAAATTTTACTTTAAAACAGATGAAAAATGAACTTGTAAACGCTGAACTGTCGGAGTTAGCAGCAGGCAGCGAACTGACCGTGAACGAAGCGGTATCAAGTGCAGAGGCATTGGTGAGCACGGCGGACTTAAGCACGCAAATAGGGGATGCTTTCTTGACTGCCAATAATGTTTGGATGATGTTGGCCACTGCTTTGGTCTTTATAATGCACCTCGGCTTTGCTGGGGTAGAAGCAGGTTTTGGGCAGTCGAAGAACACAGTTAATATTCTCTTCAAAAACACGCTCACACCAATTATAGGTCTTGTCAGCTACGCGCTGTTAGGTTTTTTCCTGATGTATCCGGGTTTTGAGACACCTGGGTGGTTAGCGTTTGATGGCCTCGGCTGGAATAATTTCTGGTTTGCACCATCGAGTGTCGACGTAAGTGCGGGATACGCAGACGGTGGTTATACCTATTGGACGGACTTCTTGTTCCAAGGGATGTTTGCTGCCACAGCTGCCACTATAGTGTCTGGGGCGGTGGCTGAGCGGATAAAATTGTCGGCTTACCTGGTATTTACGTTGATTTTTGTAGCCTTGGTTTACCCAATTATTGGCAGCTGGAAGTGGGGTTTGGGAGCCTTGGATGAGATGGGTTTTTGGGACTTTGCGGGCTCAACCCTGGTGCACTCAGTTGGTGGCTGGGGAGCGCTTGCAGGCATTATCATCCTGGGGCCGAGACTTGGTAAATACGTAGATGGTAAAGTGGTTGACAAACCTGGCTCAAGTGTTCCGCTAGCTGTTATTGGTGTATTTCTACTGTGGTTAGGCTGGTTTGGGTTTAATGGAGGATCGGTTCTTTCAGCGGATCCAGCGGCAACTTCTTTGGTACTGGTGACTACCTCTCTTGCTGCCTGTGCTGGCGGTTTGGCTGGTTTCATTACGGCACGTCTGGTTTTCAAGCGACTGGACCTGGGCATGGTACTAAACGGTATATTGGCCGGGTTAGTGGGTATCACTGCCGGTGCAGACGTGATTCCTCCGTTCTGGGCAGTAATCGTCGGCTTGGTTGCTGGTGTCCTGGTTGTTTTTTCAGCAATTGGACTAGATAAATTGAAATTGGATGATGTCGTTGGTGCCGTATCAGTACACCTTACCTGCGGCATATGGGGGACATTGGCCGTCGGATTATTTTCAGTGAATCCGGAGCATACTTTCTGGATCCAGTTGAAAGGTGTTGCCATTTGCGGAGCTGCGGCCTTTAGCTCTGCCTTGATCATTTTCTATGTGTTGAAGAAGACCATAGGCGTCCGGGTTTCTCAGGAACACGAAGAGGAAGGCCTTGATAGCCACGAACATGGTATCAGAGGTTACACCATTACGTTGGAATAGAATAAACAAATAAGCCTCCGCATGTTGAATTGGAAGCTCAGATGCGGAGGCTAGTATCCACCTTTTAAATGAATAAAAACGATGAACACTTTTACAAAATTAAGAATTAAATACTCATTGCTGGCGTTAGTGACCTTCGTCAGTTGGGCAGTTGTCGCCCAGTCCGAGGAGGAGAGTGATAGTGACCCAATTCCTTTTTCAGTCTCAGGATCAGCCGATGCTTATTTTAGGAGTAACCTTAATGCGTCCAACAAGCCTGAAGGTGTTGACCTGGACAATGATGGTACCGAGGATATGGCCAATACCCTAGCTCCTGGCACCTCTTTCGCAGACTTACCAGGCTTTTCTTTAGGTATGATCAATCTGATCGGTAGCTATGAAGGCGAAAAAGTAGGCTTTGTAGCCGACCTGGTCTTTGGACCCAGGGGAGAAGACGCGGTATTTGGCTCCATAGGTAGCGCCAACATCGTGAATCAGCTGTACGCCTATTGGAATGTATCTGACAAGCTTACATTCACTATAGGGAATTTCAATACATTCTTAGGTTACGAGGTGATTTCGCCCACCGGCAACTTCAACTATTCAACTTCTTATATGTTTTCTTATGGGCCCTTCTCCCACACCGGCCTGAAGGCAGATATCTCTTTGGGAAGCGGGCTAAGCTTCATGGCGGCCATCATGAATCCAACGGACGCTACCGAGTTTAATCCTAGTGATGAATATGTGGGCGGCTTTCAATTGGGGTATGAAAATGAAGCAGGAGGCGCTTGGCTGAATACCATCGTTTCGGATGGGTTTTTCCAAATCGACCTTACCACGGGTTGGGATTTGAGTGAGTCTTGGTATCTGGGTGTCAACGCCACACATGCGGAAGATAACTTCCAGGGTTTCGCTACCTACTTGCAATACTCGGCTACCGATGCCTTGGCATTGGGTGCTCGTGGAGAGTATTTTAAGGACAAAGGAGTAGGGGTGCTTACGCAGGACGAGAGTGTGATTGACCTGACCTTATCGGCTAACTACAAAATCGACAACCTAACCATCATACCAGAGTTTCGAGTTGATGTATTTTCAGAAAGCGATGTGGTCGTGACCGACGTATCTGATCCGTTGGCCATTGAAACAGCTAGTTCACTGTCGTCATTCGTTCTTGCCGCAGTATACGCCTTCTGAATCTGAATTTAATTGGACATAAATCAGTTATTAGTAATATAATATAGGAAGCAGTCGATATTTGCCATTCGTGTAAAAGAATTGTTAGCAGTAAGACATTCCCTCTTCTGGGTTAGGGGTTTCATAATCCGGGAATGTTCACAAGCTATATTCTTCACAAAACGGCCAGAACGCCTTTAGCCCATCCTCGTGATGGGTTTTTTTTTTCTTCACGGTTCAACCGACTTGAGGTAAGTCTTAACGAGCGTTACAAGGTCTTTTTCAGCCTCCTGAGCGGTGTTAATAATATCCTCGATGTTTATGGGTTGGAGGTTGTCAGGGTCGCAATCATCAGTCAACACAGAGATCGCGGCCACTGGCAAATTCATTTGATTGGCAGCAATCACTTCAGGAACAGTGGACATGCCCACTGCGTCAGCTCCGGCTTGCCTCAAAAATCGATACTCTGCCCTGGTCTCCAGGCTTGGTCCAGCCACAGAAACGTATACGCCTTTGTTCAATTTAATACCTACTTCTTCACTGGCAGCTAACAGTTGACTATTCATAATTTCATCGTATGGGGCACTCATGTCGGTGAAAATGGGGCCAAAAGCGGCGGCATCCTTCCCCCGGAGTGGATTGTCAGGTTGGAGGTTGATATGATCGTCTATGAGCATAAGCTCACCTTTTTTCCAGTTCATATTCATGTTTCCTGCTGCATTTGAGATCAACAGTTGTGAAATTCCAAGCTTTTGCATCACACGAATTGGAAAAACCACTTGCTCTGCGGTATAACCCTCGTAGTAGTGAAAACGTCCCTGCATGGCCACGACGGTTTTTCCAGCAAGTTTACCATATAGAAGCTTGCCACTGTGAAATTCGACGGTGGAGATAGGGAAGTTAGGAATGCCCTCATAATCTATGGAAACTGTGATGTCAATTTCGGAGGCTAAAGCACCGAGTCCTGTGCCGAGCACTATTCCTATTTCAGGGTCAATGATCCCTTTACTGGTAAGAAAGGAGCCTGTTTCTTCTACCAGGCTCAATTGGGTGTTTTTCATGAAATCGAAGTTCCGGCAAATATGGTGAAGAAAGCAACATTGAAAGGGCTGATTGGGTGCCATGTTTTCATAGAATACTTGAAAATATGGAGCGTTTAATGGTTTAGTACTGAGAGTATTTTTAAATTGGAGGCAATTCGATATTGATAAAATTCACAATGAAAAACTTGCTAATCATTTTTTTGCTGTCAACCTGCCTGGCAAGCGTTGCTCAGACGCCTATTACCACCAGCGATTTTGAACTTTTCGGTGATCATGTTTTCGTGAAGCTCAGTGTGGACGGATCTGATCCCTTGGATTTCATCATGGATACTGGTGACGGGCTCACTGTAATTGACCTTGATGTAGCACAATCACTCAATTTACCACTAGATCACAAGCAAGCTACTACCAGTGCGCAGGGTAGTATCACCGGCGCACTCATTAAACACAACAAAATAGAGTTGAATGGTTTGCTGCTCGAAAAGAACATCAAGGTGTATGCCACGGATTTGGATCATCTCGAGATCAGCATTGGGCGTAACATAGACGGTATCATCGGCTACGATATGCTTCATCACCACATCGTGCGATTGAATTACGATCAGATGAAAATAGAAGTGTATGACTCTGGCAATTATCCTAAAACTGGAGAAGAGCTTTCCTTCAAATTTCATACGGCCATCCCAACGATTTCCGGATATATTACCCTGAACGATGGTGCTACTGTAGAGGGAACATTTTTTCTCAATACCGGAGCGGGCACTACGCTAGATTTTAATACACCGTTTGCTAACGCCAACAATATCGTGGACAGGACCGGCGATCACTATAGCTATTTGGTCAAAGGACTTGGAGATAAAGAAACAAGGCATTATGAGGGACGTGTGAAAAGCCTTAGATTCGGCACGTTCTCCTTTGATGATCTACCCATTGGAATTAGCCAGGTTGAAAGCGGCATCCAAGGAGACAAGAAAGTATCCGGGATTATTGGAAACAGAATCTTGAGTAGATACAATATCCTTTTTGACTACAAATCTCACAAGATCTACATGGAGGAGAATGGCCGAAGTGGCGGTGACTTCTTCGTGAATTCAAGTGGTCTCGATGTTCAAATGGATAAGTCAATGAGCCAGGTTTTGGTTCATCAGGTAATTGAGGGGAGTCAGGCGGCAAGTGCCGGAATCCAGGTGGACGATGAGATTATTGCAATAGATGGAATGGCAGCCTCCGGCATGACGCTGATTGAAGTGGAAGATATTTTACGGACTCCTGGAAGGACCGTAGAATTAAGCTTAAAGCGTGGAGGTAGTGATATGAAGGTTTCGCTGGAATTGAAGAAACTGCTGTAAAACGGATCACATCATCGTAACAAAGATACTAACCCGCTTCGGCGGGTTTTTTTATGGCTCGTTGATCGCCGAGAGGATCAACTCGCAAGCTTCTTCGATTTCTTCCATGGTGATGGTCAATGGCGGAGCAATTCGCATACTTCGATCATTGAATAAGAACCAATCCGTGATCACCCCTTTCTCAATGGCCCTGTCCACGATTGGTTTTAATAGCTCAAAAGATTCAAATTCGAGAGACATCATCAACCCCTGGTATCGCACTTCTTTAATCGATGGATGCTGAAGCCGTTCGTAGAGAAGCTTTGACTTTTTCTCGACCTCCTGCAGGAGTGTTCCTTCCTGGATTACTTTGAGTGTGGCGAGGGCTGCTGCACTGCAAAGTGGGTGCCCGCCGAAAGTGGTTATATGTCCCAGGATGGGATCATTTTTCAAGCAGGACATTATTTTTTGAGAGCTGATGAAACAACCAATAGGTAGTCCTCCACCCATGCCTTTGGCACTTACAAGTATGTCTGGTACAATACCATACTTTTCAAATGCCCAAAATGTCCCCGTTCTCCCAAAACCACATTGTATTTCATCGAAAATTAGTAGCGCCCCGACCCGGTCACATTGAGACCTAAGCGCATGAAACCAATTCTCCTCCGCGATCTGCACACCGGCTTCACCTTGTATTGTTTCCACCAGGACAGCTGCGGTGTTGTTGTCGATTGCATCAAGGTCATCCTTTGACCCGAATGGCATTTGAGAAAACCCGGGTACGAGTGGCCGAAAGTTCTCTTTGAACTGTTCTGACCCGCTGGCTGCCAGTGCCCCGTGAGATGAGCCATGGTAGGCGTTAATACAGGTGACTATGTTGGGCTTACCTGTGAACCGCTTAGCCAGTTTGATGGCGCCCTCCACTGCTTCGCTGCCAGAATTTACCAGGTAAACATTGTCCAATGGCGGCGGTAGGGTATGAGCCAGTGCCTCACTCAGCTGCACCTGTGGGGTTTGCACGTATTCCCCATAAACCATTAAATGGAGGTACTTGTCCAGTTGTTCATGAATAGCTTCCATAACAGCTGGGTGCCTGTGACCTACATTGCTTACCCCGATACCGGAGATCAGGTCGAAGTATTTTTTCCCTGCTTTGTCAAAGAGGTATACTCCTTCAGCCTTTTCGATTTCCAGCGCTAACGGAAAATCCGACGTTTGCGCAAGGTATCGTTGAAATAGCTGACGATTTGTTAAGGGTTGCAGTGGTTATCCTTTTCGTTGAATGGCTTTTTTTGCGGCTGTCACAATATTTTCGGCGCTCAAACCGTACTTATCGAGCAGCTCGTCTGGTTTTCCACTTTCACCAAATGAATCGTCCACACCGATCATTTCTAGCGGAGCCGGAGTATGGCGACCCAATGTCTGAGCTACACTTTCACCCAGGCCTCCGTTGAGCTGATGTTCTTCGGCGGTTACGGCACATTTAGTTTTCGCTACTGACGCGACAATTGCTGCCTCATCGAGCGGCTTGATCGTGTGAATATTGATGATCTCGGCTGAAATGCCTTGTTCACTTAAAATTTCTTCTGCTTCGATTGCCTTCCAGACCATGTGGCCGTTCGCGAAAATCGTGACATCACTTCCTTCGACCATTTTATCCGCCTTTCCAATCTCAAATGTTCTGTCTTCAGAAGTGAAGATTGGCCATTTTGGTCTGCCAAAACGCAGGTAAACAGGACCCTCGAACTGAGCGATCGCCTTGGTAGCAGCACGTGTCTGCTCATAATCACACGGTACGATCACAGTGAAATTGGGAAGCATCTTTATCATTCCTACATCTTCCAATATCTGGTGTGTGGCTCCGTCCTCTCCCAGGGTTAGTCCGGCATGAGAAGCACAGACCTTAACGTTTTTCTCGGAGTAAGCGATGGATTGCCGCAGTTGGTCATAAACGCGTCCTGTGGAGAAATTTGCAAAAGTTCCGGTAAACGGTATTTTCCCGGAAGTGGCTAAGCCGGCAGCTACGCCCATCATATTGGCTTCGGCGATTCCTATTTGAAAGAACCTTTCGGGGAATTCCTTGATGAAATCTCCCATTTTCAAGGAGCCAACCAGGTCGGCGCAAAGTGCAACGACCTCAGGATTATCTCTACCCGCTTCAAGCAGGCCAACTCCAAAGCCAGATCTGGTATCTTTTTTTTCTGTATAGGTATATTTTGTCATGACATTTTTTTGTTGGGAGATCAATAATCTCCGAGAGTTTCTTCCAATTGATCCAGGGCTGCAGCAAGTTGCTCGTCGTTGGGAGCAATCCCATGCCATTTGTGAGTGCCTTCCATGAAATCAACACCCTTGCCCATTTCTGTTCGCATCAGGATCATAACAGGTTTGCCTTTGCCCGACCTACGCTTCGCCTCATTCAAGGCATCGACTATCGTGGACATGTCATTGCCGTCAGCTTCCAGAACATCCCAGCCAAAGGCCTCGTATTTTCCTTTCAAATCTCCCAGTGAGTTGACTTCATCGACGGGTCCGTCGATTTGCTGGCCGTTGTAATCAATTGTAGCGATCAGATTATCTACGCGCTTACTGGCGGCAAGCATGGCCGCTTCCCAGACCTGACCCTCCTGCTGTTCTCCATCTCCCATCAGGACAAAAACGTGTTTATTGTCTTTATCAAGCTTTTTCGCCATGGCCGCTCCCAGGGCTACCGACAACCCCTGTCCAAGAGAGCCTGAGGCTACCCGGATCCCGGGGAGCCCTTCTTCGGTTGCTGGGTGCCCCTGAAGCCGAGAGTCTATCTTTCTGAAAGTGGCCAACTCGGAAGTCTCAAAAAAACCTGCCCTGGCAAGTACACTATACCAAACCGGGGAGATGTGTCCATTGGAGAGAAAAAACATGTCCTCGGACTTACCTTCCATAGTGAATGGGAGGTTATAATCCATTATTTCAAAGTAAAGTGCCACCAAATAATCTGTGCAGCCTAACGATCCTCCTGGGTGTCCGGACTGACAGGCGTGGACCATTCTCACAATGTCGCGACGGACCTGGCTAGCGGTTCGGTTGAGTTGAGTGATATCTGACATTCTATCTATAATAATGCGGGCTAAATTAACAAATGCCCATACGGGATTTATATTTAGCGGATTAAAACGTATCGAACCATGAAGAAAATTGCATTAATCCTAACGTCAGGACTTTTTCTTACCAATTTCTTAAGCGCCCAACTACTGCCAACAGATCAGCGGGTATATGATATCATCAATAGTGTGAGTGTGGAAAGACTTGAGTCAGATGTAACAACGCTGGTTGGTTTTGGCACGAGGCATACTATGTCTGATACGGTATCCCAAACCCGTGGGATCGGTGCCGCCCGGCGATGGATAAAGGCAGAATTTGAAAGAATCTCTGCGGCATGTAACAATTGCCTGGAGGTATATGAACAACGGACGTTGGTAAAAGCCGATCCCAATACAAGAATTACGAAGGACACCTGGGTGGTAAATGTGTATGCCATTAAGCGGGGTACAAAATACCCTAACAGGTATGTCATCATGAGTGGTGACATTGACAGTCGGGTATCTGATCCCAAGAATTTTACAGATGATTCACCAGGTGCCAATGACAATGCTACCGGCATGGCGGGTGCGATCGAGCTAGCGCGGGTGCTGTCTCAATACGAATTCGAATCCAGTGTTCTGCTCGCTGGGCTTTCGGGCGAAGAGCAGGGACTGTATGGCGGGAGGTTCCTAGCCGAAAAAGCAAAGGAAGAGGGTTGGGAAATCGCGGCTGTACTTAATAATGATATGATTGGCAACATTGAGGGAGTCGATGGGGTAATAGATAACCGCACTTTTAGGATCTTTTCAGAACCGTATTCCGTGTTGGCCTCAGAGCAAGAATTAAAGCGGAAGCGTTTTTTTTGGTGGTGAAAATGATAGTCCCTCTCGCCAGTTGGCGAGGTATGTTTATCAAACCACTAAAACCTATATGCCGGAAATGAATCCCGTATTGATCTATCGACTGGATAGGTTTGGAAGAGGAGGGCATCATACACCTTTCAACAATGCCGGATTTCCGGGAGTAAGGATCATGGAGGCACACGAAAACTATAACCGTCAGCATCAGGACTTGCGTACCGAGGATGGTATTGCTTACGGTGATGTGTTGGAAGGAGTAAATTTTGATTATTGCGCGAAAATGACCGCCGTGAATGCCGTTGCTTTGGCGGCGATGGCCTGGGCCCCACCAGCACCTAAAAATGTTCAGATCGGTGGGATTGTAAAACCCTCGACAATTCTGAAATGGGATCCGGTTGAGGGGGCTGTAGGGTATAAAATATATTGGCGGGATACTACCTCACCGATATGGCAGTTCTCCAAAAAGGTGGGCGAAGGCGCCCAAGGATCTACACTTGATGGTATCGTGATTGATAATTACTTATTTGGAGTTTCTTCAATAGGTCCCGACGGGCATGAGAGTGTCGTAAGTTACCCTACTCAGATTTTTCGTCGGTAACCTGGGATTCAGGAAATACCAAATTGACTTGGGTGCCTTTTCGGGGTTGACTGGTGACCGTGATTTTAGCATGGTGCAAGTCGATGTATTCCTTAATCAGTGTCATTCCCAACCCCGTGCCGAGCTCTCCGGCGGTGCCTCTTGAGGGGGCATCCTTGTCGAGTTTGAAAAGGTCATCCAACTCCTGTTGTGTCATGCCAACACCATCGTCAATGACCTTCAAAACTGTTTGATCTTGACTCTTGGTACACAATAACTTGATGTTGCCGTTGTTTTCCGTGTACTTCAAGGCATTGCCCACGAGATTACGAAAAATGGTTGCGAGCATATTGACATCACCATAAATCCGGCATCCTGGAGCAATGTCCAGGTCGATGGAAATAGCTTTTTGCTGGGCAATGCTTTTTGTCAGTTCAATGATTTCATCAATCAAAGTTTGGACGTCCACATGCTCCATTTTTGGAGTTACCTGTTCGTCGTTGACCCGTGCCCATTCCAATACATTTTCTACCAGATTAAGTGTATTGGACGAAACGTCGTTGAGACTGGCGAAATACTCATCCAGATCCTTATTAGCAATTTGATTTCTTTGACGAAGGTCGATCATTGTCCGGATAGAGCGAAGGGGTCCTTTGATATCGTGACCCAAAATCGACATGAATCTATTCTTGGCGTGGTGCGCTTCTTCGAGCTTCTCATTGCGTCGCTTAAGTTCTACACGTTGTTTTTCTACTTCGTCCCTGGTTGTTTCCAGATCTGATGCCTGATTGTTGATATAAATAATTAGAAATGTCAGGAACAAGAACCAACTGATAGATAGGAGAGGTAAAACAATATCGGGCCTGGCAGCATTCAGATAAGCTACCCCCAAACGAAACGGCGATCCGTACACGTCAAAAGTGGCATACAGGAATTGATCCTGAGGAATATTGAAATTCTTATAAGATAGCGAGTCTCTTAAGTTATTATGGGTCCTTGTATCGTCATGCACGTGTTCCCTGTCGAAATCAATTCCGTCGCCCGTAGAAAAATGGAAAACAAACTCGTCTGGAAGCTGCTGATTATAGACTACAGCAAGGATCTGTTTGATATCAACGATTGGGCTGGCATACCCGGTGACAATGCCTTGCTCCATGACCGGAAAATTTAGGGAAAGCCCTACTTTGCCCTCAACGAGATTGTGAGGCCCTAGCAAATGAAATCCGCCTTCACTCATCACGTTATTGTATTTTTCAATGGCTGAAACACCTGCCAGGTCTCGCACATTCCTTCCAATTAATCCTGCCGGGTCAATTTGTGACTGGTCGAAAGAATACCTGAAATTATGCGAGGTATCCATAATTGAAATCGTTAAAGAATTCTGAAGGATGTTGTTGTCAGTTAGTTGCTTAACAAATGTAAAAAGCGCTTGTTGCGAGGGGAGCTTCTCATACTGATCTAGGTGGGCCTTTAGACCTTTGGTGAATAACCCGAAAGTTTCGATGGATCCTATGAACTTTTTGATGGTGTTTTCATGAACCACCTGGAGTCGATGCATTCTGGCCTCCCTCTCTTTCGAAATGGCATCGATATTGGCATAAAATAATGCCAGACCACCAGTGATGATCACCAATATGCTCAAGGCGCGTCTTAACATAGGGTGGATCTTGGGCGTTAGCCCAAGTTAGCTACCGCAACAATACATCCACCGGTTGAGACGTGAGTTTTTTTGGAGGTAAACCGGTTTTTTCGTCGTTGAGCCGAAAAAACATATAATTGAGCTATCTCTGATGAATGTTATTGCAGCACTTGCGCTGTGTGATCCTTCGTTTTCACTTTCGAAATCACCTCACTGATCATTCCTTCTTCGTCAATTACAAAAGTTGTTCGGAATGTACCCATATATTTTCTGCCATACATTGATTTTTCTCCCCAGGTGCCGTACAGATTGTGCACGGTATGATCAGTGTCTGCAATCAGCGAGAAGGGCAAGGACTGCTTCGCTATAAATTTTTGGTGAGATGCCTCGGAATCCTGGCTAACACCAAGCACGATATATCCTTTCCTTTGCAACTCTTCGTAATTGTCCCGAAGGTTACAAGCTTGGGCGGTACATCCCGGAGTATTATCCTTTGGGTAGAAATAAAGGATTACTTTTTTTCCTTTCAGGTCTGCAAGCTTAATGGTATTGCCATCCTGATCTTTTGCTTCAAATTGTGGAGCAGGATCTCCGGGTTTCAGTGTTGTCATGAGTTTGAAATTGTTTTTTTATACGTCCTCAAGTTGCCAGCATTATCTTTCACTTCCAAGATAAACTCGCCCTCTATTTTTTTGTTTGGTTCCGGCAGCTGAGATTCCAGTCTTTTCCTTTTGGCGTCGTACTTCATCAATAACCACTCACCATCTAGGTAAGCGTTGATCGTTTTGATACCTGAAAGTTGATCTTCAATCAGTAGTACAATACGCTCCGAACTCATTTGTACAATGGTCACGGTTGGTAGGTCGCGATCTTCCTGGATTGTGAAAGTTCCCAGGTCTTTGGAAGAGAACTTGATATTTTCGTCAACCCACTCCCCACCTACAAAATTGAGTTGATTGCGAAAGATCGCATAAACATGAGCCTTTTCTCGATCATAAACTTGCTCTGGCTTGAGTGTGATTTCCAGGTCCCGTCGAATTGGAAAATCCTGATGGCGAAAATCGAAAATTTCACGGTTCTGCTCCAGTCTCTTTTCGTATCTCAAGTACAAGGTGTCGAAGAGTGTGCTGTTCCTGAATTTAAGATTGATATCCTGATGGTAGTACTGGAAATTTTGACCACTGGGGATAACCGCTAAAAAGGATGGCTTGATGGAAGAATTGGGGGTGACAATTAAATTCGGGAGGCCTTGGTTGAGGTCCCAGGTATAATAATTATTCGCCTGAAGAGAATAGGGTTGTATTTCGTATCGAAGGCCGTTGGCCAGTACGCTGATGTTTTCATTGGCACCTGGCGTGGCTTGAATATGCATGATATTGTCAAGTATCTCGAACTGATCCAAAACCGGCGAAATGGGGTATTGAATTGTTCTGTTATTGACGTTTTTATCAAATGTCGAGCGGTTGCCGTAAGAGTCTATGAGATGAATTTTGATATTGTGGGAATCCCCGTCAAAGAAGATCCCTTCATTGGTAGTCTTGTAAATACTCAGGGTATTCCCTTCGGCTTTGAATAGCTTATTGAATTTCCTCCTTTTCTTAGCGTAAACCGGATAGTCCATATGCACAACGATGTTTCGCATTTCCCCAAAGACCATTCGAGTCTTACGCTGATGAAAAACCGTATCGTCATCGATGGCCATCACTATCTCCGGAATCCCATTTCTTGCGCCAGACCCGTTGTGACGATCTTGGTATTGTATTTCTATTCCGATTTTACCTTTCAGCGAAAGTGGTTTTGTCATCCGGTAGTAGTCGTCCACCTTGCTAACCTGAAACTCGTACCTACCAAATGCGCCGTTGACTCGGGCATTTTCATCCAATGTTACGAAGGCGATGTATTTGAGGGTAGGAGGTAGTCGGTCGATTATTTCTTCAAAACCAAATTTCAACGGATCGAGCACCCTTTGCTTTTCATCTCTAATTTCAAAGTGGAGATGTGGTCCACTGGAAGAGCCTGTATTGCCGGAGTAAGCAATTATCTCTCCCTGTCGAAAGGGAAATTCATCTGGTTGAGGAAAGAGATCGATTTCATAGGACTTTGCTTCATATTGCCTGGAGATCAAATATTGTTCAAGCTGTGGATCAAAATGGTCTAGGTGAGCATAGACAGAGGTGGTGCCGTTGGGGTGCTTCATGTACAATGAATGGCCATATCCGCCCAGCTGCACCTTGATTCTGGTAATGTAACCATCAGCTACGGCGTGGACCGGTAATCCAATTCGACCTCCAGTTCGAATATCTATTCCTCCATGAAAATGCGTTCCGCGCATTTCGCCCATGGTCCCGGCAAGGTAGTTGGTCTTCCCAGGGTTGATTGGAAACATATAATAGCCTTCCGTGGTAAAGGATTGGCCGAAAGCCACGGAGATGAGCAAGTAGGAGCAAATACCTACAACCGATCTAATCACAAAAATTTGCCTTTACTAACTGGTACACTCAAAGTAATGTGATCACCTACGGATTTGAAAGTTAACTACGAAAAATTCTGTCAATGGCGTAATTATTTGACCTTGAAGTCAAACATCAGGTCGTCTTCCAAGTATCCCCTCAGCCGATCACCAACCTTTACCGGACCCACACCTTTTGGCGTGCCAGTGAAGATGAGATCGCCTTTTTTCAAAGTGATGAAGGACGATATATAGGCGATGATCTCGTCGATGGGGTAAAGCATCAGACCAGTATTACCTTCCTGTCGAGTTTCGCCATTGACATCAAGTCGGAAATTCAAATTGGTTAGATCAAAACCGTCTTTCTTGATAAATTTCGAAATAGGTGCCGATCCATTGAAGCCTTTGGCCAGGTCCCACGGAAGTCCTTTGTCTTTGGCGTGGCTTTGCAGATCTCTCGCAGTAAAATCTATCCCAAGGCCAATTTCCTGATAATATTTATGGGCAAACTCTTTTTCTATGGTCTTTCCATCGCGATTGATCCGCACCAACACCTCTACTTCATGGTGTATGTCCTCAGAAAATTCCGGGTAATAAAATGGGTCGTTGTTGCGGAGTATGGCTGTGTCCGGCTTAAGAAATATGACTGGACTTTCAGGTCGTTCGTTGCCCAATTCTTCTATGTGTTCAACATAGTTTCTTCCAATGCAAAGGAGCTTCACTGATATAAAATTTTAAGAGATATGCACCAGTTCGTTTTCCGGCTCCACCACTTCGACTATACCGTGCTCATTGATGGAATTTAGTTGAACTGTTTTGATTTCGTTGACTAAAAGAGGGTCGTATTTTGCCGAAACACGAATGTAATTTTCCGTGAATCCCTGCATTTTACCATCTTCGATATCTGCTTCAAACAGGACATCACGAACAGTGTTGATTTGTCCCTCGTAGAAATGCCTTTTCTTCTTCTCAGAGAGGTTTCTCAGCATTTTACTTCTGTCACTTCTGACTTTTGCCGGAACCACCTCGCTCATGGTCGCCGCTGTTGTATTGGGCCGTTCCGAATAGGTGAACACATGTAAGTAGGACACATCGAGATCATTGAGAAAACGGTAAGAGGTAAGGAATTCTTCTTCGGTTTCTCCGGGGAAGCCCACAATAACGTCTACACCGATGGCACAGTGAGGCATCAGAGATTTGATGGCCTCCACCCGTTGTTGATATAAGCCTGACAAATAACGACGATTCATCCGCTTGAGTGTGGCGTCGCAACCTGATTGCAAGGGAACATGAAAATGTGGCACAAACTTCTTAGAGGAAGCAACAAAGGATATGATCTCCTGTGAAAGGAGATTTGGCTCGATCGAAGATATCCTGAATCGGTCTATTCCGTCAATGTCGTCGAGTGCTTGGAGCAGGTCCAGGAATTTTTCTTTTCGCCTCCCATGCTGTATGCCAAAATCACCAATATTCACTCCTGTAAGCACGACCTCCCGAACTTCCGTGGCCGCAATTTTTCTAGCCTCCATCACGATGTTTGCAATGCTGTCACTGCGACTTTTGCCGCGGGCCAGCGGAATCGTGCAGAAAGCACAACCGTAATTGCATCCGTCTTGAACCTTTAAAAAGGTCCTCGTCCTGTCAGCGTAGGAGTAGGCGCTATGAAAGGTATTGGCCTCCTTAATGTCAGAAGCGAATACCGATACTTTCTCGGGAATTTTAAATTCGTCGAGATAATCAAAGAGTCGGAATTTCTCCGCAGCGCCAAATACTGCACTCACACCGGGGATCTCACTGATTTCCCTGGGTTTCAATTGCGCATAGCATCCCATTATCACCACATAGGCATCCGGGGATATTTTCTTGGCCTCCTTCACCAGGCGTTTACACTTTTGATCGGCATTTTCTGTTACCGAGCAAGTGTTAATCACGAATATGTCCGGATTCTCAGCAAAGGCTACCTTCTGGTAACCTCGGTCCTCAAACATCCTGGAGATCGTGGAAGTCTCCGAATAATTTAATTTGCAACCTAAAGTGTAGAAAGCCACGCGTTTCATGCCGCAAAGATAGGTCTTTAAATGATCGAAAACCTATTGACCGATAAGGATGAAGGGTGCCCAATAATAAGGGTCTTTGTATTCCGGAGAATTTAGAAGCGATAGCTTGGCTTGCCTCAAGGAAGCGGAGAAACCGCTCTTTTCCTCCAGAATTTCCTGGTAGAACCGTATCATTAAGTCAGAAGTTGATTGATCGGCGACCTGCCACAGAGAAACAATCAGGTTTTGCGCACCTGCGTAGAGTAAGGATCTGGACAGTCCCACGATGCCTTCACCTTTGGCCAACTTGCCCAGCCCGGTTTCACAAGCCGAAAGTGTAACAAGGTCTGCATTGATCTTAAGGTTATAGATTTCACCCGAATAAAGTAGTCCATCCTCTGAACTATCGGAGCGCAGGAAGATCTTTGAGAGTTCTGGCTTGCTTTCGTGAACCAAACCATGAGTGGCAAAATGTAAAACGCCGAAACTAGCAAGGTCCAGTTTTTTGAAATTTTGCTCAGAGGTCTGACCTTCCATCAGACTGGAAGTGGACCAGTTATGATCTTCAAAAAAATACATGATGGTGGATACCTCGCGACGTGTGCCTTCTAGTGTTGCCATTCCTGTTTCTTCATCAAATTCGACCGGAGCTACAAAAAGAATTTCATTACTTGTTCCGGTCTTTTCTTGCCTTCTCTTGTTGAAAAAGAGAGTCGCTGAATAATCATAGCCGACTTTATAGTCTTCGATCAGGAACTGCTGGTTTTCGTATTCATCCGAGACGACTTTTGGGGATGCCAAGGCGTCAAAGGGAATAGTGCCCAGAATGCCATCCGGTATGATCGTGAGTGTGGTGATACTGCTGGATAAATCCGGAATCAATTCGTCGTAAAGGGACCGGGCTGAGGAAAGAAAGACCTTCGGCACGCGGTACTTAACGGCATTTCTTAGGCCACTTGCCAATTGTTGATAGTTTTCGCTCTTGGGTTTGTCTATTAAGTCTATGCCTTTGTTGGTGACAAGAAATATGTACAGGCGCTTGTCTCCCTCGAAGTAGGAGATGACAGCTTCTGTCGGTGACAGGCTTTCCGCTATCTCCGATGCTGAGGAGGTACTGGTCTGGTACTTCAGTTCGAAATATTGGGGGTAATCTGTCTCAATTTTCTCTACCAACACTCTATAATCCCTTTGAACTTCGAAAAGCCTGTTTTTAAGATTGGCCTCCTCCTGATTACCAGATTTCTCTGCCAATTGCTGATTGAGATAAGCTAATTCAGCCTTTAGGTTATCTTCTTCTTGTAAAATTTCATGAGGCAGGCCGGCAAAGTCTTTGGCTTTGGTTTCAGAAATAGCTTCCAGGAGTACTGCCGACTTACTTCTTTCAGAATAACCAAAAGCAATATCCAGATACTTTTTCCTCGCAAATGGCTGCTCGGTAAGCATGAGGGATATCCGGATGGCATTTTCGTAAACTTCCTTAGCTAATCGGCCCAACCTAATTTTATCCGTTTCATTTTCGCGGATTTGCCGTATTGCCGAAATGAGCGTATCACACTTCGCGTAGGTGTCTAAGGCCTGCTGCAGGTGAAGCGGTTTCAAGGATTTGTCAATATGTAGGATCTCTAAAACCTTTGCTTTGGCAAACAAGGAGGCCAAGAGGATATCGGCGTTGTAATAGTTTCGGAGCAGTGGCAGGTCCCCTCGATCCTCAAAATTTTGGTCGTACAAATTGGCATAGATAGCCTTCTGGTAAAAATCTATCGCCTCCTTCCATCGATAGTTTTCTTGTTCAATATCACCAAGTAGGGAGTAGGTGTTGGCTACCTCGGGATGCTTTTCGCCAAACAATGACTTGTACATTGCCAGTGCTCGATTCTGGTAGCTGGTGGCTTCTTCCCAGTTTTCGGTCATCGCATGAAGTCTGCCGATGTTGGAGAGTGTAAATGCCTTGCTTGGGTGATCGCCCTCGTAGAGTTTGTCCCAGATACCAACTACTCTTTGCAATTGCTGAAGTCCTTCTTCTTCGTTGCCTTCGTCGCTATTGGCCCGGGAGAGATTGGTTAAGCAAAATGCCACTTTCGGATGGTCAGGGCCATAGACCTCTTCATAGATTGATAAAGCGCGAGAAAGGTATAAGGAGGCCTTAAAGCCGTCCACACCCAGGTTGATCACACCTAGGTTGTTGTAGGAATCTGCCGCGAACTGCGATCTGTCGCCAAAGAGCGTCTGTCTCATCCGCAGCGACTTTTCATGGTATTGGGTGGAGAGATCCAGGTTGCCGTTATTCCAATAAATGATACCCAGGTTCTCATAACACTCTGCGAGTTCGCGAGATGCTTCGGGGCCAAAAAGCTCTTCTGCCTTTTTCAAATTATCCAGCGCCAGGTCATTGCGCCCAAGATTGAGCTCAGCTTCTCCTAATAAAGTCAATCCCAAAGCCGACAATTGCGAGGCGCCGGGGTGATTGTCGGCTAAAAATGCCAGGGTATTTTCGACTATCTCTTTGCTGGCTTCTGCCGACCCAGATAGTAGCAAGCAACTACTTTTCATTAGGTTGCAACGGCTGTAGCCGAGATCGTCATTCTGCGCCTGATAAGCGGACCCGGATTGATCATACAATTCGATAGCACGATCATATTCCGCATTCACATAAGCTGTTTCGGCCAGTTCGAAAAGGTCACCCTGCGCGTGACATGGAAGCAGAATTATAAGGGCAATTAAGCTGGTAAATATTATTCTCATAGCATTCAGCCTGATAACAGTACTGCAAATGGAGCCTGGAGGTTGATTCAAATTTAGGAAATGTGATAGAAGGAAATTAAAAAAAATTACTGGTCGATTAAACCTTTGCTCTTGTCCGATATCTAAAGGGGGAATCTTTTGAAAAGAAAATCAATAAGGACATGAAAAGAATAGTATTTGGGTTTTTAAGCATTGCATTGCTAGGAGTAGCATGCAACGACAACAACATGGACGAAATAGGAGCCAGTGACTTTAGCTTGCTGGACTTGAGTTCGGAAGAGACGGTTGCTTCGGCATTGGAAGATGCCGATGTGATCAGCGATGCTGGTTTTGACTCGTTTAGCGAAGCATCGGGACGAGGTATCAGGGACGAGATTTTGGATTGTGCGGCTGTCACTCACGACACGATCAACAATGTGATCACCATTGATTACGGTGAGGATGGCTGTGAAGGGCGTAGAGGTCGATTGAGAAAAGGGAAAATTATTATCGAATACCAAGGTCGGAGGTTTGCCGTCGGGGCTTTCAGGAGAGTCACATTTGAAGATTTCTCTGTTGACAGTACCTATATTGAGGGCACTCGTACGCATACAGTTACTTCAGTCGATGCGGATGCGGGTACCGTCACAGTGGATATCACACTCGAAGGTGGGAAGATCACATTTGATGACGGGACCTTTGCCACTCGTGATGCCTCACGAACCCGTGTCTGGAATCAAAGTGATGGAACCACGAGGCTCACCGGGAGTGCCTCTGGCGTGAATCGAGAAGGCGAAAACTACAGTATGGTTATCACGGAAGAATTGGTCTTTGCTAGAGATTGTTGGGGTGGTCGCGTGTTTGTACCTGTGTCAGGTATCAAAGCTTACACAGTGGGTGAAAACAGTTGGACACTTGACTATGGCGATGGTGCTTGTGATAATCTCGCGACAGTGACGAATGGCGATGTGACAGAAGAGATTGTGATTACCCTGCGAGGTAGAAGGAGATCATAGAAAGTGCTTTGGGAGTGTGCGCACTCCTAGTTTTTCAGGTAGGAACCTTCCCCCAAGTGGGAAGGTTTTTTAGTTTTCCATGGTGAACACGTAGCTCACAATATTGGCTCCCATTCGGAGTGCTTGTTGTCGCACTTCTTCCGGGTCGTTGTAGATGATCTGGTCTTCCCAGCCATTTCCCAGGTCCGATTCGTAGGAGTAAAAACAAATGAGTCGGCCCTCGTGAAAAAGGCCAAAACCTTGTGGTGGTTTGCCATCATGCTGATGAACCTTGGGAAGGCCCTCGTTGAAATCATATTTTTGGTGATAGATCGGGTGATCAAATGGAACCTCGATAAACGTTTTGTCAGGGAACACTTTGGCCATCTCCAGTCGAATGAAGGGGTCGAGACCGTAGTTGTCGTCAATGTGCAAAAAACCGCCAGATAGTAAGTATCTTCTTAAGTTTTCCGCGTCTTCGTCTGATAGGCTGATGTTGCCGTGCCCTGTGAGGTACACAAGCGGGTAGAGTGGAAGATCAGGGCTTCCTACGTCCACAATATCTTCTTCGTGGTAAATATTTGTTTTCAGATTTCTGTTGCAGAATTGTATGAGGTTGGGTAATGCAGTCTTATTGGCGTACCAGTCACCCCCTCCATTGTACTTTAGTTTGGCAATCTTAAGGTGCTGACAATCAGAGTAATGAAATAAAAAAATTAAAGATACAATTGATAATATTCTATTCATTTGTTTCCGATTAGCAGTGATTTAACCTTTTCAAGGGTTACTTCTGTGAAATCTTTTACGATCCAGTCCGCATCAAGTTCTGATGCTTTATGGGAGGTCGCCAGTCCTACCACTTTTGAACCTGCGGCTTTGCCTGCCTTGATACCGGATACCGCGTCTTCAAACACGATGCAATCTTTGTTCGCCAGGCCGGCGGCTTGTGCGCATTTGATATAAACCTCAGGATTAGGTTTTCCCTTGGTCACTGCGCGTTCGTCGAGCACGGCTTTGAAATAATCACGAATACCCAAACCATCTAGGGTAAAATCAACATTTTCTACAGGCGCGGAAGTGCCTACAACCATCGGAATATTTTCCGTTTGCGCTGCATCTAAGAAATCCATGAGCCCGGGTGTTGGTGCCCGGTGGGCCTGATACAATTCGCGATACATGGCTTCTTTTTCATTCCCAATTTCTCTTACCCGTGCCAGCGGCATCTCCTCCTGGAAGATGAACTGGACCACTTCGTTGAGCGTGCGACCATTGAGATGATTTTTGTAGCTTTCTTCTGACAAGGGCTGACCGTATTTTTCACAGACCGCCTGCCAACTTCTATAATGAAAAAGGTGATTGTCAACTATCACCCCATCCATGTCAAATATTAATCCTAGTGTTGATGTCATTCAATAATTTCCTTAAGCGCCAGTCTGGCTTGGCATCAGGCAAACTTACATCCAATAACATTGACGGGTTTGCAATTCTTCCTATACCCGCATAGGGAGTCGTTGCCATACCTGATCGAAGGCCTCGGTTCATCTACCAGCGATTTTGTAAATCCAAAATATGGTAGAAGTAATTACTGCTTAATCAGCTTAGCTATAATAGCGATATATCATTTCGGCGATAAGGCCGGTCCAGCCTGTTTGGTGGCTCGCTCCGAGGCCCTCTCCATTATCGCCATGAAAGTACTCGTAAAAAAGGATGTGATCCTTAAAGTGTGGGTCGGTCTGCATCTTTTCATACTTGCCGTAAACCGGCCTTCTACCTTCTTTGTCGGTAAGGAATATTTCGAACATGCGCCAGCAAATATGTTTGGCTACCTCCCTCAAATTGGTGCGCTCCCCTGAACCCGTTGGAAATTCCACCTTAAAGTCGTCAGAGTAGTATTGGCTGTATTTGAGAAGCGACTCGAGGATCAGATAATTTACCGGAAACCAAATGGGCCCCCTCCAATTGGAATTCCCACCAAAGAAAGAACTGTCCGATTCCCCCGGTAGGTAGGATACAGTGAGCGTTTCATCTTCAACCTTAAAACTGTAAGGATGATCTGCATGAAATTTTGAAAGTGCCCGAATACCATAATCCGAAAGAAATTCATCGGGATCAAGCATGCGTTGCAGGATTTTCTTCATGCGGTGCCTACGTAGAATGCTAAGCAGGTGCTTGTGGTCTTTGCCTTCCTCACCCCATCGGGAAACCAGTGATGCTAGCTTGGGTCGTTCCTTCAGTATGAAATCTAGCTTTTCCCGAAACTCCGGCGAGTTTTCGTAAGCTTCCTGGCGAAGAATCTCCACGGCGTAAAGGGGTATGAGCCCGACCATTGACCGAACCTTCATGAGTTGATCATCTGCATCGGGACAGTGGATAACATCATAGTAGAACCCATCGTTTTCGTCCCAAAGGTCCACACTCGTTTCCCCGATGCCGTTCATGGCACCAGAGATATATAAAAAGTGCTCGAAGAACTTGATACTCATGTCTTGGTATACCGGATACTTGAGCGACAGTTCCTGAGAGATGCGCAACATATTCAAAGCGAACATGGCCATCCAACTGGTACTGTCTGCCTGTTCCAGTCTGGAGTTTTCAATTATTTTGTGATTGCGATCAAAAACTCCGATGTTGTCCAAGCCCAAAAAACCGCCCTCGAAGAGGTTGTTCCCGTCCTTGTCCTTTCTGTTGACCCACCAGGTAAAATTGATAGTCAGTTTATGGAAGGCTCTCTGTAAAAAATCCAGGTCTGCGGTCCCTGTTACTTTACGGTCTATGTTGAAAACCCTGAGAACAGCCCATGCGTGGACTGGCGGGTTTACGTCACTGAAATTCCACTCATAAGCGGGGATTTGACCATTTGGATGCTGGTATCGTTCGCTTAGCAGAAGTAAGAGCTGTTCCTTGGCAAAGTCAGGGTCGATTCGGGCTATGGGGATACAATGGAAAGCAAGATCCCATGCCGCATACCACGGGTATTCCCATTTGTCTGGCATGGAAATGACGTGATAATTAAAGAGGTGAGTCCAATCGGAGTTCCGACCCTCTCTTCGACCTTGAGGAGGCTTCGTCTTGCCCGGGTCGCCTTTCAGCCAGTTCTTGATATTGTAATAGTAAAATTGCTTACTCCACATCATTCCCGCGTAAGCCTGACGTTGGATAGATCTTAGGTCCGCGTTCGTGACTTTGGCCTGCAGTTCTTCGTAGAAGTCGTTGGCATCAGAAATCCTTTCTTCGAAGATCTCCTGGAATGATTCAAAAGGCTCATCCATCCACTCGCGACATAGCCTGACACGAACTTCTTGAGTCGCCGTTTCATTGAATTGTAGTATGAAATGCCCACTTGCCTTGGTGCCTTTATTTGTAGGATTCGTTGCAGCGGAGCCGTCGACAACTTGATCGTTGATAGCATCTTTTGGATACTTCGATCGGTTTTTTGTGCCGTACAATCGTTCCCTGTTGGTCTCATTGTCGCAAAAGAGTAGGGAGCAGTCTGCATCAAAAAAGATGAAAAAATCTCCAAGCAGGTGATGCTCTATTTTTAAGGAATTAGCCCCTACCTTGGACATCTTGGGTATCTCCGGATCCCTGCCGGAAGACCAGGTGTTGCGAAACCACCAGGTCGGCAGTACATGCAGTTCTGCTTTTGCCTCACCTCGATCATGGACAGTGCACCTGAAAAGGAGGTCCTGCTCGTCAGCTTTGGCATATTCCAGGAAGATGTCGAAATATTCATCATCATCGAATATCCCAGTGTCCATAAGCTCGTATTCTCTCTCTTCCCGACTCCTGCTTCTATTGGCTTCCACCAATTTTGAATAAGGAAACTCTTCTTTTGGATACTTGTAAAGCATCTTCATGTAGGAGTGGGTAGGTGTGGAATCGAGGTAGTAGTAGAGCTCTTTGACATCTTCCCCGTGATTGCCCTCATTGCCCGTCAGGCCAAATAGCCGCTCTTTTAAAATTGGATCTTTGCCATTCCAAAAGGCCCAGGCAAAGCAAATCCGTTGGTCATAGTTCGAAAAACCGCCAAGTCCGTCCTCACCCCATCGATAAGCCTTGCTTCGTGCCTGGTCATGGACTACCGCCTCCCAGGCATTACCGTGTTCGGTGTAATCTTCTCTGACTGTTGCCCATTGTCGCTCTGACAAATAAGGTCCCCAGGCTTTCCAGTCTTGTCCCTCCCGCGCTTCCCGCAGCCGTTCCTTTTCTCTTTGCTTCATGATCTGCTCTATCGCCCACCAGGATTGAAGGTGGGACTGAGGTTATGGTGAGGGCTCAAACTTAAAAAACGTGTGGCGCTTCCTTTCATAACATAGGGTAGTATTTTTGCGGCATGATTGAAAAAATCTTGATCCTTGATTTTGGTTCGCAGTATACACAGCTTATCGCCAGACGTGTTCGGGAGTTGAACGTTTATTGCGAAATCCACCCATTCAATAAAATTCCTGTCATTGGAGCAGAGACCAAAGGGGTAATCCTCTCTGGTAGCCCTTGCTCGGTGTTGGAGTCGGAAGCGCCGGATGTTGATGTTGATCAGTTCAGTCATATTCCGGTTTTGGGTGTGTGCTATGGAGCCCAACTCATTGCACATAAGATGGGAGGGGAAGTAGCCAGGTCAGCGCATCGAGAGTACGGCCGGTCCAACCTCGCCGAAATTGCATCAGAAGAGCTTTTTAGAGGTTTTGGCGACGATAGCCAGGTATGGATGTCACATGCTGATACGATCACCAAGCTACCCAATAATTTCACTAAGATTGCCACTACCAGGGATATTCCCATTGCGGCTTTTAAAGTTGATGATCGATCAATTTTTGGAATTCAATTTCACCCGGAGGTTACACATACCACGCAGGGCAAAGTACTGTTGGACAATTTTGTCGTAGGTATTTGCGGCGCGCAGCAAAGCTGGACGCCAGCAGCCTTTGTTGACTCTACCGTGGAAGAACTAAAGGCACAGCTTGGAAGTGACAAAGTGGTCATGGGGCTTTCCGGTGGGGTAGATTCGAGCGTCGCGGCTGTACTGATCCACAAGGCAATCGGAGATAATCTATATTGTATATTTGTTGATAACGGTTTACTCCGAAAACACGAGTTCGAGAATGTCCTTGATAGCTACAAGGGACTTGGACTCAATGTTAAGGGCGTTGATGCTAAGGACGCTTTTTACACGGCGTTGCGAGATAAGACAGACCCTGAGGACAAGAGAAAGGCTATTGGCAGGACTTTTATCGAGGTATTCGATCAGGAAGCGCATAAGATCGAGCATGTCAAATGGTTAGGTCAGGGAACGATTTACCCTGATATCATTGAGTCGGTTTCTGTGAACGGACCTTCGGTTACAATAAAGTCCCACCACAATGTCGGTGGACTTCCAGAGAAAATGAATCTGAAGGTGGTGGAGCCGCTGAAAACCCTCTTCAAGGATGGTGTCCGGCGTGTAGGAAAGTCACTTGATATCCCGAACGCGATCCTTGGCCGTCATCCTTTCCCGGGTCCTGGTTTGGGAATAAGAATTCTTGGCGATATTACACCTGAAAAGGTATCGATTTTGCAAGAGGTTGATCACATATTTATTGAGGGCTTGAAAAATGCGGGCCTTTACGATGAAGTTTGGCAGGCCGGCGCTATGTTGCTACCTGTTCAGTCTGTTGGTGTCATGGGAGACGAGCGTACCTATGAGCGAGTAGTAGCTCTCCGAGCCGTTTCAAGTCTTGATGGAATGACTGCTGACTGGTGCCATTTACCTTATGAATTTCTGGGCAAGATCTCCAACCAGATCATCAATCAGGTAAAAGGTATTAATAGAGTTGTGTATGATATTAGCTCAAAGCCACCAGCAACTATAGAATGGGAATGATAAGAAACTTTCTGACCAGGGCTGGTAAGCGGTCCCTTTTGTTTTTAGGGGCTACTGCTGCATGCTTTTTCTTATTTGGTCAATCTTCTCAAAATGAGTTTTTAGAGGCCAGGAGGCTATTTGCAAGTAATGATTTCAAAAATGCAAAATCTGCTTTTGCGGGCCTTTTTGAAGATGAAGCATTTGGATCGTATTCCATCTTTTACGCGGGCCTTGCAAGTTACAATTTACAAGATGTAGATGGTGCTAATTCAATCTGGAGGCAGTTGCCCTCAAGGTATCCCAACTGGGATCAATTGGGAGAGGTTTACTATTGGTTGATGCTTTCGTCCTTTCAACTGGAGGAATATGAAAATGCGCTCAATTATGGGATTGAATTCAACAAAAGATTCGAGTCCGACCTGCCAGCTAGGTTGAGTCGGATATATCTACCACCTGTTCGCAAAGAAGTTCTGATAGATCTTAACTCGAAGTTTCCTGCCAACACGGAGGTGGCGAAAGCGCTTGCCCAGCAGCTCGACAAATACGACCTGGGAGAAAGCACACTTTTGAGAAAGCTCATTATTGACTTTGATCTGGACGTTTCGGATTTCGCGGGAGTGACTTTGGGGTCTGAATACAAGGAGGGCTATGCCATTGGCGTCCTATTGCCTTTCATGTTTGAAGACGTTGGTAATATGGAAAGGGCTGTAAGTAATCGGGTGATTATGGATTTGTATCAAGGGATGAAATTGGCGGAGCAGCAACTTCAATTGGAGGACAATGACATCACACTTTATCCATTCGATACCAAGCGGAAGGAGGAGGTGACGAGAGAGGTTCTTGCTGACCAGTCTATGAAAAAGATGGATCTACTAGTGGGACCCCTCTTCGGAGGGCCTATTGCCGCGGCCAACGAATTTTCGCGCACAAATAAAATCAACATTTTCAACCCGGTTTCCTCGAATCTCGACATTGTGGGGGACAATCCTTTTGCGTTCCTATTAAAGCCTTCCTACCAAACGATGGCAGAAGCGCTGGCAAAGCGAGCTTGTGCTAATTTGACAAACAAAAATGCGCTGGTATATTTTTCAGACGATGTACGGGACTCCACTTTTGCTCAGGTTTATAAGGATCGTATCGAAGCGGACAGCTTCAATGTTATAGAATTTCGATCGGTCGATAATTTATTGAGTAAGGCCATTCTAGACTCTTTGACGGAGCAGCATGAAGAGTTTATCGCTACGCTCGAGGAGGTGGACTCCCTTTTGGAGATACCTGGTCGTTTTATAAAGGAAAGGAAGCCCGACCTGGAGGATTCCCTGGAGGCGGCCTACGCCTTGGTTCGGATTGATGAGGAGGGAGAACCTGGCGATTCTCTCATTTATTATGAAATGAAATACAACGTGGTGGAGGATAGTATCGGCCACATCATGATTGCTTCCAGAGACAATGGCATTGTGAATAATTTCATTGGAGCGGTGGAGACACGGCCCGATTCGCTGGGACTCCTGGGCTATGGTAATTGGCAGGAATTTAAGGTGGTGGATTATAATCAACTGGAACGATTGCAAATCAACCTGGCAAATCCACAATATTTTGACAAGAGTCGCGAGAAGTATCAGGAGGTGACCCAACTAGTAATAGATACGTACAAGTGCCCCCCCTCCAACTACCATCTACTGGGTTATGAGACGATTTACTACCTCGGTAAAATGTTGGTAAAGCACGGGAAGTATTTCCAAAATGGCTTTCTGAAAGAGGGGATGGTAGAAGGACAGTTGATGACCGGTTTCGACTTTGGTATCAACAGTGACAATCAGGTAGTACCAATTGTAACTATGCGCAATGGCGCTTTAATACCCATCAATGCAGAAGACTAGCAATGACCTGTTCCAACGGGCTCAGCGGGTGATTCCCGGGGGAGTAAATTCACCCGTGAGGGCTTTCAAAGCCGTAGGCGGCAACCCACTATTTATTAAATCTGCAAAAGGCCCCTATCTATATGATGAAGATGACAATGCATATATAGACCTCATCAACTCTTGGGGGCCGATGATCCTTGGCCATGCACATGAGAAAGTGGAGCGTGCGGTGGTGAAGGCGGTAGCCAGCAGCCCATCCTTTGGTGCTCCCGGCCGTAGGGAGGTTGAAATAGCCGAACTAATTGTTGAGATGATGCCCTCTATAGATAAGGTCCGTATGGTTAATTCCGGAACCGAAGCTACCATGTCCGCTGTGCGTGTAGCCAGGGGGTTTACCGCCAGGGACAAGTTCGTAAAATTTGAGGGCTGCTATCACGGTCATGGAGATTCATTTTTGATTGCTGCGGGGAGTGGTGCCATCACGATGGGTACCCCCGATAGCCCTGGTGTTACGCGTGGAACAGCGACCGACACACTTCTTGCGCCTTACAACGATTTGATTGCCCTCGAAGAGGTTGTAAACCTCAACAAGGGAGAGATAGCGGCGATCATTCTGGAACCGGTCGGTGGCAATATGGGCTGTGTAGCACCCAAGAAAGGATTTCTTGAGGGGGTTCGTAAGCTATGTGATGAGCACGGAATCGTATTGATATTCGATGAGGTGATGACCGGGTTTCGATTGGCAAAAGGGGGAGCCCAGGAGCTTTTCGGTGTGCAACCTGATATGACAACCCTCGGAAAAATTATTGGTGGCGGGCTGCCTGTAGGAGCGTACGGAGGTCGGAAAGAAATAATGGAATATGTTTCTCCTCAAGGTCCGGTTTACCAGGCGGGTACACTTTCAGGAAATCCTGTGGCTATGGCTGCGGGTCTGGCTATATTGGAAGAACTTCGATCGGATTCCTCCATTTATGAAAGGCTGACCGCTAAAGCAGATCAGATAACCACCGGCTTGGCAGAGATCATTAAAGACAATGACCTCCCCTGTACGATCAATCAAGTGGGGAGCATGTTTACACTCTTTTTCACCAGCGAGGAAGTTACGGATTTTGAAAGTGCCAAATCCTGCGATACCAAGCGGTTTGGACAATTCTTTCAAGCCATGCTCAACGGGGGTATATATTTAGCCCCCTCTCAGTTCGAATCCTTGTTTCTTTCTGACGCCATCACCGATGCTGAGATCCGGAAAATTCTGGAGACTGGCAAAAGTGCTTTGCAATCAGTACATGGCTAAACTAGCCAGGACTTCCAATAGGATGGCGAAAGAAAGTAGCAGGCAATACAGAAAGCCGATGGTGAAGAACTTGAGTATGGTAACCCTCCACCTTTGTTTGTAAACCCGCTTTAGCGACATTACTATGTAAATCGAAGTAAGAAGAAAACCAACCAAAATAAGCAAGTCACCTTCCTGACCTACTGCGACGAGATAGAGCCAAGAGACACCCAGGATAAAGAAAAGGAATGAGTGGATATGCAGGGTGTGAATGAGATGGTGAATGTAAAGGCCCTTACGGAGGTAGAATAACTTCAAAAGGAGTGCATAAAGAGGCAAAATAAAGAACATCATAATTGGAATGTTCTCGATGATCAGACCTGCCAAATCTCCGGTATCAGCATTACTCAAACGCACCGTCCGTTTGATCATAAATACCTCCATGAAAGTCCGATCTTCTGTTCCCAGTGAATCCATGATTTCATCTGCTTCGTGACCCCCCTGATGCATTGCAGCGATCAGCGATAGCTCCCAATCCTGGACTGGCCATGAATCCGGATCATATGGTCTGGTATTTCCTGGCAACCCCATGATACTATCCAACTCAATCCGATCTTGCTCGCTTAGTTGAAGTATGTCGGATGTGTTGGTATCCTGATCATCGTCGATGTACCAGGCAAACAGGAAGAAATGAAAAAGGCTAATGACCAGATATAGTCTTACAGGGTGGGCGAACATCACCCGTTTCCCTTCATTGAATGCGTTGGTCAGGTGTCCAGGTCTGATAAGAAAAGGCTTTATAGACCTACCGAACCGGGAATCAAGCGAGAAATAGTTGGAAAAGAATTCGCGGAAGAGAATACCAAATGACAGGTTAGTGGTGGTATTCTCCTGTCCGCAATTAGGGCAATAGTTGTATACCTCTGAAATCGAGCTGCCGCAATTCGGGCAGCTGCTACTGCGTCTGCGAATCTTCAAAACTTTAAATATTTATTGACCAGGAAGGCAACACCCCATACACCCAGCGCCGCCAGCGTGTATTCGAATTCTCGCGTATCAGTTCTTAACGAGATCCAGAACATGCCGAAGGCCAGGATAATCAGAATCCAGACGATCACTTTTTTAAGATCCTTCATTGTGGAGTTTAATAGCTCTATCTAAATCTTCTTGGGTATCAATGGATAGCGATTCTTGGGTTGTTTCCCTGGTGGAGATACGCAAGCCAGCCTGGAGCCAGGCAAGTTGCTCCAATGACTCAGCCATTTCCAGGGGAGAGGTGGTTATTTTTCTGATCGCCTGTATTGCGTCCTTGCTAAAACCATAAATGCCAATGTGTTTAAAGAAAGTGTGTTTTTCCAGCCATTGCTTTCTCGCGATACCCTTGACAAATGGAATGGCCTGGCGGCTGAAATACAAGGCTATTTCCTGCTCATCGCAGACTACTTTTACCACATTCTCATCAAATAGTTGGTCCTCGTCAACAATCCTTTTTCTCAGTGTGGCTATTTCAGCTCCTGCTACCAGCGATTCACAGATCAAGTCAATCTGAGAAGGGGAAATAAATGGTTCATCTCCCTGAATGTTGATATAAAAGTCTGCGGGAAACTGCTCAGCCACCTCCATGCAGCGGCTGGTTCCGTTCCGGTGGTCTGAGCTTGTGAGAATACTATTCCCACCGATCTTCCTGATATCTTCCAAAATGTCCTGATGGTCGGTTGCTACGATCACATCGGTCAGCGATTGACATTTCTTGGCTTGTAGGTATACCCTTTGGATCATGGTGTATTCGCCAATTCTTGCCAGGGGCTTCCCGGGTAGCCTCGAGGATTCGAGTCGTGCTGGAACGATACCCAGAATCACGCCTTTTTCTTCACTTTTAGAGAAGTACCCTCGTCTGACAATACCTCAATTTCTTCGCCCTCTGCAATATAGTCGCCGCGAGTGTAGGCATCATAGACGCTATCCTCAATCATTACTTTGCCACTAGGTCTTAAAATGGTGAATGCGGTGCCACTTTTTCCTTTCATAGATTCCTTGATGAATCTTGAAGTGTATCCCTGGGCTTTATCCTGTGTGTCTTGCAAGGCTATTTCTGAAAATACGCGGCTGTTGGCCAGGCGTACGCCACCAAGGAATAAGACTATGATGGATCCCATCAAGCCAGCCAAAGTGGTCGCAATAGCGATGAATATTTTATCCGTTCCAACGAAGGAAAAGTCGAACATATCATTGTTCAGCATAACTAAAATGAGCGCCCCGAGCGTACAAATCAACCCCAATAGCCCAGCTACGCCAAACCCGGGAATCACGAAGATCTCAGCTGCAAGCAAAGCGATACCGAGGAAGAACATGGCTATTTCCCAGTTTTCGGCCAGCCCATTTAAGTAGTAGGGGGTAAAATAAAGCACCGCCGCGATAAAGGAGGCCAGGATTGGGAACCCCACGCCGGGTGTTTGCAACTCGAAATAAATACCGCCAATGATGATGAGGATCAAAATACCGCTTACGAATGGGTTTAAAAAGACTTGAATGATGCTATCGGCTGAACCTAATTCGAACACCTCTACCTCATAGTCAGTGATTCCCGACCTTTTTAGTACCTCATCTAAGTCTTTGACCTGGGCCTCGCAAAAGTTGTATTTGATCGCCTCACTAACGGACAAGGTCAGTACTTTTCCTTCCGTGGCCACCGAGTCCAGTTCAATATCTTCATCAACCATCGCCTCTGCCATTTTAGGGTTACGACCTTTGGCTTCTGCCGTGGACCGCATTATCGATCTCATATAGGACTGGTACTTGTCGGGAGCCGCAACTCCTTCACCTGTTACGACTGTTGCGGCACCAATACTGGAACCAGGTGCCATATATATGCTATCACAAGCAATCGAGATCAGCGCTCCTGCCGACGCTGCATCCTTGTTTATGAAAGCGTAAATGGGTGTTTCAAACTCCAAAATCCTTGTTCTAATGTCGTCGGCATCATTCAAAGCGCCCCCATAAGTATCCAGTTCAAGTACCACAAAATCTGCTCCTGCCGCTGTAGCAGCTTCAAGGCCGAGTTCTGTGTACCTATTTGTCCTGGGGTCAATGTTGTCTTGTACTTTCAAGTGGAAAACAAGCGTTTGGCCTTGCAGGTGAGAGCTCCAGATCATTGCCACGATGGACATTGCCAGATATAGGATGCGTTTTTTCAAATCAAATCGAGTTGTTTTGCAAATTAAACCAAAAGATAGCATCGAAAGTGCGGATAGTCCACACGGAAACCTTCCGGAAGGGAATTTGGCGAATTATTGCTGGTAGTACCGATTCCATGGGTATAGAATCGCGAGATGGAGAACAATTGTCTGTGGACTTTCATCAATTTAATTTGAATCGGTTGACTTGTCATTTGATATCTGAGCATCAACAGACTTGGTGGTCTACATTAATTCATATTGCACGGACTGGTGCTTACTTCAAAGCTTTTGAATCGCAGGAAAATCCATTTAGGCAAAAACTAAATTTCCTGGACTTTTCGTCGCGGGAGTTGTCAGGCATTTCCGAAGAGCAACTTCCGGAGGTTTCTTCCAATTACGCGTTCCCAGCGATTTATCCGGTTGCGAGTCCGGAATACGATGTGGTAGCCACCTACCTCCAGCTGCATCAAGTGGTACCGTCAGGGACTATCGAATATATGGAAATGGAAAATGTTTTCGTTGTAGCATTCAATGTAGAGGGCCAAAGTGGAAAGAAAAGGGAGCTGCTTGTGGGGAATCCAAAGGGTGAATTGATGCTAAAGGAAACTGTCTATGAGAAGGTGCAAGGTGAAATTGCAAACTCCTTCATATCTTATTTAAATCTTGTCATATTTGTTCGAAATGAAAATGAGTTGGTTGTTTACGAGACTTGACAGGTACTGTTTGCTTTGTCTTGGGATGTTAGCGATGACAGCCCCTCTTTTTTCCGCTGATTTAGATTCCCTGGGATTAAAGCAGATTGGAGAGGATTTTTTTGTCATCCATGAGGTAGAGGAGAATGAAACCCTTTATTCTCTGTCGAAGAGATATCAGTCGAAAGTGAAGCTTATCAGGAATCAAAATGATCTTGAAGGTCGACGTATAGAGATTGGGCAAGTAATACTCATTCCGGTAGCCTACGAAGGCGATACTCCGTCAGTGCGTGCAGAGGAAGCAGCATCCGATGACAAGAACACGCATGTCGTTGCTGCGGGAGAAACCATTTACAGTATTTCACGAAAATATGGCGTACAGGTCAGGGATATCCGTCAATGGAATGGCTTGGAAGATACCAATATCAGTATTGGCCAGGAACTAATGATTCGGCAAGAAGGTGAGGCGCCTGTACAACTGACACCTGGCGTAGCCATTACCCCGGTTGCTCCCGAGGAAGTTGAGGTGGAGGATGGACCAAAATATTATCATTTTGTTCAGCCCGGTGAAACAATCTATTCTATTTCCAGAAAATACTCAATCGGCTCTGATACAATCAAACTTTGGAATAAGTTGGAGACTAACAACTTGAATATAGGCCAGAAGCTGCTTATCCGACAAGATGTGGTGGTCGATAGCCTCAACCATGAAGTACCGGAGGTTGATCTTACCAACTACGGGTCTCGAAAGTGGAAGGAAGATCAGGACGGTATTCTCTTCGTCAAAGAGGAAGGAGTCACCGGTTTAATTGAAGAGACTGAAAATTCGTCGAAAAGTCTGGCTCTCCATAGGGACCTACCCGTTGGTACTGAAATCTCAATTCTGAATTTGATGAATAATCGTCGGATTACCGCCAAGATAGTTGGCAAGCTTCCGAACACGGGACTCAATAGGAATCTCATGCTACGGCTCACAGCTTCATCCTTCAAAGAGCTTGGGATTATAGACAATAGATCGCGAATTGAAATTTCTTATCGCGATGAGGTAAATGACCAATAACCTGGAGGATCTAAAAACTTTCCTCGATAGGAAAGTAGAAGCGTACAATCGCCGCGGATTCATTGATAATGATCCCATCCTCATTCCACATCAGTTTAAGAAAAAACAGGACATAGAAATTGCAGGCTTATTCGCTGCCTTATTGGCGTGGGGTCAACGAAAGACCATTATTAATAAGTGTAGCGAACTCATGCAGCGGATGCAAGGGGAACCACATCAGTTTGTCCTAGATGCATCCGATCAAGATCTGAGAGGTCTCGAAGGATTTAAACATAGGACCTTCAACGACACGGACCTGCTTTATTTTATCGACTTTTTACGCCGATCCTATCGAACGTATGAGTCATTGGAAGATGCCTTTGTAGCCGGGAAAACCTATTCCGATACTTCTGTTGAAAGGGCTTTACGCGAATTTTACAACAGCTTTGTGGATTCTCCCAATTTTCCTTTGAGGACCAAAAAGCACCTTCAAACACCAGATCGTAAATCTGCTTGCAAGCGCATCAATATGTATTTGAGATGGATGGTGCGCCGCGATCCGGCCGGTGTGGACTTTGGTATTTGGAATAAGATTCAGCCACATCAGCTTATTTGCCCCTGCGATGTACATGTGGATCGCGTAGCCCGAAAACTGCAATTGATTTCGAGAAGACAGACGGACTGGCTTGCGGCGCTGGAGCTTACAGAGAATCTAAAAAAGCTCGATCCAGCTGATCCAGTACGTTACGATTTTGCTTTGTTTGGTTTGGGGGTAGAAGAAAAGTTTTGACTTACTAGCTACTTACCCCAAGTCTGCGGCGAACTTTTCCATTGTGCTAGCAACGCTTTGTGATCTTCGTCAATTTGCCCTTTTTCAAGTGCCAAGTCAAGCAAGGTGTCGTAATCGCTAAGATGGACAAGGTTTACTTTATGGCTCGCGAGGTTATCCGTCGCAACATTAAAACCATAGCTAAAGATCGAGACAATTCCCAGAACTTCTACCCCAACAGCCCGTAGGGCTTCCACCGCTTCGAGTGAACTTCCGCCTGTCGATATGAGGTCTTCGACCACAACGACTCGACTCCCTGGGTCTACCTTTCCTTCTATTTGATTCCCAAGACCATGACCTTTTGCTTTGGAGCGGACATAGGAAAATGGCAATCCCAACTTTGCTGAAATAAGTGCTCCTTGAGGTAGTCCGGCCGTAGCGACTCCCGAGATTGCATCGGGGCTGTCGAAGTTTTCTTGAATGGCCGCAGCCAAATGCTTGGTTATTTTCTCTCGCACGTCTGGAAATGAAAGGCTCAACCGGTTGTCACAGTAAATAGGGGATTTCCACCCAGAGGCCCAGGTGAAGGGATCGTTGGGCTGAAGTTTAATAGCTTTTATGGATAAAAGATCATTTGCTATTTCACGGGCGAGAGCTTGATTGTAAAGCGCTGTGGACATCTGGATAAGTTATGGAAAAATTAGTGCCAACTTTTTTGCAATATTCATCACACTCGAGGATAATTACATATCTATTCTCTGAAACTTTTCACCCCAGTGAAAATATTCATAAATGACATTCCGGTAAGTCTTGTAAAGTCGGATTCGGCCAAGGCTCGGGCGCATCATTCGCAGATCATCGATGGTAGGGAAGGCCGTATTCCCTCCAAACTATTGGCCGACGATGTGCACATAGTAAATGCCTCAGGAGCACTTGTGGAAAAGTTACTCCAGACAATGACCGACCGCAAGCTGAAAAACCTGGATTCGGTAACCATTTCCAGTGCCAACAAGAAATCGCTCATATCTTTTATCAAAGACCGTTTCAAGATCGTAAAGGCTGCTGGCGGGGTAGTTGATAAGGATGGTCGGACACTACTGATCTTTCGATTGGGCAAGTGGGATTTGCCCAAAGGCAAGTTGGACAAGGGAGAGACGATCAAGGCCTGTGCGCTGAGGGAAGTGGAGGAAGAAACAGGCGTCCAGTGCGAATTGGGAGAGAAAGTTTGCCATACCTGGCATACCTATACCCGCAACAAAAAATACATTCTGAAAAAAACCTCCTGGTACGCGATGACGGCTTTAGATGATACCCGCATGGGGCCGCAGATGGAGGAAGGTATTGAAGATGTCAGGTGGATGAATATCAACCAGATGCGAGAGGCGCTGTACAATTCTTATAGGACCGTTCGATATGTGGTTCGTGAATACCACAATTTGCTTAAGGAGCAGGTACTTTCCAATTAAAGAGAATAGGGGAGAAAAGGTGAAACGTCACCCCCATATCTGTGTACCTCCCGAATGATGCTCGAGCTAATGGGAGCAAATTCCGGCGATGTAATAAGAAAAACAGTTTCGAGTTCGAGATTCAGGTATTTGTTGATCTGGGCAATACTGTTTTCGTATTCGAAATCCGTGGTATTTCTTAAACCCCGAATAAGATACTTGGCATTGTAAGTCTTGGCGAAATTGGCCGTTAATTCGTTGTACACAGCGACCTCAACTTTCTCTCCATCAAAAGCCGATCGAATATGTTGCACCATTTCGTCGATATTGAAATACCTGGAGTGCTTTTTGGAATTGAATCCGATAGCGACAATGACCCTGTCAAATAGGGGGAGTGATCGCTTTACTATGTCCTCATGCCCTTTTGTAAATGGGTCGAAGGAACCTGGGAAAAGGGCAACTTTCTCCATTATTCACAAAGAAAGATGCTATAAGCATCGAAGTAGTGATAATCGGGTATTTCATCAAAGGCATGTCCAAACTTTAAATAAGATGGCTTGCCGGCGTAGGAAATATCCATAATGTACTTCTTTAGCAGGTCTATTGGCTTTGATTGTTGCTTGAGGGAACCCCAAACGAGGACCTTGCTCTTCTTTGGACTGAGACGAAGCTCCTTAAAGACCGTCATTATGTACTTTAAATAGTCCTCGCTTTTTCGAGCAGCAAACTGATTATAATATAGGAGTTTTTGATTCTGCGTCACCGCTATATGGAGGATGCCCATGTCCACATTGCAAAACATGGTCTTTTCTGCGGAGTGATCATCGTATTTTAAGATACCCTCAATAAAAGCACTCCCTTGATGGACAATACCTACTTTTAGAGAAGGATACAGTGAGTTTACCCAGGATATCAGCTTTTGGTCAGCCGCGAACACATTAACTGCATCCGTTTGATTGTGCCGATAGTAGAGCACTTTTTCCATCTCTGGGCGCAGTTCCGAGTTAATCACCAGATAGTCGCTTGCAGCTGTTTGATCAAAGTGCGTTCCCGGCACCAGCGTGAACTTATGACTTTTCACAGAAAGCTTAACACTGTTCCAAAAACCGGCTGTCAGAAAATGATGATTATCAAAGAGCTCTTTCAGTACTCTTATTCTCGTATTGACAGTCTTAATGTTCTCCAGGCGAAAGTCTTCTACCAACAGAAGTTGGCTGGAACGACCATCCGTTACACAGAGTTGGAAGTCGTGTATTCCGGCCTGCAGGGACAGTGTATAGTGGTGAAGGTTGTCAATGTCAAAATTTTGATCTTTAACCTTCTTTATTAATCTATAACTAGTGTTTCCCTTGGTACTCAAAATGATCGGGGGGTTACTCCCAATTTCCTGCCGTAGTTACACTGGTTCTGGATCCAAATCGCAATGGCTTTTTACTGTCCAACTCGGAATCAGCAGAACGTGCTGGGTCGACTGGCTGAGGGTTCCATACTTCAACAACATCCACCAATACGCCAGATTTGGTGATTTTGTCAGCCCACATGTTAAACCTCACTGGAGGATCAATACCCGGTACATAGGCGAAAGTTGAGACGCTAAAGTCAGGATATTTGGCAGGTGAAAAAAGCGAATCTCTTACCTGTACCGTACCTAAAGTATCTACTTCCATATACGTGCTGTCCGCGCCGTAATCCAGCGTGATTACGATTTCAGTCTTTTCAAGGATATAGAAACTCCCTGTGTCAACAAACGCCAGTAGCGCATCCCAGTCGCTTGTATACCTTCCGTTCACCGCTTTGAATCCTTCTTGAGCTTCTCGGACCATTTTCAACTTGTCAATGATCGCAGACTCCATCCTTTCAATTCGGTTAGCTTCTTCTATACTAGATCTAATTGACGAATACAGATAGTAGCCAAGACCTATCGAAGTAATTGCGAAAACTATGGTAAGGATTCGGTTGGTGCTCATTTGTTCGGTTTTTTTGCAATAATAATGATTTAATCAATAGTTGGAACCGCTATTTTATCTATTTATTCTGAAATTTAAAAAGGCCCCGCAGCTCTAAAATGGTGCTGGGATTCTCGCAAAATCGGAAAATGTTGTGGAGACTATTAATTGGCGTTTTCCTGATTTCTTCATCATTCATAAACTTAATGTCGGTAAGGATTTGATTGTGCGGTCCTAACTCTGGGTCGGTGCCTAGCTGCAAATTGCCCCCAACTATTTCTACTTGAAAAAAATGCTCGATCGCGTGATGCTTCAGGTCAATATACTCGTTGGTAAATAAGTAGGGTCCAACCTGTACCTTTAAACCAGTTTCCTCCCAAAATTCTCTGACAAGTGTTTCTTCCATGGTCTGTCCAAACTCGATGCCTCCTCCGGGTGGAGACCAAATGAAACCATCAGAGCCGATTCCTTCGTGTTTTAGGAGCAATATCCCTTCAGACGAGAGGAGTATGCCGCAAACCCGGACACGTACGCGATGAGAAAATATACTTTGTGGCATGACGATTTTAACAAATATGCACGAACTTCGTTGATATTCGGGATTGGCGTCGGTTGGTCAGACCATAATTTAGTAAGGTGTAGATCAGCTGCCAAGATGAAGGTTGACATATAGATTTTGGAATGAAAGTGATTATGAGAAATTTGGTGGCGATTTTTGCAATTTTAGTGTGTCTCACAACTGCAGCGCAAGAAGATGGCGCCTCGGAATCCGGAGCGCGGTTGGTTTTACTTGAGGATAGCTTTGATTTTGGGGATATTTACCAAGGGGACAAAGTAGAGCACATCTTTGAATTTGAAAATGGAGGCGACCAGCCGCTGATCTTCAGTAATGTGCTGACGACTTGCGGTTGCACTGCTCCCGACTGGCCCAGAGAGCCAATTCTGCCGGGTGAAACCGCTTCATTGACGATCACCTTCAACAGCCAGGGAAAAATGGGTGTTCAAAACAAGGTGATAACAATTCTTTCCAACGCGATTAATAACAGAGAGAGAATTACAATTACAACCAACGTAATGCCTGCTACGGACGATTCCGGTTCCAACTAACTTTTCTTGACGGTTAAAGCAGCACCAATCCAAGCACTGATAAATAGTAGTCCGCCTACTGGCGTAACGGATCCCAGAAAGGTCCACTGAAAAAGGCTTAGCAGGTAGAGTGATCCGCAGAAGCAAACGATCCCCAGAAATAGCAGGGTGGAAAGATATTTTTTGGCTTTCTCATCATGATAAGCACTTGTGGCTACAATCACCACTAATAGGGTATGTATAAAATGATAAAGTACGGCCGTTTTGTAGGTACTCATGCCACCGTTTGTTTCTAGGGTATCTTTCAGTGCGTGTGCCCCAAAAGCCCCAAGGGCGACCGCCAGAGCTCCCATCATTGCTCCCCAACGAACGATTTTTTTGCTATCCATAGTTTCTTGCACCAAAAATGTCTGTGCCAATACGGATCATTGTTGAACCGCATGCCAGCGCAATTCTGTAATCACCGGACATCCCCATTGATAGCTCGGTCATTGCGTTGTTCAAGGTTCCGGAGGCATTGATTTCCTCAGCGGCCTTCCGGACCCGGGTGAATTCCTCGGAGATTTGCTGTTCGTCCGCGACATTGCTGGCCATGGCCATTAGTCCACATACCTCAATATTTTCCAGAGATCCAAAGTCTGAAGATCCAAGATATTCCTGCAGCTCCGACGTAGTAAATCCAAACTTGGTTTCCTCCTGTGCTACATGCAATTGTAGTAGGACTTTCTGCTTTCTATCAACTTTCTTGGCCTCCTTGTCAATGGCCTGGAGTAGCCGTGGACTATCCACACTATGGATCAAATGGACAAACGGCGCCAGATATTTCACCTTGTTTCTTTGTAGATGTCCCACCATGTGCCAGCGAATATCTTTTGGCAATAATTCGAACTTCTTCGCCAGGTCTTGCACTTTGTTTTCTCCAAAATCACGCTGACCAGCCGCGTAAGCCTCCAGGATGAGCTCTGTGGGTTTAGTCTTGGATATAGCAATCAACCGGGCTCCCGTTGTGGAAAGTTCTTGTTGATATCCGCGAATTTTCTCTTCAATATTCATTAGCAATGACACAGTAAATGGTAACGCATTGTTTACGTAAAAAAAGCCAACGAGCCTGTACTATTTCTTTTAGTTTGCAAGGTTAATTTAGTGAACGATAAATGGCAATACTGGGTACATTGTTGAAGAAGGGAATAACCCTGCGGGAAAGTTTGGAACAGCAGTACACTTCACCTATTGACTTACAAAAGCAGGAATTGAGAAAGTTGTTGATCCATGCCCAGGACACTTCTTTCGGCAAGGCCTATCGATTCAAGGACGTGCTGTATGCGTTTCGTGGGCGGAATCATCGGGATTTTTATCTCAGCTATCAACGGAACGTACCGGTGCACGATTACAACAAGATTTATGACTCCTGGTGGCGGCTTTCCCAGGAGGGTAAAGCCAATGTCTGCTGGCCTGGCCAGATGAAGTATTTTGCTCTTAGCTCGGGGACTTCCGGTTCAAGCAGCAAGCACATACCCATCACAAAGGAGATGCTCAAGTCCATTCGGAAGACCAGTATGAGGCAAATCTTGAGCATGAGTAAATATGACTTACCCGACAGTCTTTTTACGAAGGGTATTCTCATGCTTGGCGGAAGCACCAACTTGCGTAGAAATGGCACCTACTTCGAGGGAGACCTGAGTGGAATTACCACTTCTCAGATTCCATTTTGGTTTCAGCATTTTTTTAAGCCCGGAAAGAAAATTGCAAAGACCGCCTGGGATTCGAAGCTGGATGAAATTACCAAACAGGCAGCTAATTGGGATATGGGCATCATTGCAGGCGTGCCGGCATGGTTGCAAATACTCATGGAAAAAATTGTAGACTATTACGGAGTAAATACGATTCATGATGTATGGCCCAGCCTTTCAATTTTTGTACATGGAGGAGTCTCCTTTGAGCCGTACAAGAAAGGTTTTGAGAAGTTGTTAGCCCGACCTTTGATCTACATGGAGACCTACCTGGCAAGCGAAGGGTTTTTGGCGTTTCAAAGCAGACCAGGAGTTAAGGGTATGAAGCTGGTACTGAATAATGGTATTTTCTACGAATTTGTGCCATTTAATCACCACAACTTTACTGAAGACGGGGAGGTGAGGCCCAACCCTGAGACATTGAAAATCGATGAGGTCGAGGAAGGCAAGGAATACGCAGTATTGATCAGTACCAACGCTGGTACGTGGCGATACTTGATTGGTGATGTAATCAAATTTACTTCCCTGGAAGAATGCGAAATTGTTATTACAGGAAGAACAAAACTCTTTCTGAGCCTCTGTGGTGAGCATATGTCGCTGGACAATATCAACAAGGCCATTGAGTTGGTATCAAAAAATCTGAACATTGACATTCGAGAATTTACCGTTCTGGGCGAGCCGAAAGACTCACTTTTCGCCCACCATTGGTATATCGGTACGGATGATCAGGTCAATACTGAGGAGTTAACTATAAAACTCGACGACTACCTCAAAGAACTGAATGACGATTATAGGGTAGAACGAACCGCAGCACTCAAAGAGGTCTTGGTAAAGGTTTTGCCAACTTCTGTATTTTTGAAGTGGATGGAATCACAAGGAAAAGTAGGAGGGAGTAATAAGTTCCCCCGGGTACTCAAAAAAGAGAAAGCGCAACAGTGGAAAAATTATCTTGAAGACCAGAACCTGGTCCACGTTTAATGCACCCATTTTTTCACGGCCTTTTATTTGGACTTATCTTCATACTTTTTATAGGTCCGGCGTTTTTCGCCTTGATTCAAACAGGCATTCAGCAAGGTATGCGGCCAGCAATATTCCTGGCACTGGGGATTTCCGCGAGTGACGTGTTTTTTGTTCTTCTGACCCTTTTCGGCGTTTCTTCCTTCCTTGAAGACGAACAATATCGACTTTGGATGGGCAGTTTTGGGTCACTTGTGCTGATGGCCTATGGCATCTATACCTGGTTCAAAAAACCACCTGCGCTCAAAGAAAATGGTTCGGAGAAGAGTCGGTTTCTTTTTAAATATTGGGTCAAGGGGTTGCTATTAAATGGTCTGAACCCCTTCATTATATTTTTTTGGTTGAGTTGGGTGTCCTTTGTTTCGGTTAATTATGATTATGGTCAGATCGGTCAGCGATATTTTTTCGCCGGTGTACTCGTCACGATTTTAACGACGGATATTGCGAAAGCTGGAATCGCTAACCGAAAAAAACATATAATTGGCACTAAGTTTTTCAAGCTCATAAACAAAATAGTGGCTGTCATTCTGGTTCTCTTCGCCGTAAGAATAATATATTTCCTTATACAAAATTACCTATAACGTAAGGATGGGTTTCGAGAATTGACCCACTCAAAAAAATGTCGGTACGAAATTTACTATTTTCATGGTTCACTCGTTATATAGGAATCATGAGAATGTTGTTCATCATTTTCCTAATGTCTCCACTTCTAATAGGTTGTTGGGAAAATGATCCGAGTCTCGAGCCGCTAAACGAACCCCTCGAAGGTAGTTTGATCGCAGTAGTGGACGGTGTGGCATGGCAAATTAATGATGTTGCTGTCAGTGCGGACACGTTGGGAGTAGGGACTAGAAATTTTGGTTTCTCTGCGGTTCTTGGCACGCACACGACCCCAGGAGCGACTATCAGCGTGCTAGTCAGTGAACGCCCACATTGGGAAGTCGAAATTTTCCCCCTTCAAACACAAGTTTATACCAATACGGATTCGACTTCTCTGGTGAGCATCCGTATGACGGAACACATGGGTAGCAGTACTGAAAAGATAGTTTGGCTCACCGAATCAAATAGACCTCCCCAGGTCACCGTAGAGGAGATTCAACGTATAGAGATATTTCCCGGCTTGTTTAGGACCTATGTTTCAGGCGCTTTTCAGGCAACGCTTTACGATCCGCGTCAGGACGATCCTTTAGCCCCTCGTCGATCAGTAGAGGGCCGCTTTGAAGACCTGGAAATTAACTTTTAGTATTTTCCTGAGAAGCCCCTTCGGAACTTTTCAAATCCTGATTTAAACAGGGGCAGGCACCTCATTCGCTAGCATATTACAGATACTATCTACAAAGGCATTGAGTTCAATATAGCTTCCTGGATCCGCTATTTCCGAGTGTACATAGGGATGGATAAAGTAGGCATGAAAACATCCGGAGAACAACAACATCAGCTGGTCAATGGGCAGGTTGGCTCCAAATCCGAAACGCTGTAGAAATACCAACTCGCGTTTCACGCTGTTTCGGAGTTTTTGAATCATTGGTTTTATTAACTTGATTCTAGGGCTGTTGCTGAGTGTTTCCTGGTAAATGATCCTAAGGAACTCGGGATGGGTTTCGAAATAGTGCCCAACTTGTTTTAGGTGTTGACGGAATTGGTTAAGAGGGTCCTGCTTTTCCGGGTCAAAAACCAGTGAATCCCCCAATGTATGCAACTCTTGAAATGCAAGTTCTAAAACGGCCACCAGCAAGTTTTCCTTCGTTTTGAAATAGTAAGTAACTTTTTGGTGATTCAATCCAGCCTTCTTCGCGATCATACGAATGGAGCAGCCATCAAACCCATGAGTGGCAAAAGTGCTGAGCGCTGCATTTAATATTAAGGACTCTTTGTTGGTTTTCATTTATAATTTATGCCATTTGGCATAGATTAATATGCCGTATGTATGTAAAAATAATATATTTGAGGAAATGAATAAATCATGAAACAACCTCTTGTTACTCCTCTTGACCGCAATGCCAACCAAGAGGCTGCGGATACCGCAATGTTTTATGAAGAGACACTCGGGTTTACTCCCAACAGTATCTTCACTATGATGCATCGTCCCAACATCGCCTCTACCTTCAAGGCGCTCAACACGGCAGTGATGGAAAATCATGGTCGGGTTACCAGTGCGCTGAAAAGACTAATTGGATACATCGCCAGCAAGACAGCTGGGTGTATGTATTGCCAGGCCCATACCATCAGGGCTGCCGTGCGGTATGGTTCTGAAGAGGACAAGCTTAATCATATCTGGGAGTACAAGACTTACCCGGCATTTACCGATGCGGAAAAGGCGGCATTTGATCTGGCTGTAGCGGCCTCTTCCATTCCCAACGCAGTGGATGATGAGGTGGCGGAGAACATGCGAAAGCATTGGGACGAAGGAGAGATTGTAGAGATTCTGGGTGTTATAGCACTTTTTGGCTACCTGAATCGGTGGAATGACAGCATGGGGACCCAGTTGGAGGAGCCCGCAGCGAAGGATGGGGAGGAGCTTCTGAGTGAAGCAACAGGTTGGTCACGAGGGAAGCACCGCTACTGATTACATGGAAGGCCCGTTATTTTAGGTCTCTGTTGAGTAGGTATCGGTAGGTGGCAACGAGGAATATTACCAGCCAGCCTGTCACAATCGCCAATGACTTAAGATCCAGATAATCCTGTATTTCCTGAAAGAAGTACCTGGGAAATGGGATATCAATCAACGCAAATAGCGAATAAATCGGTAGGAAATCCACGATCCACGCAGTGGATTCTTTGATAGGTGGAAAATTCCCCAGGAAAGCGGCCAGAATAGGCTCAAACATCAAAGTGTAGAGAAATAGTGCCACAATGACGAAGCCAGACTTCCGGATAAATAGGGACAACAAAAAGGCCAGCATACAAAACACAATCACTTGGTAGCCAAAGGCAAACAAGAATTCCATGTCTTTGACAATGAAACTTACCTCATGGACATGAGAGTAGACAAAACCCGTTACAAGTCCCACCAGGAAAAGAAACAAAGTGCTGGAAACGGCTAAAAAAATTACCAATGCCAGTTTCGATAGGAGGTAGTCCTTTTTGCTGATACCATCGATGATATTTTGCCTGAGCGTATTGTAGGTGAGGTCGTTGTTAACAGAGATGATCACTATGAAGGCTGGAAACAGCTTGAAAAATGCGCTCAACCAGGTAATATTCTGCCAGATGTCAGGAAAATCGTATATGGGAATAATAGTGGGATCAATGCCATCAAAGTCTGCCCCCTTGGATTTTAACCATTCCAGGAAGAAAACACCTCCTGTTGAAATGACCAGTAATGCCAGTAGGTACATTGAAAAGAGTACCCAGAAGACTCTGTAATGACGAAGCTTTAACCACTCCAAGCGAAATGCGTGTACAAGCATAGTGCTTTAGTTTTCCTTTAAAATTTTGAGGAACTCCTGTTCCAATGAGTTTTTGACCGGGTTCACTTTAGTTAGGGCAAAGCCGTTTTCGAAACAGAATCGATTTAAGTCGGCTGAACCAAAACCCTCCTTCAGTGTGACCTTATATTCTGATCCGTTGATCGGGACAATGTTGTTGAACCCTTCGAATCGCTGGATCACCTCAGTAGGATCTTCGGAAGCGGCTACTTCTACCTGATCGGTATCACCGAGGATTTCTGTGACGGATCCTTCATGTAGCTTCTCGCCCTTTCTTAAAACGCAAAAATGCGTGCAGACTTTTTGCACTTCATCGAGGAGGTGACTGGCCATGATGATTGTTTTCCCTTCAGCAGCGATTTGTGATATCAGCGAGCGTACCTCCGCGATGCCCTCTGGGTCCAGCCCATTCGTGGGCTCATCCAATATCAATACTGGAGGATCTGCCAACAATGCGGCGGCAATGGAGAGACGCTGCTTCATCCCCAGGCTAAAAGTTTTGAACGGGTCGTCTTTGCGTTCGTACAAATTGACTTGTTCCAAAACTGCCTCGATCCGTGAAGGGTCACACCTTTTTATATGCGCTACTATCCGAAGGTTTTGAACAGCCGAGAGGTAGGAGTAGAAGCACGGTGTTTCAAGAATAGCCCCGATTTTCCTTCTGCTTGACACTTTATCCTCGCCACCAAACCATTCATAAGACCCGCCCGAAGGCGCTACCACGTCGAGGACCATGCCGAGTGTAGTGGTCTTTCCACTGCCATTGGGGCCCAATATTCCATATACCTGACCGGCTGAAACACTGAGGTTTAAGTTTTTGACCGCTTGGATTCTCCCAAACCATTTGGTGAGACCGTTGATTTCCAGGGTTTTAGTCATCTATTTCGACTCCTTCTACTTCAAAAAAATTGAGCAATTGGCTTGATTGTACCTTATCCATTAGGACCGGGATTTTTTCCCATTTTACCTCACCATCCATGTAAAATGCGAATTGGCTTTGATCTGCCGTAAAATACCCGACATATTGATCGTTGCCCTTACCGAGAATCAGTATGTTTTGGTCTCCACCAAATACCCTCACGTATTCTTCAAAGCCGTTGCTGCGATATTTTCTGACCATTTCTTTAAAGTCCTCATCCCCGGCAGACCCACTAAGTTGATAGATAAGTACTTTTTTTATGCAGTTGACCACTTCATTTAATTCCGGGTTTTGCTCCAGGTTGACCATACGAAGTGTACTTGGGTAAAAGCAGAATTTTCGCTCATTCCTGGCCTCGGCGAAATCCTTCAAAGGCGCTTCTTGCGCAAATAGGGGCATGAGAGCCCCTACATAAACAAGCGTTAATGATGTGATGATTTTCAACTTATCAGTCGTTATCATTTAGTTTCTTCAATTTGTCGAGGCCATCGACTCGCATGGAGGTGGCGAGCTTTGACACGGTCTTTAAGTCAATTTCGCCGTAGAGACTAAGAAATACAAAGTTCTTATTGCCTCCGACCACCATAATTAATTCCTCAATGATGCCACCCTTTTCTTTGATGGAGAACTTGATGTCTTCCTCTGCATCTTTGACTGTCATCAATTCTTCGTATCCGGCCTTGTCTACATCACTTACTGTTTTTTCATAGATGGACCTGCTACCACCCGCCAAACTGTCGCTGCCTAGGATCTTCAAACCTTTCAATTTGCTAACGGCATCCAAAAATTCCTTTTCTTCCTCGGTGTTGCCTTCCATCTCAGTAAAGAGTGAAAACATCTTACTGTTGATAGATACTTTGACATAATCTTCATTGTCAGCATAGTCGTCGAGGTATTGGTTGATCAACTCCCCCTGTGCGCTAAGTGACAACCCTAATACTACGAATGTTGCAGTAAGGAACAGCTTAATGCCGCTGCCGAAGTTATTTGTGTTATCAGATTTCATTTTTTTAATTTTTTGTCTCTTTCAAATTCTGTTTTGCTTTATTGATCTTCTTGAGCTCCAGGGAATAGGTATTTCCCTCCTTCAGTCCGGAGGATACCATCATCAGTGCGTTCCTTGTTATTTCAAGTGCTTGCTGAGGATCGTCCACGACAAAGGCTTCCTTCGTCTGAGCATCCTTCACCACAAAGAAGGCTACCAAAATCCCCACTGCCACCGAAGCGGCAACGGACATGCGTGTAAAGCGATTGTTGCGAAGCGGAATCGAATCTGCTTTGACCGATTTCCTGGCAACCACTGCCTGAAAGTACCTGGCCTCGGGAGAAATGTTTTTATGAGAGGACAAGTACTTTTTGATCTTCCTTTCCTCTTCAAGAGTTGTTTCACCTTGCCAATATTTTTCTAACAGAAGTTCGATTTCAGACGCCATAAGCTTCTACTTTTTCCAATTTCGCTTTAATGCTCACTCTTGCCCTGTGAAGATTGACCTTCACATCGGTCATCTCCAACCCCGTAATGTCACAGATTTCCTGATAACTCATTTCTTCGACCTCTCGAAGATGAAATACCTGCTGTTGTTTGGCAGAAAGCGTTTCAATTGCCTTGGCCAGCCACAACTGGTGATCTTCATAAAGTAGGTCAAAATCGGCTCTCGAAGAATCCAGGACCGGGTTTTGCTCACTGATCATTTCAGTATGTCGACTACTGCGAATGACATCCAAACAATGATTCTTGACCACTCTGAAAACCCACGCTTGCGGATTTTCAATTTGATCCAGCGAATCCCTCTTCTTCCAGATCTTCGCGAGGCAATCTTGGATTGCATCCTTGGCACTTTCTGGTTCCTTGAGGATCGAAAGTGCAAATCGGTAAAGCCCGTCAGTATGTTGAAGGATTAAATTATCAAACATTTTCGATGACATTCGGAAGGATGACGGCCTGGACCCGGACATGTTACAGACTAAATGAGATTTTTTTTAAGATACGAAATTACGATCAAGCAATTTCTGTTTTCGCCAGTCCGGCTTTTCATGGACAAAAAAAACCCCGGACTGCTGAGCCCGGGGCCAAATCAACCTAAACTTATAACCACACGGATTATAAACTCTTTCGGATGATGGATTTTCTTCCTGAAACCACCATCTCCATATCTATATCATTGACTTCCGTCAGATCGAAAAGTTGCGTGAAGTTGTGACTTCCCACTAATTTCTCCTGGAAGTATCTGTTGCCTTCAGCATCATAAAGGGCAATAGTCACAGGGGTGTTCTCGTGATACACGGTTACCTTCACCTTATTGTCATCCAGTGGTACAAAGAATGCCGCAACATCCTCTTCCGATAACTTACTGACAAAGACCTCTTGGCTTTCATCGACGCCAGTTCCTTCCACGACAAACTTGTAATTGCCCTCATCAAGATTGGACAGGTCGAACGGCACTTTGAAAGACTTCTTAAAGGCGAATTGATCCCTGTGTACCAGTTTGCCTTTCTCAGAAAAGATCATAACATCCACCTTGCCGGGTGTTAATGTTTTTAATTGAAAATCAAACTGTTGATCTCCGTTCTGAGTAATTGAAACTGATTTTTTGGCTTCCTCCCTTTTTTCCTTGCCGGTGGTGGCAAAGATCGGTGTGGAGAGCACGGCTAGTGCCAACACCGAAGTTGCTAGTTTTTTCATTTTAACTGAGTTTTTTGACCTGCCATTTTGTACGTGAAAACAGGCTTCTCAGCTTGGAATTACTGCTGTGAATTGAATCTTAATTCCATCAGTGGCTAAATGGGCATATGAACGGTTTGTTAGTCCACCAACACACTGGATAGAAATGTAGGCTTGGTTGCCATCCAAAGTAGAAAGAAAACCACGGCCCAATTGAGGTACATCGGGTAATAATCTACCGTATCTTTATAACGGGATTCTTTGATTTCAGCCTTTTCGAGCCGATCTATTTCCGCGAAAACATCGGCTAATGCTTGCTTGTCCGAAACCCTATAAAATTGGCCGTTTCCGATCTTTGCAATCTCCCGAAGATTGGTCTCATCCAGCGTGTTTTCTACATAACGTGTTTGCCCAAAAAAGTCCTTTCCAAAAGGCACTTTTCCCTCCCGGCCTATGGCGATAGTATAGATCTTGATATCGTAAGCCGAGGCGAGTTTGGCCGCGGTGATGGGATCGATATTGCCTGCAGTATTGTCGCCATCACTCAGCAATATCAATACCTTCGATTTACTGTCTGATTCACGAAGCCTGTTGGTCGCAACCGCAAGGGCCGAGCCGATGGCCGTGCCACTGTTTTCTATTAGTTCAAAGGAGATATCGCCGATGTAATTATGAAGTAGATCATAGTCGGTGGTCAGTGGAGATCTGGAATAAGCTTCTCCTGAAAAGATGACCAATCCAATGCGGTCTTGAAACCGGCCTGAAACAAAATTTGTCGCTACCTCTTTGGCCGCTTCCAGCCGGTTGGGTCGGAAATCTTCGATGCGCATGGATTCGGAGATATCTATGGTAAGCATTATGTCGATTCCCTCGCTCCATTGTTCGACCTGCTCGTTGGTAATTTGAGGTCGGGCCATTGCTATAAATAATCCAGCCAGCGCTACAAGAAAGAAAATTGGAGGTACGAAGCGCAATAGTGCGAGCGGATCGTTTTTGATGTCTTTTTTGGATAATGCAACCGGAAGCTTGGTACGATTTCTTCTCGACAGCAGCCATCGAAATAGGAAAAACAAAGGGATCGCCGCAAGTCCATAGAGCCATAACGGGTTCGCCCAATCAAAGCTTTCGAGCGTTTGGGGTCTGAACCATCGCGAAGAGAGCCAGGTGCTATTTTCCATTTTTTAATTCGTCCAAAGTCATTGAGTATCGGTGTTGCGTAAAATCCTCTATATCCTGAAAGCGTTCGAAAATGTCATTTTGTGGGATTTTGCCGTAGACCGTTTTATCTATTTGTCTCAAGGTATCTCGAAGTTCAGCGTTTCTTTGCTGTTCCAATATCTCGGAAGAGGTGTATTTGGTGTAGGGTACCTTTTCCAGCTTTTCCAGGTAGGTTTTCCAATGTGTGAGCGCTGTTTCTGCTAAAGCCGGTTGCGGGTTTTCTTTCAGCTTCCGAATATGCTCACTGATAATGTTCGAAAAAGTCTGATATTCCTTTTTAAGCTTTTTGATTTTCCAACTCTTTCGGATTTTTCCTCCGAAAACCAATACAAATACGGATACGAGTACGAATAACGCTACCAAAATGATCCAGAGTAGGGGGTAATTGAACTGCCTGCCTACAGCTTGAAATTCAATGTTGGTCTTGAGACGTGTAGTATCTGTCACGACAGGCGCAAGCTCTTTGAAGATTATGGAATCCATTTCACAGGCCAGGGCAAGTGAATCGCCATCGGCAAGTATGATTGCCGACAATTGCAGGTATTGAATAGGGTCTATTTCAAAAGACTGCAATGTGTATACGGCACTGTCTTCAGCTTGCTGTCCTATTAACTCAGAGGGCAAATAGGTCTTTTCTACAAATTCATAAGGCGCAAAGTTGTAGTTCGTATCGGGTAGGACCAATTGAAGGTCGGGTGGGTACTTGGCACTCAACCAAAAATGGATTTCTTCGCCAATAGCAACACTATCCTCTAAAAAACCGCCTTTCACAGAAATTTGCTGCGTGCGGCCAACGCTTGAAATACTCAGCAGAAGCGATAATACAATCAATCTCATGCTAACCAACTTTCTGGACACGTTTACTGTTTCTGATCGCAAAGAGTTTTATCAGTTTAGGCACATAATCCTCGCTAGTGTCGATAGGTAGGTAGTTGACATCATTTCGACGGCAAAAGCGGGCCAATTGTTCTCTGCTTTTGGTATAATTTTTATCGAACATATTTTTAAAGCCCGGGGATGCGGTATTCACCCAAATGTTCTTGCCAGCTTCCTTTTCATACAAGGGCACAATGCCAAGATTGGGAAAAGAAGCCTCGCGTTGATCAAATAAATGGACGATAATCAGGTCATGCTTGCGGCCCATGCCTTTCAGACTGTGTATATAATCCTCATCAACAAAGTCCGAGACGAGGAAGATAATACTTCGCCTTTTGAGTAGGTCGAGACCAAACTTTATTGCTGCATCCAGATTTGTTTTTTTACTGGTGGGTTTCAGTGAGAAAAGTGAACTGAATATCTCGTATCCATGTCTATTACCCTTTCCGGGTTTGATGTATTTTTCCTTTCGATCGGAATAACAGAGCAGTCCAACCTGACTACTTTCCTTTATGGCTGAAAAAGCAAGTAATGCCGTGATTTCCTTCCCAATATCTATCTTCTGTGCTCCATCCTTGCCGATCTCCTGGGAGGCTGAAACATCTAGAATGAAAAAGACCGTTTGCTCCTTTTCCTCCTTAAAAGTTTTGACGAAGGTACCATGACCTTTGGCAGTAACATTCCAGTCGATGGTCCTTATGTCATCACCATACTGGTACGCGCGTACGTCATCAAATTCCAACCCGGAGCCCTTGAAGATCGACTGAAAATCTCCCTGCATATGAGAGGTTACAGCTTTTCTTACCCGTATTTCATACCGCCTGAGCTTTTTGAGGATTTCCTTCATTCAAGGTAATTTTGCGGCATCAAAATTATAGGTACTTCGTAATATTATTTCCCCGAACTGCGGGTTTTTCCAGTATCGGAATCTTTGATAACAATTTTTAACACCTACTTTGGATGTACGGAAAACTGACACATTTGATAAAATCAATTTTAGTTGCCGGCCTACTGGTTGCATGTGTCAGTGAAGAGGAACCACCGGAGAACCTCTTACCAAGAGAAGATATAGTAGATGTTTTGATCCAGGTCCATCTTTTGGAAGCGAAAGTTGACAACTTCCTTTCCAGAAAGGATAGTTCCCAGGCCTTGTACGACCACTACGAAGCAATTTTATTCGAGCGGATGCAAATTGACAAAGCGCAATACGACGCTACTATGCAGTATTATCTCAATCGACCAGGAGACTTAAATTCCATTTACGAGACCGTTGTTGATAGCCTGAGCTTGCGGGCGAAAAACAGAAACATAGACTGATGCTGACCTATCCCGAGGGCATCGAGGAACGATTGGAGATCGATCAGGTAAAAAAGTTTATAAGCGCGCAATGCGCCACTGAACTTGCCGCCGAAAGGGTACTGACGGCCAAACCCATAACCAAGTTTGAGACCCTGGTCCAGTTTCTTGATCAAACTCGAGAGATGATCCGGCTACTTGGATCAGATGAAAAGCCAGGTTCACGATCCTTCACGGATCTGGCTCCTTTCCTGAAAAAGCTTTTTGCGGGGGGGACCTTCCTGACCGGAGAGGATCTGTCAGTACTAAAAAGTGGACTGGTGGCGATGAACGACTGGTCGGTATTTCTGAAGAAGCGACAAAAGGAGTATCCTCAACTTGTCAAGCTTGCGCTTGGTTTCGTAACAGACAATGACCTGGTGGGTGAGATCGACAGCAAAATTGATGAGCGAGGTGAAGTGAGGGACAATGCCACGCCGGAACTTACAGAAATCCGAAGAAGCAGATTTGCCGCGGAGCGGCAAGTCAGAAAAAGTATTCAAAAAATCCTGGATCGCTCCAAAAAGGAAGAGTTCACGGACGATGAGGGTACCGTCACAATTAGGGGTGGCCGCCTGGTGATTCCGGTCAAGGCGGAATATAAGCGGAAACTGCCTGGTTTTATCCACGATGAATCCTCGACAGGACAAACGGTGTTCATGGAGCCAACGGAGGTGTTGGACCTGAATAATCAGGTAAGGGAATTGACCTACCAGGAGCAGCGAGAAATCGTCAAAATCCTGACAGCTTTGGCCGATCGGATCAGGGAACGGCTGCAAGACCTGCGGCAAGGGAACGATTTCGTCATACGCATCGACTTTATCGTAGCCAAGGCGCTTTTCGCACGAGATTTTGCCTGTGAGGTCCCCCGGGTCATTAACCAGTCAAAGACCGCTATTATCAATGGATTCCATCCGGTCCTCTGGCACAAGAACCAGTCCCTGAAAAAAGCAACTGTGCCATTGACAATTTCCTGGAGCGGTGACCAGCGAATAGTTGTAATATCGGGACCCAACGCTGGTGGTAAATCGGTCGCCCTGAAAACCGCAGGAATACTACAATATGCCCTGCAATGTGGGTTTCCTGTACCTGTATCGGAAGAATCTGAGTTTGGAGTTTTCAGAAATTTCTTTGTAGATATTGGCGATTCTCAATCATTGGAGAACGACCTCAGTACCTACAGTTCGCACTTGCAGGCCATGAAATACTTCTGCGAGTTCGCCGATAAATCCACTTTGGTGTTGATCGACGAGTTCGGTACTGGTACTGAGCCGCAGTTTGGTGGGGCGATTGCCCAGGCGATATTGAATAAACTCAGCCAAACAAAGTGCCGTGGAGTCATTACAACGCATTATGGCAACCTCAAGGAATTTGCTGATAGCTCGCCAGGCCTGATCAATGCGGCGATGCGATATGACCTGGATCGGTTGGAGCCGCTTTTTCAGTTAGAAATAGGCAAACCTGGCAACTCTTTTGCTCTTGAAATAGCCGAAAAAATCGGGATTCAGAAAGCTGTTTTGAAAGAAGCCAAGCAGAGTATCGGATACGATCAGGTAAACTACAATAAGCTGTTGTCTAAGTTGGATCGAGAACGGTCTAAGCTAGAGAAAGCCAATGTAGGAATAGAGGAGGAGCGTACCAGATTGGCGAGTTTACGACAAGATTATGAGGCGCTTAGGGCCATGGTGGAGACGGACCGAAAAAAGGTCTTAAAAGAGGCGAAAAAAGAGGCTCTGCAAATTGTAAAAAATGCTAACAAGGAAGTAGAAAAAACCATCAGAGAGATTAAAGAAAAAGGGGCCGAGAAAACGCATACGAAGGAATTAAGGGAAAATTTGAGTAAAAGTGCGGATGCTTTGAAAAAGCAAATCGGCACCGAGAAAAAAGCTGTGATCACGAAAGAACCGATCAAGACGCCCGTGGCTATCGGCGACCAGGTTCGGCTGGGGGAAGATGGAGCGATTGGAGAGGTGCTGGCCATGAAGGGGAAGCAGGCGGAGGTGCTGTTTGGTGGGTTAAAGTCTTTTGTGAAAATCGATCGCCTCGTTCCTATTTCAAAACGACAGGCGAAAAAGGACCAAAGGTCCAAAATAAAGGGTCTCGACCTCAATCAGCGGAGAGCTGACTTCTCCTACGAGCTAGATGTAAGAGGCAAAAGGGCCGAAGAAGTGCTACCCATGCTAGACAAGATGTTGGATGATGCTTTGATCCTTGGTACTACCGAGTTGAGGATCCTTCACGGCAAAGGTCATGGTATTCTGAAGGAACTCATTCGAAATCATCTCAAGGCAGATAAAAATGTAAGCCACTTCTCCGATGAACACGCAGATCGAGGTGGAAGCGGCATAACCCTGGTAACGCTGCAATGAAGAAATTTACCCGAGCGCAACTGGCGCTGCGCAATGGCCAAGACCGACCAGAAATATGGGTCGCCTTTAAAGCCAAGATCTACAACGTAAGCAACAGCACGCTTTGGCGGTATGGTCGACACTATGAGCATTGGGCAGGGCAGGACCTCACAGCCGAATTGGCCGATGCACCTCACAACGACAAGGTTTTTGACCGATTTGATTGTGTAGGTTTGTTGGATGAAGTTGATCATTGAAGCAGGCGGAACGAAAACTGCGTGGGTAGTGGCGGATGCGCAGAATGTCAGCAGTTACATCGGGAAAGGGTTCAATGCGATTTACGACGATGGATTCGAAGTTCCTCCAAGCTTGAAATCTTATGGACAAAGTATAAGACAGGTCTTTTTCTACGGGGCAGGTGTGCTGACTGGAGAAAGGTGCAAGGCGGTGGCTGACTTGATCAGGCTCCATTTTCAGAAAGCCGAGATTGAAGTAGCAACTGATATCATGGCGGCTTGTCGCGGAATGCTTGGAGTCGAATCAGGTTGGGTGGGCATGCTTGGAACAGGAGCAGCGCTGGCCGAATTCAATGGAAAAACGTATCAAACGCCAATACCTTCTCTGGGTTTCCTGCTGGGAGACGAAGGAAGTGGCGCCTTCATGGGCCGCATTATTTTGAGAGATTTTTACCGCCGCCAATTGCCGATGACCATACACAAGAAGTTGGAGGCGGATCATGGTCATAGAAATCTATTGCAGGAGGCCTATGGTCGTGATATAACCGGTCGTTTTTTTGGCCAATTCTCCAGGTACCTGAGAGATCCGGCAGAATGTGAATACTCTGACCGACTTGTGACTTTCGCCTTGAAATCATATTGCCAGACCTTCGTCGAAGGTCAATCGATAGACTCCATATTTTTTGTGGGCTCCATCGCTACGGTTTTCCGCGGACATCTGGAGCGACAGGCTGCAGAATACGGAATCCAGGTCAGAGATATTCAAAACTCTCCATTGGATGGATTAATCGCATTTCACGCATGAGATTTAGACTTGATTTCAGTCATAAATATCCTGGAATAATTACAAATACAATCGATTGTATTCCAATGACTTACATTGTCCGTGCCTGTCAAATTTTTCACGTTATCTAATTATTAACAAATACCTGGAAATTTAATTATTCCGAAAACGTTTGCGGCCCCCATAATTTTAGTTTTGCAGCAACTAAATCTTCCATTCTAATAGCAAATGAAAAAAACTCTACTATTACTTTCTGCAGCTGTGATACTACTAGCAGGCGAAGTGCTTGCTCAAGGGTCTACCACCGCTTCAATGAGAGGAAGGATCACCGACAACAATGGTGAAGGCCTACCTGGTGCTACGGTACGGGCGTTACACACGCCTACTGGAACAGAATGGGGTAACGTCACAGATGTGGACGGTTACTTCAGACTGCCAAATATGAATGTAGGAGGTCCCTACACAGTGACGATCAGTTTCGTTGGTTTTGATACCAAAACGAGGGAAAATGTTTTCCTGACGTTGGGTCAAACGTACAATGTCAATGAAAACCTTGAGGAGAACACAACAGAACTTGAAGCGGTTGTGATCTCAGCAAATCAGGGTGATATTTTCGATGGTAACCGTACCGGTGCTTCGACCTTCATTGGAACTGAGTCGATCAATACACTGCCTACAGTTGGTCGGGCCATAGGAGATTTCGTAAGACTTACTCCTCAAGCTTCCATCACAGAAGGTAACGACGGCTTGTCCATCTCCATCGGAGGTCAAAACAATCGGTACAATGCGATCTATGTGGATGGAGCCGTAAACAACGACGTTTTTGGTCTTGCCGGATCCGGAACAAACGGTGGACAGACCGGCGTAACTCCAATTTCCCTCGATGCGATTGAGCAGTTCAATGTATCGGTTGCGCCGTTTGATGTGAGGCAATCCGGATTTGCTGGTGGTTCGATCAGTGCGGTTACGCGAAGTGGAAGCAACGAAGTAGAAGGTTCGGCCTACTACCTATTCAGAAACGAAAAGCTTGCTGGTGTAACACCACAAGAAGACGGTGAGGATCTTGAAGAACTTCGTCTTCCTGATTTTGCTTCTCAAACATTTGGTGTACGCGTTGGCGGACCCATTGTAAAAAATAAATTGTTCTTCTTCCTGAGTGCGGAGATGCAGCGAGATGAAACTCCTCAGCCATTTCAGCACACGGCCAATAACTACGATGGCGATGCGACCGTCGAGGATGTCAACAGACTGATCACCGCGTTGAACAATAACTACGGTTATGATCCAGGCACCTACACGGACAATACTGCTTTTCTTGACAGTGACAAAGTGCTGTTCAAGCTGGATTGGAATGCCAGTGAAAATCACAAAGTGACTTTCAGACACTCTTACACTGAGGCAAGAAATTTGGAAGTAAGAAATTCCAGTGCTTCAGGTCTGCGGTTCCAAAACGGTTCAGAATTCTTTAATTCGACGACTAACTCAACTGCATTGGAATTGAAGAGTACGTTAGGGTCAAACATGTCCAATCATTTCACTTTTGGTGCGACGCTCGTTCGAGACGACAGAGATCCTTACGACAATAGTAATGATGGACCCTCGAATCCTTTTCCTGCTGTATTCATCGACGATGGTAGAGGTGGAATCACCTTTGGTTCGGAGACTTTCTCAACGGCCAATGCCCTTGATCAAGATGTGATCACCATTACCAACAACTTTGAGTATTACAGAGGAAAGCATACTTTCCTGGCTGGATTCAATGCGGAATTTTACAGTGTTTATAACCTGTTCATTCCTTTCAACTACGGAGATTACGGTTGGGAACGAACAACGCCTATCAATACTGCTGGTGCTGCTGATGGCGGATCCAATATCGATGATTTCATCGCTGGAGAAGCTGCTGATGATTATATCAGATCTTACTCTTTGAGAGACAATGTAACCGGTGATGGATCTATTGCTGGTACAGAATTCGGAGGGTCGCTCTTCGGTATCTACATTCAGGATGAGTTCCAGGCAATGGACAATCTGAAATTGACCTTCGGTATTCGAGGTGACATTCAGGCCTTTGACGATACACCTACCAATGCAAGTTTCAACTCGGAGACTATTCCATTGCTGGAAGCAGAGGGATATGACCTTCAAGGTGCTCGATCTGGTGATTTCATAGCGTCACAATTCTATTTCTCTCCGCGGTTCGGATTCAACTACGACGTTTTCAACGATCAGCGTACACAAGTCCGAGGTGGCTGGGGAATCTTTACTTCCCGTGTGCCTTTGGTATGGCCAGGTGGAGCATATAACAACACTGGTGTGAACAGGGGAACGGTATTGGATTTCCAACTTAATGACGAAGCGCTTCGACTGAGAGATTGGGACGACCAACCTGTTGGAATAGATGCTGATGATGTGTGTATGATGGTAATGTATTGACCACTATCAATCCTGGTAACATTTCTCCTTCAGGGGATATTGACTTGTTCGCTGACGATTTTAAGATCCCGCAGGTATGGAAGGCTAACCTGGCTGTTGATCAGAAGTTAGGATTTGGTGGTTTGATAGCGACTGTTGAGGGACTTTTCACCAAGACCATCAACGCAGTTAGATACCAAAATGTAAACCTGCGAGGTTCTATCGGAAACCTGGAGGGAACACCTGATAACCGGCCTCTTTTTAACAGAAGGGATGAAGTAGATGATACTTACGGTCGTATCATCCTGGGTTCCAATACCGATTTGGGTCATTCATATAATGTCTCCGTGACTGTTACCAAGCCAATCGAAAACGGATTCGCTGGTTCGCTTTCTTATTCCTACGGAGATGCATTCTCAGTATTTGACGGTACTTCTTCTCAGAACTCTTCACAATGGAGAGGTATATTTTCTGTGAATGGACGAAACAACTTTGAGGAAAACTGGAGGTCAGATTTTGCGCAGGGTCACAGAATCCTAGCTAATCTTTCCTATAGAAGAGAGTATGCAGGATTCATGTCTTCACAAATCTCCATGATCTATGAAGGCCGATCAGGTTCTCCCTACAGCTACATCTACGGTGGTGGACAAAACATTCAAAACGAAGATTCTCGTAATCGAGCCCTGGTATATATCCCAAGAAATGAGAGTGAGATCATCTTGGTTGACAATGATGACTATACCGCAGCGCAGCAGTGGGCCTTGCTGGATGAATTCATTGAGAATGATCCCTACCTAAGTGAGAATCGAGGTGAATATGCTGAAAGAAACCAAAACAGGTTGCCGTTTGAAGGTGTCATTGATTTGAAATTCATCCAGGATTTTTATCTGGACATGGCTAATGGCAAGCGAAATACTTTCCAATTGACCTTCGACATTTTCAATTTCACCAACTTTATCAATAGCAACTGGGGTAAGCGATACAACATCAGAAGCCAGGGTATAGAGTTGCTAGAGTTTGAAGGATTTAGAGATGGTACCAACATACCTACTTACTCTTTCGATCCATTCAACGATGTGGAGCCTTTGGATCCTTATTGGGGCGATTTGGATGATGCCGGATTGCTGAGTGCCAGGTGGCAGATGCAGCTCGGTTTGAGATATATTTTTAACTGATAGTTTAAGATTTCTTTTAAGGAAAAGGGCCTCGTTCGAGGCCTTTTTTTATTATTAAACCACGAGATTTGTCTCATGCATACCATCGAGCCATTTTACAGGTGGTTAAAGTATTATGAATCATCGGCTGATGATAATTCTCCCTTTCATGGTAAAGAGTACAACTATGATCTGTATTCGGAGACTATCTATGGCTACTATATCGATCCGGGCTGGGATTTTATGGGCTCTGAGACTTTGTATATCAAGGTGTTGTATGCCAATTACACAGAAGGGCAGGTAGTCATAGAGTTGATAGGGGAGTGGAACGATGCGATCAACAATGATATCATGCATCTAAAGCGTAATATCATAGATCATTTTGTATCTCAATCAATTACCAAATTCATTCTCATCGGGGAAAATGTCTTCAACTTTCATGGCAGTGATGATTGCTATTATGAAGAGTGGTTTGAGGATGTAGACGACCTGGGACAATCAACTCCGGGTTGGATAGCTGCGGTGAATTTTAGAGATTTTGTAATGGACGAAATGCGTGTTTACAATATCGACAACTACGTCAATTTTGGAGGTAGCTTGCAGATTACTAATTGGCGCACCATGAATCCGGCCTCCTTTTGTGCGCTCGTCGGGCAATTGGTCATGAGACGGCTTTCTGCCTAATCAGTCTCCGGGCGTCGAACACTCGCTATTTCCGAGATTAAATATTTCTTTTTCGTAGCAATTTGTTCGCATACGCTTCTGGTTCTTCGCTTCTCGATCTTGCGGTACAATTGACCGTTGAACTCGAAAGTTTCTCCCGGTACGACGGCCTTCAATAGCAGTTCATCTTCGCTATTCAAATCATACCTTTTCAGTGCCTGATACAGTGCCGGATCCGAGCAACTGGTGGCCTTAGGGCTTGCTAAATGCTTATTCAATGCTGCAAGGAGGTCTTGAGGAAATACCTTTGAGTTCATCGTCGGTTTCAGCACTTTCTTGAAGTTTGATTTCCACTCTTGCCCATGTGGTTGGACGCGATGACCATGCTTCTGATAAGTAAGTAAGTGGGCTACTTCGTGCAAATAAGTGATGAGAAAATGATATGCGTTGAGGTCATTGTTGATGGTGATTGTTTGCTTCTTCCGACTGGGATCAAACCTGAAATCTCCAAACTTGGACTGCCTGCTCTTTTTGATTTTGAGTTCGAATGAAAAGTGGTTGTATATCTTATCGCAGTATGCCACAGCCTCTGAGGGCACAAAACGTTCGAAAACTTCCTGTGATCTACTTTTCAACGCTATTTTTTCCTGAAGACTACTCTAATGGGAACGCCTTGAAACCCGAACTTTTCTCTCAATTTGTTGGTCAGGAACCTCTCGTAAGATTCTTTTATATCCTTTGGGTGATTACAGAAAAAGGCAAAAGTTGGGTTCTGAGTTGGCAGTTGTGTGATATACTTGATCTTGATGTATTTGCCTCTCACAGCGGGTGGCGGATAATGCTCGATTTCGGGTAACATACCCTCATTCAGCTTGGATGTACTTATCTTTTTTGTTTTGCTTTGATAGACTTCAAGCGCCATCTCAATTACTTTGAATATGCGCTGCTTGGTCAAAACACTGGCGAATACCACTGGTATGTACTGGAGAGGCCCTAATTTTTCCTTGATCTGATCTTCATATTGCTTGGCAGAGTTGGTCTCTTTTTTGATCAAATCCCACTTGTTGATCATGATAACTGTGCCCCGCTTATATTTATGTGCCAGGCTGATAATGTTCATGTCCTGAGATTCCAGTCCCCGTTCTGCATCGATCAGGACAATGCAAACGTCGCTATCCTGCAAAGCCTGAATCGCCCGGAGCACCGAATAGAATTCAATGTCTTCCCGCACTTTGGATTTCTTACGGATCCCAGCAGTATCAGTCAGAAGAAAGTCTTTTCCAAACAAATTGTACCGGCTATTGATAGCGTCTCTTGTAGTGCCGGCAATATCCGTAACGATACTGCGCTCTTCTCCAAGGAGCGCATTTACAAACGAAGATTTACCGACGTTGGGCCGGCCAAGTATAGCAATCTTTGGCAAATCGCTTTCTTCGACTGGCGCGTCTTCAAACTCTTTTACCACCTCGTCCAGTAAGTCACCGGTGCCAGAACCTGTCATGCTACTAACAGGGAAAATATGATCGGAGATACCCAGCGCATAGAATTCATTGGCCATGAGCGCTTTGTCCTGATTGTCGGCTTTGTTGGCTACCAAAAATTTTGGCTTATCGATCTCTCGGAGAACATTGGCAAAATCCTGATCCAGACCGTGGAGGCCGTCGTGGCAATCAACCATGAAAACAATAGCGGTGGCCTCTAAAAGGGCCTCTTTTACCTGTTTTCTGATGGCATCCTCAAAAATGTCCTCGGATCCTTCTACATAGCCTCCGGTATCGATCACCGTGAAGCTTTTGCCATTCCACTCGCCATAGCCATAGTGTCGGTCCCGGGTTACACCAGGTTCATTGTCCATGATGGCCTGCTTTCTTTCTATCAGTCGATTGAAAAGTGTCGATTTGCCCACATTGGGGCGACCAACGATTGCCAGAATATTAGCCAACTCTTATTAAGATTTTGGGGATGAAGAACGTGCAAAGCTACTAGATAATACTGTTTATCGCTGATTTTTTCACGTTCACATACGAATGGCATCCAATGATCGATAATGAGATCAAAAATTGCTGGAAATAGAGGAGATTCGAATAACCAGGTTCAGCAGATGAAAACACCACCACATTATCCACAGATCTTTTCTAAACAGCTATTTCGATTGACTAAGTACATACCCTCCATAACGAAGGGTTTGTTACTATTTTCAATTCTGGTGGTGGCTTTTGTCTCTGGAGCCGTGGCTGTCAATGGTATTGTAACCTTACTTTATCAGGTAGCCAATTGATAAGTTATAAATAGCCGAAACGTTTTAGTTGCTTGTCGTTTTTTCGCCAGTCTTTTTCCACTTTCACATAAGTTTCCAGGAAGACTTTTTTGTCGAAAAACGTTTCCATGTCCTTTCTTGATTCCATTCCTACTTTTTTTAGGGAAGCGCCCTGGTGGCCAATGAGAATCCCCTTCTGACTGCTTCGTTCAACGAAGATCTCTGCCCGAATGCGTATGATGTCCTTTTCTTCCTTAAACTCGGTTACTACCACTTCACAGCTATATGGTACCTCTTTTTTGTAATTGAGAAAAATTTTCTCCCTCACTATTTCAGCAGCGAAGAATCGTTCAGACTTATCTGTAAGGGCATCCATAGGGAAGTATGCCGGGTGCCTGGGAGTAGCAGCCAGAATATCTTGAAAAAGTTGGTCAAGGTTCATCTTTGCCAACGCTGAGACGCCTACGATGGGAATATCAGGAAGCATCTGCTTCCAGTAGGCGATTTTGTCCGTTAATTGCGAGCCTTGGGCCAGGTCAATTTTATTGATTACCAAAATGGTGTGGTGGGATCCGGATAAAACCTTTTTTATGAAGGACGTATCATCATATTTTTCTCCCAGCTCCACCACAAACAGGACAATGTCCGCGTCTTCCAAAGATGCTTTAACAAATCGCATCATGCCCTCCTGTAATTTATAGTTGGGGTCCAATACCCCGGGTGTGTCGCTGTAAACCAACTGATAATCGTCGCCAGCTACAATTCCGAAGATTCGGTGCCTGGTGGTTTGTGCTTTGGAGGTGATGATAGAGAGTCTCTCACCGGTAAGTGCGTTCATAAGCGTTGACTTACCGACATTAGGCCTACCTAATATCGATATAAATCCTGCTTTGAACGAATTTCCTTGATCCATTGCCCAAAAGTATTCTAATATGCCGGTGCTTTCTAATTGAAAGAAAATATTACTGGCAGTCGCTTAAATATTCGCCAAGGTTTTATGTGACGGCTATGAATATTAAAACTTCTTACTGGCGTTTCGCCACTTTCTTGTTTCTACTTTTTCACCTCTCGCCGGTGATTGCCCAGGATTTGGAAGACTTTAGGCAATTGTTGGCCACGTCAGACTCTTTAGTTTATGGCGATCCCAACAGGTCCCTTGAGTTAGCTGAGCGAGCCATCGCCATTGCCAATCTTAAGAAAAGTGACTCGCTATTGGCCGAAGCCAAATATCGGAAGGGGTCTGCGTATTGGTCGCGAGGCGATTTGAGTATGGCCTTGGATGAACTGAATAATGTGCAGCGCCTGGTGAATTCGGAGGAAGTGCCGCTACTCTTGGCTAATGTTCAAAAGAGAATTGGAACGCTCTATTCCGGAGTAGGTGATAATCTAACCGCAATTAAGTATTACAAGCAGGCGGCCACAAACTACGGGCTCAATGGGCGAGCAATTGGTGTGATGGGGTCCTACAACAACATTGGAAATTCTTTCCGTGAGTTAAGAGAATTTGATAGTGCGATTCTTTATTTGGATAAGGCGTTGACCCTTTTGGGGGAAGATGAAAACTTTGTTGCGCCTATCCTCAACTTTAATATGGCGGAAGTTTACTACGATGCGGGGCAGTTCGAGTATGCCCTGCCTTACGTAGAAAGATGCAGAGAGCTAAGCGTCAAACGCCAAGATAAGCGGGGAATTATCAGAGCAAATCAGCTGATAGCCGAAATAATGCTTAACAATGGAGAAGTTGCCATTGCAGAAAAATTGGCCAGGGAAGCGGATGATTTTGCGCAGTATACGGATTCCAAAGATTTAATATCCAAAACCTCCGGTACTATGGCCAATGTGCTTTTTGCAAAGGGTCATTTTGAAGAAGCCTACACCTTCCAACGAAAGGCTGCGGTCTATCAGGACAGCCTTCGAAGTAATGAAAATCAAAGTAGGCTTAATTTTTATCAGGTTAAGAAGACACAAGATGCGCTGGAGGCATTGAGGAAGGAAAAGGCTATTAGCGAGTTGCAATCGCGAAATTTTCAGATCGTCATGTTAGCGATTTGTGCTGTTGCCGTATTAGCCATCGCACTAGCAATTGTATTTTACAGAAGTAGGGTCTTATTTGGCAACGCCAACCGGCAATTGGAGCAAAAAAACGAGGAAATTGAAAGTCAACGGCAGGAACTCAAGGAGCTTAATGATTTTAAAACGCGGCTTATAGCCATTGTTTCTCACGACTTAAAGGCGCCGATACAGGGCTTATTGGGGATATTGGATCTACTGGAAAAACGGATGGCAACGGCGAAAGACCTGGAGACTATAGTTCCCGATATGCGCCTCAAAGTCAAGAGCAACTATGAGAAAATAGTTGACCTTCTACAATGGTCCTCCCGTGATATCCAGCGGGCCAAGGAGAGCGAGCAGATTTTTATGGTTGAAGAGTGCATTAAGGAGGCAAGCCAGGATTTGACGCTGGAGGCCGACAATAAGCAGATCAGCGTTCACTATGAATTAGCGGCCAAGCAGGAGACGATTGGTGACCGGAGGATTCTTAAGACGATTATCAGAAACCTTATTTCTAACGCCATTAAGTTCTCGTCGACCGGAGGTGAGATATTGATTAAAAGCTCAGAGCTTTCAGACAAGGTCATGGTTTCCATTAAAGACTATGGGACCGGTATGGCGGAAGGGACCGTTGCAAATTTGTTCAAAAGGAACCTTGGCTCAGCACCCGGTACGCTCGGAGAGCGTGGAAGTGGACTGGGATTGGTGATTTGCAAGGATCTTCTTGATATGATCAACGGCACCATTTGGGTCGAAACTGAAGTAGGAGAGGGTAGCGAATTTTTCCTGACCGTACCCAGAGCCTGATGCAAGGGTCTTTCAGGTGACTATCTCGGCCTTGTTTAGGTTGAGGTAAAGATTCTATATTAGCTATAAACACTTGACCCATGAACAGAATCGTCGCATTTGCAATACTGTCCCTAACAGTAGTCGTTGGGGTGGCCCAGACGAAGGCACTTGTAGGGGGTACGCTCATTGATGGATTTGGTTCCATACCCATCAGGAATAGCGTGATAGTCATCGAGGGTAAGAAAATCGCAGCAGTAGGACAAGTAGGAAAGATAGACATACCTGCCGATGCGGAAATCATTAGTACCGAAGGGATGAGCGTAATGCCCGGTTTATGGGACATGCACGTGCACCTCATGATCAATGGTCACGCAAACTATAGTCATTGGGACAAGACCTATCCACCGATTTTTGGTAATGTTATCATGCCTGCTTCTGCCAAGCAATTGCTGATGGCCGGGGTTACTAGCGCCAGGGATTTGGGCGGGCCCCTCAAGGAGAGTTTAGAGGTTCGGGACCGTATTAATAGGGGGGAGATACCCGGCCCGACCATGTATGTGTCAGGCCCTTTTATCCAAAAAGCACCCTACCCGGGTACTGAGCAATTTCGGTGGGGAGTCAATGGTGCCGATGATGCCAGGAAGAAAGTAAAGAGACTTGCCGATGCCGGGGTGGATTGCATCAAACTTATCGACCAGGACCAAATGACTCTGGATGAGGTGCGTGCCGTGGTAGAAGAAGCACATGAAAACGACTTGACTGTCGTCGCTCATAGTCATCGACCCGAGGAAATTCGCCGGGGCTTGATCGCTGGAGTGGACTGCTTTGAGCATACGGGTCTGTCTTCTGCCCCGGAATATCCTGATGATGTAATGGAAATGATCAAAGAGCGAACTGCTCAGATGAATATCGGACCCTTGTATTGGACACCTACGGTGGAGGGCCTTTATAATTATGAATATGTCCGGGATAATCCTGAAATGCTGGATTCAGATATTTGGCACATGGGATTACCCGATTCCGTGGTTGCCGATATCAGAGAATCATTCAAGTACCCTGAACGGCTTCCTTACTTTCAACTTACACCTAGTAGGCGACCTACACTCGAACGTAAGGTCAAGCAGTTGAAGGATGCCGGTGTGGTATTAATGATAGGAACTGATAGCGGCATCCCCATGAAATTTCATATTCAATCGACCTGGAATGAATTAGATGTATGGGTCAATGAGTTTGATTTTGATCCATTATATACAATTAAAGCAGCCACCTATTGGCCTGCCAAGATGATGGGAGTGGATAATGAGTATGGAACGATAAGTGAAGGAAAGTATGCAGACATTATTGCCGTGAAGGGGGATGTACTCAGGTATATCAGCCTCCTTCAGGACGTAGATATGGTGATCAAACACGGAGAAAGAGTGAAATGAGATCAAAGGTCAGCACCTAGTTGTTGGAACAAAGGATAGTTGTCATAATCCTGAAATTGCGCTGCTGCTTTATCAACTACCGCTTTCAACTTCTCGGATTGCTTTGATTCATGGTAGAACAGCGCCAGTACCAGATTGTTTTCCCCATCATCCTGCAATTTGGTGGCCGCTAGCAGATTGGTTTCTGCAGTCTGAATGCAATCCTCGTCCTGACACTTTTCATAAACCAATATCCCCATCAGTCGGTGGAAAAATGGCTCTTTTTGGTGGTAAGTGGCTAACCAGTCCCTGATCATAGGTAGATACAATTCCTTTTGGTTTTTGGCCAGGTAGTAACGGATAAGGTTAAACTGCTCGTGTCTCGAAGCAGGATAACTCTCCTCATAGAAAGTATTCCAAAGGGTGCCATACGCCCTGTTGATCAAGGGGGATAATGACTTGAATGTTTCTTCCGAGGCATGATTGATGGTGAATTCAATTGTGCTTTCGTAGTAATCTTTGGCAATGTCTACACTACTGTTGTATTCAAGAATCTCTTCAGCATTTGTGAGTAATTGCCGGTTCAGATCAGATAATTGAAAGCTTTCATGATCCATTTCTTCGGAGGGCGCCACATATTCCTGGATGATTATCCAATCCTCGTACGTAGCCTCGATGAGCCCCGGGTCTTCCTGGATAATATCACTGATATAGGACTTGGCGAGTTTTCGTGCTTTTTCAGGGTCTTCTGAAGAGACTAGTCCCAACACAATTTCCGGAGAACGTTCGCGTGACAGGTTCAAATCAGGCGAAGAGACGTAGGTAGAGGTATTGGCTACTAATTGCGCCATATTCACGAAGGAATCCATATCCATACTTCCTTCCTGCCGAAGCACCAGCTTGCCTCCGGCATTAAAAAAGCCGTAGGTAGGGATGGATTGAATCTCGAGTTGTCTTACGAGCTCCAACTCCTGCTCCTCGACATTCACCTTGATAGAAATGAAGCCTTCTTTCATTAACGCCCCAAGCTCCTGCTGATTGAATACATTCTTATCCATCCATTTGCATGGACCACACCAGGTAGCATAAAAATCCACAAAGACCATTTTATCTTCGGATTTAGCTCTTTCCAATGCCTCGGTAAAACTGAGGGGAAGGAAGGGTGTCCCGGGCTCACTTGAAAACGCGATGAAGGGTACAAAAAACGCCAGCGTCAGGTAAAGATGTCTACGAAGCATAATCGTGAAGTTCACTGATTGAAACTCTGTCAGCAACCAATTATTGCCTTAAGCAACTACAGTGTCAGTGAAATTACGTTGAATTGCGTACTTCGTTTCTTAATATACATTGTAGGTGCCGATGCCTACGATTATTCTACTGTCTCGTAGATGATCTGCACGAACAAGTCTGAGGTGATGAAGCTCCCATTCCACCGGTCGTGAAAGTCCTGGAGGGGCTCTCTGGCCATCAAATCTTCCAGGGTCTCACCTTTCTCTTTGGCTTTAGTGACAATCGCCTTTGTCGCCTCCAGCATATTCAGAAGCTCCTGAACGTCTTTTTTTGTTGACAATTGACCATGCCCCGGGATGATCTGGGTATTGTCGTCGCAGAGCGAAAGTATTTTTTTCTGGGCTGCGATCATGCCGTCTATTGTACCTCCTGCCGAAACATCAATAAATGGGTAACCATATCTTACAAACAGGTCTCCTGCGTGAATGATATTGCTGGTTTTGAAATGCACCAGGGCATCTCCATCTGTATGGGCGTTGGGGGCATACATCAGCGTTACCTCTTCGCCATTGAAGTGAAATGTCATTTCATCGGAAAAAGTTATCACGGGCCAAAACGACTCACTTTTGGCTTCCATATCCCGGCCTAATATTTCGTTGGTCCATGATTTGCCGAGCCGATCACGTACATTGTCCTGAGCAACGACTATGGCGCCTGCTTCTTTAAAGTTTTCATTTCCACCTGTATGGTCCCCATGGTAATGGGTGTTCAGGGTATATCGAATTTGACCAGAGCTTATCTCTGCGATTGCCGCCTGAATTTTTTCACTGAGCGGCGCGTATTGATCGTCCACAATCATCACTCCTTCATCTCCAATCAAAACTCCCACATTGCCACCGCTACCTACTAGGAAAGAAATTCTATTATTTACTTCCGTACGCTCAATCTGAACAGAACTCCAATCTCTTTGTGCGAGGATTGCCGTTGGAAGTAAGAGGAGAATACTTAGTAATTTCCGCATGTTTTTATTCTTAAAGGGGTGATTTAATTGATCCTCAATAGTAATGATTCTACCTTTCATTTTGTCTCCGAGAGACGCATATGTCAACCAGTTACCTTTTCCATTTCGATGAAAAACTCCTCAAAAAACAGCCGAGGTTATAACCGCGTGCCTAACCGGGTGCTTCTGTCCAGGTTACCACGAGTTTTGAAGGACCCACTGTCCGTTTTCAATCAGAACCTCAGGGAATACGGAGACCCGTACTGCGCCGACCTGAGCCACAAGAAGATGGGTATCCTCACGACAAGACCTGAGATTATTAGACATATTCTACAAAAGAACCATAGAAACTATGAGAAGTCCGATATGCAGACCAAGCAGCTCGCGGCCTTTCTGGGCAGGGGCCTCCTCACGTTGGAAGGTAAAGAATGGCTCAAGCAACGACGACTCATTCAACCTGGATTCCACAAGCAGAAAATAGAAGGCATTCGCGTTGGCATGGAGGCCGTAATTGACGAGTACTACAATACAATGGAGGAAAGGGCTTCCCGAAACCCGACAGTGGATATTCATTCTGAGATGATGTCCCTGGCGTTTCACGTAGTAGCCAGCTCCTTGTTGGGAACGGATCTGAATGCTAGTCAAATTGATGTGCTCCGGCGGGGTGTTGACCTTTCGCAGCATGTGCTAATTAAACTCATCCGTTTACCTTTTCTCGAGTGGTACTTTCGGGCCACTGGTAGTATTGGAAAGGCGATGCGGGCTGTGGATGAATCCAATGATCTGGTCATGTCTTTCATCCGGGAGCGAAAACAGCAAAATGACTCAAAAGCAGATTTACTTGATATGCTCCTAAATGCTCGCTATGAAGATACGGGTGAGACTATGACGGAGCAGCAATTGCTTTTTGAATTGATGGTAATGTTTGTCGCGGGGCACGAGACCTCCGCCAATGCCATGACCTGGACACTCTATTTGCTGTCTCAGCACCGGGAGGAGTTGGGTCGGGTCAGGGAGGGTGTAGCCAGTGGAGATAATTCCTATCTCAATCAGGTGATCAAAGAGTCAATGCGAATGTACCCACCGGCCTGGATTACGGATCGTGTAGCCTTAGGGGACGATGAAGTGGCGGGTTGTAAAATTCCTCGGGGATCGATGGTGATCAGCTATATATATGGGACTCATCACAACCCCGACTACTGGCCTGCACCGGAAGAATTTAGACCTGCTCGATTTGATCCGGACAAGGAAAAAGACCAAGAACCATTCGCCTACCTGCCTTTCGGTGGTGGCCCAAGGCTTTGCATCGGCATGCAATTCGCCTTAATGGAGATGGAATTGGCCCTGGCGTCATTTGTCAAGCGCTTCGACTTTCAGCTACTTGCCGACCAACAAATCGTTCCGAAACCGCTAATTACGCTCAACCCCAAAGGATCAGTCCTGATGGAGTTGAGCAGTAGAAGTTAAGGTTATTCCGCTTCCAGACCCTCCAGCTTCAACAGGAAGGCAAAGTTGAGTGCTCTGTCCTTATACCTCTTAAATCTACCCGAGGATCCACCATGACCTGCCTCCATATTCGTGTGAAGCAATAGTAAGTTGTCATCGGTCTTCTTATCGCGCAATTTGGCAACCCACTTGGCTGGCTCCCAATACTGCACCTGCGAATCAAAAAGGCCGGTAGTCACTAACAAATTAGGGTAGTCCTGCTCTGAAACTTGATCATAAGGTGAATAAGAGAGCATATATTCATAGGATTCCAGGTTCTTAGGGTTGCCCCACTCATCAAACTCATTGGTGGTCAGCGGGATACTTTCATCGAGCATTGTAGACACTACATCGACAAAAGGTACTGCCGCGATTAATCCGTTGAAGGTCTGTGGCGCCATATTGGCAACCGCTCCAATTAACAAGCCTCCGGCACTTCCGCCATAACCGTATAAGTGATCTGCAGTCGTATAGCCCTCGTTGATCAGATAATTTGCACAATCGATAAAATCGTAGAACGTATTCTTTTTATTGAACATTTTGCCATCTTCATACCATTGTCGTCCCATCTCCTGACCACCTCGGATATGAGCGATAGCGTAAATGAATCCTCGGTCAAGTAAGCTCAGATTAGAGGAACTGAACCATGGATCAGTAGAGGACCCGTAAGATCCATAGGCGTATAAGAGAAGTGGTGCAGGATCCCCCTCTTCCTGTCGTGTGCCTTTTTTGTAAACAAGAGAAATAGGTACCTGGGTGCCATCTCTCGCTTCCGCGAACATCCGCTCTGAAATGTATTCTGTTGGGTTATGACCTCCTACGATCTTATCGCGTTTTTTGATTTCTTTCTCGCGACTCCCCAAATCGTAATCATAAATGGTAGTGGGCGTGGTTAGTGACGAATATCCAAATCTAAACTTCGTGGTGTTGAATTCTGTATTGGTGCTTGAGAACACTACGTAAGCAGGTTCATCAAATTGAAGGTAATGCTCCTCTTGTGATTTCTGATTGATCACTTTCAGGTGTCTGAGGGCATTGGACCTCTCCGAGACGACCAGGTAGTCAGCAAACACTTCTATGTCGCTTAGCAGCACATCGCTGCGGTGGGGTATGACTTCTTTCCAATTTTCCTTTGATGTGGCGGTGATGGGTGTTTCCATCAATCGGAAATTTTCGGCATCCCAGTTGGTGACAACATAAAATTTGTCCTCAAAATGGTCGATGCTGTATTCGTGCTTGGCATCGCGAGGACTGAATTGCTGGAATTTCCCATTTGGATTATCAGCCCTTAAGATGTGGTAGTCACTAACTAAGGTGCTTGTGTTGTAGATAATGACATAGTCATCCGACTTTGATTTGTATACTCCAATGTAAAAGGAGGGGTCTTTCTCATGGTAAACTACCTCATCATTTTCAGGATTATCGCCCAGGGTATGCCGAACAATTTTTTCCGAAAGCAGCGAGACTTTGTTTTTGGTTGTGTAGAAGAAGGTCTTATTGTCATTTGCCCAGGCTCCATCTCCATCTGAATTGGGCAACTGATCAGGCAGGTATTCACCTGTCTCCAAGTTTTTGAAACGGACGGTGTAAATACGCCTGCTCAGTGTGTCCTCGTTAAAGGCGAGGATTTTGTTATCTGGACTAATACGAAGGCTTCTGGCATTGTAATAATCATACTTTTTTCCTTCTACATTGACATCAAGGATAACTTCCTCCTCAGCCTCCAGGGAACCCTTTTTTCGGCAATAAATTGGATATTCCTGACCTTCAGAAAATTTTCTGTAATACCAGTAACCGCTTTTCTGATATGGAACAGATTCGTCATTTTGTTGGAGCCTGCCCGTCATTTCCTGATAGAGCGTTTCTTGCAGTTGCTCCGTTTCCTTCATTTGACCATTTGTATAGTCGTTTTCGGCATTCAGGTAATCAAGCACTTTCGTTGTTTGCACGTCCGGCGTTTCGGCCACCTTTTGCTCATCGGTGAGACGCATCCAGAAGTAAGGGTCTAACCGGGTATCCCCATGCCAGGTGAGAGCCGAATCTTTCTTTTCTGCAATGGGGGCGGTCATATCTTTTTTCAATGTCGTTTTCTCTTGAGTGGTAGAACAAGCCACAGCGAATACCGCCAGGGCCAAATAGAGGGTTCTCATGATAATGCTATTTTGCTGCTAAAATAATTCTATGTGAACAGTATCCTCAACGTGACTAATATTTTGTGATTTTCGGTCAACTTTCTTGCATCTTTTTGTAAAGAATCCGTCTACCTCCTGAAACTACTTGGAGATGGTCGAATCAAATAATTACTACCAACTCGTAAATCGCTATTTCGAGCACAGAGTTAAAAACAGGGAGGACGCCCGGGACTTGACCCAGGACGTCTTCCTAAAAATGCTCCAGTCAAAAAAGAGTTTTGAAAACATCAAAAATTTTTCAGGCTGGATGTTGACCATCGCCCACAATAGACTGGTGGATCACTATCGGACCAGAAAATTGGAAATTGCCGAGATCCAGGATGTCGCCTTTGAGGAAGAGGAACAAGGCTTTTATTCTTCTCTGGAGAAATGCTTGGATGCATTTTTGGATTGTCTTGCTCCTGAAGAGAAAATGTTGATTGAAAAGGTAGATTTCCAGGGGATGAGCCAAAAGACTATGGCGATTCAGCTTGGTCTTTCTTATCCAACTTTACGCTCGAAGGTCCAACGTGCTCGAAAGAAAATATATGATAGGATCGCTGATCTGTGCTTCTTAAGCTACGATAGCATGGGCAACCCACAGGATTGCATCGAAAAGAAGAAATGCGATTGCTGAACTGCTGGAATAAAGTAGATACTTGTGCTTTATTTCTGCAGATAGACCCTTTTACCAGTTTTTGCAGATTCCTTGGCCGCTTCCAATATTTCCATGACAATCATATTGTTGGGCAAAGAAGATAAGGATATCCCGGGATCTATCTTACCTCTGACCACCCCTTTGAAATAGGCAAATGGATCATTCAACGGATAGGCAACAGGTTCGAGGTTTAGCCGATTTTCTTTGCCTTTGCCCATGCGTGTGTACATGGTAGGTCCATCGATAGTGCGAATCAGGCCACGGGTGCCATAGATCTCCATATCCTTGCGATTGTAGGTCCAGTTCCAGGATGCCTGAATTATTCCCTGTGCCTTAGGGTAAGTGAGAATAATGGTGGCCTCATCGTCCACTTTCGGATACACCTCCGGTTTTATTTGCTGTGTGACAGCCAGTACCGAAGTAGGCTTCTCATTGCCCAGGAGCAGCGTTATGAGGTTGGCGCCGTAGCAACCAAAATCAGTAATTGCGCCGCCTCCATTTTCAACAGGGTCGGTTAGCCACTCAAGAAATTCTTCGTTGACACCAATCTCCTTGGGGCCCGGGTGCCCATCATGCACTACAATCTTGCGAATACCTCCGAGATCGCCCAGCTTTACCATCTCATGACTCTTGTAAGTTGTCGGGTACCAGGTGGATTCGTAGTTAGTCAGTAGGTGAATATTGTTTTCCTCCGCCAGTTTAGCCATTTCCTTTGCATGCTTCAGGCTCACGGCGAGTGGCTTTTCCACCATGACATGGACACCCTTGGGGGCACAGATCCTGACCGTTTCCAGGTGGCCACGGATAGTTCCAAAATCTGTTACTACTTCAGGTGCGCTTGCTTCCAGCATCTCTTCCAGGTTGTCGAAGACCAAATCCATGCTGAACCCGTGTTGTTTGCTGTATTGCATAGCCAACGTTTTATTGGGTTCCACAATGCCCACAATAGCGATATCACCGATATTTTCCCTACCCAAGATCCAATGTACATGGGTATGGACTAATCCCACCACACCTACTTTCAGGGGAGGGTCGCTCTGGGCCTGGGTGTTTTTCAAAGAGATCATCAAAAGAAACGAAACTACTAAAATCCTATATCGCATGGCTTTGTCGAAATAATGGGCAAATTGCGTCTGGTCAGCTTAAAATTAAATCGAAGTTTTTCAGCAATTGTAAAACACATTGAATTCGGACTTATTTGATATGGATGAAACCTATAAGAGGTTACATCCGGTACTCCTTTCAATTGACACATTACGAGAAAATCTTTTCAGGAAGTTTCGCCCTATGATGGGTGTATTTGCCTTTTACTTTTTCGTATGCCTTTTATTCCCGTATGTGGACCTGGGTGTGCCAAGGTATTTACGAGGTGGGGTTTTCTACTTCCTGCTCGTTGCTGGTGCGCTGGGTCTATTTGTAGTCCTTACCATATACTATCGCCAGATGCAGGAATTGTCTACTCTCACCAGGGCTCGTCTTGCGCAGGGACTTGCGGCTAGGCTCCAAGGTATTTCCTACCTTGAGCAAGACCAGGACCTGGAGCAGCGTTTGAAAGCGTCTTCACTATTCGGAACCTTTGACAGCTATGAGGGTAGCGACTTGCTTAAAGTCGATCTTGGGGCATACACCTTACAAGAAGTTCAGGTAAGGCTTACCAGGACGGTTGAGGCTAATCTTCCAAGAAGTGTTCCTGTTTTTTCCGGAAGAGTATATGTGATTGAATATCAGGATATTGCTCAATTGTCAGCAAAAGGAGTGATCCACTTTGAAAAACCGAAGTTCAGGTCCGGCGTTCCCTCCTCCCGACCGAGCCTGGCCGATGAGACTGAGGCTAAATTGAGTGGGTACACAGATGCCTTGCTGACTTTCCTGGGCGAAATCTCTACAGAAGCCTTTCAGCGGAGGCAGGTAACCATGGGGCTGAGCTTTTTCTTCGGAGACGATCATATCCTCATTCGATTTGAAGAAAACAGGAAGTTCACGGAGATGTTCAACTGGGAACCCTGGAACACTCCAAAATTCCTGGATTCCAGACTTTGGATATGGTATAAAATTTTAACTCTTAACAAATACTTATAATGTCTCAGCAAATCGCGGCTTTAGCTTTGGTAGTACACGATTACGATGCAGCCATTGCGTTTTATACGGAAAAGGTTGGCTTTCAATTAGTGAAAGACATAGCTCTTGGCGGTGGTAAACGTTGGGTGGAGGTACGGCCTTCCGGTTCGAGCACCGGTCTTATTCTCTCCAAAGCAAAGAATGAGAGGCAATCCGCTAGCATAGGCAATCAGACTGGGGGTAGGGTGTTTTTGTTTATGGAAACGACCACATTCGAAGAGGATTACCGGCGGATGTTGGACAATGGCATACATTTTACAGAAACCCCGCGTGAAGAGGTCTACGGAAAAGTGGTCGTGTGGGAGGACCTTTACGGCAACAAATGGGATCTGATCCAGCGTTGGGAGACCGATCGGAAGGTCGATTAGAGTTTGTCCTTTCTCTGGGCTTTGAGGAGCTTGTCTATCTTACGATGGAGGTCCTCTACCTTTTTCTCAAGGCTGTCATTGTTGTCTTTCACCATCTCGTCTACGAAGATGGCATTGACTATCGAAAACCCGAAAATGCCGCCGGATAATACGATCAATACAAAATAAGCCCGGATGAACGCACCGGCTATGGACCCATCAGGCAACTGACTAATCATTTCCCTTGGGATGTCATTCCAGCCTTCAACGGTAAATATTTGGAAGATTGAAAAAAGTGACAACATAGGGTTGCCAAAAAATTCAGGAGCGATACCCGCAAAAAGAAAGGTACTAAGTACCGCTAGAAGTAAATTGTAAATGAAGAGAACAATTAAAATAAAGATCGACGCCCTGAAAGCGCGCTGAATCCCCGCAAACATTTCCTTGATATTAGGAATGAATTTTAGGAAACGCAGGATCCGGAGAATCCTTAGTATTCTGAATACCAACAAGAATGATACATCCGGAACAAAAGCGAGAAAAGCAAACAGCGAAGGGAACGAGATCGCTACCAGAAAAAAGTCAAACCTATTCCAGGAATTGCGACTGTAGAGGTACCATCCGTACATCCGAATCTTAAAGAAAGCTTCGAGCGCAAAAAATAATGTGAAAATTAGGTCAACACCCTCTAGAAAAAGTGAATCTTGTAAGCCAGGGAACCCCATGGCAAAGAGGATAATAGTATTCAGGATGATCACGTAAATGATCACCTGCTCATCAAGGAATATCTTCTGAATCGACTTCAATTGGCGAAAATCATACGTTAGGCGGACCTAGGAAAACATTTTACTTACTACCAGCTCTTTAGAACCTGGCGTGTATGCGTAGAACCCTTCCCCGGATTTCACCCCAAGATAACCAGCCGTGACCATATTTTTCAATAAAGGACACGGTGCATATTTAGGATTTCCAAATCCTTCATGCAAAACATTCAGTATAGAAAGGCAAACATCAAGCCCAATAAAATCTGCGAGATGCAACGGTCCCATAGGATGCGCCATGCCTAATTTCATTACTGTATCAATTTCTTGTACGCCCGCAACACCCTCATAAAGACTGTATATCGCCTCATTGATCATTGGCATCAGGATCCTATTGGCAACGAATCCGGGATAGTCATTTACCTCCACAGGCACTTTACCTAGTTTTTCACTGTGGGACATAACCAATTGGGTTGTGTCATCAGATGTTGCGTAACCCCGGATCACTTCGACCAGCTTCATGACTGGTACAGGATTCATAAAGTGCATCCCAATCACCTTATCAGGGCGATTGGTCACTGAGGCAATCTTTGTGATCGAAATGGAGGAAGTATTAGTAGCTAGAATGGCCTCTTTCGGTGTTTGCTGGTCCAAGGACTCAAATATCTTCAATTTGATATCCATGTTTTCTGTAGCAGCTTCCACGACAAGGTCGGCATTCTTTACGCCTTCCTCAGCCGATTGAAAGGTATTTATTCTCCCCAGTGTCGCTTCCTTGTCTGCCTCGGTGATCAGCTCTTTCTTGATCTGTCGATCAAGATTCTTTGCGATTGTTTGTTGTGCCTTTGCCAAAGCTTCTTCTGAAAGATCAATCAGGTTTACCTGATAGCCACTTTGTGCAAAGATGTGTGCAATACCGTTGCCCATGGTTCCAGAACCCAGGACAGAGACATTTTCAATGTTCATTGATGGGGCGTGTTAATTCAACCGCAAGATTACATAATCGAGGGGAGGAACCACAAATTTTAATTCGCTCTCCTGCTCGAAAGTTGTGGTGGATGACCTTGAGAAAGTTACTTCAACCTCACCATCAGTGCTGACCTGGTCCTTTTTTATCCCTAAAATGTCCCAGGCGTCCTCAGGTATTTTGATCCGCACCTCTTCTCCGATTGTAGAAAAATTGGTCACAATGAGTGTCGCCTCTTGTGCATGGTGTCTTAGGAAGGCATAGATCTGGTTGCTGTACCCTTGGTAACTATCGGACCGATTTACGTAGTGAAGATCATAGAATCCGCCTTCGCGAACGGAAGGATATTCATTCACGTTTTTCAGTAACTCGATATATCGACTTCTCAGTTGCTTTTGGTCATTGTCTAAGCCACCCCCGTCAAAGTTTCCCTCATTCATCCACTTTTGGTGCTCTGAGACTCCCCAATAGTCAAATATGGTAGTGCGGCCATCGTCATTTCCGAATCCCGAAAACCCTTGGCCTGCTTCACCTACTTCCTGACCAAAATACATCATCACCGGTCCCCGATGCATAAATGCTGTCACCGCCATCATAGGAATACCCGCGGCCATAGAACCCGCAAAGTCTGGTGAGGCCACGCGTTGCTCGTCGTGGTTTTCCAAAAAACGCAACATGTTGTCACCTATTCCTTCTTGTCTTTGCCAAATGACCGTCAGGTCGTCTGTGGAAGCCTTTCTTTGAATGATGTGCTTTAAAGTGTCGTATAATTCGACTTTATCGTAGAGGTAATCAAAACCTCCCGCGGCTATGTAATTGCGATAGTTATGCGGATTATAAATTTCAGCCAGAAAGAGAATGTTAGGAAATTCTTGACTCAATTCAGAGGTGACCCACTGCCAAAACTCTACCGGTACCATCTCTGCCATGTCGCAACGAAAACCGTCAACCCCTTTGGCTGCCCAATAGGACAGAATATTTTTCATTTTCAACCAGGTGTCTGGAATAGGGTCGAAGTAAGGTTTGCGATTGTCGAGGTAGTCTACGCCATAATTCAACTTCACGGTTTCAAACCAATCATTGATAGTTGGCCGCGCCGAAAATACATCGTTGCCCGTGGCCTTTGCTGGGTTTTCCTCAAAGCGATCATCATCGGACTTGAGCGGAGCACCTCCCATAGCTGTTCCTTCCGGTACCTCGAATTGTTCGCCTGGTACGTAGTAAAAATTGTTATTCGGGTCAAACCCGACTTGTGTGTTGTCATTAACCCCAAAATCCTCGACTCCTGCTGGCTTGGCGTCCGAGCCATATTGCCTCGCAACATGGTTGGGTACAAAATCGATGAACATCTTCAGACCTGCGGCATGAGTCCTATCCACCAGTGCTTCAAACTCGGCCATCCGGTCGGGCACGGACTCGGCCAGATCGGGGTTCACGTCATAATAATCTTTAATGGCATAAGGAGAGCCCGCTCGTCCTTTGACGACATCAGCATCATCCAGTGAGATGCCATAGGACGAGTAATCGGTCAATAACGCATGTTCGATCACGCCCGTATACCAAATGTGCGTGAAACCCATGGCCTTGATTTCGTTGAGGGCCTTGGGTGTGAAGTCGTTGAACTTGCCCACACCGTTTTCGGCTATGGTTCCCCACGGTTGGTTGTTACTGTTCTTATTACCGAACAACCTGGTCATGACCTGATACAGAACAATCCGTTCCTTCTTTTCCAAAACTTTGTCAGTCTTTTTCTCTTCCATTTCGGGCGCGCAGGCTTGAAATAAAAAAGCCCCTCCAATTATTGAAAGGGCTAATATTTTCGATTTTGTTGACATCCATTTCGTACTTAGGTCGCCAACAAATCTAGTGGTTCTTGATCAGGCGTTGGTGTTGATGTTATTCAAATCTTCAAATGCCTTTTTCAACCTGGCTACGAAGGTTTTTTCCCCTTCTCTCAACCATTTTCTTGGGTCGTAGTACTTCTTGTTTGGTACATCGTCACCTTCCGGGTTGCCTATTTGGCCTTGCAGATATCCATGATTGGCTTCATAGTAGTTCTTGATGCCTTCCCACGTAGCCCACTGCATGTCGGTATCGATATTCATTTTGATGGCCCCATAGGAGATTGCTTCCCTGATTTCCTCCGTGGTGGACCCAGAACCACCGTGGAAAACAAAATTGACCGGATTGTGACCTGTTCCGTATTTCTCCTGAATGTAGTCTTGTGAATTTTTCAAGATGACTGGCGTCAACTTGACGTTTCCGGGCTTGTATACACCGTGCACGTTTCCAAATGCAGCGGCAACCGTAAATGCATCACCAATTTTCCCCAGATGTTCATAAGAGTAAGCTACCTCTTCGGGTTGTGTATACAACTTGGAGTTGTCAATGTCGGTATTGTCCACACCGTCTTCTTCGCCGCCTGTAACGCCAAGTTCGATTTCCAGCGTGATCCCTATTTTGTTCATCCTTTCGAAGTACTTCGAACTGATCTCAATGTTTTCTTCGATCGGCTCCTCGGAAAGATCAAGCATGTGCGACGAGAAAAGCGCTTTACCAGTTTGCTCGAAGTGTTTTTCGTTGGCATCCATCATCCCGTCCATCCACGGCAAAAGCTTTTTCGCACAATGGTCAGTGTGAAGGATCACAGTCACTCCATATCGTTCTGCCATTTCATGAACATGCTTTGCTCCCGCAATAGCCCCGGCAACTGCGGCCTCCTGACCTTCGGCAATCAGGCCTTTTCCTGCCACGAAAGCCGCTCCTCCATTAGAAAATTGAATAATGACAGGTGAGTTGACTGCCCTGGCGGTTTCCATTACCGCATTCATGGAATTAGTTCCCACAACGTTGACAGCCGGCAGTGCAAATTGGTTTTCGTTTGCGTAGTTCAACAGGTCGGTAACCTCTTGACCGGCTAGTACTCCAGGTCTGAATTTCATAAGGTTTTGTATGATTTTATGTTCTCCGGCCGCAAAGATAGGTTTTGTTTTTAGAGGGAGAGCTATCTCGTTTGCATCTACTGATATTCCCGCTTTGGCCTGTGGAAGATGCAGGCTATTTCGAACCTGCTGAGAGGGTGAAGATCTTAGCTAATCTTGACGGGCTCGGAATAGAACTCCATGTATTTTCTAATGCCTTCGGCGTGTTCATGCGAATAGAATTTTTGGACTATGTAGAGAGATAGGTCTATTCCGGCACTTATTCCTGCCGAGGTTAGCATATCACCGTCATCAACATACCTGCAGTCGGATACTATTTTTGTATTATGAGTGGACGCCTCCAGTTCTTTGAGATGATCCCAATGGGTGGTGGCAGGCCTATTATTTAGTAAACCCAAACCCGCGATTAACCGGAAGCCCGTGCAAACAGTGAAGGTGGCCTGAGAGAGTCGGTGATTTCTAAGAATCCAATCCTGGGATGTTTTATTTTTTGCTTGCGATTTCGTACCTATTCCACCTGGAAGAACTAAAATGTCTATAGGAGGGTGAGTGTCAAAATCGTAATCGGGAATTACACGAAGACCATTAAATGTTCTTATTGATTGCACTGTTTGTGCAATGGTGAAAACTTCAAATATACATTCCCGAGCTACCTCTTTAGAAAGGGAAAAGACTTCCAATGGACCACCAAAATCAAGAAGATCCACGTCCTCAAACAAAAGAATTCCTACTGAATAGCTCATAACTTTTTGCGAAAATCATATTGGTCTGATCAAACTCACATAATTCTTTATTGGGAGTTTTAGCGATTCCATATGCACTCGCTCGCAAAGGGATCAAATTCCCTCTTTCGAGGGTTAAGATTGACAATTGTTAACCCAGTTGGCTTGGATTCCGGTGAGATGATCCCATTTTATGGGTTTATTATCTGGTATTTGTTTACATCTATATATGAGTTGGAACTTTTCATGCACTTAGAACAATTCAATTGGTCCCTAATCTTTTTGTTTGCCTTTGCGCAGGGTTTGTTTCTTGCCGTGCTGTTGCTGCTCAAGAATCGAAGAGGATCCCATAATATATTAGCGTCAATCGTTTTGTCATACTCACTCCTGCTTGCGTTTTACGTCGCTTGTTGGAACAATATGGTCGGAGCAATATCAAATTGGATCCTGCTAGCAAACACGTTGACCTACATTCTCGGGCCTCTTTATTATTTGTACATCACTACAAAGCGATTTAGTTTTTCGACCGCACTGCATTTTTTGCCAGCTCTAGTTTTTGCGATTATTTGTACAGTCTCGATATTAATGGGAGAGTGGCTGATGAAAAACATGCTTTTGACTCAAGTAATGCATCTTCTGGCTTATATGGTGCTTATACATCGACACCTTGCAAGCCAAATCAGCGTTTCAAGGTGGTTGAATACGGTAGCTTTTAGTCTCTACATGTACGCCTTAGGGTTTACTATCTATACGCTCCTAGAATTGACGGATCTCCTGAGAGTTGAGCATGATTACTTTATATCCCTTATGAGTTCATCTTTCATTTACTATGTCGGATATAAGGGGTTCTTAATGGACGAATTGACCTTGAAGGCAAAAAAAGATGAATTCACCCTTTCAAAAGCCCTTTCGAAAACCCTCATGGATAAGCTAAATCGCTTGGTTATTGATGAACAACTGTTTTTGAGAAGTGATTTTAAAATAGGCGACTTGGGTGTCCGAACCGGGATTCCCACTTATGTCATATCTCAGGTTATAAATGTTGAATTTGGCAACCGGTTTAATCAGTGGGTTAATAATTTCCGGATTGAGCACGCCAAGCACTTGATTAGAGAGTATCCTAATGAAAAGTTCATTGTTATCGCCTATAGATCTGGGTTCAACAACAAAGTTTCATTCATACATAATTTTAAAAAGTATGAGGGAATCACACCCTCCGATTATCGAAATTTACATTTCGGGTCTCGCTCCACTGCAGTTAGCAAATAGATTTTTGTAATACCGTACCCTTTTGTTTGCTCCAACCAAGCGGCTTTGCCGCTTTACCACTGCAAGTTTTACCAGACAATATTGAGGTGAAGGGCCTCGAACTTTAGCTGTTTCTTTCACATGGTCATCACACTAAGCACATCATTCCTTCCCTGCTGAATAGGCTAATCGATCTGGTGAACCAGGTAAGAGTTTTGAAATGTTTACCTCTCTCGCCTGGAAGTTATTTCTATTCGTATTCCGAGAATTCCCATGAAGAATCGCAATGAAAACTAAAGCAACCATAGTTATCCTCCTGACAGTGACTCAATTCCTTACTAGATGTTCGACTGATGAGGGATTAGCAGTTCCTGATATTGTTGAAAACATAGCAGCAGTAGATGTTTCAAACGATGAATCATCGACAGACATTTATTTCAAGATTGTCTTAAATAGCCTTGAAATTGATGAAATAAGGCTACTTGTAGTCCCTCTGGAAGATTTCGACAATATTGATAGCGAACGGTTAAGAGACCTTGATACAGATAGGTACGTAGCCATCAACCCTCGCGTGGAATTCCAAAATTCAAACACTGAAATTTTTAATTACCGTGCCCAAATGGAATCAATTCGGGATGTTAATGGTAATGAAATTTCCAACGGACGGCCGTATGCAATTGGCGTTCTCCTTCAGAATAGCTCGAGGTTTTTACTTTCAGCTGAATTTGCTGACATAGAGCTGACGGACGTAAACCCTCTCATAGGAAAATACAGAGGGCATTGGAGTGATAACTTGTATAATAAATATCCGAATTCAATGGAAATTGTTTCAGGAGGAGCTGAAACATTGACTGGGGTCTATTACTATACCAGTCAGTATAAACCTTGCTGCAATGGGGCTCAAGCCGGAGCTGAGAATGATGGAAGAATTACGCTTGTGATTAATGCGGAGACGAAGGAAATTGTAAAATTCACTTTCAATCAAGTCTTATTAACCTTCCAGGGAGGATGCAATGGACATTACACCGGGTCAGGAACATTTGACAAAACTTCGTTATTGATCAATTTTACTGGTAGGGATTGCGAAGGGCCTCATACAGATGGAGTGATTGTGATGAATCGAGATTTTTAAACTTGCTGCATATTGACTGAGGCTATTGCTTTACAGGTCGAGGCCGCTTTTGGTAGCATTCATTCTTTTTATACAACAGACTCATAGTGGCGATTAGGCTATTTGCGATCTCGAAACGACGGCTAGGAAACGAGCTAGTTCAAGCTTCAGAAACTCCCTTTGTTTGCTTGCTGAGAGCATTGACAACTCACGTGCTGATTGGCTAGAGTTAAAGCTCCTGCTATTGCGGATTGTTCGCGTAAATTTCGAATTTCAGTACTTCCCAAATTCACCTTTTCCTCCGTAAGGAAAGCGTTTTTTTGCGTTACACCAGATCCGGGACGATACCCTAAAAATGCCCTTATTTCGCTCTTTTTGGCTATTTTTCAAGCTATTTCAAAACTAAAAAATGGGTCATTTGTTCAAATCGCTGAATGCAGTAGAAACAATCGTTTGCAAGGAACAAGAGGTCACGGGCACCACTCCCGAGGCTGACTTTAGGATCACTGTATATCGTCCCGATATTTTCAGAATTCACATCACTCGTGAAAAAAAATTCAGAAATTTTTCTTACGCTGTTGTCGGGGAGCCCACGAATTCGGAGGTGACCATCAATGAGCAGGAAGACAGTGTCCTCATCTCAACCAACGCTGGCCGATTAAAACTGGACAAAAAGCCTTTTCGGGTTACGCTGTTCAATGCCGCCGGTCAGGTACTCAATGCTGATGATCCCGGCCTGGGGGCAGGGTTCAACGGAGATCATGTAGCCGCTTACAAATCCTTGCAAGCGGGAGAACGCTTTGTGGGGCTAGGAGAGAAAACGGGCAATCTGGACAAGCGGGGCCAAGGGTTTACAAATTGGAATACTGACGCTTTTGGTTACAATTCAGCGACCGATCCAATTTACAGTACCATTCCTTTCTATATTGGCATCCACAGTGGGCGTGTGTACGGGGTGTTTCTTGACAACTCCTATAAGTCACACTTCAATTTTGGTGCTAGCAATCATCGGTTTTCATCGTTCACCGCAGAGGGGGGTGACTTGGATTACTACCTCTTTTCGGGAGAAACGGTAGCAGAGATTATCGAAGCATATACGTGGTTGACAGGCAGGATGGAGCTTCCTCCCAAGTGGGGACTTGGCTATCAACAGTGTCGTTACAGCTACTACCCGGAGCATGAAATGACGACAGTCGCGAAAACCTTTCGTGACAAGCAGATCCCTTGTGATGTTCTCTATCACGATATCCATTACATGCAGGACTACAAGCTCTTTACCTGGGATAATGAGCGCTTCCCGGATCCGAAGCGTATGATCCAGGCGCTCAACGAGGATGGTTTCCACGTCACCGTTATTATAGATCCGGGCGTCAAAATAGAAGAGGGATATGCAACCTATCACGATGGTCTTGAACAAGATGTTTTTGTGAAGTACCCGGATGGAGGTCTTTACAGTGGGGATGTCTGGCCAGGAACCTGCCATTTCCCGGACTTCACCAATCCACGAGTCAGGGAATGGTGGGGTAAGAAATTTAAAGAGCTGGTAGACCAGGGCGTCGAAGGCTTCTGGAACGATATGAACGAGATTGCCTCCTGGGGCAATTTTATGCCTAATTTGATGGAGTTCGATTATGACGGACACCCCACCAGTAGCAAGGAGGCTCGCAATGTGTACGGTACACAAATGGCTCGAGCTACCAAAGAAGGGGTCGCAAAACTGGCCGACAACCGAAGAACTTTCACCATTACCAGGGCGGCTTACTCAGGGTTTCAACGATACGGCATCCTTTGGACAGGAGATAATGTCTCAACAGAAGAGCACATGCTACTTGGTTGTCGTATGGTATCCTCTATTGGATTATCAGGGATACCATTTACTGGCAACGATTTGGGGGGATTTGCGGGTAGGACAGAGGTGTCCCTTTTTGCCAGATGGCTCTCAATTGCCGTTTTTCAACCCTTTCTAAGAGCTCACACTTTTGTCAATACCGCAGATGCCGAACCCTGGTCTTTTGGGGAGGAGGTGGAGGAGATCTCCAGAAACTACATCAATTTAAGGTATAGATTGATGCCCTATCTATACAGTTGCTTTCGTCAAGCTTCCTTAACCGGGTTGCCCGTAAGTCGCAGCCTGGCGCTCGATTACACGCATGAAGAACATGTCTACGACAGCCGTTTCCAAAATCAGTTCCTTTTCGGTCCGTCAATTTTGGTGGCGCCGGTAGAAAGCACCAAGGAAATCACCAAAGTGTACCTACCCCCTGGTGATTGGTACGATCTGCATTCCGGCGAAAAACACCGCGGTGATACCATTGTTTATGTAGACTGCCCAATAGAGCGTTTGCCCTTGTTTGTGAAGGCGGGAGCTATTTTGCCGATGCAGTCTCTTGTACAATACACAGATCAGCAGCATGACGGCACTTTGACTTTACATCTTTACCGGGGTGCTACAGGCTCGAGCTATGAGTTGTACGAGGATGATGGGAAGACACTCGATCATCAGCACGGAAAAAGCGTTGTAACAGCCTTCACTTTTGACGGTCAGAATTCGCTGGTGGTTGGCAATGCTACCGGAAGCTATGAAAGTTCCTTTCAGCAGATTCGATTAGTACTTCATGGATACGAGACTGTAAAAGGAGCACTAAAAAACGATGACTTTTCCTATTTCGAACCGATTTCTGCCTTTGATGCTTTTGGAGAAGGCGGGACCGTCGAAAAGTCAACTGTCTTCATACTCGAGAAGAAATTGAATGGAAAAGCCCACGAAATAAGTTGGTAGTTCCTTGAATTAATTGAAACAACATGCAAAAACCCCGATTATCTACTGCCCAAATCTGGAACATGAGCTTCGGTTTTCTAGGTATTCAGTTTGGATTTGCACTTCAGAATGCCAATGCCAGCCGAATTCTTCAAAATTTCGGAGCGGACGTTGAGCATCTTTCCTGGTTTTGGTTGGCAGCCCCGGTCACCGGCCTCATCGTGCAGCCAATAATTGGGCATTACAGCGACCGCACATGGAATAGCCTGGGGCGAAGAAAACCTTACTTTCTTGTGGGTGCAATTTTAGCGTCGATCGCACTCTGCTTAATGCCCAATTCGGGTTCATTGGCGGCCTTTATTCCACCCATGTTTGTTGGGGCTGGTATGCTGATGATCATGGACGCATCCATCAACATTTCCATGGAGCCCTTCAGGGCACTGGTAGGCGACATGCTGCCATCCGAACAACGAACACAAGGCTTTTCAGTGCAGGCAGCACTCATTGGAGGCGGTGCTGTGGTTGGGTCTTTTCTTCCTTACATGTTGGCTGAGTGGTTTGGTGTGTCGAAGGTGGCAGCACCAGGCCAGGTGCCTGACAATGTCATTTTTAGTTTTTACTTCGGAGCGGTGGTTTTCATTACCACGATTCTTTGGACAGTCAGCAAGACCAAAGAATATCCACCCGACGAGTTGGCAAAGTACAATCAGCTTGACCCGCAGGAAGAAGAAGGCAGTATCCTTGGGATTTTCAGAGATTTCGCCAGCATGCCTAAGACCATGAAACAGCTGGGCTGGGTACAGTTTTTTTCGTGGTTTGCTCTTTTTTCCATGTGGGTTTTTTGTACTCCCGCTATTGCGCAGCACGTCTTTGGCACGTCTGTGGATGATAATTCCTCTGCCACGTACAACGACGCGGGCAATTGGGTGGGCGTCATGTTTACGGTTTACAATGCCGTCTCTGCTCTTTTTGCCTTGTTGCTGCCTGCCATAGCAGCCAAAGTTGGTAGAAAAAGAACTCACAGTATTGCGCTCATCTGCGGAGGTGTGGGCATGCTGTCGATTTGGTTGGCACCCAATCAGTACCTGACGTTGTTCTCCATGGTATTGGTCGGCGTGGCCTGGGCCAGCATCTTGTCCATGCCTTATGCTATTCTCGCTGGGGCTATACCTGCAGGGAAAATGGGTATCTACATGGGTATTTTTAACTTCTTTATTGTCATGCCGCAAATTGTCAACGGAGTTATTGGAGGCCCAATGGTTAAACGACTTTATGATTCTCAGGCGATTTATGCTTTGGTGATAGCGGGTATTTCCTTTCTTATTGCGGCTGCAATGGTCAATTTTGTGCAGGATAGCGATGAAGTTGTCAGTGTCTAGGTTTTTTGGTGGATAGAATCCTTAAGAATAAAAGTGAAAGTAAAATTTCAGATAGAGTATAAGACCGAGTGGGGTCAAAAATTGTACATCATTGGATCTGCTAAGTCCCTTGGGGGATTTAACGAGCGAGAAGCCCTGGCAATGAATGGAGGGTATCAAGGCTCCTGGTACTTAGAATTAGACCTGGAGGAGGAGGAGATTTCCTATCGTTATTTCCTGAAAGGTGAATACTCCGAAGCGGTCTTTTACGAATTTGGAGAGGCCCGTAAACTCAGGACGTCTCAATTCAGTAATTCGGTCGAAGTGAAGGATTTTTGGAGATCTGCTCGGGCCCATGACGTTCTGCTGTACACGTCCCCTTTCAAAAGGGCCTTTTTTCATCGGGAAGTGAGTGCTGGCTCCAGGAAAAATAAAAGTAAGGCACGAGTTGTACGCTTCCAGTTGCGAGCTCCCAGGATTGGAAAGGATTATTCCTTTGGCGTGCTTGGGGGTGGGTCATCAATGGGCGATTGGACAGAAAAGAAAGTACACCTAATGCGTGACGCTGATTTTCCAATCTGGTCAGCTGATGTATCCGTGCCAGTAGATTCCTCCCCTGATGAATATAAATACGTTATCTGGAGCCACAAAAAGAAGCAGATCGTCACTTGGGAAAGTGGGGACAACCGACGATTTCCGGATACCCTCAACAATGCCAGTACCATTGTCATCACCGATGAACATTTCCGCTACCCGGTTGGCAATTGGAAGTCGGCAGGTGTGGCCATACCTGTTTTTTCTCTCCGCTCTCAAGACAGTGCTGGGGTGGGTGAGTTTACAGACATCAAGCCACTGGTCGATTGGTCCGTTAAAACAGGTATGAAGGTGATCCAGATATTGCCTGTCAATGATACCATCGCTACGCACTCTTGGGTAGACTCTTATCCCTACGCCGCCATCTCCGTTCACGCTTTGCATCCTATGTATGCCAACATGGACGCAATAGGTAGATTAAAGGATCAGGCAAAACAGAAAGCCATTGACAAAGCCGCGGCCAAACTCAACGAAATGTCCGAGGTGGACTATGAGGGTGTGATGAAATTGAAAAGTGAATTTTTCAATCTGATTTTTCAAGAGAACAAGTCCACATTCCTAGAAAGCAAGGAATTCAAGTCGTTTTTACAGAAAAATGCACATTGGCTACGCCCCTATGCCTGTTTTAGTTACCTCAGGGACAAGCACCAAACACCGGACTTTAGTCTTTGGGATGAGTACTCACAAATTGATGATAAGAAAATAGATGCCCTTGCCAGTCCGAAGGCACCACACTATTCCGATATCGCAATTCACTACTATATCCAGTATCACCTAGACAGGCAATTGAGCGAGGCATCAGCTTATGCCCGGTCACATGGTGTGGTACTCAAGGGAGATATTCCCATTGGTATTTATCGCAATTCAGTGGATGCCTGGGTGCAACCGGAATTGTACAATATGGATTGCCAGGCGGGAGCTCCTCCGGATGACTTTTCCGTATCGGGACAGAATTGGGGGTTCCCTACCTATAACTGGGACAAGATGGCCGAGGATGGCTTCTCTTGGTGGAAAGACCGCCTTGTCAAGATGTCCGAATACTTTGACATCTTCCGTATCGATCATATTCTGGGCTTTTTTCGAATTTGGGAAATACCCTGGGAGCATGTTGAAGGTATTATGGGTAGATTCAATCCTGCTTTACCGGTGCACAACAATGAATTTGTCGATTGGCGAATCCATTTTGATAAACCAAGGTTTACGGAGCCTTATATCCGGACCCACATGATCTATGAGATCTTTGGCAATCATGCGCACTATGTATTCGATAATTACCTCGATGAATACGCACCGGGTTGTTACCAATTGCGGGATTATGTGAATACCCAACGAAAAACCAAAGCGCTATTCGATGAGCGAGTAAAGGAACAGCCCGAAAACGCCGAGTTCATCAACTGGATGCGCTCCAATCTTTATCGCCTGCATACCGAGGTGATACTGCTTGAGGCGCCGATGAGTAATGGCGAAGCCTGGAATCCCAGAATTGCATTTCATAATACTTATTCTTACAGGGAACTGGATGACCTCACCAAGAAGAGATTGGATGAGTTATACGTTCATTTCTTTTATAGGAGACACAATGAGTTTTGGAGAGACAGTGCCTTGAAAAAGCTGCCAGCCATTAAAGAGGCAACGGACATGCTCATAGGCGGGGAGGATTTGGGTATGGTTCCGTCGAGTGTTCCGGGAGTCATGGATGAATTGGCTTTGTTGTCCCTTGCGATCCAGCGAATGCCGAATGATGATAGAGAATTTCTGCATCCGGCAGACAACCCCTACATGAGTGTTTGTAGCACGGGTAGCCACGACATGTCCACATTAAGGGAGTGGTGGCAAGAGGATCCAGACCAAACCCAGCGATTTTATGCTAACATATTAGGACACGATGATGGTGCGCCCTTTTACTGTGAGCCGTGGGTAGCGAAGGAGGTGATCAATCAACACTTGCATTCCCCCAGCATGTTGGCCATTTTCCCAATGCAGGATCTGCTGGCGATGGACGTCCAATTGCGACGACAATTACCTGAGGAGGAAAGAATTAACGTGCCAGCGATCTCTCAACACTATTGGAGATATCGGCTGCATCTCAACATGGAAGAATTGCTGGAGGCCGACGATTTCAATGAGTTTTTGAAGAAGCTCGTTGACGAAGGGGGCCGTTGCGCTGATTACTGAGACCAAGGCAAACGGCTTGGACTAGAATAGGTCTTCGATGGTTTCTTTGGTGAAATTCAGGTAATCTGCCGAAGATCTTTCCAAAAGTTTGCGGTAAGAACCAAACCTGGCGCTGAAAGTCTTGGCATTTCTGATAGAAACAAACGGGTAGGGGAAATCCGGGTATAACGAGTAAGATGTTAGTACACAACCCTGTTCATTTTCAGGTGCTCCTGCATTTACGCCGTGAAGAATGAAGTCGACACTCGAGAAAGAAATCGTGCTGGTCTGATATAGTGTAGATAACTGCACGGTGAGCAAGGCGTCCACACCCAATACTTTCGCCAGTTTCGCTAATTCGTCTGCAACAAAGCCGTTAGTCCCTTCTTCCAGAAAACTGTAAACAAACGGTTCTTCCACCGAGGTGGGAGTCATTTCGTAGGCTTCCAGTGTCTGTAAAAAAGGATCATCGAGCCCGTTGATCGCCTCCTGCGCCGAAGCCAGGGCAGCCTTTTTCGCATCGGTATTGAATAGTTGGGCTGGGAGGACCAATTCATACCCCGACTTGGCAAAACCAGCTTGAAGCCCCTCAATTGCGGGTTTGGCCAGTTGCTTATAGAAATAATTGCTTTGGCCTTCCACCGAGTAGATAAAAGTCAGATGCGCTTTTCGTTTCCGAAAGTTCTCCTCAAACAAATACATGGTAAGCAAGCCGATTCTCTTTGGAGTTAAATTGGCCTGTGTTATAGAGCCACTTTTTATGTCGTCCCGTAGCTTCTTTTTCAGATCGGAATTAGCAAATACGCCATCGAAGAAGATCTTGTCACTTTCACCGATGAACTCAACAATAGTCTGTTGAGCGTATGAATTCGTGAAAGCGATGAAAAATGCCAACAAAAACAAAAAGCGGTAGCAGAACTTCATAGGAGTGTGTCTTTACCGCTATTATCGGGAATTATCACCGCAATAAGAAATTTCAGTCGATATGAGGTGCAATGGCCTCGGCCCAGATTTTGTAACCTGTTTCGTTAAGATGCAGTCCATCATCAGCAAATAGACTTTCATCTAATTCCCCTTTATCATCTAGCATCTTATCCCAGACATTGATGAAAGTCACCTCGGTTCGCTTTGGGCACAATGCGGCCAATTCGGAATTCAGTTCAACGTACTGGTCACGCAACTCCCATCGGGATATGCTAGGCTTCGGTGAAACGATGTAGATGGGTGTTGTCGGCAGCCGCCGCCGGATGACTCGAAGCAAAGTTTTGAAATCAGCCACTACAATGTCCACCGACTTATCCCCGTCTGCCAAGTCATTATCTCCTTCGTAGATAAAAATTTTCGAAGGGTTATAATTGGCAATCAATAAGGCGCTGAAGCAAATAAGATCACTGGTTTGTGAGCCGCCAAAGCCGTGATTGACAATGGTCTTTTCAGGAAAAGTGCTTTCAAGATTTTCCCATAGTCGGAAACTGGAACTTCCTGCGAAGACAATGCCTTCAGCCCCCTGTTTGTCCTTGGTCTTAGCTAATAGTTCTTCGATTTCTGCGGCAAATCGAGAGGGGTCCTGGGCACCGGCTACCAAAAAAGAAATTGCCAGTAATATGCTAAGCTTGAATCTCATGAAGTGGTTGTGTTTTTAGAACTTCTGAAACTCAGGTGCGGTGTGAGCTTCGAAAGTAGCATTAGCAATATTATTCACTTCCGGTAGTTAAAGCCAATTTTTTCTGAACCAATTCCGGTTACGGTTGACTAGGATTGCTCCAAATAAAAAAAGCCAGGATTTCCCTGGCTTCAGGTTGCATGAAGTTTTAGTCCATTGCGACTATGAAAAATTGATGTCGTTGTGTTTGTGAATTCCGCCTAGTTTTTCGACATCCGGTTGGCTATTGCGAAGTAGATCAGGAAGCCAAGAGATACTGACACAGCAAATACTCCGAATGGTAGTGGTGAGTCTCTATAATATTCGATGGAATGCAGGAGGATCAATCCAAGACCACCAAATAAAATAATCAGTCCCCACTTAAGAGAACCATACTTGCTGTCGACCTGATCCTTAAATAACTCCGCGGCATCAGAGTTGACCAACCCTTTTTCTATTAGTTTTTTCTTCAAGCGATAATCTGTTAGTGTCTTAATGAAGTAGCCTATACCTGCGGCTATCGTGCCGAGTACTCCGATAGGCAACAAAAGTTCTGCTAAATCTCCGTCCATTTTCTTCGAGTTTTAATGTTCTAAAATCGTATTTTACCCATAGGACAGGAGTGCCCTGGAAAAATGTTGCAGCGGAAGCAACATTTTTCTTTCGGGGTTGGTCCAATAGATGTTCATGGACGATAAAAAGTTAGTAGAGCTCATTCTAGCCGGAGAGAGGCAAGCATTTGAACAATTGATCAAAAGGTATCAGCGGCTGGTTGCGCACGTGGTGTTTCGACTGGTGGACGATCATATGGACCGTGAGGAGGTTGCTCAGGATGTTTTTATCAAGGTCTATGAGAAAATTGGCGAATTCAATTTTCAATCGAAGTTAAGCACTTGGATCGCGACAATCGCATATCGTCACGCTATTAACTTTTTGAAGAAGAATAAACGGTATCAGGAATCCGAGGATCTGGAGAATACGACCTTTCATCTCGCAGAGGAGGACCGGGCCTATGAAAAATCGGATTTCAACTTATTTGTGCAGCAAGCTGTAACAGCCTTGCCTTCACCATATAAGGCTATCCTAACATTCTACCACCTGGAGGGTTTTTCCTATCAGGAAATCATGGAAGTCATGGACATGCCGGAGGGGACTGTAAAAAACTATCTTTTCCGAGCCCGGAAGAAGTTGAAAGATATTTTGGAACCATATTTGGAAAAAGAAACTTTGTTACATTAGAAGTCATGGAGGAGCAATTAACAGATCAGGAAAGATCTTCAGGTTATCGACGGATCATAGAAGCACTGGAAGAAAAACCCAGATTCGAACTTCCCGACAGCTTTGCAAAGAATGTGATGGGTGCCATCGCATTGAAGGAGGAAGTAGCTCACCGGAAGTACTTGCTGCTGGTCGGCGCAGCGGTGTTTTCGTTTCTTGCTTTGGGCTTTGCCGGATTGGTGTATTTTATGGGATGGGAAGGCATCAGCAACATCCGAACAACATTGATCTATGCACTGATCACTGCATTTTTTGTCGCCGCAATACAATATGCGGATCAGGTCTTTGTAAAAAGAAGGCTAGGTTTTTCTTAGTCAGCCGCTTGCCATTCCAGAATATAGCTGGCCGTACTGTCGGACTTGTGTAATCGCATATTGGCCATAAATTTCCCTCGCTCCCCGTGTGGTACAATTATAAAAGTGCCAATGTGGTCGTTTTTGCTGAGGTAGTCGAAATCCCACAGCTCTATCTCCATTTGCTCGTCGGAATGCTCAAATTGAACATTGACTTGTACCGTCTCACCGGAATTTATTTGTTTGTACAGACCGTGGGAAGGCCAGATTTTTTTACCATCTAGTTTTAAGTACACCTCATCCTTATCCACTTCGTCGTTGAGGATGCATTGCAAAGAATTAAGTCGTATATGGGCCATGGCGGGTGTTCTGGGTTTTCTGAGTTAAATATAAGTTATTCAGGTGCAAAAGCATTTGTTTGGGCGAAAGCAGGCAGGTGGCGATCACATTTTCCGAGAGCCGACTAGGCACGGGACTATTGCCCATCATCACATTTTTCCAATTCCGATTTGGTAATGGCAAGCTCGGTCGACAAATCCTTGGCTGTTTGCTCTTGACGCTCAGCCTCTTCTTGTAAGCTGACTACTCGATCACGCAACTCATGTACTTCCGTCTGAGCTGCAATGGCATATTTCTTTTGAATATTTGCCAGGGCTATGAAGAAACCTACCGCCAAAACCAAGAGGACCAAAAGGGCATTTTTCCAGTACCTTTTCATTCTATTTTCTAATGAAGTACATTGAAATTACTCATAGCTCATCCTCGCATTCCTTCAATTCCGATGTGATGATGGCTAACTCGGTCGACAGATCATTAGCTGTTTGCCCTTGACGCTCAGCTTCTTTTTGCCATTTGATGGCTTCATCACGGATTTTCAATGCTTCGATTTGCGCACCCACGGCATCGCTAGTATGTTTTCTGCCCATGAAAAAGAAGAAAACAACAAGAGCCAGGAGGATCATTAGGATTACATTCCAGAACTTTTTCATGGCCGACCGTTTTTGCAATTCTCAAGTTCGTTTCGTGCTTCAGCTACTTTTACCTTTGCTAGTTCGACTACTTCTATCTGTTCCTCCGCCTTTTCCTGGATTATTTCGACTTCTTTCCTAAGCTTAACCGCCTCTGCTTGGGCTTCTATGGCAAAGTTTTTTTGTATCTGACTGTAGTAGAGGGAGATGATTGCAGCCAGTATCGATATGCCAAGGAATAGTTTTCTTTTCATTTTAATTTCTCCTCGAATTGGTCCCTCTTAATTTTCACCGCTTTGGCCGAGTAGATCATTAAGAGTGTCAATGCAACAAATATGCTTACTATGGAAAACCAAAGTAGAAACTCTGACCACATTTTTGAGTTCCCCTCATAATCTTTTCCCAGTCCGCTGATGAGGCCCGAGACTACAAGTGTAGCACAAGAAACGTAAAAAGCTGTAAGGCTCCGATTGAGTCGGCTGAGCTGTTTGATTTTTCTCTTGATCACGATCGGGTTGCCTTCCTCTTTTAAAAGCATGGCGATTTCGTTGCTCAGTCCCATGGAGAGACTGGAGGTAGACATAATAAGCAGCCCCACGCCAGGTAAAAGCGTCATCGGAAAAAACCATTCGGACATTTATTTGGTCAGTTTGTTGCTGATCAATGTGATATTGACGCCATCGAGTAGTGCGGCGGGAGGGAGTTCGTCATCGATATTGAGTACATAAGTAGAGCCAAAGAAACTGAAAACAAAAGGCACTACGAATCGAGTCTGTATGGGCTTGCCGTCTTTCACGCCAACGATCCACTGGTCCTTGGTCTTGTTAAAAACTTTCATCATTTCCTCGTCGCACCCATAACCGATACTGTGATGGATCTCTGGGTTTATCGCTTGGCCGGATTCATTTACTTCGAAACTGAGAAATGAGATGCCCTCGATCATGTTTTCCTGGGCTTTCCTCGGGTAACGGAGAGATTTGTAAATGGTCTCGTAAAACTGAAGGTAACTCCCTTTGTAGCGCGGATACACCTCCAACTGTGCTACAGGAATCCATTCATTGTCATCCAGGTAGAAGTAGGACCTGTCTTCTGTCGTGCGCTGAAAGATGACTCTTTCCACGTCATAATCGTATTCCAGGACCAACCTGCCGTTTTCGTAGAATTCCCAAACTCCTACGCGCTGCTTTTTCTTTTTTGTGATTTTACCCCGCTGCGTTGGGGTCGTGATCTCCACTAGCTTTTGCGCTTCACTGCCCGAGTAGATCAACACAGCAATTAGGAAGAAAAGATATTTCAACTTAATCCGCTTCATCACTGGTAAACCCTGATAATAGAGGTTAGTTTTGAGAATTCCTAATTTACGACTTTTTTAGCCCATAAATGACCCCAAGCCAAGTTAAAGACACTGAAGTATAGAGAAACCTCTACGTCAGCGACTTAATTATCGGGTTTATACAAAAAGCGAACATATCAAATGGCAAAACAGATTGCGGTAGGCATAGATATTGGTGGGACACTTACCAAAGTAGGACTGGTTGACAGAGCAGGTACATTTTATGGGCACAGTGATTTCCGGACAAAGAATAGCCCGGACTTTGCCACCTATCTTGACCGGCTGACACAGGAAATAGATGCCCTCAAAACCAAGGTTGACAAAGAGGTAGAAATTGTTGGAATAGGTGTAGGTGCGCCCAATGCCAACTACTTCCGCGGGACCATAGAACATGCAGCAAACCTGTCTTGGAAAGGCGTAATACCCTTTACCGAGGAGTTGAAGAAAAAGTACGACTTGCCTATTTACATCACCAATGATGCCAATGCGGCGGCTATTGGGGAGATGGTTTACGGTAACGCCTCGGGTATGAAAGACTTTATGGTGATCACACTTGGTACCGGTCTGGGAAGTGGTATTGTATCGAATGGGACATTGATTTATGGGCATGACGCCCAAGCCGGTGAGCTAGGTCATATTACCGTGATTCATGGAGGTAGAGTATGTGGTACAGGTCGTCGCGGGTGCCTGGAAGCCTATGTTTCATCTACAGGCATTAAGCGCACCATTTACGCGCTATTAGCCGATTCGCTGGAGCCAAGTAGGTTTCGGGACATTGCATTCAATGACATTCATGGTGAGGAAATCACCCAAGCCGCAGAAGAAGGTGATCCAATAGCCGTAGAAGCGTACCGGTATACCGGCGAGTTATTGGGAAAACAACTGGCTGATTTTGTTGCTTTCTCTCATCCGCAAACCATATTTCTATTAGGCGGTTTAGCCAAGGCAGGTAAGTGGATATTTGACCCGACAATCAAGTACTTTGAACAGGCGGTTTTACCCTACTATAAGGGTAAGGTTAGCATTGAGCCGAGTGGGATGATGGATATGAATGCCGCTATTCTTGGAGCTGCAGCTCTGGTTTGGGATCAGCAAAAATAACCTACCGTCCAACACGTTAACCGTGTGTTCACTCAACGACTATCCCGTTGATAAAAAATGAGTTACTTTTATTAGCTAATTTATGTTCTCGTTCGTTTAGAGAAAACAAAACTTTATTTATGGCAAAGAGATATGTGGCGTGGGTGTTTGGTTTGAGTTTTATTTTAGGATGCTTACAGACCAGTGCTCAAACGGAAAGCAGAGAGTTGGAAGTATTGAAACCATTGCCGGAGCACGAAAACTCTTTGATGGTAGTATTGACGCTTTTCAATCAGTACCATTACCGCAAATTACCGCTTAATGACTCCATTTCTAACGTAGTTTTCGAGAACTACATTTCAGCTTTAGACCCCAATAAGATCTATTTTCTACAATCGGAAATAGACTATTTCTCCAGATACCAATATCAGATTGACAATGACCTGCAGATGGGCAACCTGGATTTTGCTTACCAGCTGTTCGGCCTGTATCGGGAAAAGTCCCTGAAGAGACTCTCCACAATTGAAGAGGTTTTTGAGAAAGGTTTTGATTTCGAAAAAGAAGAGACTTATGAAACCGATGCTGAGAAAATTAAGTGGGCCACCAACTATGAAGAACTCAATTATCGGTGGAGGCAACTATTGAAAAATCAGGCACTCAACCTGAAACTTTCGGGCAAGGAATGGGACAAGTCGGTGGAGTTGCTGATGAATCGATACCAGCGAGTTGAGAAGGCCATCTATCAGTACAAGAGCGAAGATGTATTTCAGCTATATATGAATTCCTTCACGAGTGCTTTTGACCCACACACAAGCTACTTTTCGCCAATAGCGAAAGAAAATTTTCAAATAGAAATGAGTCTGTCGCTCGAGGGAATAGGGGCAAGACTGATGCAACAACTGGATTATACACTCATCGCCAGCATTGTGCCTGGCGGCCCCGCATTCAAGACAAAAAAGTTGAAGAAAGACGATCGAATTATTGGAGTAGCACAAGGGGAAGATGGTGAATTTGAAGATGTGATCGGTTGGAGACTGGATGACGTGGTTCAGAAAATTCGCGGACCTAAGGGTTCGATCGTGAAATTGATTGTACTTCAGTCTGAAAAGGAAATCACTGACTTGCCCGATACCATTAGGATCGTGAGAGACATGATTAAACTGGAAGAGCAGTCAGCAAAGGCGGAGGTTATACCCATTTCTGAGGGTAATGAGACCTTTCGCTTGGGTGTGATCAGCCTTCCGAGTTTCTATATTGATTTCGAGGCCCGGAGCCGTGGTGTGCAGGATTATAAGAGTACTACTCGAGATGTGCGCAAACTGATCACAGAACTTCAGGAAGATGGCGTGGACGGGCTGCTGATTGATCTGAGATACAATGGGGGAGGTTCGTTGCAGGAGGCTATAGATTTAACTGGACTTTTCGTGCCACAAGGCCCCGTGGTGCAAGTAAGGAATTCAGATCAGACAGTCGATGTACTGGAAGACCAGGATGGTGCCACCACCTTTTATGATGGACCTCTCGCGGTACTGGTTAACCGATACAGTGCCTCTGCTTCAGAAATATTCTCCGGTGCCATTCAGGATTATAATAGGGGCATAGTGGTAGGTGAGAACAGTTTTGGAAAAGGTACCGTGCAAAATCTCATCGACCTGGGCCGACCGGTATTGAACTATATGAATCGAATGATTGCGTATCGAAAGTCAGCTAACAAGGATGTTTCGGAGCTAGTAGCGATGCGGGAAGCTTTGAAAAGTGGTGACCTGACATTGGGACAAGTCAAAATGACGCTTGCAAAATTTTATAGAGTGACGGGTAGCAGTACGCAACGCCTGGGTGTGGTGCCAGATATTATCTTCCCAACACCATTCGATGCGGAAGACTTTGGAGAAAGCAGCAGGGAAAATGCGTTGCCATGGGATGAAATTTCATCATCGGACTTCCGCCAGACAAATCAAATTTCGGAAGAATTACGCAAGAACCTCATGACGCTCTATAGAGATCATTTGGCCACTGACCCGGACCTAAAAAGCTTGCAACGGGATACGGAGGAAATAAGAAACCGGGATAATGATACTAATATATCCTTGAATCTCGATGTTAGACAAGCTGCGCTAGATGCCGAGAACGATCCTGCAGACCTTTCTACGACCATTGAAGATGGAGAGGTATTTACTGATGAGGCGAATCGCCAGAAATTGTCCGAGGATCCATATTTGAAGGAAGCGCTGAGACTGTTGGCCGAACTTACCAAAAACAAAGTCGGATAGTCAAAGGTGGTGATTTACCACCACCCTTTTTGACCACATTCATTCCTTTTCGCTCACGTAAGCACCAGAAGGCTTGGCATAAAAGTTGTCACCTTTTGCTACGGAAGAAAGCAAGGGATTTTGAAACTCTCGTTCGTACCTTTTGGTGGTTAAAGAGTCATTTTTCCAGACATAACCAACCAAAGTTCTCGGCAGCAATAGGCCATTGACTGGCGTCCAATCTTCATATTTAATTGCGTTGTATCTGGTAGCCCGACTTTTGTCGAAGTACGTTACTGAGTAATTGATTAGCCCAAGCCGATCATTTTCATCGAAATAAAGGATATACTGGTCATCTGGTGAGTCTCCGACATCCTCATTAAAGGTCATGAGCAGTTTGGTGTACTCTTGGCCATTCACGGTAACCGGGCCTAGCTCCTTATAATTGACTCCAGGGTCTGCCGCAAGGTAGGGCAGGGCGTAGAAGTAAAAGTAGAGGTTGTGATAAAATCTGGCGTTGCCATCGAAAGCGGCGCTATCAGGGGTTACCCAGACGTCTTTACCATCAAAACCTACCTGGTAGTTTTCTGATGTGATCAGTACTTTACGGCTTTTGAGATCTACGACGTGATGTTCGGTTACCTCACTTTTGGCTACATCAAACTCCAATGTTCGCATTTTGTCCCAGTTGGAAAGTCCGCCATGGGCTTTGAAAGCAGCATCGAGAGATGCAGGTAATTCCCTGGGTGGTGGGGTGCTTTCAGTTGCGGTATTATCGGCTTCCTGTCCCGTGGGAGTCGAACAGGAAATGACGAGAATACTCAATACTATCAATATAGATTGCGTTAAGCGTGTCATGTATTTATGGTTCATTAGTTTCAAACAAATGGGGCGAAGGAGCCCCGAAAGCGCTGCAATCTATAGAGAAAAACGACCAGGATTTTGTCCATTGACAGACCTATTTGCCAATTTTGACCGCTTGATATGACAGTGTCGGACATCCACCCCGGATATATTACTCGTTGCGCAATATATCGGATGGGTTGGCAAGGGTAGCTTTGATGGTTTTAGCGGCCACTATCAGGCCCACAATCAATCCCAGCGCGACAAGCGGTAACGTAAAATACCAGAGGTTAAGCTGAATTCGCTCAGTGAAATTCTCCAGCCAACTGCGAGTAAACCAAAAAGCCAGCGGTAGGCCACAAAGTGCTGAACTAACAATAAGCACCCCGTAATCTTTGGTGAAAATTCGAACTATTTGAAGGTAGGTGGCGCCAAGGACTTTTCTAATACTCACTTCCTTAAGTTTTTGGTTGATCAAAAATGAGGAAAGACCCAGAATCCCCAAACCGGATATGATAATTGCGATCACACTAAAGAATCGCAAGACGGTCTGAAATTGCCTGTCACCTTCATAAATGGCCTGGAAGCGCTGGTTTGCAAACTCAAAGTTGAATGGGGCCCCAGGGAAAAATGATTCGAATCCAGTTTGTAACGAAGAAATTGTACTGCGGATTTCCTCGGACCGCATCCGTATATTCAAGAAATAGCGCTCATCGGAACCATTAAGCGAGATAATCATCGGCTCTATTGGAAATTTTATACCCATTGGATAGAAATCCTCGACAACACCAATGATTTTGGAAGGGTCCGCTCCACCCTGGAATAGGATGTTTTGACCTACGGCTTCTTCAGGCGAAGCACCAAAGGCCTCTACCAGTTTTCTGTTAACAATGATGGCATGTTCGTCGCCCTGAAGTTTTTCGTCAAAATCCCTCCCGGCCAATAATTGCATTTTATGGAAAGCGATGAAGTTTTCATCGACGGTATTGCGATACATAAAAACGCTCCCTTGCTCGGTTTTGCCCGTCATTTGCACGGCTTGACCACCCCAATTATTTATGCCAGGGATCAAGGTTGCTACTGTCACATCTTGCACTCCGGACCATGACTTTACTTCCTCTTCAAATGATTCTAACTTGGTATAGAAGGTAGTGTCCCGCATATACCCGGGAGGCATTTCCAAGGTGGCGATGGACTCGGTTTTCATGCCAATGTCATAGTCCAGCATGTGCTGTACCTGCGCTTTAATAACCAGTACGCCCGACAGAATCACAAGCACCACAACAAACTGTATGAACAACAACCCTGATCTAAGCAGCTTTCCATGCTTGGAATATCCAAATTTTCCGTGGAGTACCGCCACTGGCTGAAATCTAGTGAGTACCAGGGCTGGATAGGTTCCGGAAAGTAGTGCCCCAAGTATAAATGCTACGAGAAAGGCTATCCAGAAATTGACGAATTGCGGCAAATAGTCAAACACGGCCATTCCGATCGTTGCGTGGAAGATCGGAGTGATGACAATAATGACCACTGCCGCTAACGACAAAGCCACCATATTGAGAATGAGAGACTCCAGAAGAAATTGTGTAATAAGTTGATGTTTGGCGGCCCCCATCACCTTTCTGATACCAATTTCCTTAGCCCTTTTTACCGCCCTGGCGGAAGTGAGGTTTACGAAATTGATCCACGCCAGCAATACCACAAGTACACCAGTGATTTTGAAAATAGTTATAACCTGCCTGCTATTAGACGGGCCGATTTGATTTCTAAAGTTCTGCACAAAATGTAAGTCTTCAATCGCGTGTAATACGGACGCGTTTCTCCGGCCAGCAGCTACATCCCGGTCTCCACGGTTCCTGGCTATAACCTCATCTATTTTCGATTGAACCTGGCCCTTATCCGCTCCAGGAATGACGCGGACGTAGGTGTGGAAGTTGGACCATCTCCACTTAAACTGCTCATAGGTCAGGTCGCCGAACCAGCGAGCCTCCAGCGCGTCGGTGGTAGCGCGATGCATAGACACCAAGGCATCGGCTTGCAAATGGGTGTTCTGTGGCATATCCTCAAATACGCCACTTACCAAAAGTGGGCTCCTAATGTCATTGAAGTAATACATTAGTGTTTGCCCAACAGGGTCCAGGTCTCCAAAGACGGTTTTAGCAAAGGAAGAAGAGACAAAAACCTGGTTAGGTTCATTCAGGCTTTTAGGATTGCCTTTTAGTAGTGGGATATTAAATAATTTGAAAAAGCCCGCATCGGTAAAGTACGCTGCCTGCTGATTGTAGATTTTGCCTTTGAACCCAAAGTTGAGAAAACTACCTGTAACTTGAGTAGATGCAAGGACCTCAGGAATGTCGGCATCAATGGCCTTTTTTAACCCCAGGAAAGTATCGGAGTTTTGACGAATTCGTTCGCCGGTCTCAATGCTGGTGTTTATGCGACTCACCCGGTAGATTTTCCCAAGACTTTGGTCGTGGAAACCATCATAACTGGTTTCAAAGTTGACATATTGGAATATCAGGATAGCTGCAAGTAGTCCCGCGCCAAGGCCGATAATGCTTATGAATGAGTGCTCCTTGTCCCTCGCCAAATTACGTAGGGCAATTTTTGTGTAGTTACCTATCATGAAAAAATCAGTTGAAGCTGCTAGTGAATAATTTTTTAGTACAGAGGGGCGTATGAGTCTGATCACTTCCTTTCTGTAAATTCTGGAAGCTTCCTTTCTTCCAAGGAGGGAGACATTTTCGGCGAAAGTCTCCTCCAAATCTCCGGCCAACTCCTCGTATAGCTCGTCCCGGCACAAGGTACGGAACAGGTTCTGATAAAATTTAGGGACGCGCGGCCGGTTCATGACAGGGGGGATTGAGGTCTCAATATGGCAGTCTGTAAAGCTTTTCTTACTGACTCTGCCTCATCAAGTGCGCGTTGGCCCAGGGGAGTCACTTCATAATATTTTTTCCTTTTCCCGCCGCGTACTTTTGTGGCTTCACCGAGTCTTGAATGCAGAAAACCCTTCTCTTCAAGCCGTGAGAGTGCACTGTGCAAAGCCCCCCGGCTTATGTCACGGCCAGAGTAAATAGTGATCTGTTTTTGTATCATAACACCATAAGCGTCCTTTCGCAACAACAAAACCGATAGCATCACAATCTCTTGAAATTCCCCTAAATAGCTTCCTTTCATATTATGATTTATATTCTATTCATTTACGAATTAAATTATAATGTATTCATTTACGAATAAAATGACAAAGTTGTTTTTAGATGGCGGAGTTGGGGGATGAGTGGTGCTTAGAAACCCTGAACCTTGTTGTTGGGAGAGCGACAAACCGAAAAGGTGGATCTTCTTTTCAATGAAAAAGCAACCTTTTGTGAAAAAAACCATCTATTATAAAAACAGAAATAACTTTGAAAATGAGATCCTTTCTATTAGTACTTTGTCTGGTTGCTGCCACTTCTCTATCCGCTCAAAAAATTCTAGCTTCCGAAGAGTTCGAGGCTGAAAATATCAAAAGCGTGACGGTCAAAGGCGCCTTTTGTGATGTATATGTTGAACCAGGAGACAAAGTCTATTTCAAAGGAGTGATCGAAGGGAAAGGTGATGAGGGCGATTATGAAATCTTGTCAGATTTGGATGGCACAGATCTCGAAATTCGGGTTGATAGCCGACGTAACAATTGGGGTTGGGGTTGGAATGAGCTTCGAACCAAGCTGGAATTAAGGATTCCATCAGATGTTGAGTTGACCATTGACAATTCTTCAGGAGACATTTACATCGACGATATATCTCCAAGTGAGTTAAATGTTGAGGCAAGTAGCGGTGATATTTCCATAAGTAAAGTAAGAGGTAGTCTGGAAGTAGAGGCTACTAGTGGCGATTTGGAACTTCGAGATATTACTGGCGATCTTTTGGCCCGGACGACTAGCGGTGATCAGGAAATCAAGGGCATTGGAGGTAGCATACAGACAGGCGCCACCTCTGGGGATATCGAATTGGAGGATTTTGAAGGTGATGCCGAAGCTAAAACCACTTCCGGGGAGATTACTGTGCGCCGAGGAAAGGGTGCCATGTCCTTCCGGACTACATCTGGTAATATCGATGGGTACGATCTTGAGCTGACCGATGACCTATTGTTGCGTGCTAGTTCTGGTGATATAGAAATAGAATTAATCAATGACCTCTCCCAGTTAAATTTTGATCTCGAATCGTCAAGTGGCGACCTGGAAGTAGGATCTCGGTCAAGTGATAGAGACCTGTATATCAAGGAGGGGCCGGACTACTTTTGGGTGCGGGCGACCACCTCCAGTGGCAATATGGATTTTTCCAATTAAGATAAAACTGCCCGTTTTACGCCTTAAATTTTTCTTTAAACACATTAATCAACATTTTTGGAGGTATTGCTAACCAACAATAACCTCATCAATGGATAAACCTTATATTTCCCCGGAGACCCGTCTCACTGAACTTACTTTTAGATCTATTATTCTGGGGGCGCTGCTTTCAGTGATTTTAGGAGCAGCTAATGCTTATTTTGGTTTATTTTCTGGACTGACTGTCTCGGCTTCCATCCCCGCCGCCGTGATTTCCATGGCCATCCTGAAGGCGTTCAAGAACGCCAACATATTGGAAAACAACATGGTCCAGACTGCCGCTTCCGCGGGTGAGTCCATTGCTGCCGGCGTGATTTTCACCATACCTGCGCTGGTGATCATGGGCTATTGGCAAGAGTTCAATTATGTGGAAACCACACTCATTGCCATTGCTGGGGGAGTACTTGGTGTATTATTTACAATTCCTTTGAGGAAAGCCCTGATCGTGAAGGAAAAGCTGATGTTTCCAGAAGGCGTGGCGACTGCCGAGGTATTGAAAACCGGTGAAAAAGGTGGAAAATCCATCAAGTACCTGGTCTATGGTAGTTTGATTGGGGGCGTATTCAAACTGGGGCATGAAGCATTCAATATTTTTAGTGGTCTGTTTGAAAAGGCCGTGTTATTCCAAAATAAGTATTATGCCTATTTCAGTCTAAACCTGTCCCCGGCATTGGTGGCAGTTGGTTACATCGTCGGCTTGAATATCGCCTTTTTGGTTTTCTTAGGTGGTTGTATAAGTTGGTATCTCGGTATACCTGTTTATGTATATCTCAACGGAGCACCTGAAGCCGGAAGTGCGGAGGCCATAGGTAATGCCCTCTGGAGCGGTCAGATTCGCTATTTGGGTGTTGGCTCCATGGTGGTTGGAGGTCTTTGGGCTTTGCTTAGCTTAAGGAGCGCATTGAGTCAGGCATTTGCCTCTGGCGTAGAAGCCTTTAAAAAGGGAAGCGACAAGCTGGCGGAGACTTTGCGGACAGAGCTAGATACGCCTATGTCCTGGGTATTTCTGGGAATTGGTATCATGGTGGTACCAGTGTTTTTCATCTATTTAAATATTATCCAAGGAGTTGGGGTCACCTTATTCATGGCCTTAGTTATGATACTAGCGGGCTTCTTATTTTCAGCTGTGGCTGGATACATGGCTGGTTTGGTTGGAAGCTCGAATAACCCGATTTCAGGTGTAACGATTGCTACTATTTTGTCTACAGCATTGCTGCTGCTGTTGTTGATCGGTTCCAGCGACCCCAGTCGAGGCGCAGCTGGTGCCATATTAGTTGGCGCTGTGGTCGCCTGTGCTGCTGCCATAGCGGGTGACAATATGCAGGATCTTAAAGCCGGCCATGTGCTGGGAGCTACACCGCGTAATCAGCAGGTCATGCAAATGATTGGCGTAGTAGCCGGGGCACTGTTAATAGCTCCTGTATTGAATCTACTTTTGGCTTCTAAAGGATTAGGTACACCTACACCTGATCATCCTGACCCGCTTACGGCTCCACAGGCTACCTTGATGATGAGTGTCGCAACAGGAATTTTCGGAGGGAGCCTTCCCTGGAATATTATTTCGATCGGCGCACTGATTGGGGTAGTGATTATCATCATCGATCAATGGCTCAAATCGAAAAATTCTAATTTCAGGATGCCCGTTTTGGCAGTGGCTGTAGGCCTTTACCTACCATTTCAACTTGATTCGGCTATATTCCTGGGGGGTGTACTTGCCTGGGTGTTGGAAAAGGGCTACAAAAAGCTTCAGAATCAAGAGTTTGTGCCTAATGCCTCCAATGCGGGACTACTAGTGGCTTCAGGCTTGATCACCGGAGAGGCACTCACTGGTATCTTGATGGCATTACTGGTGTCTATGGGCCTCGATATGGCCTTGTTCGACGAGTCCCTTGGTGGAAGTTACCTTGGCCTGGTATTACTCGCGGCCATTCTATTCTACCTGTATCGCACGGTTGTGAAAGTGTCTAAGAACGGTTAGTGCAAGAGCGGAAGTATCAGGGCAAGTACCTGACCTGCCGTCCCTAACCGGTCGTCCCTAACCTCCGGAAATAGTACCGGAGAAAAGCCTTTGTTCGCGCGACAAGCAACAAAGCGATCACACGGCTTGCCCAGAGGGGATTTTGCATAAGTCCTTTAATGGTGCTAAGGTGGAGAGATCCTGAAATCAGGCTCAGCAAAAATATCTTGCAGTGTAGTACCACTTGAGACTTTTTATCATCCTTAGGGACTTTGGTGAGGAGCTTTTTGAGGAATGCCTTAAGCGCTCTACGATCAATTGAACGCTGGGTATTTGAGAGGTGGATGCGTACAAAGGAGGTTGCCCGGTGAGTCCTTGGTGTAAACTTTTTTCCTGATTGAAGGAGACGCCACCACAAGTCAATGTCTTCACCAAATGACAGACTTTCATCGAAATGGTGATCTTTGAAAACACTTTTCCGACACAAGAGTGCATTGATCTGGGGAGGGAACAACAAGAGCCACGAGGGATTGGTGCTGTAAGAAAAATCCGGATGAAGCCTGAATATTTGTTGGGTATTGTGGAAAGCGATGGATTGTTTGTCTGAGTCCGGATGCAAACGAGAACTTAGGACAGCAATGTCGGCCTCAGGTTGCGCTTTTAATTGCGCTACTGAAATACTTAACGCACTTTCCGCTAAGCTATCGTCATCGTCGAGGAACAGGATGAAGGGTCCCGTAGCCTCTTTCAATCCCCAATTGCGGCATGCAGAAACACCCCTTTGCTGGGATTGCAGCAGAACCTTAACCGCAGCGTCTTGGCCCGCAATTTTGCTTAATGATGCGCAGGATTTCTCGTCGGAGCCATCATCGACGACAATTACTTCATAATGAAGGTAGGTCTGGGCCTTTACAGACTGCAGGCACTCTTTTAGTAAATTGATCCGGTTTCTCGTAGGGATTACGATACTTACAATTGGGTCAGTAGGGTCCATGGGGGCGGCTAACCTAAAAGTTTTACCTCATCTCCGGTTTTTACATGCCCATCCTTCACAACCTCCGCTGTAATGCCACCATGGCCTCTCATCGCATTGTAACCGCCTTCGCCTAGGTTTTCTTCCATCCTGGAACAGGGATGGCAGTAGCCTGTACCTCGTAAGATAGACTCTCCCAGGCTGAATTCCTGATCCTTGAGAGCCAGAAGGTTAATCCCCGAAACAACGATGTTGCGACGGGTAAGGAGCGGGTCCACTTTATCTTTCCCGAGGATATTTGCCACTGCATCCAGGTGTTCTTTCTGGATCAGCGTAACCTGTCTTTTCGCACTATAGGTACTGGCAAAATGGTCACCTTCCAGTCCATTTTCTTTGGATACCTTCACTTTGTCAACAGAGACGGGTAATTCACGCCTTGTGGGGCGAATCGAAATCAATTCGATGTTTCCCACTTGAGGCATTTTGCCAATTAGTTCCTTGATGACTCCTTTTTCCATCTCAACTACTGAATTTTAGACTAAAAGTAGTCCATTGACCAGGAATACTTTTAAAATCGAGCTGCCCGCCGTGTAGGCTCATTATTTGTCTACTTACACTTAGCCCAATACCCGATCCCTCTTGCTTGGTTGTGTAAAAGGGGATGAAGATCTTATCGGCTTTCTCTTTGGGGATTCCCGGGCCATTATCACTGACCTGCACGACCCGTTGATGCTTTTCATCACCACTTAGTTCGATTTTTATCCTTTTTTGCTCTGTTTCCTTTAAAGCTTCGATGGAATTTTTCACGAGGTTTATGACCACCTGTTGAATCAGTACCGGGTCAATCATCACTCGAAATTCGGGTACATTGACAGTTAGATCCACGCTATTTTCATCCAATGCCGGTTGGTAAAGTTTTAAGGTAGATTGTAAGAATGCGCTGAACTCTACCTCCTCGAGTTCCGGCTGCGGAATGCGGGTTAATTTCCGGTATTCGCTCACAAACCTGAGTATACCCTCACCTCGTTCCTCGATGGTTTGAATCGACTCCCTGAGGTCCAACACGTTTTCTTCAGTCAGATCCTTAACATGCTTTGGTGAATCACCATCCTCCTTTGTGAGCAACATCTGCATCGTTTCAGCTAGTGATACGATAGGGGTCACAGAGTTCATGGTTTCGTGCGTCAAAATCCTTATTAGTTTGTGCCAGGCTTCGATTTCCTTTTGCCTGATCTCGGACCTAATATTCTGGAACGATGCGATCTTGAGTGGTCTGTCCCTCAGGCGCATATTGTTTACGTTGACGGTGAAGTAATGACTTTCCTCGTCGATTGTTGTCTCAAGCAACTGATTTTGCGTGCGATCGATTGATACTAGGGTCTCCAAGAAACCAATATTGCGATTCCTAAGGTTTCGCCATTTTTTGACTTTCGGAATGGATAATAATTCACTTGCTTCGTTGTTCATTAGAATTATTTCCTGACTCTCGTCAAAAACCAAAATCCCAAAACCTATTTGGTTGATAATTGTATTTAGAAATTCGTTTTGAGCGTTCCGCTCGGTTTCAAGTTCTTTAAGTGTATCAATCACATCATTGAATGACCGGTATAACTTTTCGAAGGACTTGGATTTTTGCTGGCGCTGATAATTGAGTTGAAAATCACCATCGCGAACTCCAGCAAGAAACCGGCCCAATTCTGTGTTGGTCTTATTGGCAAAATTTGAGAGCTCCATAATCTGGCCAATGATAATCGCCACCACTATGATTTGGGTAAAAAATAGATCTGGCCGTAGAAATATTTGAGAAAAGCCAACTACCGTCGCTACCAGTAGAAGCACCCGAAGGAGTATTTGAACAAAGAATCTGTTAAAGACCATACTTTTCGAGACGTCTGTAAAGTGCGAGTCGGTCTATGCCAAGATCCTGTGCCGCGTGGGTAATGTTGCCTTTGTTCTTTTCCAGGGCTTTGAGAATCATCGACTTTTCCATTTCCTTTAGGTTGAGAGACTCTTCTGGCTTTTCGTCGTGAAGGAGTCGGAAATCCTGCAGGGTCAAAGTAGGAAAATCAGACAGGATTACTGCCCTTTCCACAGCCTGAGCAAGCTCACGCACATTACCAGGCCAATGGTAAGATTGCAAGGAGTTCACAGCACTTTTGTCAATTTTAAGTTTTGACTTCTGATACCTTTTCTTATACACCGATAAATAATGACTAAGAAGCAGCGGAATATCTTCTGCTCTTTGTCTAAGGGCGGGCACCTCTATTTCTATGGTGTTAAGGCGATAGAGTAGGTCTTGTCGAAATAGGCCCTCGTTGACCATCGTTTCCAGGTCGGCATTGGTTGCACTGAGTAAGCGCACATCCACTGGGATTTTCTCATTGGAACCTACCGGCTCTACGATTCTGTTTTGTAACACCGTCAACAACTTGGACTGTTGTACAAGGGATAGGTTGCCGATTTCGTCCAGGAATAATGTACTCTCATCGGCCATGGTAATCTTGCCAATTTTGTCTTCAATTGCATCTGTGAACGCACCCTTCTTATGCCCAAATAGCTCGCTTTCGAGCAGATTGGCACTAATAGCGCCTAGATCGATACTTACCAATTGTTTACTTGCACGATTGGAGAATTTATGGATAGCGCGGGCCACCAGATCCTTGCCCGTACCATTTTCCCCTCGGATGAGTATGCTAGCGTCGGTAGGGGAAACCTTTTCAATTGTTTTCATGGTTTCCCGAAAAACCCGAGACTCTCCAATCAGGGGTGTTTCGGTTATGCCGAGCGATGCTGGTTCTGAAGATTGGGGGAGTGCAAGCGCTAGTATATTTTCAATAGCTAATAGCAATTTTTCATTTCGCCAGGGCTTGGTGATGAAATCCCTCGCACCCCTCCGGACGGCTTCCACGGCTAGATCTATTTCCCCATAAGCAGTAATGGCAATGATATCCAGGTCCGGGTGGCGTTCCAGACTTTGCTGGATAAGTTCTAGCCCTTCCGACCCGTCATTTTCTCCGCGTGAAAAGTTCATGTCCAGCAACAGAATGTTGAAATCAACCTCAGCAAGGAGCGCGGCAAGATCCGAAGGTTGAGAAGAGGTTTGGACGTAGGTGTATTTTTGCTTTAACAATAATTTCGCTGAGGATAAGATGGCAGCATCATCATCCAGAATCAAAATCTTCGCTTCTGTCTTCATATTAGTTTCACCAATGTGAAAATGCTCGTGTTTTGTATCAAAAACAAACATCGACCTGTCTGAAAAGCATACGGTTTGATAATAGTAAAAGGTGGCTGCTTATTTAACTGACTGATAGTCAGTTGTTTTCATTTTGTGGTACCTGCCTTGAAGATGAGAAATGAAATTTTAGGGACATGTTTAAGAACTATTTCATTACAGGATTAAGAAATCTGAAGAGAAATCGGGTTTATGCCATTTTGAATATCGTCGGACTGGCGCTCGGTATTGGTTGTTCGGTTGTCATCTTCAAAGTGATAAACTATGAGTTAGCATATGATAAGCATCATGCGAACTTTGATCAGGTCTATCGCATTGTCGCAGAGGATATTCGGCCAGATCGTGTGGACTTTGGTATGGGAGTACCACATCCACTTGCGGGTGCACTGAAAGAGGACTTTCCTGAAGTGGTTGAGATTGTTCGTACACACTATACAGGTTCTGCCCAGATAAATACCCTTGCTAATGGGGAGATCGATAAGAAGTTCTTAATAGATGATGGCTTGGTTTATACCGAACCTTCGTTTTTCAAAATTTTTGATACGAAATGGTTGGCTGGTACCGATGAAAATGCATTGGCCGAGCCCAAAACAGCAGTTATTACCGCGTCGGTGATGAAGAAATTGTTCGGGCTCGAGAAGGATCAGGCGGATCAAGCCATTGGAGAAACAATTGAGGAAAACAATCAGGTCAATTATACCATAATTGGCGTAATCGAAGATTTTCCTGAAAACACAAGTTTGCCATTCAAGATCTTGTTGGAGTACGATGCCCAGGGAGCGACTAATGTTTATTACAGGGACGGTACCCTTTGGAACAGTGTAAGTTCCAGTACCAATGCATACTTCTTGACCGGTTCTGGTTTCAATAGCCGGGCCATGGAAAGCAAGTTGCCCGAGTTCGTTGAGAAATATCACGGAGAAGGGGAGTCCCAGGAGCTTGTCTACCATGTTCAACCGCTTTCAGATGTACATTATAGCAAAGACTATGATAGCTATGGAAACAACGTGCCGAAAGAATCCATTTTTGCGCTGGCAATTATTGCCATCTTTTTGATACTCACAGCTTGTATCAATTTCGTCAATCTCGCTACAGCCCAAGCCGCCAATCGCAGTAAGGAAGTAGGGATCAGGAAGGCCATTGGCGGTGCGAGAATTCAACTGGTTGCCCAGTTTTTTTCTGAGATTTTTATTATTACGCTCGTGGCAACGGGGATTTCCCTGGCGATAGGGGAGTTGTTGTTCATTTATCTGGAAGAGGTGATAGGCTACAGGCTAACACTGTTCCCATTGACAGATGCACCTACAGTAATTTTCCTTTTGCTGGTGATGACATTAGTTACTGTATTATCAGCGGCGTACCCTTCGTTTCTCTTGGCTCGAATGAACACGGTAATGGCGTTGAAAAATAAGATCACGACAAAGACGCATTCCGGAGGTTTATCCTTGCGTAAGGGTCTGGTGATTTTCCAGTTCGCAATATCCCAGTTTATGATTATCGGCACGCTGATAATCACGGCCCAGATGGATTTTTTCCTGAACAAGGAACTGGGTTTCGATACTGAGGCTATTATTCTAACCTACGTACCTGAGCGGGATAAGCAATTGATGGATCGGTTCGAGCAGGAGATGCGGACGTCATCTTCCATTGTCGATGTGACTTATTCCATGAGCGCACCTACGGGTCAATCTAGTTCACATTCGAACTTTAATTATGCACCGTTAAAGTCAGAAGATGATTACCATGGTAATTTCAAACCTGTGGATAGTCGATTCGTGGAGTTTTTTGGTATTGATATCCTCGCCGGCCGGGGTATTCAGGACAGTGACAGTAACAACCTGGTAGTTGTCAATAAGAAAATTGCCGACCTCATGGGCTTCCAGGAACGATATCCGGAAATCATTGGTGAAAAGATAACCACGGGTTGGAATGGTGAGAAAACGATTGTGGGAGTTATGGATAATTTCCATACCAAATCATTGCATGAAGATTTAGATTATGTGCTGCTGCTGAATGAACCTCGATTTTTCTACGAAGTGGCCTTCAAAACGGCCTCCGGAAGCTTCCAACAAGCCATGGATCATTTCAATAAATCCTGGGAGCAGGTCTTTCCGGAATATGTAAGCTTCTGGGAGTTTTACGATGACCAACTCTCCGAGAACTATAGTAGCGAGAGAAGTATTTCATCATTAATGAAACTCTTTTCGCTGATTTCCATTGCCATAGGATGCCTCGGGTTGTATGGGTTGATATCATTTATCGCCCAAAACAAAATGAAGGAAATAGGCGTCCGCAAAGTGCTGGGGGCTTCAGTCTATAGTATCTTAACACTCTTCTCTAAGGAAATTATGGTGTTGTTGGCCGTCGCTTTTGTTCTCGCTTCACCTATTGCACTTTATGTCTTGTCATCCTGGTTGGAAGATTTTAAGTTCAGCATTGCGATTAGTCCAAACTACTTTGTAGTAGCGTTTTTTGTATCAGCTTTGTTGGCTTTAGTTACTATTAGTCACCGGACAATAACCTCTGCCCTGGTGAACCCGGCAAAAACATTGAAAGACGAATGATACCGTAGGTACCCCCTGAAAGCTTTTACATATATTTGATATTTTCCAAAATGTAGAATGTCAAATCAGGAAGTTTTTAGCAATCGATGGGGGATTGTACTGGCCTCTCTCGGGATGGCCATCGGCGCGGGTAACTTGTGGAGGTTTCCGCGCCTTGCAGGTCAATACGGGGGTACTTTTATTCTTTTGTGGATAGTCTTTTTATTCATCTGGTCGATCCCTTTGCTGCTGGCCGAGTTCTCGATAGGGAAAAAATTCAAGAAAGGTGTCATCGGGTCTTTTGGCGCTTTGGCCGGAGAGCGATATGCCTGGATGGGTTTTTTCGTGACGCTCTGCACCTTGGGAATCGCATTTTATTACTCGGTTGTCACAGCATGGGCACTTCAGTACCTGGGGATTTCTATCGAAAATGCATTCTCCGGGATTTCACTATCTGAGACACTCCAGTCAAACCCGGGATACCTAGAGTCTCAGTGGACTTCCATTGCCAATAGGAACGGAGCGACTATCGCACTATATATTTTGGTAGTACTAACGGGGGTATTTGTCTTGGGGCGAGGCATTCAGCGAGGATTGGAAAAGGTGAATAAAGTATTGATCCCAAGCCTCTTCGGACTACTGATCGTCATCGCAGTAATGGCGCTGAACATGCCCAATGGACTGCAGGGACTGGAATACATGTATACCATCAAACCTGAGCTGTTTTCTGAGCCGACGATTTGGATTGAAGCGCTTTCACAATCCGCTTGGTCTACTGGAGCGGGTTGGGGACTTTTAATGACACTTTCGTCTTATAGTCGAGAGAAAGAAGATATTACGTTGAACACCTTTATTGGGGCCTTTGGGAATAATACAGCTTCTCTTGTTGCGGGCATGGCGATCATTCCTGCGGTTTTTGCGTTATCGGCAAGCGACCAGGATGCTTTGTCCTTTCTTCAGGCCGGCAATCAGTCTTTGACGTTCATTATTATCCCTAAACTGTTTGACAATTTCGCGGGCGGGGGAGTGCTTTCGATTGTCTTTTTTTTAGCGCTCTTTTTTGCTGCTTTCAGCTCACTGTTGCCAATGATAGAGTTGTTTATAAGCAATTTGACCACACTCAATTTAACAAGAAAGGCAGCGGTCCGGATCGCAACCATTTCTTTTGTAGTATTAGGTTTACCATCTGCATATTCTTTAGACTTTTTCAATAACCAGGATTGGGTGTGGGGAGTCGGCTTGATACTATCGGGCTGGTTTATTCTCATTGCGACAAGCAAGTACGGGCCACTTTCATTCAAGTCTGATTACATAGACCAAGACTCTGATTTCAGGGTTCCGGACCAGTATTTTAAGTATTCAATTTATCTAAACCTTGTGGTGGCTGTGTTTCTGATCTACTGGTGGTTATCACAAGGATACAGCGAATACCCTTGGTTTGATGCTAACGGTAATTGGAATCTGATGGATGTCTATAGCAATGCTTCGGTGGTGACCCAGTGGGCTGCGGTCATTGTTATTGGCCTCTTATTTAATTCTATGTTATACAAGAGATTTGTTCTTAATACCAAATGATTTCGTATGAGCACGACGAGTTTTCTAAGTATGATTTTGATTCTTGCCATCATTGTAGGAGGTTTCTTTTATACCCTCATGCTGGCAATTCGTAAGGAGAAGAGTAAAAAATAAACACAGAAAGTATAAATGGACAAGATAGATCCTCTCAATCAGGTTGCAGCATTTCACCGGACATTTCAGCACCCGGTTCTTGAATCGCCACAAATACCCTCACCTGAGCGATGCAAGCTCAGGATAGCACTTTTAGCTGAAGAACTTAAAGAATTGGAGCAGGCGATTGCGGAAAATGACCTGGTTGAAATCGCAGATGCACTTTGCGATATCCAGTACGTTTTATCTGGAGCAGTTTTAGAGTTTGGAATGGGCGGGAAATTCAGGGAATTATTTGAAGAGGTTCAGCGTTCCAATATGAGTAAGGCCTGTAAGACTAGGGAAGAGGCGGAAGCGACGATAGCTCATTTTGGTGCCAAGGGAACGGAGGCCTACTACAAAGAGGTAGAGGGGTTGTTTCTGGTGTACAGGAAGTCGGATGATAAAACGTTGAAGTCTGTCCAATACTCTCCAGCGAATCTGAAAAGCGTCCTTAATAAAAAATAATCAGAAGGGCTTATATATACTAAGGCTGTGGAAGTTCTGTATCAACAACTTCTTGAAGATATTTTGTTCTTCAGTCGCAAAAAATGCCATGAGCAAGACATAAACTGTAAACAGAATAATCGTCTTGCTCCAACTTTTTTTAATCTTCATTGTCTCGGGCGGTTGAGTCCTTAAAAAAAGTGCAGAATCATTCAATTCCTTACAATTTTCAAAGCTAAACCAATTATTTGCATAAATGCAATACCCTAAACGAGGTATTTTTAGTCGATTTTGACAAGAAATACCTTTGCGTCATCATCGTCATCATCAAAATCCTCGTGAATTAGCAGTCCATCATCGTAGACCCAATAGCCGTCATTGTCAGTTTTGAAGTGCTCATTGTCTTCGATGATCAATTCACCTCGACGATTGATACGCCAATATGTGTAGTCAACATCTTCCTCGTCAAAGGCTTCCACAAATACTTTGAGTTCACCATCTTCCCGAAACTCGAAGTAAACGTCTATGTTGTTGATAATTCCCCTCACCATACCAGAAACGCCACTTAAGATAATTTCTCCAAGAAGGTTGCCCTCCTCTTCCATTTCTTCCTCAGCTTCTTCCAAGGCCTCATCAACATCTATTTCCAGGCGCCAGGTTGTTCCTATGAGGTCGTCTTCAGTCAGCCGCTGGGCTAACAATGACGAAGGTAACAGGGCTCCAAAACAAACTAAAATGGCAATTGATAGGATTTTCATGATCAGGTATTTTGTAATACAAGGTACTAATGTATAGACTATACTGTATTCTGCACCAAAGGTTACAAAATAGCAGTTTTTAATTCCTAATTTTGGCGATTTATTAGAAACAGATGTTTGATAACTTAAGTACGAAACTTGATAAAGCGGTTAAGAACCTGAAGGGACAGGGCAGGATCACGGAGATAAATGTAGCCAGTACGGTTAAGGAGATTAGGAGAGCCCTGGTAGACGCTGATGTAAACTTCAAGGTTGCCAAGGAGGTAACAGATAACATCAGAGAAAAAGCCTTGGGAAGGGATGTGCTTATTGCCGTATCTCCTGGTCAGTTGCTAACCAAAATAGTCGCAGAAGAGCTCACCACTTTGATGGGGGAGCAGAGTGTACCTATCAATTTGGAGGGAAGCCCCAATGTGATACTCATTTCGGGTTTGCAAGGTTCCGGTAAGACCACCTTTACTGGAAAGCTCGGACATAGCTTGAAGAAGCAGGGGCGAACGGTGCTACTTGCGGCTTGTGATGTATACAGACCGGCGGCGATTGACCAGTTGAAAGTTTTAGGTGAACAAACTGATATAGAGGTTTACACGGAGGAGGATAACAAAAATCCGGTTGAAATAGCAAAATCCGCGGTGGCATACGCGAAAGCCAATGGCAAAAAGACCGTCATCATAGATACCGCAGGTCGGCTCGCGGTTGATGAAGAGATGATGCAGGAGATTGCGTCCATTAAGAAAAGCATCAAGCCTTCTGAAACACTTTTTGTGGTTGATGCCATGACTGGGCAGGATGCCGTGAACACAGCGCAGACGTTCAATGAACGGCTAGACTTTGATGGTGTGGTACTTACTAAGTTAGATGGTGATACAAGGGGAGGAGCTGCACTTTCAATACGTAGGCAGGTAGAGAAGCCCATAAAATTTATTAGCACCGGCGAAAAGATGGACGCACTGGATCTTTTCCATCCTGATCGGATGGCGAATAGGATCCTCGGCATGGGTGATGTGGTTTCTTTAGTGGAGAAGGCGCAAGAAACATTTGATCAGGAAGAAGCCCGACGCATCAACAAGAAAATGCGTAAGAACCAGTTTGGGTTCGACGATTTCTTATCTCAGATGGAGCAAATAAAGAAAATGGGGAGCCTGAAGGACATTATGGGCATGATTCCTGGCGTGGGTAAGGCCATAAAGGATATAGACATTGACGATGATTCGCTAAAGCCGATTGAAGCGATTATCAAGTCAATGACCCCTCAAGAGCGCACTAATCCCGATATTTTAAATGGTAGCAGGAGGCAGCGAATTGCCAATGGTAGTGGCACATCAATTCAGGAAGTGAATCAACTGCTCAAGCAATTTGAGCAGATGAGGAAAATGATGAAGACCATGAACAAAATGGGCGGCCAAAAGGCTCTCCGTAACTTGCTCAATTAAATTACCTGTATAGCACTGCTTTTACCGCCTCGATGGTCCTCTTCACGCTTGGGAGTATTTCCTCGATCAAAGTGGGGGCGTAGGGGAGTGGTAAATCTCTACTATTAACACGATGTACTGGCGCGTCGAGATAATCAAAGGCGTGACGTTGTACCTGGTGACTGATATCGGTGGAAATAGATGCCAACGGCCATGCTTCTTCAACGATTACCAGTCGGTTTGTCTTTTTAACTGATTCGATGATGGTGTGATAGTCCAACGGACGCACTGAGCGCAAATCGATAACCTCCGCTTGAATCCCCTCCTTGGACAATTCTTCCGAAGCTTCGGTGACTAGCTTCATCATTTTTCCAAAAGATACGAGCGTGACATCCGCGCCCTCTCTGACGATGTGAGCTTTTCCCAGCTCCAGGGTGTATTCTTCTTCAGGTACCTCTCCCTTATCTCCATACATTAACTCAGACTCCATGAAAATAACTGGATCCTCGTCTCGTATGGATGATTTCAGAAGTCCCTTGGCGTCGTGGGGATTAGATGGTACAACTACCTTAAGTCCTGGTGTATTGGCGTACCAGTTCTCAAAGTTTTGAGAATGCTGCGAGCTCAACTGACCAGCATTTCCGGTTGGACCCCTAAAAACGATGGGTACGCTATATTGCCCGCCGGACATGGACATCATCTTGGCAGCGCTATTGATGACTTGATCGATAGCGACCAATGAGAAGTTGAATGTCATGAACTCAATGATGGGCCTCAGGCCATTCATCGCAGCTCCGACACCAATACCTGCAAATCCCAGTTCGGTAATAGGTGTGTCAATGACACGCTTCTCTCCAAATTCGTCAAGCATGCCTTGGCTGACTTTGTATGCTCCATTGTATTCAGCCACCTCTTCACCCATTAAAAAGATGTTCTCATCTTTTCTCATTTCTTCGGTCATGGCTTCTCTCAAAGCTTCACGGAATTGGATTACTCGCATATATTTTCTCTTAAAACAGTGCGAAAATACATCTGACGATTGAATTACTTAAGCACCTGACAATTTCTTTTTTCAGTATCACATACCATTGGGGTGGCTGGAAAAAAGAAAAGCCCTCTTCGCAGAGGGCTTTCATTACTTGATTGTAATATTCTTATTTGACTCCTTCGCTCACCGCATTGGCATGGTTTGCGAACTCAAGGTCATTTAGTGCTTTGTCTTTAAGGCTTGAATCTCTCTTGACTGCCTCTGCCAGGTTGCTGGTAACATCCGCTGCATTATTTCTTCTCGCAGCTGTCACCGCACGATAATAATAAGCATCCGCAGCAACAGCGTCGTTTGCATTGGCCGCATCCGCAAAGAAAGTATCCGCGGCACTGTAATCCTTAGATAATAAGTGAGCAAGACCTCTATCAAAAAGTGCCCTTCCGCCAGTTCTACCAGAAGAAAGTGATGATTTCGCGTCATCATATTTGGCCATTCTGATCTCAATCAGACCTTTTAATGTACTGATACCTGTTCTTAGTTTATTGCCAGGAGAATATTCTAAAGCTTTATTTAAGCTCTCGTACGCTTGGCCATACTCTTGCTGCATCAAGTAAGCGGCACCCATGTTGGCATGTATTTCGGCAGCATCCTTTTTCTTAGCTGCGATCTCCAACTGGGTCAAAGCATCTGCCGCTGCTTGGTTACTTGCTCCTTCCTTCCATGCTTTTTCCAGGTGAGCAGCAGCTAAGTTATTGTGCGCGGTCCAAGAACCATCTTTTTTGGTAGCTGCCGTGTAGATAGCAATTTTTTCGTCAGCTGATGGGGTTAGCGTTCCAGCAAATAACAATTCTTCCGAGGAAAGTGTGTCTGCTGATACATCGCCTTCTGATATGCCTTTTGCCAGTACGGCGATCTCTGCGTTAGATTTCTTAGGCTTCACTGTCAAAATCTCAGTTTTCGCGGTTCTCAATGTAGGATAAACATTGTCGAAAACGTCATCATACTTTGGAAGTTTCCTCAATTGCTTCTCCTTATCCTCGAAAGTTCCTGATCCGTCAATCACACTTAGATAGGATTGTAATTCACTGTCAGACAGCTTACCATAGTCATCAAGCGCTCTACGAAATTCTCTCCAGCTTTCAACCACAGGCTTGAGGATGAACTCGATGGAATCAGCTACTCCTTTATAATCGTACCTATTCATTTGTGCACGATAGTAATTCTCAATCGCCTCTGCCCTGTCCTGGGAAAGGTTGCTGTTGATTCTCTCTGTACCTTCAGGAGAGTGTGTACCCGTAATAGTTACTGTTCTGGTTACATTTTTCTCGGCAATGAACGCTGAAAGGTTAGTTTGCTTGTCACGATTTGACGTTCCATCAGTTGACAGGCTGGAAACCAATGTAGATCTGCCTTGTGGGAAGTAGAAATCAATATTCGTAGGAATAAGCTCCTCTTGATCATTATAACCATGCTGTGCGAAAGCAGCCAGATAAGTATCTTTCACTGCTTGTGAGGTTGTGATTATCCCTTTCGCAACTTCCATTTTCTCAGTCGATTTTGACTTGCCATTCCTAGGATCGGAAGCTACACCTTGGATAAGCAATGTACCAGGGTTTAGTTCATCCCTAAAGGCGAATTCAAAATCCTCACTTTTCCGGGAAGTGGAAGTACTACTATTGGGGAAGTCGTCAGCTTTCAGCTCAACTGAACCTACTTCAAACTCTTTGTCACCATACTGGTAGAAGGTGTTAATTGTCCATACTTTGCCTGAGGGTAACATTTTCGGTGGCAAAACTGCGGACATTGTAAAAGGGACGGAACCGGCGTGAACCTCAAGTGGGTCGGGATCTACCTGAAGATCTTGTTGCTCGGCCAGTTGTACCATTTTGCTCAAAGTACAGCTTGACAAGATGGCAAGGCTTAAAATAAACCCGATTCCGGATCTCAATTTCGTCATTCTGATCATGATTTTCTTATTAGCATTCAAATACGCGTGATAAGTACGTTTTTAGTTTGTGCAATAATAGGCAAAAATAACCTTAGCAATACCTGCTTTCAACAAAAACGGAGCTTTACCGTTATCTTTGCGATCGAAATTTTTAAAATTTGAAAAATTTACAAGATTTCTTCGAACAATATGCCTTTGGAGTCTGTACGAGGCTTGGAGAGAAGTTGGACATTCCAACTTCGAGCATAAGACTTTTTTTTATTTACTCAAGTTTCTTGACCGTGGGGTCTCCCGTTGTGGTGTATTTGTTGCTTGCGTTCGTTATGAATTTTCGCAAGTGGCTTAGGCGGCGGAACAACCCGCTATGGTATTACTAGCTATCGGTTGCCAAAAATTTGATTGTAAGTTCTTCTACCCCGAATAAAGTAGGAGAAAACAACACTCCTGGGCACGAGCCGCACAGCACGTAACCTGGTAATGGCCTGTCTTTTGCGAAATGTCCTGGCAGACTGCTTCAGGAAATCTCGAATAGCCCCACCAACAGCCCTGAAGTGGGCGTAGGAGTTACTTTTCCAGAAGACCGTAGCCGCCAAAATATCTAGCGTCAACCGTACAGGTAGAATCCATACCAATTGAAGTAAAGGCATGTTTTTGAGGATGAGAGAAAGGCAATTTCTGAAGTTCAAATAAGTCTTTTTCGGGTTGTTCCGGGAAAGTGTGCCGCCACCAACGTGATAGACCGCACTATGCGGGATATAGGCACTTTTGTAGCCCAATAATTGCAACCTCCAGCAAAGATCAATTTCTTCCATGTGCGCGAAGAAGTCGCCATCGAATCCGCCAGCTTCATGGAAAAGTTGTGCTTTGATGGCCATACATGCCCCGGAACACCAGAAGATTTCTGCAACCTCGTTGTATTGTCCATTGTCAGTCTCGAGGTGGTCGAAAATCCTTCCACGACAAAATGGATAACCTAGAAAGTCGAGGAATCCACCCGCCGCGCCTGCATATTCAAATTTACTTTTATCAGTGTAGGACAATATTTTAGGTTGACAGCAGGCATAATCGGCTTGAGCCTGCAGGAAATCGATAAGGGGTTGGCACCAGCCGGGTGGCACTTCTACGTCAGAATTTATTAGCACGTAGTATTCGGCTTCAATGCGCCGCAAAGCTTCATTGTATCCACCCGCAAAGCCCTGGTTGGTTTCAATTTCCACCACGCGACAGGTTGGAAACTGCTCTTGCATCAGTAACAACGAGTCATCGGTAGAAGCATTGTCAGCGACTATAACTTCGTAGGGTTGACTATTTCTAATTAAAGCAGGTAAGAACTTTTCCAGAAAATGTTGCCCATTGTAGTTGAGAACAACAATAGCGACCTGGGTCATCAGATCATGTTATTAAAGTCGAAACCCGGAATATTCGGAATTAGGCCTTCTGTGCTTTTCTCTAAGTGCTCCTTGGCTTTGGTTTCTGCTTCCTTAATACCGTTATTGACTGCACCGATAATCAGGTCTTTTAATATATCCATGTCTTTCTCTGCATCAAGCGACGGATCTATTTCCAGGTGTATTACCTGCTTATTGCCATTCACGACTGCCTTTACCATACCGGCTCCAGCTTCCCCCTGAGCTGTGATTTCATTCAATTCGGATTGGGCCGCCTGCATTTTGTCCTGCAGTTCTTTCACTTTACCCATCATTTTCATCATGTCAAACATAGACCTATCAGTTTCTGATCAGTACAAAACTACCTTGCTGCTGGATATTATTACCCTCAATGTTCTCAAAGATCAACACGTAAAAGTATTTACCACCAATGGCTGATTCCCCATTGATCTCTCCATTCCATAGGTTTAAAGGGTCCGTTGATCGATGGATAATCTCACCCCAGCGATTGAAAACACGGAAATCCACCTCGGTGGCTCTCAGGCCGTAGGTTCTTAATATGTCATTGAGGCCATCTTTATCGGGCGTAAAAGCATCGGGAAGGTAGGCTCTATAGTCATATTGTAAAGTGATCGTATTGGAAAAAACGTCTAGCTCAGTCCGTGTGTAACGCTGCCGTAAGGCCACTCTTTGCCTTCTTCCCTGATCTTCCGATAATAGCAGTCTCGAACCCCGGCTGATCTCGGCAATTTCCCTGATGGCGGCTGATTCAGCATCATATATAACCAGCGCAGTAGAATCGGGGGAAGCCAACTCATTAGTGGGATCAACCCAGTCCACCAGGTATTCGTTGGGTGCCGTTTCACTGAGAATAAGGTGCGGTGGCGCTAAAACAAATGCAGGTATCTGATTACCACAGCTATCCTGATAGGAGAGGCTGTATTCGTACTCCCGAATAGGTGAAATATCAAAATCTGTAAATCCGGAGGTGACTGGACCGAGTGCCTCTGGATCAAAACCTCTGATGGTTCTTTCTACCATGAAATTCGAACTGCCCAGGTCATTGAAAAAGAGGGCAATATCACTTCCTCTATAGGTAGCGTATGCGAGGCTGTCGGTAGAGGAGTCTAGCTGTTGGCAAAATATGTCACTGGTCGCTACTTCCGAATCACAGGGTGAAAAAGCCTGCAACCGAAAACAAATTTGATTGAATGTCGGATCTATCGGCAAAGGAGGTGTGGTGAGCGATGAGGTGATCACATCAGCGGTCGCCGAGGTAAAATTGACGCCATCAGAACTGTACTCAAGTGTGTAGATCTGTTGGGAGTCCAAATTCATCGATAGTGAAGCTTCAACGATTTCGAGGCAGGTCCTGCTAATGGCAATGCTGTCAATGGTGCCATTATTAATGAAATCAGTAATTTCTACCTCTTGCGTCGACAATTGGCAATTGGGTGGCCCTTCTGCAAAAAATCCTTGAACAGCGATGGTTTTAACTCCGAGTGATTGGTAAGAGTAGTCCAGTGTGGTGAGACCGGAGGAAATTCTAACAACGGAATCCTGCAGGTCAATAATCAAGCTGTCGTAGTAATCATCCTGGATCGTAAGGGATATGGCTCTGTTAGCACACTTCGTAATTGCGAAATCGACAGGCTGAGTGTCTTGAACAACGACGGTAAGTGTGTCGGTTTTGGGGTCGATATCCACACCTAAGATTTGAACGATCTGATAAGTGCCTGGCTGTTGGTAAGTGTGCGAGAGGTCACTTGTTTCAGGAGTACCGGCTTCATAAATGTACTGTCTGGAAATATCTCCCAGGTCATCAAGTTCCGATAGGGTTATGGTAAGGGGAGCGCAACCTGTTTGATAGTTTGCCGCAAACCGGCCTGTCTTGCTCAATACTTGGGCATTCGAGAAGAAAGCGTAAGTCAGTAATACTATGGTGCAAGTTGCAGATCTCAAACAATAGGCGTCAGTTCGTCAAACGGCGCATTATATCTTCCAGTGATAATTTATCTACTTGTCCTGTGGTCATATTCTTTAACGAATAACAACCTGATTCTATTTCTTCCGGACCTACGGTGAGGGAAAAAGGTACCCCGATCTTGTTCGCATAAGATATCTGTTTCTTCATTTTGACAATATCCGGGTACAAATCTGCATTGATGCCTTGCGCCCTTAGGTTGTCCAGAACGGCGGCGGCGTGCAGAAACGATGCTTTATCGAGGTGCGTGATCAGTACTTTCCTGGAGGATCCAAATTCCCTTGGGAAAAGCTGCAACTCTTCAAGGACATCAAAGATCCGATCAATTCCAAATGAAATACCCACTCCGGATACATTGGGTAGACCGAACATTCCTGTTAGATTGTCGTATCGTCCACCGCCAAGGATACTTCCCATTTGCACTGAGGTGGGTTTTGCTTCAAAAATCAAGCCTGTGTAATAGGAGAGACCCCTTGCAAGCGTCCAGTCAAATTCAACTTTCAAGAGGCGGTTTTCAAATTGGGCAAGTGTTTGAAAGTAGTTTTTTACAAAGGCGGTTCCAATATTATCGGCAATTATTGACTCTATTTTTTCCAGGCTTTCTGGCCCATTCGTCGCCAGCAATTCTTGGAATGCATTTAGCTTGGCAGCGTCTGGGCCCAGGGCTCTGATTTCTTCGACGACTTTTTCCGTACCAATTTTGTCCAGTTTGTCTACGGTGGCACAGAAGGGAATTTCCTGACCTTTCAGGCCTAACCAATTTGCTAAGCCGAAAAGAATTTCCCTATGGTTTATTTTTAGTACATAGTCCTCCAGTGCAAGCGCCTGGAAAACATCGTGCACAAGCAGGGACAACTCCACCTCGGGCCATTCCGAATTTGACCCTATGATGTCAGCGTCGCATTGATAAAACTCCCTGTATCGCCCTTTCTGAGGCCGGTCTGCCCGCCAAACAGGCTGTACCTGATATCTCTTGAAGGGAAAGGTAATATCATGCTGGTTTTGAACTACATACCTGGCAAAGGGCACGGTCAGGTCATAGCGAAGGCCTTTTTCACTGATTTTTGGCAGAACGCGCTTCGAACCTTCAGCCAGGTCGTCTCCCTCGATTCCTTTCAAAAAATCACCCGAATTGAGGACTTTGAATATCAACTGATCCCCCTCAGCGCCATATTTACCAGTAAGAACCGATAGGTTTTCCATTGCAGGCGTTTCGATTTTATCGAACCCGTACCTCTTAAATTGCTCGGTAATAGTATGAATAAGAAAATCTCTTTTTCTGGAGACGGAAGGGCTGAAATCCCTGGTGCCTTTGGGAAGTGTAGGCTTTTGCACTTTGTAATTTGTCAATTTGGACAAAAGTATACAAAACCCTATTTTTGCGGCCTTGAATTGAGTACTAGATAATTTTTAAGATACCACAAGATGGCAGTAACACGACTGGAAAGAAAAGGTAGGAAAAACAAGAATGTAGCGAAAGGCCGGGTCAACACGATCAAGAGATTGTCTTCCAAACCTGTAATAAAAAATATCGATATCGATGCCATCAAGCAGGAGTTCGAAGAGGCTAATACGCCCAAGAAACCTAAGGCCAAGAAGGAGAAGGCGGTAACTGAGGAGGCTCCAAAAGCGGAGCAGGAGGTTGCGGCTGACAAGGAAGTGAAAGCCGAAAAGGAAGTGAAAGCTAAGAAAGAGCCGAAGGCGAAGAAGGATGCGGGTGCCACTGCAGAAAAGGCTCCGGCAAAAACTAAGAAAGCAGCCGCTAAGAAGAAGGAAACTCCCGCAGAAGGAGAAGCGAAAGCTAAGAAATAAGACGACTCTGGCTACAAGTAGCCGACCACTGAGTAAACGAGATATCCCACCCACTCATGGAGCAGCTTGCTCCATAGAATCAGTGCACTGGAAGTTGGGAGCAGGCCTTCATAAGAGAACTTTACGTTTCCATCGGTATTGAAATCAACCGCATAGGGAGCGGATTTTATACCTTGTTTTTGAAAGCAGGCCAGAGCTCTTCGCATATGCGTTGCGCTAGTGATGAGCAAAACGCTATCCTGGGCCAGGTCGAGCATTTCTAATTGCTCAAGGCTGTATGTCGCATTTTCGTAGGTATTTCTTGATCTGTCGTCAATAAAAACATCTTTCGGGGGTACCCTCAATTCGATGGCCAGGCCACGCAAAGCAGGGCTTTCCGCAAGCTCCGGACGACCTATAGTTCCGGACCCACCTGATATCAAGATCTTGCTAATTTTTCCAGCGTGGTATAATCGAACCGCCTCGATGAACCTTTCGGCGGACTCTCCGAACTGTACCTGCTTGTCAATATCCAAAGCGGGAATGGTCATGCCTGTGAGAACAACTCCCACGCTATAAGTTCTAGTGGGTGCGGATGGTGGAAATTCCCAGGCAGAAACAAGTAGGCCAATAAGAAGTGGATTTGAGAAAATAACAAGGACTGCTATGGATAGCAGGAGCAACTTTCTACTCAATCGAATAATTCCAACAATGGCAGGCCCAATAATCCAAAATAACGGATTCAGTAAAATGGCCAAGAGTTTCGATAGGATGAAAAACACCTATTTCTTGGAGAAGCCGCTAATTATCTTATTAAGGAGGTCGAAATAGAGTGCTATTCCCAAGCCGAGGCTCATAAACCAGATAACCAGGGTGTTAAATAGGAGTGTGTCGAGGTGCAGACCTAGAATGTGTTTGTTCGCCGAATAAAACTGCGCCCTAAAGTCCAGTGCATGATTTGGGAAATCATGGTCCATGTATACCGGATAAATTTTTTGAATCAACTCATTGTTGTGTTCCAGTATTCTGTGCTCTGTGGTGGTGTTTTTTACCAGCGTGGCAACTGCTTCGTTTTCATAGGCTGTTCGCAGTGCGATGAATGCCCCCCTTGCCTCCTGGTCCTTGGTGAAATCATGCATGATTTCCTTCTTTACGCCATCAGCTTTTTTGAAGCGGAGGTTGTAGTAGGAACGCAAAGTCTCAAGAAAATCCATGGTCTCCTCAAAGACCTCATCAGTGAACTGGTCATAAGTTAGGCTGCTTAATTTCGGAAATTCGGCCCCCGGTATTGCCGCCAGTTCCTTGCCAATCTCACCTCGGATGGTTGTTAGTCTATATTCAACACTACGTTTTTCCTCTTCGGTTTTGTTTCTAATATGGTGATGAGCAAATTCAAGATCTGATTCCAGGCGCGGAATAAAGTAAACGGTTTTGAATTCGGACTGGGCCATGACCTTGTCATAAGGGTAGAAATTCCCCTCGTACTTGTTGTTTTTGAATTGTGAAACCATAATGGCCTCGTATGCCCATCGGGATGCCATGATTTCTCCGATGAAGGGAACCTGGTCCTCCGTGGTTATGGCAGGGTTCAACTTATCAAAATTCACTACCACTCCACTTAGTATCAACTGGGGAATGATCATCAATGGAATCAGTACATAGACCGTGATCGCATTTTTGAATGCCGAGCTAAGGTTAAGGCCTACCATATTGGCGAAGCTGGAAATGCTGAAAAGCACCAGCCAAAAACTCAGCGTCATACCCTGGATTTCCAAAATCCACGAGCTTACTAAGACAAATGCTAACGTCTGGAACGCAGATAAAGCGAAAAGAATATAGAATTTGGAGAAAAGATAACTGAGTCGGCTGAGGTTGAGGAAGGATTCTCTCTTAAGCAATTTGCGGTCTCGGATAATCTCTTCTGCGCTTACGGTCAGCCCCATAAAAAGCGCAACAATCACGCTCATGAAAAAGAATACAGGGATATTAAGGTTTTCCTTGAAATGGTATAGGTCAGTATCTTCCGGTGTATATCTCGTAATAAAAGCCAGCAATGTAGCAAGGACCGGAGCCTCCAGAAAGTTAATCACCAGGTACTGCCGATTGCTAAGTTTCGACAGGAGATCTCTTTTTCCGAATATGAAGAACTGCTTGATTTTTCCAGGGATTTTCAGCGTCTTTGGCGGAGCGACTGTAGTTTCCTCGACCTCCGGTAGCTGGATTTTGTCCTTGAATTTACTGAACCATTGCTTGGCGCTGGTCTTTCTGGTCTTGGTAAACGTACCGAACTCATTGACTACTTTGGCTTCAATGATGTTGAAAAGAAGTTCCGGGTTGGCACTTCTTCTTTTGTCCACCATGTGGGTTAGTTCCTTGAAGTAGGTTACTGCTTCTACCGGATCTCCATAGTAGATCTGGTAACCGCCAACATCAAGCAAGATGAGTTTGTCAAACATTTTAAAAATGTCCTCTGAAGGCTGATGAATTACTACAAAGACCATTTTACCTTTAAAAGCAAGTTCCTTTAAGAGGTCCATGATATTCTCCGAATCTCTCGAAGACAAGCCACTGGTCGGTTCATCCACAAATAGGACCGAGGGCTCCCGCAGTAGTTCCAAGCCAATATTTACCCGCTTCCGTTGACCGCCGCTGATACTCTTTTCTAACGAGTTGCCTACTTTCAAGTCCTTGGTTTCGGCCAGACCCAGGGCTTCGAGGGTGGTGTCTACCAGCCTGTCGAGTTCTGTTTTATTGAGTCCGTCGAAACAAAGTTTTGCTGCAAAAAACAGGTTTTCATACACGGACAATTCTTCGACCAACAGATCATCCTGTGGGACGTAGCCAATGACTCCTTCGATGCTTTTCTTACTAACGTGGATATCAATCCCATTGATCCTAACAGAGCCTTTGGTTGGGTTGGCGTTGCCATTGAGGACGTTGAGCAAGGTGGATTTGCCCGCACCACTACCACCCATCAGGGCTATGAGTTTGCCGCCTTCTTCGGCAATATTGACATTTTGAAGGCCCACTTTTCCATTTCTAAATTGATAGTGGATATCCCGAGCTACGAAGGTCAGTGGCGCCTCATCTTTGTCGTGTCTGAAAGCACTCGCTACATCGGATTGGAAGACAGGGTCATTTCCGGTGCTTTTGAATACGCTCCCTGGAGAAAAAATATAGACGTAGTTGCTCTTCATGGCGCAGCCGTTGAGCAATACCTCATCGTCACCTATAAACTTAGCGAAGTAAGTCTCCAACTGAGGGATACGAAGGATGCTTACAAATCCGTCGAGGCTTTCGACGGTAAGGCGCTTGCATTTTTCGGGTATAAATGCCTTGCCGTCATCTACAATCAGCAAATTCGATGAATTGATTTTATTAGGTTCTCTGACCGTGACGAAGGCCTTGATCAGGTCAGTTCTTTTCTTATCTATATTTAACTTTTCCGAGATGTAATAGACGAGCTCATTTTCACGTGTTGAAACGTGACCATCTGCTGCGATCAGCTCGATAAGGTCCAGGACGATGATGATCTTTTGCTGAATAGGTTGTTCTCGGTTGATTTGCTCACAGACCTTGTCTATTCGTTGGTGCTCCTGCTGCTTAGAACTGCCATCGTCTTTGGCCAGTTCTTTGAAATAGCGCATATATCTTTTCGCATCGTCATTGGAGAGGCTTTCTGAAAGGAAGTCCTGAATTGCAGCGATTTCATCTTTTGTAAGGTCATCTTCTTTGGCAACTATCGCCAGGAGTTGGATGATGGCTTTCAGAATTTGTTCACTCATGTCTGGGCGTTGGGACGGTCAGTTGAATAAATATAAAAAAAGCACTGAAAAACGGTCTTTTCAATGCTTTCTTAGCAAGGTACGTAAAAATTACCTTTAGCTTACTATATCCTGTCTTATCCTTTTCACTTCGGTCGTGATGTCAATGAGCATGTCCGGAGGGATGACATAGTCTTGGTTGTCTCCCATTGCTTCCTTGATTTCTTTCATGTCACTGTCATACAGGACCCGAAGGATTTCTAATTCAGATATCATTCTTCTAATAGCGTCATCGCTTGGAATATCCTTCATGAGCCCTATCACATCTTTCAGTGGTTTCTCTTGCTCAAGAATCATGTTTACCAATGGTTGGAGCTTCTCATTGCGTTCTTGCGCTGAAAGGCCAGCACCTTCGTAGCTTTCTATGATGTTGATCACCAGGTATAATCCCTCGATGAAACTTCCACTTAAGACCAGGGCAGCCATTGCCAGTCGGTCACTGTTTTCGAGTCGTTGCTCCGCAAGCAACATGGTCTTATTCAGAAGAGAAGACAGGGAATCAGGATTGTCAAGACTTTTTTCATATTGCTCCATAAGGTTCATGTCAAATGCTGTTGAAACACCTACGGTTTCAGCGAGCTTTTGAAGTGCGTCCATGTGAGACATAGATTCCTCTACCTGCTGGTAGGCAACCTGATAACCCACGTCTGTAGCATATACCCCAAGATTCAAGGCGGCCTTGTCTTCGTTGGTTTGATATTCTTCTATTTTATCAATCTTATTCACAATGTCCGGATCGTACTCCGTCCCCAGTTTCATGAGTGTATTGGGGACGATTGATGGTGGGGGTAGGTCCTTGATAACCTGACTCATATCAGATATGATCTGCTGCTCGGCCTCACTGAACGTTACGTCATCCGCCACGTCGGCTTCCTGTTGGCCACCTCCTCCACAAGAGACAATGAATGTGATGGCAAGTAGCAATGAAAGAGCGCGTGTAAAGTAATTTTGCATGGTATAGGTAGTTAGGGATATCTGATGAATACAACTGTCTATCATGTAAATATCAGGGTAATTTGATTAGAAATCAAGAAACTGAGAATGAAGGGATTGGCATTTAGCAGCTTAAGGACCGGTAAAAAATATGAACTGACAAATTTTGGGGAGCAATTTCAGTTTCAAATCACAAAGATGCTTCCCAGAGATTTTGCATTGAAGGACCTGCACACGCTGGAGGAATACAAGATGAGCGACCTGACCAGATTTGGAACCGGCGAGGATTTTGAAATTCAGGAGATCCGATAGCCGATCATAAGCTATATTCAGAGTGATCCTTGGCTGGCAGTATTGTGCTTTCTCCCAAGGCGCTAGCGATGGCCCTTGCTGCCTCCCGGCCTTCGGAAATGGCCCAAACGACCAAGGACTGTCCACGGCGCATATCACCTGCGGCAAAAACGCCTTTCTTAGAGGTTTCATATCCTCGGGTCTTCACATTTCCGCGATTGTCCAATTCTAAATCCAATTGACCTACGATGCCCGTTTTTTCCGGGTGCACGAAGCCCATCGCGAGTAGGACCAGGTCACATTTATACTCATGCTCGGAGCCAGGTACTTCCACAGGTTTTCCTTCTTGCCACTCGACCCTGACCGTTTTCAAGCCAGTCAGCTTTCCATCTTTCCCCACAAATTCTTTTGTCATAATAGACCATTCACGCTCTACACCCTCCTCATGAGAACTTGACGTTCGCAGAATAAGAGGCCATTCCGGCCAGGGGTTAGAGGTATCTCGGGTGACTGGTGGCTTACCAAGTATTTCGAATTGCAGAATGGACGTGGCTCCCTGGCGATTGGATGTTCCGATGCAATCGGATCCGGTATCTCCGCCTCCAATAACAACCACCTTCTTTCCATTTGCGTGGATCTCTTCACTGGTAATGTCAAGGTCAGACACCCTTTGGTTTTGTTGGGTCAGGAAATCCATGGCATAGTGCACACCAGCCAGGTCCCTCCCTGGAATTTGCAGGTCGCGAGGTACTGTCGAACCACCTGCCAGTAGCACTGCATCAAAAGCAAGCAGGTCTTGCTTGGAAACGTCTTTCCCTACCTCACAATTGGTTTTGAAAATGATGCCCTCGGCTTCCATCAGTGAAATTCGGCGTTCTACAATACTCTTTTCAAGCTTAAAGTCCGGGATACCAAACCTGAGTAGTCCACCGGGATGACTATCCCGTTCGAAGACCGTAACTGTATAACCATCTTTATTTAATTGATCCGCAGCTGCCAGGCCGGCCGGTCCGGAACCTACTATGGCGATGGTTTTGTTGTTGCGAGTTAATGGGGGAGTAGCGGTGATGTAGCCAGATTCAAAAGCTTTTTCGATAATGGACTTTTCGATGTGTTCAATAGCGACTGGTGGCTTGTTGATGCCCAGAACACAGGAGCCTTCGCATGGTGCCGGACATATGCGACCGGTAAACTCCGGAAAGTTGTTGGTAGAAAGGAGGATTTCCGCAGCTCTTTCCCATTCCTGATGGTAGACCGCATCGTTGAAATCGGGAATGTAGTTGCCTAGTGGGCACCCCTGATGACAGAAAGGAACGCCACAATCCATGCACCTGCTTGCCTGCTTTATTGTCAGGTCTTCTTTATGTGGTTTATAAAGTTCTTTGTAATCCTTGACCCGCTCCTGAGGGTCTCTGGTTGCAGGTAACCTCCTGTCTACTTCTAAAAATCCTTCTATACTACCCATAATTATGCGACCTGTTCTTGTCTATTTTTTGATTCAAGCACCCTTTTCAGATCATTGGGGAACACCATTACAAAAAGTTGGCTGTAATGATCCCATGATTGTAGGATTTCGGAAGCACGGGGGCTTCCAGTTAGTTCTAAGTGCTTTTGGATCCTCTCTTTTATCAATGTCAAGTCTTCCGGTGAGGGAGTTTCAAGAGAAATCATTTCCGGGTTGATCCGTGTCTCAAAAGACTGATCTTCGTCCAGTACATAAGCGATACCGCCACTCATACCCGCTCCAAAATTGTGGCCCACTCTGCCCAGAATAAAGGCCAGGCCACCTGTCATGTATTCACAGCCATGGTCTCCAATTCCCTCCACCACAGCTTCTGCCCCGGAGTTTCGGACACAAAACCGTTCCCCGGCTTGTCCATTAATGTAGACTTGACCCGAGGTGGCTCCGTATAAAGACACGTTCCCCACAATGATGTTTTCTTCAGGTTGAAACTGACTTGCGCTACTTGGCTTAATGACCAATCTACCGCCTGAAAGTCCTTTGCCTACGTAATCGTTGGCCTCTCCGGTGAGTGTGAAATGTAAGTTTTTAGATAGGAATGCACCAAAGCTTTGACCTGCCGAACCCTCAAATTGGACGGATATTGGGTCACCTATGACCCGGTTCTTTGCCAGGAAATGAGACAAAAGTGTGCCTGTGGAGCGATCGGTATTTTTAATAGTATACTGAAGTTGAACGGGTGCACCCGTCTTTTTCAAATCTTTGATCATTTTTTGATCCAATACCTTATCAATGCCATGATTTTGCTGGATTTGCTGATAGGTACCCACGTGACTCGGAGCAGACTCGGAGAATAGGATAGGAGTAAGGTCCAGCTTGTCGATTTTCCAATGACTTATGTCTGATCGTAAGCGGAGCACGTGCGATTGTCCTACCATCTCGTTGATAGTTCTGAAACCTAATTCAGCCATTATTTCACGAAGCTCTCGTACTAAAAACTGGAAGAATGTCACTACGTGATCCGGATCACCAGTGAACAGCTGACGTAGCTCTTTTTTCTGTGTGGCAATACCCACAGGGCAAGTGTTGAGATGACATTTTCTCATCATGATACACCCTTCCACGATCAGAGCAGCCGTACTGATTCCGTATTCTTCTGCGCCTAACAAGGTAGCGATCGCCAAATCCCTTCCGGTCATGATCTTGCCATCTGTTTGGAGTACCACCCGGCTTCTCAGGTTGTTCTTTACCAGCGTTTGATGTGCTTCTGCCAAGCCCATCTCCCAAGGGAGGCCAGCATGTCGAATCGAACTTAGTGGACTTGCACCGGTACCTCCGTCTGCACCGGAAACCAGAATTACGTCCGCCTTCGCCTTTGCCACGCCAGCGGCAATGGTGCCGACTCCAGCTTCTGAGACCAGCTTAACGTTGATTCGAGCAGTTGGATTGCTATTCTTAAGATCAAATATTAGCTGTTTAAGATCTTCGATGGAATAAATGTCGTGATGCGGAGGCGGTGAGATCAAACCCACGCCGGCGGTGCTGTGCCGCACCCGGGCAATCCACTCATCTACTTTGTGACCTGGAAGTTGACCTCCTTCGCCGGGTTTGGCTCCCTGTGCTATTTTGATTTGCAATTCATCAGCGTTGGTCAGGTAGTCAATGGTGACCCCAAACCTTCCGGATGCCACTTGCTTAATAGCTGACCTTTCCCACTCGCCATTGGCTTTCTTTTCAAACCTAACAGGATCTTCACCTCCTTCGCCGCTATTACTTTTGGCGCCGATGCGGTTCATGGCAATAGCAAGCGTACTGTGCGCTTCGTGCGAGATGGAGCCGAAGGACATGGCACCTGTAGCAAAGCGCTTAAGGATATTTTTTTCGGGTTCTACCTGGTCCAGCGGAATGGATCTTCGGCGCTTGAATGTGAAAAGGTCACGAATGTTCACTGCCTCCTCCTTGGGTTCATCCAGTAACTGCGTATACTGCTTAAACAGCGTGTAATCCCCGCTTTTTGTGCTTTTTTGTAATAAATGTATTGTTTGCGGATTGAGAAGGTGTTTTTCGCCTTTTCTTTTCCATTGATAAATACCCCCGGTCTCCAGTAGGTTGCCTTTTGCTTTATAGGCCAGCTGATGTTTTACCAGGATTTCATTGCCCAGGTCCTGGAAGCCAAGGCCATCCAGTCGGCTGATAGTACCCTTAAAGCACTTGGAAATCACTTCTTCTCCGAGCCCTACACATTCGAATATTTGAGCTGCCTGGTAGGATTGCAACGTACTGATCCCCATTTTCGAGAGGATCTTCAATAAACCCTTGCCTACACCTTTGATGTAGTTGTCGAAGTACACCTCAATAGGCTGGTCATTGCTGAGCTGCTTCTTATTGTATGCATCCCTGATACAATCATAGGTAAGATAGGGATAGATGGCGCTGCCTCCGTAGCCTATGATGGTAGCGAAATGGTGTGTTTCCCAAGTGTCACTAAATTCCCCTATGAGACCGGCTTTGGTACGAATTTTCTTGTCTACCAGGTGGTGGTGTATTGCGCCGGTGGCCAATAACCCTGGGATAGGGGCTCTTTCTGCGGATTCTTTTCGGTTAGAGATGATCAAAATCGATATCTCATCTTCGATGGCAGCCACGGACTCCTCACATATACGCTCGATTGCCTGAGCAAGAGTTTCACCACTTTGCGCATCGAAGGTGGCATCGATAGTCCGGTAATAGAATCCCTCTTTCTCCAGGGCCTTGATTCGATAGAAGTCATCCCTGGAGAGCACAGGTTGTGAAATATGTACCTGCCGAGTATGTTCTGGCGATTCGCTGAGAATGTTTTTTGATTCGCCGATTCTCGTGAAAAGCGACATCACGAGTCGCTCTCTTATCGGATCAATAGGAGGGTTGGAGACCTGCGCGAAGTACTGTTTGAAGTAAGAGGCTACGTGCTGACTTTGCCGCGACAAGACCGCCAAAGGAATATCGGCCCCCATGGACCCAAGTGGTTCAGATCCGGTTGTTGAAAACGGAAGAATAATGTGTTTCAGGTCCTCTTCGGTGATCCCATTGGATATCTGCCGGGTACGTAGCCTTCCAGGCTCTATTACCTTAGGTTCCAGCTTGGGGATCGGCATGTTTCGGAGTTTAATCCGATGTTCTTTTATCCACTCAATATAGGGTTTGTCCTGGTAGATTTCCTTTTTGATCTCATTGTCGAGAAATACCTCTTGTTTCACCAGGTCCGCCATAATCATTTTACCTGGCTGGAGCCTCCCTTTACGAAGGATCGATTCTTCCTTGACTGGCACCACACCGGCTTCTGACGCCATGATGAGTCTTTTATCGTTGGTCACGCAAAAGCGAACAGGTCTCAGGCCATTTCGATCTAGGGTAGCACCGATCTGAGTACCGTTAGTGAAAAAGAGTGCTGCGGGACCATCCCAGGGTTCCATTAACCCGGAATGATATTTGTAAAAAGCCTTTCGGAGTGGATCCATCCTTTTGTTGTCCTGCCATGCCTCAGGTACAAGCATCATCATTACATGAGGCAGCGAGCGACCGGAAAGGGTAAGCAATTCCACTAGCGCATTCAGATTGGCAGAATCAGAATTCTCGGCGTTTGTGACAGGTAGGAGCCACGATAGCTCTTCCTGCGTAAAAGCGGGCGAACTCATGAGAGCTTCCTTAGACTGCATCTTAGTTACATTACCACGGATCGTATTTATTTCTCCGTTATGAGCAATATGGCTAAATGGTTGTGCCAGCCGCCAATTGGGGAATGTATTGGTAGAGAAACGCGAATGAACTATTGCCAAGGCGGATTTTACTTCCGGGTTTACCAGGTCGTGGTAATATTGTTCCAACTGATTTGTCTTCAACTGCCCTTTGTAGATGATCTTTCGGCAGGACAAGCTGGAGATATAGAATTCATTGTTTTCACCTACAACCTGCGTTTTTATATCATGTTTTATCAGCTGGTTAAGCACAAATAGCTTTCTTTCCAGGTCGTCTGGTGATAGCTTGGAATCTTTGTGTTGGACAAAAACCTGCTCGACAAAAGGCTCAACGGATTTGGCCTCATGACCAGGCACTGAGCCATCTACTGGTACTGTGCGATATCCAATGAGTTGGAAGCCCATTTTTCGGATAGCGCTGTTCATTACTTTGCGGCAAGCATCTCTCACAGGATAGTGTTGGGGGTAGAAGATCATCCCCACGCCGTATTCGCCCTCGTCAGGTAAATTGAGACCCAACTCGCGCAGTTCTTGCTTTAGGAAAATATGCGGGATCTGAATCAAAATACCGGCACCGTCCCCCGTTTCCGGATCAGCTCCTGTAGCACCGCGGTGCTCCATGTTTTTAAGCATCAAAAGCGCATCCTTCAGTGTCTTGTGTGATTTACGGCCATTTATGTTGACCACACACCCCACACCACATGCATCACGTTCAAAATCAGGCCGATATAAGCCTTTGTTTCCCCCTTTGATTCCCATATGCTACACAATAGAATCCACTAAATTAAATACCGTAAGCAAAAGAGTATTTTGCATAACCGCCTCGCAGCCAAGCAATTATTGGTATTTTATCAATTCCATGTCGCAGTTTTTAAAAAATCGCCAATAGTGAGAATAGAATCCGTGTTGGTTTAGAGAAATTGAAAAAATTGCGTTGTTTTAATATTACCATCGCAATCGTACTCATTTTTGCAGCATGTTGGCAGAAGAGCTCGATAGAAAGTACACAAAACTGGTAAAAGGTTTGCGCAAGGGTTTTTGGGAAGCCCAGAACGATCACGACCTAATCCTTGCTGGAGATAAAATCATGGTTTGCCTTTCCGGAGGAAAAGACAGTTATACGCTTCTGGATTTAGTACTTCATGCCCAGCGTGTACGGGGTAATGATTTTGAGGTGCTTGCAGTGAATCTTGATCAGAAGCAGCCTGGGTTCCCGGAAAATATCCTACCGGACTATCTGGACGCTGCGGGCGTACCATATAAAATCATCGAGAGAGATACCTATAGTATAGTCGTGGACAAGATTCCGGAGGGGAAAACCATGTGCAGCCTTTGTTCGCGCCTACGCCGTGGGACATTGTACGACTATGCCAGGAAGCATGGATATAACAAGCTAGCCTTGGGTCACCATCGAGAGGATGTGTTGGAGACCTTCATGATGAACCTATTCTTCAACGGAAAGCTCGAAGCCATGCCGGCAAAATACAGAACTGATGACGGAAGCCTGGAGGTGATTCGTCCAATGGTCAATTTAAAGGAGGAGGATATCGCGCAATATGCGGCGCTACGGGCTTTTCCGATTATCCCCTGCGATCTCTGTGGTTCGCAAGAAGGGCTGCAGCGGCAAATCATCAAAGATTTGATGATTAATTGGGAAAAAACATACCCGGATAGGAAAGAGATCATGCTTACAGCACTTAAAAATGTACACCCGTCCCATTTATTGGATGCAAAGCTGCTTATGGCCGATTTAGACGGTTAAACTCAACCATATCATGGGCGACCAGAGAAGATGCAGCCGCTGATCTAGCTAGTTCTGCATATTAGCTTTCAAATCCGTAAATTTCTCTTCTTAACTGCACCTGTTATGAAGAAAAGGCAATTTTTAAGAAATCTTAGTTTACTGGGACTTGCAATGCCAGCTTCTGCTACTGGCATCGAGCGTTTATTTCAAGTCGCCTCAAAGGAAGACCCCCAATCGTTGGCTAGTCAGGAGGATTTCTGGATGGAAGTAAGAAAGGCTTATAAACTCAAGCCTGACTATATCAATTTGGAAAACGGATATTATTGCATGCTCCCGGAACCTACCCTGGAGAAGTATCTCGACCTCATCCGGCAGGTAAATTACGATGCGTCCTGGTACATGCGCACGGTGCAATGGGACAATAAGGATAAGTCCGCTGCGGCGTTGGCAGCAGTGGCAGGATGTTCCCCGGAAGAGCTTGCAATTACCAGAAACACCACAGAAGCGCTTGACCTGGTGATTGCTGGCCAGGACTGGGAGCCTGGAGATGAGGCGGTGATGGCATTACAGGACTATGGTGCCATGCTCAATCAATTCGACATGATGGAAAGCCGGTATGGAATTAAACCGGTGAAGATCTCCCTACCCAATCACCCTCGATCGGATGAGGAACTAGTGGAATTATACAGCAACGCCATTACCAGCAAAACGAAGTTATTGATGATCTGTCACATGGTAAATATCACGGGGCAGGTGTTGCCAGTAAAGAAAATAGCCAAAATGGCCCATGATCGAGGAGTGAAAGTGATGGTGGATGGTGCCCATGCATTCGCACACCTGGACTTCCGGTTGTCTGACCTGGAGTGCGATTATTATGGGACTAGCTTACACAAATGGCTAAGCGTTCCGCTGGGAGCAGGTTTTTTATACGTAAATAAGTCAAGCATTCCGGAGACCTGGCCCTTAATGGCGGAAAACCCAGCGAGGGATCAGACGATCAAGCGTTTGAACCACACCGGCACGCATCCCGTCCACACGGATTTGGCGATTTTAGTAGCCATTGAGTTTCACAATATGATTGGAATCGAAAGGAAAGAGGCTCGGTTGAAGTTCTTGCAAAGGTATTGGACCAGTAAAGTCCGAGGTTTGGATAGGGTGGTGGTCAACACACCGGAAGACCCTGCCAGACATGGTGGCATTGGCAACGTGGCCATTGAGGGTATTGAGCCATCTGAGCTGGTCAAGATCATGCTCAATGAGCATAGCATATGGACGGTAGCCATAAATCGCCCAGGCGTGAAAGGCCTGAGAATCACACCTAATGTCTACACAACTACTGCTGAGCTGGACGCATTTGTCGAAGCGATCAAGCAGATAGCTTCAGCTTAATTCTTGATCATTTTGAGCTCCGTTCATCCGAGAATTCAGCGTCTCTTCATTCAGCTGAAGAGGCATCCCTGAGGATAACTCGTCAGGTATGTGCTGCTACCTTTTTTTTACGAAATAGTAGACAATAGCAGTGATAATGTTGAAGAAAATGGCGCACACAGTCCAAATGAGCTTTGCCCCGGTATCCATTTTCTGTTGAGTCCATACATCGTATATGACCCATATCGCGGCAATTACGCCTACAATGTAGAGTAGATTTGTCATGCTGTTATAAGTTTAGGAGCCCAGAAGATAGTAAGAATTGGGGAAAGTCCCGTCAGCTACCACTTATAAAAGATACCTAGGCTGAGCGCCGGCGACGCTGCTACTGAAGTACCACTGCCTCCTCCAAAAGAGAAAAAACCTCCCCAGCCATTATACAGATCATCGGCAAACAACTTAAGCAGTACGGCATTATATTCCTGAAAGCTCGTGTACAGACCCGTAACAAGGTTAGCTGGTGAGTCCACCTGAGAGTCTCCATTGTCCACATTGTGCCAGCGGTTAATGTTGAGGATCAACGAGATTTTTTCCGATGCCTTTATACCCCCTTCTATCCCCATCTGAATTACATCGTGGTAGTTATTGGTCCTAAATCCATATCCAAAAAAGGCGTAGGCGAACCAATCATTTTTACTGCCACCAATTGAAATTTTTGGGAAAAACGTCGTGGCATCCACGCCAGTACTCAACCCTGTCTCCGTTGATCGATCACTTGTTGGTAAATCAATTTGAGCAATCAAAGCGGCAAGTAGCTTACCCTCCAGAAATGTGTATTTACCACTGATGCTTAAATTGCCTGGGGCGGATAGGGTGCCGCTGTTCAGTGTTGCCGAGCTGTCCGATGTGATATCGCCAGATTGCACCAGAATGTAGGGTATATTAAAACCCATCGTAAACCGTTTCGACACACCCAGTTCTGAATAAATGGCTAACGTCATATCGGTAATTTCGCGCTCGGCCGTGCGCGTGTTACCACCTCCGTCGTATATCTCGGAGTAGGTGGGTACAATGTTGAATAGAAATTGGCCATAGCCATGGCCCCAACCCGGTGCCCAGGGTCCTTGCGCCAGCGCGCCTTGGGTCAATATTAACAGGGTTGATAGAAGAGTTACTGACTTGCTCATATACGAGGTAAAGCAAGCAACAAAAATCTCTTTGACAGTCGTTAAGTGATTTCAAGGTCGGCTGCAGGACTTGAAATAATGCTTAGTAATCCAATTCTGTACAGAGCAATTCGAGTTGCTCGATCCGTCTATCCACTGCTTGCCGCTCCTGGACCAGCGAATTTCTTTTATTTTGGAGGAGTGTTAGGATTTTCTCACCAGGTTCACCATCCTCCTCTTCCTCGTACGCCAGTAGTAACTTTATTTCGCTTAACAGAAGTCCAAGTTGCTGATACCACTTGATACGTTTTATTCTTGCGATATCCTGGTCATCGATGGCGCGATAATTCAATAGGCAATTGTTGGTACGCTCTAGCCGCGGCAATAGGCCGATTTTTTCATAATATCGAATGGTGTGTTGACTCACACCTGCCTTCTCAGCAGCGGCACTTATCAAGTAGGTCATAGTTGTGTCTTAGTCCGAACACCAAAGTGCTGCAGGGATAACACACAAGCAAATGATGCGTACGAACATCATTGTCGTTCATGCAGATACCGATTTTTGAAGGACCAAACCCAGGGCATTCCTAACTCAGGTGTGATAGGACACACACGGCTTTTTAATGGACGAAATGCTGACCACAAATTACGAAATCCCTGTTCAGCCGTATGAACTAACACTTTCGACTAAGGGTACCAAAAATCATCGTGGTAAATTTGATCATGGATCAATGGACTTGCATGGTCGTAGATGATGAGGTGCCAGCCAGCCGCCTGTTGGAAGGATATGTTTCAAAGACAGAATGCCTGAGATTTGTCAATACCTATTTCAACGCCATCGATGCACTGGAAAGCCTCTCGACTCGGACAATAGACCTGGTGTTTCTGGATATCCAAATGCCCGAAATGACGGGACTTGAACTCGCTGCACGCTTGCCGAAACATACATCAATCATTTTTACAACCGCCCATAGCCAATTTGCACTTGACGGATTTCGGTTCGATGCGATCGACTTTCTACTGAAGCCTGTTGATTTCACGAAGTTTTCACAGGCGATCGATAAGTTTAAAAGGCGAAGGAAAAATGCCAATTTGATTGAGTCTGACTATACTTTCTTCAGAGAAGGTCATGAATATCATAAGGTGTACTTTGATGAGATCCTTTTTTTCGAGAGTCAGCGCAATTACCTGAAAGTCACAACAACCAAAAGGACGCTTGTCATCCAGCACGCCATCTCAGAAATGGAGAGGAAGCTCCCCGACAAATTCCTGAGGGTACATCGGTCTTTCATAATTTCTAAGGAACACATCGATACCATCAAGTCTGCTCAGGTGCTGGTAGGGGCGCATTCCATACCGATTGGAGCTAGTTACCGGCATGTGATCGATGCGATGGTAAATGGGTTGCCGACGTGATCAAAAAGTGGCATGTACACGTCGCATTCTGGTTGGGGTATGTGATTTTTAACGCACTGATTATATCCATTGGTAATAACCGATTCGACTCACTATTTCTTTATTTTCTGACGATCGTGCCTGCAGTGGCGCCCATGTCATATGCCATACAGCATCAGGTGGATAAAATTTTACGAGGAGAGGCGAAGCTCATTTCGATTCTTATGGTCGTGATAGTGACAGCCTTGGGGTTTGTCGCAGTGGTACTCATAGAAAATGTTGTTTTTCCCAAGGAGGTTTTCTACTGGAGCTTTCGAAACCTTATATCGGAAGTATTTGCGGTGTGTCAGTTTTTGGTATTTCACTTTGTCTGGGTAGCGGTCGACAAGGAGAAGAAACTAAAAGAGTTGCGATATGCACAACTAGCTGCCGAACTAAATGCACTGAAAAATCAGATCAACCCCCACTTTCTATTCAATACCCTGAACAACGTCTATGCCTTGATCAATCTTGACAAGGAGAAAGCCGGGGAGGTGGTACTCACTTTGTCCAGGATGCTTCACTACCTGCTCGTAGAGTCTAATGCAGAATTGGTTCCTTTACAAAGAGAACTGGACCTTATTCGGCAATACATGGATTTGGAGCGAATCCGAAACGAGGATAAGGTTGATGTTGAATTCCGGGTCGAACCAAATGATAGCGATTTCCTTGTGGCGCCGATGTTGTTGCTACCTTTAGTTGAAAACGCCTTCAAGCATGGTGTATACAGTAGTGTAGACAGATCGTGGGTTAGTTTTCAGATGAAAGTGGAGAACGAAACAATGCATCTGCGACTCGAGAATAGTCAAGGTAAAAAGTCTCAACCGGGCATGGGTATTGGCCTCAGGAATCTGCGCGAAAGGCTGAAACTCATTTATCCGGGCAAACACCAATTGAAGATTGTTTCAGGACCTGAATCCTTTCTTGTCTTGCTGTCATTGGATACGAATTTGCCTGCTCAGACGGTCTGATTTTAAACCCTAAAGTGTAGCACAAGGAGTTTTTCTTCACAAAGAGAATGGTCATGAAGAATTTACTCCTCGCTTTCTCCCTTCTGGTTAATTCAAACTTTCTGCCTGGTCAAGTTCAGGATATCCGTTTTCTCAACGCTCGAATTTTGGCACTTGAAAGCGGGAGTTTCCTACCAACTCAAGCGTTTTTGGTGAATGATGGGATTATCAGGGAGGTAGGAAAACCTGCACCAAGTGCAGCCACGGAAGTTGTAGACCTGGAAGGGAGGTATGTAATACCAGGTCTTTCAGATATGCACGTACATCTATACGAAAGAGATCAGTTAGGCCTGTTTCTGGCAAATGGGGTTACGAAAGTTCGCGAAATGGACGGTCGGGGATATCACCTGGAATGGAAAAAGGAGGTCCAAACGGGCAGTCTTCCTGGACCAAACCTGTTTGTCTCGAGCCGAATAATCGACGGTGCCCCGCCAGTTTTTGCGGGGTTCACCAGTGTTGCGGATAGTGTCGAGGCTGAACGTGAGGTCAGAAGTGTTTTGTCCGAAGGTTATGAATATGTGAAAGTGTACAGTATGCTAGGAGAGAATGAGCTTCGGGAGATCGTGACGGAGGCACACCAACAGGGGGTCAAGGTAATTGGTCATGTGCCCTTCCGGGTAGGCTGGTCCGGTAGCATTGCTCAGGGTATGGATGGGTTCGAACATCTTTACGGCTATTATGCCGAAACGGAAAGTGAGCCTTCGACGAATTGGACTTTTAGAAGATTGTACGGCGGAGTAAAACTAGACAGTGGAAAGGTGAGGAAGCTAGCCAAGCTCACAGCCAGGTCAGGTGTTTGGGTTTGTCCCACCTTGGCTATCATTGACAGAATGGTTCCCAGAGAGTTTGCTGGCCCGTTTTTGCGTGATCCGGAATACCTCCAATACTTTCCTCACAATCGAAGGTCGATATACCCAGCTATTTATACCGGCTACTTTGCTGACTTTGATCGGACTGCCTATGAGCTGGGAAAGCTGAACAGAAGGCTCATTGTACGGACGCTGCACGAGGAGGGTGCCAACCTGTTGATTGGTTCGGACTGCAATATCGCATTTTTGGCTCCTGGCTTTGGTGTTCATGCAGAGATGGAGGCCTTCGCTGATGCGGGAATAGCGCCGATCGACATCCTTCGGATTGCGACCCAGAAGGCGAGTAGGTTTTTGGAGATAGACGAAAGGTTTGGTGAAGTAGCGACCGGTAAGATCGCGGATTTTGTGGTACTAGATAAAGATCCCCTCGAATCGGTTTCGAACCTGCGGAACATCTTCGGAGTGTACCACAATGGCCGATGGTATAATCGAGAGGATCTTCAAAAATTACTCGAATAGGTCAGTTAGAGCTGCGAGTAAATACGATTGGATCCACTAGCTCTTCAAATGGAATTTTTACATGTTGAATAATTCCCTGATCATCGAATGAGAAGGTCATCGGAAAATTGACGTCTTCCCGGATGTTGTGCATGGCGGAGAATGTGTCAGCGGTTTTATGAGAAACTGTGAAATTGGAGTTGCCATTTAACGAGAGCAAAAGCTGACTGCCATTCGTAGACACTACGACTTCCCCATAGGCAGGATGGGTAAATTCACCTAGGTAGTGACCCAATTCTCGAGCGGGGATTTGATTTTCCGGCTCATCCTCAGCTTCTTCCTTTTGCCTTCGTAAAAAGCCTTCGCCAATTACTTTTTCCCAGTCCGGACCATCGATCTCGAGCATTTGATCAATGATTGTATTGCGTATGATCGAAGTAGAGGGGTTCCTAAAACCTGCGTTGGAAAGAATGACTATACCAATTTGCTCCTCCGGAATAATTGTGAATAAGGAAGAGTATCCCGTTGATGCTCCGGCGTGCCAGACAATACGCGTACCCTCATAACTCACTAGCCGTAAACCAAGACCGTAAGAGGCAAAGCTGGGAACTCGCTGTGAAACTTGGGACGACATCATTTGTGTAAGGTATGGTTGATCGACCATGTCGTTGGATTTCTCCTTCGTCGCCTGCAGCAGAAAGAGCATGTATTTGTTCATGTCGTCGACCGTGGAGAACAGATTTCCTGCTGCTCCGATTAAATCCAACTTTAACGCGCCAACAGGTACCACTTCCACTTCTCCTGACTTTTTTACGTAGCCGCGCGCGAAGATTTCCTCATCCTGGAACTCCCAACAGGTACTCTGCATCCCCAAAGGCCTTATCACCCGATTATCCAACAACCTAAGCCAGTTGTTGCCTGATACCTTTTCTCCCACATGAGCTGCCAGGCTAAACATAATGTTGTTGTACTGGTAGGCCTGGCGGAAGGAAATATTCGAGTCCAGAAAACGTAGATTGGCATAAAGCTGATCTGAAGTTAGGTTGCGTTTCGGGAAAAACCAGAGAATATCATGCCTGGGTAAGCCCGTTTGATGAGACAGCAGGTCCCGCAGCGTGATCAAGTCGTTTTTATAAGATTCTTTCATTCTGAAACTTGGGTAATAGGAAATGATCGGCTCGTCCAGGTTCAGTAAGCTATCCTTGACCAATGTCCCTATTCCCAGGGCTGTGAAAGATTTTGTGATCGAAGAGATCCTGAAAATGGTTGCAGGGGTGGCTTCGATTTGAGCAGCGATATTGGCATATCCGTAGCCACCGGCAAAAATGACCTCTCCGTCTTTGACAATACCAACAGCAAACCCCGGAAGATCCCAGTTTTCGAGTTGTCGTTGAAAGAAGTCATCTAATTCCTGCCCGTAGGTTTGATCATAGGTATTGACCTTCTGCGACATGCCGCGGTACACGCCAGCAGTAAGCAGGATGAGCACTAAAAAAGAAATTCTCATAGGTAAATTCGTCTTGTTTGGTTAAAAACCATAAGACGCTCTAGTGCTGACTCTCAGGTTGCGAACGTGGTTCTAAAGTACTTCCATGCCGATGCTGGTGCATCTACCTGTGTTGCAATTACCAAGATCAACTGAGCATGCAGCGATGATCACTGTGATCTGATCCTGTAACGGTTGCAGGACCAGGTAATCGCCCGGCTTGGATAGCGGTTTTTTTACAATTGTAGAGCCATCAGGTTTTATTTCCGTATGCATGAAGATGTTAAATGGACGTATTTCGTCTCGGCCGGATAACCCTAAAATTTCCAGTTGCTCGTTGATATTGGAAAGGCAACTTGGATGGTGTCCTCGCACCTGATAAATGTCATCATACATTTCCTGTCTGCAGCAGGGATGAATAAGGTCGTGAACACCCACCGTGTCTTCAACAATGCGAAAAAGTGGCTTGTACCGATTGCTATACAAAATGTCACCAACCCCGACATGAAATGACTCATTTTTATCGATGGTAACTCCCGCCGAGAAAACCTCCTCTGGCTCGTCAGACGCAAATGCCCAGAAATCTGCTACCTGTCCTCCCTCAAGGTCGATGATTTTCAGGATGCGGCCCTTTTGGATATGGACGGTCCGGGCAGTTTGTGGAGTGATGACAATCATTGAAGGAAGTCTGTGATTACGGTATTGAATAAGTCTGGTTCGTCTACGTGGATCAGATGACCGGCGTTGGGGAATTCAATGATTTTTGCTTTCGGTATTGCTGAGGTGTAGAATCGAGCAATCTGTTGAATGTCGGTGTTATCCCTGCCGCCTATAAGGATGAGTGAGGGCCTGCTAAAATGCGGCAGTGCTTGAGTAACCCGCGAGGTTAGCAGAGGTTTCGGATCCTGTAGGTGTTGAGCAAAGTTGGTTCGCATGATCATAGCCGATCGTTCGCTCGCTCGCATGGGACCCCAGCGCCTGCTGAACTCCCGGAAGGCGCCAATGGAATCATTACTTTGAATAGCCGACCAAATTATGCTGTCACTCTTTAGTACCTCTGTGTCTTGGTATTTCCAACCCAGTAGGCCGGGAGCTGCCAATACCAGTTTTTTGCAGTATTGCGGATGTTTTACTGCGAAATCCACTGCCACCACTGCCCCTAGCGAATGGCCCACAATGGTGGCCTCCCGTATATCGAAATAGTCCAAAATGGTCTGGAGCACCTCGTGTGATTCCAGTGTGTCATTTCCATTTGTGGTTTGCCCATGACCTTTTAAATCGTAGGCTATGGTCAGATAGCCGTGGGAGAAATGCTTCATTTCATCGTGCCAAATACGGCTGTCAAGGTTGCCGCCGTGCACAAATAGAAGGGCGTCGCCAGCACCTTGGCTGACCACATGGTAGGTAGCTCCGGCAACATCGATTTGATGTTCCGTCAGCGCCCCTCGGCAGGCGGTCCACGACAACACGACAATCGGCAGATAGATGTATATGCTTCTTGCGAGTGGCATTAGTTGCGATCAGTCAAATGTGCTTTGAGAGAGCGACCATCAAAAGTCCTTTCAACTGGTATAGATAGTAGGTCCAGTAGCGTAGGGGTCAAGTCGACGGTATAGACTGTGTCACTCACGATTTTGGCTTCCATCTTGTCAGACCAGAAAATCAGCGGAACATGGCTGTCATAGGGATAGGGACTACCATGACTGGTGCCTGTTTCTCCCATCGCCACCAGGTAGTTTGGCTTGTATTGAAAGAGAATATCCTGAGATCTGGGCGCGAAAAAGGTTTTTTGATATCGGTCGAAATATGGTTTGTCTCCGCGAGCTTGTCCCGCCTTGAGTTCATCCCATGTGTAGGTCTCAGCGATGAAGTCCAACGACTTCAGTTTCTTGGCCAACACTTCCCTGGTCTTGTTCGGGTGGGCTTGTGACAACAGCTCATCATTCAACACTACCCCCTCAAAGTCGATGTGCTTGAAAGGTTGCTCCGATGTTTCCAGGCTATCCGCCCAGGCACGACCCACATTTTTGACCTCTTCCTGGAACTCTTCTGTCACAACTCTTACGGCCGGTCTGCCTTGCTGGCGAAGTTCCTCCGGCATGGGCATAACACCATGATCGGAAGACAAAGACAATAAGTATCCGTCACGTCCAATAGTCGTGTCCAGAAAGTCCAGAAAGTTGCCCAGGTATTCATCCAGCTTGATGAAGTAGTCCTCCATTTCCCGACTTCTTGGTCCAAAACCATGGCCCAAGGCATCACACGCGGAGAGACCGACGAACAGTAGATCTGTTGCATTACCCTGACCTAAACGCTCATGTTCGACAAGGCGCCGCGTAAATCGAAGGGTCATTTCATCGGCAAAAGGTGTTCTCCAGATCAGATTGAAAAATATGGGTTTCAGGTACTGTTTGGGGGCGGTTAGATTATCGAAGCGATGAGGGAAGGTGGTTCCCCAGACATGGTTCTTGCTGAATCCCCATTGAATGGCTTCTTGAGGAAATGCGTCCTGCCTGGATCGCGTGTACTGGCTGGGTTCTTTGGATTGTTGCCAACCCTCTTGGTAAATCTCGCTAAGGTAAGTAGTATCGGTATTGAAGTTCAGGACCCATTGGGGATACTCCTCGGTATAGTAGTCAGATGTGACAAAAGACCCTTGCGAATTGTACCAATATGCCCCAGTTGCTTTTTTTCCACCCATGAGCACGCTGGCCCTATCCTTCAAGGCCACTGCATAAACCCTTGACGCTGGAAAGCGGGTTTGAACCAAATCCCCCAGTGTCGGAGCCAAAAGAACTTTTGGAGATACGCCGGGAGCGTCGGTGCCAAGAATTTTTGTTTCACTGTCATTGATGGCGTACGACTTGGCACCTCCGTCCCGGTCATAAAAAGAATTTTCCATTACGCCATGGGTAGCAGGGTGCATGCCAGTACTCAAAGTGGCATGACCAGGAGCCGTACCGGTGAAGGCGTGAGCATGATAAGCTTGTTGGAAAATGACTCCCTCGCTTTGCAAGCGGTGCAACCCAAATTGAAAATGGCGACGGTAGCGCTCCAGGTAATCGCCCCTCATTTGGTCCACAATCATGACAATGATCAGTTTTGGAGTGCTTTGGCCAACTGCCGGAACTCCGAAAACCGATAATAGAAAGTAGCAAGAGATAACCGCAATGGATTTCATAAAGGTCAGGTTTTTTCCTTCCTAACCTCTTGGAGGTAACTCTAGGGTTTTGCCTACGTAGGTTTTTGACCCTTCTCTTTCTTACCTTTGGCAACCGTTTTACTTTTTCTTACGTCTCGACTGAAACTTCGTGTTTGCACGAAACAACTTAGATAAATTAATTAAGAAGGCTGCGAAGGGCCACCAGCAGAGTCAAATGGCCCTATATGAGTCCTTTTATGGGTATTGTATGAGTGTGGCATTACGATTTAGTGAGTCCCGAGAAGACGCCAAGGAAATAGTACATGATGCCTTTATTAAGGCATTTGCTAAACTCGATACTGTGGATAGTGCAAGTTCTTTCAAACCCTGGCTGCGGAGGATTGTCGTCAATACTTCCATCGACGAGTTCCGCCGAAAAAAGACGGAGAGCTACCATCTTGATGTAGTTGAACATGACACGATAGATTTGACAGAAGACGCTTTACAAAAGTTGTCAGCAGAAAATCTGTTTGCAATGATTGCCGAATTGCCACCTGCTTATCGTATGGTTTTTACCTTATATGCGGTGGAGGGCTATAAACACGAAGAGATCGCTCAAAAGTTAGGCATCTCTGTAGGCACCAGTAAATCCAATTTGTCGAAGGCGCGTGCAAAGCTTCAGAAGTTGATCATCGAAATTGACCCGGGGTGGGCAGACCATGGATAATTCGAAGTTTGACGATATTTTCAAGCAAAAGCTAGAGTCTTATGAAGACCCAATTGGTCCTTCAGCGGCGGAGCTGAGCCGTCTGACGAAAGACTTACCTCAGGTAGCCGCATCGACCGTTTCGTGGGTGTCAAAGGCCATCGTGGCAAGCAATGCCTTGTTGTTGGTCACCTCCTTATTCTTTATCTACCGTACCTTCATTTTAGAGGAGGAGCTGACGTTTACGAGAAGTGAATTAGTAGAACTACAGCGTTCTGGCCAGCAGGTCATTTTGCTTGATAGCGTCATCTATGATAGCATAAGATATATCACTAACCGAAACATTCGCACAGCTTTGTATCAAGAGCGGGATAGTCTGAGAGGACTGATTGCCAGTTTGCGCTCCAGCAACCAGTCAAGGGCGGCAGTGAGTAACCCTGCCCGGTCGGAAGAAGAGCTGCAGGCGCTGATGGCGGGAGCCGTCGAGGATTTCATAGCTTCCCTGCAACAGGACCCGGAGTTGCTGGCGGCAATACTGGGCCAGGAAGGTGAGGAGCCAGTCGAAATAGTTATAGATGAGAAACCCGCGTCGCTGAGCTATTCGGAAAGGCTACAGCAACTTTCCGAGGAAGCATCGGAAAAAAATCTCGTTGAAAAGATTCTAATAAATGCTGCTAAAGACTCTGCTAGTTCCGGGATGGTCCGGAGTATATTGCTTGGAACCGACCCTGATATTGCCGAGGATGACCAGATGACCAATAGTTTGACTACCAAGTCTTCCGTCGAATTGGTGGCGGAAATGAGCGACGATGAGAAGGCAAGTGCTTTCGAAAGCCTCGTTGCGGCTGATCCCTCGTTGGTGTCCGATGCTGCAAGTGAAGCTGGAGCAGATGATGAGTTTATCACGGCTATCGATGAAATCAGCCCCCGCAGGATAAGGATTGAGATACCCAGGGAAAGACCTTCCAGAGACTCCCTTAATAGGGTGGAGCAAGACCCGGAAACCGTGCGAGACCAACAGCGGCGGTTGAGAAATCGATCATGGTGGTTGTCCATGGGGTTAGGAGCAGGACTGACACCATTGAATGAAGCGGGTACACCCCGCGGAACCATTATTTCAGGCCTCATTGAGAGGAAACTGAGTGAAAGAGTAGGCCTGGCCTCTGGTATTGAGTATCAGAGCTTGGAAGGGGAGACCTACGACGTGGAAAATGTAGATTTCGGCCCTTTTAGAGATATACCGGCAGGGTATCTGGATGACGTGAAAGAAGTGAAAGTAAATCTGAAATGGCTCGATATTCCTTTCGAGGGCCGTTTTTATTTGCTGCCTGGACGTAAGATCAATCCATTTGTTGCAGCGTCTATTCGGGCTAGATTGCTGGTTAGTCAGAGCTACAAATTAGAAAGCAATTCCAGCGATGATCTTTTGCCAGCGTTTGATGCCGGTAATACATTTTCAATACCCGGCGTTGGTGTGAGCGCAGGATCTTTAATAGAATTTTCTCCGCGTGTAAATGGCGGTGTGCGGCTGCAACAGACAATTGGCGGTTCCAACCTGGGCCCGTATGACAATAAGCTCAATTCGTTATCAGGGCAGGCTTTGTTGATTTTCAGGCTGGATCGTTAAAAAGGAACCCTCTAAAGCAACCAATTTCACTGTGTTTTCGTCTTGGCAAAAGATGCCCTAATACTGCCGGGCATAACCTAAAACAACCCGATTATCGATAGTGGCGAGAGACCAACAAAGGATATAATTATTAGTGTGATTTAGGTAGTTAAGCGGTTCCCGTTGGTGTGTTGGGAGCCGCTTTTTTCATTTAGCATTGCTGCGGGAACTGGCCGTATGGTCCTTGATGCATATTACTGAACTACAGCGTCTTCCATCAGGATGTCGTAATAATACCCGGAACCAAAATCTTTTTGAAGTGTAATTGTTCCTGTGAATGTCACGACGTGACCGACCGGTATTTGTGTCTTGCTTGTTACCACAAAGTCGTACTCATCCTGACTCCCATCCTTTAGATGGATCCAGTGACGGCCCATAATATTCGCATTGATCTTTGAACATTCCCCGCTTACCTGGAGTGTTTGTCCGCTGTACTTTTTGGGGTTTTTCACTATTTCTGCAATAGAGACACTGCCTTCATTAGTTACCCTGTTTTGTGTGGTTCTTTGAGGTTCATCTACTGTTTTGCGGCTGGCAGATTGTCCATGATCTTGTGGTATTAAAGATGAGACGAGGTACAGTTTGTCGAAAGTACGGTCGTGCTCTTTGCTCCGAAAATTTGTTTTTAGCAGGCCATTTTTATAGTAGTACTTTGCTCCGATTTGCAGTTCCACCTTGTTGGTGGCCAACCAATATTCCTGATCATTTTCTTGCACCAGCGCATACACGTACTTAGACGTAGGCAGCACCTCTTTGATGGTAACCGAATGTAGGGCGGATGTCATAGGTTCTTCATTGAATGGTACATGGCCGGAAGGGATGGCCGCCGATTTGATTTCGGTACCTTGAGGCTCAGTAGCTGCGGTAGCTTGTATGACCTTTGGTTGATCCGAGCAGGCAATGCCAATGCAGCTGCTTAGCAGTAGTACTAGTGAATTTTTACAAGTGGGGAAGAACGGTCGCATTGCATTTTTCATTGCTTAAAATCTTTTAGTCAACTGAATATTGATCCGGCTTTTATACTCGGCCTTGCGAAGTGAGAACTCGACTAAACCTCCGAGCGTCATATTGTTTCCGAAGAAGTAGTTCATGGACGAGCCCAGGAACTGGTGGATAAGCGTAATGTCTCTTTCCGGATTGTAAGTGTAGACAACACTACGCAGGTAGTTGGAGACACTCACCTTGTTTTTGAAAAAATATCTACTGTGTCGAACAGAGGTGGAAATTGAGTTCAGGTAAGACGACTGGTTCACATTGAGGTTTCCACTCAGCACACCTCCAATTAGCGGAGTGTTCCGGATAGCGGCGAAGGCATTGTAATTATTGGAGGCATTGTCCATACTGTTTTGATATCTTTTTCCGTAGGCCAGTCCGACGGTGATTCCCTTGAATGGCTTAACAGTCACCCGAGCCCTGATGCCTTGCCTGGCTTCATTGTCCGCAATCAATCTTTCCAGGTAGGTTTGAAAAGTTTCATAAAAAATGATTTGTCTTCGGGTATCGTAGCTAAGTGCGATCCTGACGTATTTATTGAGCCGATAATTAGTTGAAATGTGCAGGTTCGTCAGGCGCTGACCCGCTTGACTCATATCCGAATTGAGCGTATAAAGATCCAATTCCGCCGAGGAAAACAAGTTAAATCCGAATCCCAGGTTCGCAGAACCTTGTGCGTACAAGTACCTGCGGTCAACAGCTCCGGCATTTCTTTGCTCTAGTAGGCCAACAGTAGCAGTTATTTTTGTCTTATTTCTATCAATGGAAGCACCTAAATACCCTCCAAATTGAGGTAGGCCGGTGTTAAAGTCGTTACTGCGGGGGTCCGGACGGAAGCCAGCGATTCCTCCAAAATGCAAATTCCCTAGTTTCTTTTCCACATGCAGTCCGTCAATCATTCCCAGTGAAGCTACCCTCCGGTTTATTTTTCGACCAACTCCGATGGCATAGTCGTTTTCCTTGTCGTATTGGAGGAACAGATTGTAAATATTGAATAGACCGGCGCTCTGATAGATCGTGTCTTCAGAAGATTCCAAATTTTGCCTATAGATCATATAAGAGGAGACAGAGAATCGGGAGTCGTTAATTTCCCGGGCAGAGAGTCTTATCCTGGCGACGTTTCTCGCGTTGAAATCTTCAGCCGAAGACGCACTTATGTAGGAGGCGATGGATACAGACCCTTCAATTGGGTCTTTTTTCCTTTGCAGTTGCTTTCTTGATGAGACTGATTCAATCCCGCCTTTTAGAGTCCTGCCACCTTCAAATTGAATAGCATCCCCCTTGACGAACTTGCTATCGCCAACGGGTTTTCCGACAATAGATAACGATGACTTTTGATCTACGATCATGCCTGGTACTAACCGATCATTGTTAGCTATATAGAGTGTGTCTCCGGGGAGAATTGCTCCCGTGTCTTCGAACTTGACATAAACCCTGGAAGCGGTTACAAAGGAGACGATTCCTACCTGTGTCTTTTTGCTCTTTTGGGCTTTCGAGGCAATCGGCATGACCAGTACGATCATCGCTATCAAAACCTGCCTATTCAAATCTCTTAATTCAAAAACCATTATTCATCTCCATTTGGATGACACCTTAGACACTCGGTACTCACATAACTGTATCCTCGGACGTCATTGTGCTCATCGTCCATGTCGTTTCGGTTGTGTTCATGACACTCCAGGCAACTGAAAATTGAATAGTCGCTCGGATCGATATGGCATTCCGTACAATCATTCCAGACACCACGCCGATGATTGCCTCTAGTTATGGGAAAGTACAGGTCATCGTGATTGAAATCGGCTTCTTCCCAGGCATTTATCGTATGGCATTCGATGCAATCGGTGGAGAAGCCTACCTGCAAATGATTGGGATTGGTCGCTTCATTGTAATCATCAAGGTGGCACCCCACACAATCTGGTGATGCATCACTAAAGTTCTCCGTCAAATGACATTGGGCACAGTCATTGATCGCGTGACCGCCTACTAACGGAAAAAAGTCATGATTGCCAGCTCCCAGGGTACTCCATGAAAAGATCGTATGGCAGTCCTCGCACGTGCGAGAATATCCGACTTCAATGTGGTTAGGGGCAGTCGTGGCAAAATAGTCATCCGAATGGCACCCGAAGCAATTATTGGGGACGTTATCGTCATCGTATCCACCACCAACATGGCAATCGGTGCAAGCGACGGCATCATGTCCACCGAGTAGGGGAAAGAAATCATGATCGAGCATCTGATCGTCCCAGCCAAAGGCGATGGCATCGTGGCATTCCGTGCAATCCAGCGAATAGTTCAGTTCGATGTGATTGGGGTTCTGGGCAAGGTTATAGTCCTCCTGGTGGCAGTTAATGCAGTCATTGCCACGCCTGTCGAACCGCAGGTTGATCTCATTGGCATGGCAATCGACACAACTCAGGGTGGAGTGAGATCCTGTCAATGCAAAGCCATTTTGCTCGTGAATTTGAGGGATATCGTTGACTAGCCAACTGTTTTCGTCATGGCATCGGGCGCAATCCCGGCCAACCGAGCCGCTGTGAACGTCCTCATGACAGGACGCGCAATCGGATGCTACTTGGTCAAATACCAGCGTTTGATGACAGCCTACACAGCTTATTTGTTCATGGGCTCCATTCAACTCAAACCGCGTAGTGTCATGGTCAAATTGGATAGGATCGGTAAGTGTCCACCAATCACCAGCGACATGACAACTGGCACAATCTACCGGGCCATGGTCCCCGTGGGGTGAATTTTCCTGTCCGTGAAGCCTCCAGGCTAAGAAAAAAGAAAAAAAGAAAATCCAGTATGTTACTATTCTTATCAAGGATCTAGCTATTGATTATTGTTCAGAGAATCACCTCTGCGTCTTCAATTAATATGTCATAATAGTAGCCAGACCCTAAGTCCTTCTGCAACACCACCGTCCCTGTAATGGTCACAAAGTGTCCTTCAGGGATTTGGGTTTTGGAAGTGGCCACCAGGTCGTAATCGTCTTTAGACCCGTCCTTTAGATGGAGCCAGTGCTTGCCCATGATGTTGGCATTCACTTTTCGACACTCGGCACTGAGTTTGACAACTTGACCCTGGAACTTACCTGGGTCATCTACGAGTTCTGCTATTTTGATGCTACCGGGTGCTGCAACGGGCTTTGGTTTGCTGTTCGTATCGGGCTCAGGGAAAGCTGTGGGCTCGTTACCATGATCAGCTCTGACTAAGGAGGCGACCAGATACAACTTTTCAAATACCCTATTATGTTCTTTACTAGTGAAATTGGACTTAAACAAGCCCTCCTTATAAAGATAGAAAGCACCGATCTGGATGTCCATTTTATTGGTAGCCAGCCAGAACTCTTCACCATTTTCTTCGACAAAGACATAGACATACCTGGCGGTAGGTAGGACTTTTTTTGCCATTACCCTGTGGATAGCGGCGGAACGTTCATTCTCAGGCCTCGCCGTAAAATCTGCTTGCACCTGGGCTCGCTCGATTTTGAAGATGTCGGCCGTAATCTCTTTGTCGGAAGCCCTAGCCTCAATTACGCGTGGATTGTCCTTACAGCCCAAGAGAAGTACGGTCGTGGCTGTTAATAGATAAAATTTATTGAAGTTGCGCATGTCAAAAGCGTTTAATGATTCTGGCGTTTATTCGCCGGTTGCTCTCCTTGGTTCTTCGAGCAAATTCCCCCAAAGCGTGAAAGAAGAGTGTTTTCGTAATTCTGAAAGTGAGATTGGTCCCATAGTATTGTTGCTGTATGGTCTGATCTCTTTGCAGATATTGATAATGGACGTTTCTGCCGTAGATGCCTCCGCTTAATTTGCCTGGTATGATCTCCCTGGCGTACCTCAATGCGACTATTCGATTCGTCAGATACCTGGACCGATTATAGTTGAAATTGAGGGAGGCGCGTCCGTCAATCAATGGTAGCCTGGAGCGCGAGACGAACCCATTGATATTATAAGATTGATTCTGCCCATCACTTTGGAACCTTCTGCTCAATGTTAGACCGGTGGTAACTAGCCTTACAGGGCGATATGAGAACCTTAGCCGTACCCCTTGTCTTGCCAGGTCATCAGCTAGCAATTGATCAATATCCGTTCGAAAAGTCTCATAATAGATGATCCTCCTCCGGCTGTCGTAGGAGAGGGTCAGGTTGAATTTTGGGCTGAAACGGTACCGAGCCATAACGTAGAAATTGGCTAATCTGGTATTATTGGTCTGGATACTGTCTCCCTGACTGTAAAGGTCCAACTCCATCGATGAGAAAAGGCTGAGGTCGTCAAAGAAGGTGCTTGTATGTTGGAAATACAGGTACCGTCTGTCTATGGCGCTACCATTATGTTGCTGCAGAAAACCCAGTGTGGTGGTAGCATGGAGATGATTTTTGGAGGAATTCCATCCCAGGTAAGAGCCATACTGAAATAAGTCAGAATTGAAGCTATGATCCCTAATGTCTGGACGAAAACCGGCTAATAGGCCAATGTGCAAATCTCCAAGCTGCTTCTCACCCTGAACTCCATCAATGGGGCCCAGGGAGGCTACTTTCCGGTTGATCTTTCGACCCAGAGAAATTGAGAGAGTGGAGTCTATTTGATAACCTACTGCCAGTGAATAAACGTTGAGGAGACCCTTTTCCTGAAAAATGCCACGCTCGCTCGCAGAAGAGTTTTGTCGGTAGGTGAGGTAGGTCTCTGCGGATAATTTCGAGTTTTGAATGTTCTGAGCTGAGAACGATACCCGATACATATTTCGGGTGTTGCTGCCTCCTATGGAGGAATGACTCATGTAAGTCGCTGCGGAAATGTTGCCGTTGATTCTTTCTCTTTCAGCGGACCTAACGGGCCCAGTAAGATTCGGCGATTTATCACTTATCAGATTAGGCCTTCCGGCTTGCCTCGTCGTTCGAAATGTAATTGTTTGCCCTGTTTCGTAGGGGGTACTGGCATCGATGATCTCGTTGACCGTGGAAATCGAAGATTTCTTTTCCACCACCAGAGCGGGAATAATTTGCTCACCAATTGAGGTAAACAAAGTGTCCCCAGGCAAGATAGCTTCAGTAGAGCTGAAGCGGACATATACCTTGGTAGACGTTACAAAAGTGACCTTACCTCTTAGTTCATTGGTCTTTTGCGCCACCACGGAAGTAGCTGATAACAGGAATAGTATGACCGAACTAGCCCGCACCATCAATCAGACTCTCCATTAGGGTGACATTCCAAACAGGCTGCGCTTTCATACCTATACCCACTTACATCCTGATGTTCATCTGCCATGTCGTTGCGATTATGCTCGTGACATTCCAGGCAACTGAAAACTGCAAAGTTTGAGGGTTGGATATGACACTCTGTGCATTCATTCCAGACCCCTTGCCGGTGGTTGCCGGTGTAAATAGGGAAGTACTGACCATCGTGATCAAAATCCGAAGGCTGCCAGGCGGTTTCATTATGGCAATCCGTACAATCTGTTGGAAATCTTACACTTAGGTGATCTGGATTTCTGGCTGTATTGTAATCACTTTCATGACAGTCAAAACAATCACTGGAAGTTCCCTCATACACTGGATCATGGCAGCTTTTACAATCGACCAGTTCGTGTGCACCTAATAACGGCCATTCGTGGGTATAATCTGCGGGAGTCCATCCGGTTTCGTCGTGACACCCCGTACAATCTTCTGAGAAATTGGCCGCTCGATGATCTGGATTGTCTCCCCGATTAAAATCATCGTCATGGCAAGTAATGCAATCGCTGGAAGTTCCCTCGTATACCGGGTCGTGGCAGCTTTTGCAATCCACCAGTTCATGTGCGCCCAGTAATGGCCATTCATGCGTATAATCTGCAGGGGTCCAGCCGTTTTCATCGTGACATCCTGTACAATCTTCTGAGAAATTGGCCGCTCGGTGGTCTGGATTATCCCCTTGGATAAAGTCATCTTCATGGCAACCGATACAATCAGTAGGTGTGTTTGTAAAGGTATCATTATGGCATTCGTTGCAGTTGACCGCTTGATGGGCACCAAGTAATGGCCACTGATCATGGGTGAAGTTGGCAGGCTTCCAGGCTAGTTCTGTGTGGCATTCCGTGCAATCCGTTGGAAAGCCCTGTGACAGGTGATCAGGGTCTTGGGCCTGATTGTAGTCATCCTGATGACAGTCAAAGCACTCTGATGGTGTATTCTGGTAGGTATCTGCGTGACACGAGGCGCAGCTAACCATTTGGTGGGCACCGACCAGGGGCCATTGGCTATGGTCATAGGGTGTCGGCGACCAGGCCGTAATATCGTGGCACTCTGTGCAATCGAGGTTGAAACCAGCGAGTCTGTGGTCGGGATCTGTAGATTGGTCATAATCTTCCTGGTGACAGGCGAAGCAATCCTGTGTCAACCCCTCAAAGCCACTACCGACATGACATTCATTGCAATTGGCAATGTCATGACCTCCAACCAACGGGAAGAAGCTGTGATCCACTAATTCCGCATCCCAGGTATGTCCGAATAGGTCGTGGCACTCCAAACAATCAGTCGAGAAACCCGAAGCGACATGATTGGGATCAGTAGTGGCCACAAAATCATCCATGTGACAGTTTATGCAATCATTGCCAAGACGGTCAAAGCGTATGTTTATTTCTGCATCGTGACAATCAATGCAATTCAGGAAGCTATGTGGGCCCACTAGGGGAAAGCCATTCATTTCATGTATTTCTGGAATTTCGTCCACCAGCCAATTTTGAGGGGTATGGCATCGGGCGCAATCTCGACCGACCGTACCGCTGTGAACATCGCCGTGACAGTCTACGCACTCGCTGGTCACTTCTGAAAACTGCAGATTATGACAGCTCATGCAATTCACGGTAGCGTGTCCGCCCTCGAGGGGGAATTGAGTGGTATCGTGATCAAAGAGTAATGGAGACGTCAACGTCCACCAGTCCCCGGCCACGTGGCAGCTACTGCAGTCCTCCGGCCCTTTTTTTCCGTGGGGCGAACTCTCCTGCGTCCACCCAATGAAGACCATAAACAGGTTCATCACAATGAGTGGCAGTCTACGCATTCAAACTTTGGAATTTTGTATTCTACAAATGTTTCTCCTTCCTTTTCGGTGGGTTTGTGACAAGCATCGCAGCTAACCTCCGCATGGCGTCCTTCCAAGGCAAAGGCTGTACTGTCGTGATCAAAAAATGTTGGATTCCAGGTGTCGGCATCGTGGCACCGTGCACAGTCGTTGGAACCTTGGACCATGAATTGGCCGCGGTGGATGTCCTCATGGCAGTCGATACAATCCGAGCCGATATTTCGGAACGTCCAATGGGCCGGTTCTTCGCTGAGATGACAGGCAAAGCAGGGGGTGGCTATATGAGCTCCCTCGAGGGGAAATGCCGATTCCGCATGTTGCGCTATCGTGTAGGTAGTTTCTTCGAAACCCACCTCCAGGGAATGGCACTCGACGCAATTTGTTTGGATGTTATTCACGATGAATTCTCCCTCATGATAGTCCTCATGACAGTCAAAGCAATTGTCAAATGCTAAGGGATCAGTGTATTTCTCAGTCGTGTGGCATTCTTTGCATTCCACTTCGGCGTGCATACCCACCAGCGGGTATTCCGTCAGGTCATGGTCAAAATCCTGGGGCTCCCCAGTGATTAGCCAACTCTCCTCATTGTGACAATCGATACAGTCGCTGCCAAAACGCCCCTCGTGCACATCCTCGTGGCAAGCGACGCAATCATTTTGTTCGATACCATTTTGTCCTTGAAAAACCAACAATGGCTCGGAAGTTTGATCGTGACATTCGAAACAAGCCACTTCTACATGCTTGCCTTTAAGCGTAAACTGGGTTTGATCATGTTCAAACCCTTCTTGCCCCAGAAATGAGGCGAATGATTCTACTTCGTGACATTGCATGCAGTCTCCAGGCAATTGTTCATTATGCACATCTTCATGACATTCGATGCAATCATTGAAAGGTATGTCGGCAAATTCCTGGAATTCCGAGTTATTGCGGGTGGTCATGGGATGACATTCCAGGCATTCTACCTCCACATGTGCGCCGAGCAATGGATAGTTGGTCTCATCATGATCAAAACCGGGTGCCGGACGAAATGCTTCAAAATCATGGCAGCTGGCACAATCTTCGTTGTTGGCAATGGTACCCTGATGAAAGTCTTCGTGACACAATTTACAATCCTCACCCAGCCCTAGAAACGTACCCTCACGACCGGCAATTTCATCGTCTAGGATGAACTCGGGTTGATGGCATTCGCGGCATTCAATTACCGCGTGTTGTCCTTCCAGGGTATATTTTGTCAAATCATGATCAAAATTTTCCTCGTCAAATCGCATCATATCAAAGTTGCCACCGTGGTGTTCACTATGGCAGTCGGCGCATTCTTGTGTGCGCACTTCCTGACTGGAATGATAACCACGATCGGCATCCAACAACGCTTGAATGTCCTCGTGGCAGGCCAGGCATTTGAGGGAAGATGGCTGACGATTTCCCAGGTCGTGACATTCTGTACAGTTACCCATGCCTTCCAGTTCCCGATGTGCATCGGTGAGTTCACCAGGCGAAATCTGGCCGGCCACTTCCATGGCAAAGAGGACCAGTAGTGAGAGGATATGAAGGCGTAATCTGATCAAACTTTATTGTGTTTTTTCATGATAAAACCAAATCGTTTGGTGATCTCTACACCTACGGCTTGCAGGAACTTCGATGGCAATTCACCGCCAGCGAAGATGTAGACCAGGTCATTGGGTACTTGCCTGGTTTCCTCGTTTTCTTTTAACAGGACAAATTCATCTTCAATGGACACCACATTGGAATTGAAGCTGATTGCAAGTTTCCTTTCTTCCGAAGCATTAAGTATTCTTTCTCTGTTTTTGGGCTTGAGTCGAGAAAACTTGTCCTTCCGGTAGGAGAGAAGTACTTCATTGTCCATCATCAATAGCAGGGCGGATTCGATTGCTGAGTCCCCACCACCTACGACGACTATTCTTTTTCCGGAGATTTGTTCGGGTTCCAGGCAGCGATAGGCCACTTTTTGTTTGTCTTCCCCGGGCACATTCAACTTACGGGGACTGCCTCGCCGGCCGGTGGCCAGGAGGACGTGATTTGTTAAGATCTCATCGCCCTGGGCTGTTTTCACCTTAAACATGTCACCTTCAATTGGCACGATGCTCTCTACTTTCGTATGCTCTTGCACACTTACCTCGTTCTTAGTGAGTGCTTCATTCCAGACCTGAAGTAGCTCGTCCTTATTAGTTGTCCTTAATTTGACCTTGCCAAAAAGCGGCAAATCCATGGGGGAGGTCATGACAATTTTTGCTCTGGGGTAAGTGTATACCGTTCCTCCTAGAGATTCCTGCTCTAGTGTTGTGGTTGACAATCCATGTTTTTTTGCGGTAAGTGTAGCCGATATTCCTGCAGGTCCTGCTCCCACGATCACTGCGTCCAGCACACCTTCCTTTTTAGGCTTGCCGCTCTTCGCAATACGTTCCATTGCCTGTTGACCCTGTTCCACAGAGTTTTTGATCAGTCCCATGCCTCCCAATTCTCCAGCGATGTAGATGCCCTTCATGTTGGTTTCGAATGATTCACTCACATGGGGGAGGTCCACACCTCGGGTTTCCGTACCGATCCGAAGGCTTATAGCCTCCACAGGGCAGGCATGAAAACAAGCGCCATGCCCGACACACTCCGAGGCATTGACTACCGTGACCTTACCGTCTACCATTCCCAGGATATCTTTCTCCGGGCAATCTGCGATGCAGGCTGCACTGCCGATGCACGTATTTAAGTCGATATGAGGATGTAATGAAACCGGTTCATGAAGTCCTTCTTCTTTGGCCAGGGCGACTTTTTTTAACGTTTGTTCCGTTTGTTTTTTATGCTTCCTGAGATAAATCCATACGATCATTCCGCACATCAAAAAGATGATACCGTAAGTCAATATTTGTTCTACCAATAAACTCATCAAAATATCCAGGTATAACCGAAGGCGATGGCTACGCCCACGTGAAGTACAACAACGATTAACATGATCAGTGCGAATGGGAGGTGAGCCACGTGCCAGTATTTAAAAAGCTTTTGCATATTCTGCAGTCGCTCAATCCTACCTGCCAGGGTGAGTTCCTCTTTTACCATTTCCAGGATAGATCTCCGCTCGTGGGCTGGAACATGTTTATTTTTCAAGGACCTGCGTATAACCCGAATCGCTTCTTTTTTGATCAGGAATCGAGTAACCATTGATCGGTGAGCTTGTGCCCGTTCGCTGAATTCCTTGATGAGTTTGGTTAAAGCATCATCCAGGCCTGCAGAATTTTTGAGGTTATCGGAAAGGTCTTCTTTGAGTTTTTTGACCTCATTGAGACTTAACTGGCGGCCTTCAATGGTATGGGGTATTTGGATATAAATGAACCGGCCGACCACCCCGCTTGCCACAATGGCGACCATACTCCAAAACGCTATGGAGACGATTCCCCCAAACTTAAAGGCTGTATGAAACAGGATCATGATGGGGCCGAGGGTACACAGGAAGATGTGAAATTCCAGCAGGTACTTCAATCGAATGATCCGACCCAGGAAGAAGTATCTTTTGCGAAGTATGTAGATGACCACACCAAAAACGATGAAGAACGTTCCAATCACACCCAGTCCCTGACCAAACAGCCCGCTTGGCTTGAACCAATCGTGGCTATCCAGGTAAAAACGGTCCTCGAAGGGAGTCGAGTAATATTCATAGCCCACCACTGCCAGATAAATAGTCACTGCTATCACAATGGCTGTCATGGAGCCTATATAGAGCTTATGTCCGGTTTTAGTCACTACTGTTCCAGTTGTGGTTTAAGTGAGAGAACTGGTTTAGCAAGCGCCTTCTTCTTCGGTTTTTCTCGGCTTAAGTTGAATCTGCGGTGTTGGACATAAGCACCTAAGGAAATGAGGGCAAGGATCGTGACAACTATGTAGACCCAGGTTGGCATTGGAATTGGATCCCCCGCAGCGTACGAGTGGAGGCCGGACAGATAATAATTGACGCCATAGTAAGTCATGATAACCGACGCCAACCCGAAAATCGTTGCCAGGTTGTAGGCAAAAAGACCATATAACTTAGGAATGATCCGCATGTGGAGAATGAATGCATAGACCAAAATTGTAACCAGGGCCCAGGTTTCTTTGGCATCCCAGCCCCAATACCGGCCCCAGCTTTCATTGGCCCATATGCCTCCTAAGTACGTGCCTGTGGAAATCATAATAAGGCCTCCGATCAGCGTCAATTCGCTGAGATAGGACATTTCTTTGACGATGCGATTTACCCGTTGCTTGTTGCGGTTGTTCAAAAACAAGAATAGAATAAGGTTGATGATGCCAATGACGGCCCCGAGCATCAGAAAACCATAGCTTCCAGCTTCCAGGGAGACGTGGATTGTCAACCAATAGGATTTTAAAACGGGTACCAGCGGGGTTATTTCAGGGTCCATATGGCTGAGAAGTGCCACCAGCAACACAGTAGCCGAGAGGATGGAAGTAGCTGCCAACCCTCCCCAGGACTTTCGAGTGAAGACAAGACCCGCAAGTACGGTGGTCCATGCTATGTAGATCATGGATTCATAGCCATTACTCCATGGTGCTCTTCCAGAAACGTACCATCTGAGTCCAAGACCTACGGTATGGTACGCAAAACCGAGCACAAACAACCCCAATAGGATTCTGTATGACCACTTTAAGGAGGTTTTAGGCTTGAAGACGGTAACAAAGAGGAATAAAAGGAAAGCAAGTCCAAGCAGGGCATACCACCCAGCGAGTCGATTGAAGACATTCAAGTTGTTGAGCAAAATCTCGGTTTTCACCTTGGTATCAGACGGAAAGACTTTGATGCCAACTTGTTTCTGGTAGGAGGTAAGCTGCATCAACAGTTGGTCTGCATCCTCAAATGCTCCAGTCTCGAGCCCTTTTCTCAGCGCTTTTTTGTAACCGCCAAAAAACTCCCTGGCCATGCTGCTTGATGTGCTGTTTTGGCCCCTTCCATGTCGGTGCGCTTCAGAAATCCATGTGTTGTTGCTATCATTTTGTAACGGGATCAATCGAAACATCCTACCGGAAAAAACCATATTCATAATATTGACCCGCTCATCGATCTTCATCAATTCCTTTTCGAACACACCGCGATCGATTGCTTCCAGTCGGTAGGCCCTTTGTACCTCGTCTTTCAGTAGATAGGCGCCATCCTGGGCGAAAAAGTCACTGTACTTGGCATAGTCGGTTTCCACGCCTAACCGCTCGTGTATGCTTTTGTGCTTTCCAAGCTTGATCATCGGTACATGCAGCCATGCTCGTCTGTTGGCGTACATGCCCAGGATCACTTGATCAGCATTCATTCCAAGGAGGGATTCTTTGCGTGAAACTTTTCTCAAGATCTCCCGGGACAAAGTGTGAATGGGTTTCATTCGACCTCTATGATCCTGTACCACTACCTCGCTGAATTTGGCCGCATGTTCCATGGAGATTTCTTGGAGAGAGTGCCGGTGATCGATCACCTTTTGCCCGGTTGCGGTTGTTGTGAGTACAAGTATCCCTACAACAGCTGCAGCGGTTCTCATTTGTTTTAAGTGCTGACGCACTTGATAAAAGCGGCTTTTTCTGTTAAATAAAGCCAGGACCATACCCAATGTGAGCATGAAATAACCTGTGTAGGAAATCCAGGACCCTAGTCTGTCATGGTTCACGCTGAGATAGGTACCCAACTCGTCACGATCAAAGGAAGACTGAAAGAAGCGATAACCATCGTAGTTCAGGATATGATTCATATATATCCTGAAATCCCTCTCAACACCGTTTCTAGCGTCGATGAGTTGTACCTCACTGGCGTAGGAGGCAGCATTTTCAGTGCCAGGATACCGCTCCATGATGAAATCATGCAACTTGATAGAAAATGGTAGTTTGACTGGTTTTGCGCCGTAGTTAATACCCAATGACAGCCCGTCGAATTGCAGGTGCTTCATTTGACCTGGCATACCTTTCTGGCCGTAGACCATCGCTTCTTTGTGGACGCCATTCACTGCTACATCCAGTTTCAGAGCCGTAAGACTCTCCCTTTTGACTTTTTGGTTGGCGGCAACTAATTTCAGCCTGGAAGAGGGGTGAAAGTCTCCAAAAACAAACCGACCGGCACCATCGGAGTACAGCGAGCGCAGAATAAGCGGATGCCACCGGCCGGCTATCAACGTATCCTGTTCCCTCGTCGCCATGACCATTTGGCTCAATGGTCGGTTTGTCTGGAGTTGTAACTGGTTGTCTGAAAATTTTATATTGATCGCTCCTGGAGTAGAAGCGCCTCTAAAATTGAATAAGGTGTTTTTTATTTTCCTGGTTTCTCCCTGTCTGATAAAATATTCCTCGCGCCCATTTCCTCCACCGAAAACAATCTTTAGGTGGGGTTGACCGTTTGGGTCTGATTGCAATGTCCGAACTGGATTAGGAATAAATTCCTTCAGTGCAACTTCGACCAGGTTTCCATCTATTAAATAGGATTTCTCAAAATGATTGGAACCTAAAGAAGCGAAATGAACTTGCTCGTCAAATTCGAATTGCTGCTGTCGATTTTGCGCTTTGAACTGGAGGAAGGTTTCTGCCGATAAAAACTCATTAGAAGCATCATTCTCGCGGATATGCATAATGCCTTCATAGCCGAAATACCGGGTAATGCCAGCGCCGGCCAAAATGACAATGATCGCAGCGTGAAAGAGGAGCAAGGCCCATTTTCTTTCCTGGAACATCCGAAATTTGAAAATATTGGCGAGGATGCTAGCACCAAACAATGCGAGAAGTATTGAAAACCAGGTGGCACGATACACCATTTTCTGCGCCGCACTTGTTCCAAAGTCATTTTCGATAAAAGTCGCGACGCCTATACTGATCGCAAAAAGCAAAATGTAACTGCCTGCAGCTCTGGTATTGACCAAAGAAAGGGCAAAGCGTTTGACGCGTTCCAAAAGATTATTCATACTACCTGATTGCCGTCAGTCAAAAAGTTTTGCTGACCGGACGAGTGTGGAAATCAAACGGTTGCCTAAGCCGAAAATTATATTGTGGTTCATGGTTGGGGTGTCAATTGAGTTTCTGTGACACTTTGTCTATGCATGGTGCCGTTTGCGGGCAAAGCAACTTTCCGGCCGATTTCGGAGGAGCTAAGGCAACCTTCTATATAAAAATGATCGTCTAGCGAATGACCTCACCAGAAACCAATAGAACATGACCGATCCGATTAGCCTTCTAACATTGTGTAAGCGCCATGTAGGACTGCCCCTTACATTGCTGGTCTTTGCCAACCTTGCTTTCGGGCAAAACCGGGTTGATTCACTTCAAAAGTTACTGGCAAATACCGAAAGCCCTGAAAGGAGGTTGGAGGTGCTTCTGGAATTAGCGGATGAACATGACGAGGCAGACTCTGCCAGGGCCTGGCCTTACGCGGTGGAGGCCGCGCAGCTTGCTTTGGACTTAGGGAATCAAGAGGCATTGATAACAAGTGTTTACCATCAGGGGTGGGCACTTATGGCCAGTGGACATATGGTACAAGCCAGGTTGTACTTTGATTCTACCCTGAGACAATCGGAGGCTATTGAGTTTCATCTGGGAAAGGCGAGATCCCTGCAATCACTCGCCGCTTTGGCGCAACAGCAAGCCCAATATGATGACGCTTTGGAACTGGACTCGATGGCCCTGCAATTGGCACAAAAACTTGAGAATATACCAATGCTTGCCAATGGTCACAACAACCTCGGCGTAACGTTTGAATCCCTTGGAGAATATGAAAAGGCGCTAGCAGCCTACGAAGAAGCAGAGTCGCTTTTTACTCAGCTAAATGATATTCGCGCGCTGGGAAGAGCCCAAAACAACATTGGAGGCATTTACGCAAATATTGGTCAGTTGGAGAAAAGCCTGGAATATTTATTGGCAAGCCTTAAAATAGAGGAGCAGTTTGGTAATGAAATAGGGGTTGGACAATCTTATATGAATGTTGCGTTGATCTACTATTTTCAGCAGCGGTATGAAATTGCCTTGGATTATTTGAACAGGTCATTGGATATCTTCAAAAGAAATAAAAGTCCATTTAGCTGTCCTATAACTACCGGGGTTTGGGAACCATATATCAGGAGACCGGCGAGTTGGAGAAAGCGTTGGGGTTACTTCCTGGAGGCGGTGGCACTAGACCAGGAGTTAGGTAACTTATCCGAACTGAGTAGGGATTACAGCAATATTGGCCTGCTTTATGCCTCCCTTGGACAGCCGTTGAACGCTGGCGAGTATACCAGAAAATCAGTGGCCATTGCCAGGGAAATAGGTAATTCAGAAGATATTGCCATTGCGAGTCTCAATGCTGGTAAGTTTTTTTCGCGGACAAGGTCAGAAGAGGCAGGCGAGAAAATTTCTGGCGGAAGGGTTGGCAATAGCAAAGCAAATTCAGTTCAAAACTGCCATTCGAGATATTTTGCATGAGTTGGCGGGCCTGTCTTCCGAGACCGGTGATTTTCAAGCAGCTTATGAATACCAGGTTGCTTTCAAAGCTATTTCCGACAGTCTAAGAAATGACGAACGTACAGAGGCACTGGCAAAACTGGAGGCAGAGTACGAGTTTGAGAAAGAAAAGGAGCTGTTGGTAGCTCAAGGCGAAAAAGAGCAGCTGATACAAGGGCAGGCCACTTAGAAATCAGCGCAACTTGATTTTTACAGTGCTTGGTGCGCTGGTTTTCTCCATCATTATTGTGGTGATACTCTACAATCGCAACAAAGAACGAAAGCAGGCCAATAGCCGCCTCACTACCCAGAAAAATCAGATTGTCCTTCAAAACCAGGAACTGGAGAAGCTTGGGAAATTCAAGGAGGCGTTGACAGGAATGATAGCTCACGATCTCAAAACTCCATTGAGTGTTATTCTGAGCAATTCCACTGAGGATAACAACGAACAAAGTGCCCGCAATGCCCGCAAGATGCTTCACCTGATCAACAACATGTTGGATGTGCAAAAACTGGAAGCCGCCAAGATGGATTTGAAGGTCGAACCCGTAAATCTGCGGCGGTTGATCGAAGGTCTTCGAAGTGAGGTGGAACCCCTTATGCGTCCTCAAAATCAAAGATTGAGTGTTCTGCTGCCAGATGTATCCGTGATGGCGGACCCAGCGCTTTTTGAACGGGTTATGATCAACTGTTGACAAATGCCTTCAAATTCTCACCGCCCAATTCTGAAGTGACTGTTCGGGGCCGGGATGGTGATGGTAAGCTCACCATTGAGGTAATGGACAAAGGGAAGGGCATTGCAGCGAAGGATCAATCACATATTTTCGAGTCGTTTTGGCCAGTTGGAAGCTGTGGCCTCAGGCGGTGTTGGCTCTACCGGGTTGGGTCCTTACATTTTGTAAATTAGCGTTGGAGGCTCATGGTAGCAGCTTAGCACTTGAATCGGAAGTTGGAGAAGGTGCTACATTTTATTTTGACATTCCCCTGGCTGGTGTGAAAGCTGAAAACAACATCCAACTTGATGTTCAGAACCAATTCCTGGCCATTTCTTCGGAAAATAGGGCGACCATTAGAGAAAGGTATATTGGCGCTCCGGCAGTACAACCTGTACCAAATAGGGGAGATAGAGAAAGAACTTGCGGTCCTTCAAGAATACCAACGCGGAGATTGAACGATGGGTGGAAGAAGTATTGAACGCCGCTTACGAGGGTAATGAAGCGAGGTATCAGGAGCTTACTTCGCTGTGAATTACTGGCCTGGTACAAGTTGCGAAGGTTCGATTCAAGGTCATCCAACCTCAGTTAAATAATCACGCAGGTTGACCTCTTCGTGCAGACCAAGCCGTTTTTTTAAACGATACATGGCTGTCCGGATGCTGGCGGGTGTAACATTCAATAACTGCGCAATGTCCTTGGTTTCCATGCCCAGTTTTAAGTAGGCTGCCAGCTTCATGTCTTTATGCGAAACGTCTTTCCCTAGCTCATTCAGAAGTTTGAAAAAGTTGGGATGAACTTCGTCGAAATGAATACGGAAAGGTCATCCAGCTTTCGTCTGTCTCCAAGTGATGAAATAGCCGTTTTTTCAGCGACTTCAACTGACCTACTAATGTGATCTGACCATCCGGCAAAGGAACGCTGTGGTTCTTGATCAGATTTTGTAACGATTCATTCAGATCGCCGATGATAGTGTTTTTTTTTCTACGATGAGCATAGAGGTGGTGCTCAGTTTTCTGTTTTTCAGATCGATCTCCTGTTCCAGTAGCTTTTGATTCTCAATTTGTTGTTCACGCAGCCGCATTACAGAATTGATGCGGGCAGACAATTCGACCAGATCCAAAGGCTTCCTGACATAGTCCCATGCTCCTGCCTCCAGGGCGATCTGTAGGTCCTCCGAAGACAGTCTTTCCCCTGTCGCCATAATGATAGGAATGTTTGCTGTGCTGGGTTCTTTCCGGATCTGTCTTGTAGCCTGAATGCCGTTCAGAATCGGCATATCCCAATCCATGATCACCAAATCAGGATGCTCCTGAAGCGCAATTTCAACTGCTTCATCACCATTACCTGCCCTCAATATTCGCCATTGTTCCTTGGCCTTGTTAAAGTGGTTGACAATCGTACGGATTATCTGCGAATGATCATCGGCGATCAGGATCGTTGGTTGTGTCATAGCTCAGGATGGTTGCTTCAAAGGTGTCCACAAACTTTGAAATTCTCGCGTCATTCAGTGTCAAAATGGCCTCGTGATACTTTGTCTATACCCTATAATATACCGCTGTGATACTTTGTCTATACGCCTGCCTTTCCGGCACGCTATGGCCGAAATAGCTTTGTGTATCATTATATAATTCAATCAATTACTAAAAAAGTACAATTGATTTTATCACCCTCCAGAGAAGTACTGCGGAAAATTCTAAAACCCGGGGGCAACCATTGGAGGGGAGGCAACCGTCCTGTGACGGAATTGAAAAAAATGCCAAACAGCAATCAATTAAGATGACCGAAAAGCACACCCAAATTTTTAGAACCAGAGCAAAGCAACCGACTATGCAATTCACTCTCAACATGAAGCAGCACTCTGCGAGGAGGCAGCGACGAAGACTTTTTTTACTGGCCTTAGTGCTCAGCCTGATGGTGTCCAAGGCCTTTGGGCAGGATACCGACATGGATGGTGTCAATGATAATATCGAACTATTGGAAGGAACGGATCCAAATGATGCTGCGTCCACTCCAACCGATAAGTTCGTCAACGCTGTGAGCGCCACCAGTTCCAGCATTTTTAATGGTTTTTATGAGGCCTCTCAGACTATTATAGCGGATCGCTGGTTTGCGGGGACCGCCCCAGGTAGTTTACTACGGTATAGAACGCACGATGCAGTTTTCAATGGGGCCAGCAACTGGTTGACAGGTACCGCACTCCCACAGGATCTGACCTATGATCTGGGAACTGATGGAGTGGATTTGGATGGTGTTTACATGTGGAATTATAACCAAACAAACGGTTTTATGGGCGAGCCTGGGATCAAAGATTTCACCCTGGAATACGCCACCGTGGACAATCCAACCAACTTCATAAGCATTGGTTCCTTCAGTATTAGTGCTGCCGACGGAATAAATCCTGTTGCATCCCAATTGGTAAGTTTTAGTGCCATATTTAATGTCCGTTTTGTAAAAGTCACTGTAACATCCAATCATTTTGCCGGAGGAAATGGAGCACAAACGGGCCTGGCGCAAATCGGTTTTCAAGGAATCGATACTGATGGGGATGGGCAACTCAATCATGTCGATACGGATGACGATGGAGATGGTATAGATGATATTCTGGATAACTGCCCATTGATTGCAAATGCTGGCCAGGCTGATGCTGACCTGGACGGCATAGGGGATGATTGTGATCCCATAGTCAATGCAAGTTTGGCGATAAGCGCGCCAAGTGCGCCCACAACGGAAGGAGAGGACGTAACCTACACAATAACTTACAGCAATGCAGGAACGGTAACACTTTCAGATGCTGATATCACGGTAAATACCACCGGAGATGCCAGCGCAACCGCAGTAGTTTCCGGAAGTGGCTTAACTACGCGGACAGTAACATTAACCGGTATTAGTGGCAGCAACGGAACCTTTGGAATCAGCATAGCGGCGGGTACTGCTGACAATGCAACCGCTGATGGTCTGGCTGTTGCTGTTGGACCTTCGACAACCTTTGAATTTGCTGATGCCGATGGTGATGGTGTGTTCGATAGCATGGATAGCTGCCCCAATGGTATTTCCGGAATACCTGACGCATCCGATCCTGATTTGGATGGCGATGGATGTAAGAATAGTGAGGATAGTGATGACGATGGAGATGGTGTGGACGATGCCGTCGATAACTGCCCATTGACGGCAAATGCTGACCAATTGAATACCGATGGCGCTGCAGACGGAGGTGATGTCTGCGATGAAGATGATGACAATGATGGTATTAGTGATGCTGTTGAGGTGCTCGAGGGTACAGATCCTTTGGATGTCAATTCGACTCCAATTGATAAGCTATTTAATGCCGTAAGTGCTACCGCCAGCAATAGTGGCTTTGGAACATCCGCTGCCTTAACGGTCTCGGAAGTGGGATTGACAACTTTGGAGTCGGGAAGGTCTCAATCGATACAGACAAATGCAGCCTGGCAACCTGGCTAGTCAGTGGGTAACGGATGGTGCGGCATTACCGCATACGATCACATATGACTTGGGAACAGATGGCGCTGAGATCGATGGCGCCTATTTCTGGCAGTACAATAGGGACCAATCCAGCCAATAACTCTATTGGGACAAACGCTTTCTCTATGGAGTATGCTACAGTAGATGACCCCACAAATTTCATTAGCCCTGGGAAGCTATTCGCTGGCGCTGCCTGCAGGTGGCACCAATGTAGATGCTGAGGCGAAAAGTTTTACAGCCGCAGAAATGGTTCGTTATGTAAGAGTAACAATTACGTCTAGTCATGGGGCAGGCTTTGTGGGACTGGGCAAAGTCCGCTTTCAAGGTGTCGATACTGACGGTGATGGTATCATAAATTTTTACGATTCAGATGACGATGGGGACGGAATACCTGATGCTTCCGATAATTGTCGCTTGATCGCCAATGCAGGCCAGGCGGATGGCGATGCAGATGGGATAGGTGATGACTGTGATAACATCGTTAATGCCAGTGCTGCTATCGGTGCACCGGTAGACAATGGAACTACTATCTCCTACACTATCACCTATAGCAATGCTGCGAGCGTCACATTATCTGATGTAGATGTTGTGATCAATGCCAGTGGTGACGGAACAGCCTCCGCGGCAGTCACAGGATCAGGTTTAACCACACGCACCGTGACATTATCCGGAATTTCCGGTACCACCGGCGATATTGGCATAAGCTTGCTCGCTGGAACGGCTGATAACGCAACTGCTGATGGCCCGACAGCCGCGGTGGGCCCTTCTGCTGCCATGGGTTTTCAGACAATCACCTTTGGGGCTTTGGCGGAAAAAAGTGTCAGTGATCCTGATTTTGACCTTACCGCTACAGGAGGAGCCTCAGGCAATGCCATAACATATGAAAGCGCTAATACTTCAGTTGCCACTGTCAGCGGAAGTACGGTGACAATAGTTGGTGCGGGCGTGACAGACATTACGGCATCTCAAGCCGGAAATGCAAATTATCTGGCCGCACCTGATGTAATTCAAAGCCTCACGGTCAAGGAGAATCAAACAATCGTTTTTGATGCATTGTCGAACAGAACCTATGGGGATGCCCCTTTCACCGTTAGTGCTACCGGTGGCGCCTCTGGCAATCCTGTTACTTTTTCAGGAGATGATCCAACGGTCGCGACAGTAAGTTCGGGCGGAGATATTACAATTGTTGGTGCCGGTACATTGAATATCACCGCCAATCAGGCTGGGAACGCTATATACACGGCTGCCAATCCGGTGGTTCAAAGCTTAACCATAGACAAGACCGATCTTTCGGTTCGCGCGCAATCTATTGATGTAGAGAAAAATGCAGGCGTATTGCCAGCCATAACATTTGAATACCGAGGTTTTGCAAATGCAGAAGGAACAGATGGGGATACAGACATTAGTGGTCTGGCAGGGTCCTCGGATTTGAATACAATTTCAGCCAGCGCACCAGGTATTGACTACTCTTCAACAGGCAGCAGCTACGATTTGGTACCCGATTTAGGAACGGCCGTCACCACCAACTATAATCTAATAGCAGATGCTGTCCAGGGACAGGCAACGATCATTGACTCACCGCCGGTGATTACCCTTTTGGGCAATGCCACCGTTGGTCTACCGTTAGGGGGTACCTACACAGATGCCGGAGCTACCGCTGCAGATCTTGCAGATGGTGATCTTACCTCGAGCATCGTGATTAATAACCCTGTGGACGTGAATACCCTTGGGGTTTACACAATTACTTATAATGTAGTAGATGGAGGTGGCAATTCGGCAACAGAAGTAACAAGGACAGTTGAGGTGTATGCCCAGGGACTGGAAGCGTTGCATTTTGATGGGCAAATTGGAGACTATGACTATCTCTCTGTTCCCGACCATAGTAGTTTGGATCTTAGTACGAGTTTCACCCTGGAGACATGGATCAACTTCGATCAGGTTACAGTGGCCACAGGGGGCTATGGATGGAGGGCACTATTTGCCAAGTCGAGTTATTTCAATGCTTATGGGCTGATGATTTATGCTCCGGCAGGAGGCAATCGGGTGGTCAGGTTTTATCATGAGGGGTTGAGTACAGCAAACACCGATTATCGCTGGACTACAATCAATCCAAATACGTGGTATCACATTGCCGTGACATACGACGGAGCAATGACAAAAATCTACATAGATGGGGAAGAAGTGTCTAGTGCGGCAGTAACAGGAACCCTTACTCAGAATAATTCAGATTTAAATATTGGGTTTTCACAAACAGGCGCATATCCGTGGGATGGGAAAATGGATGAGGTGAGAATCTGGAATGATGCCAGGACCCAGGAAGAGATTTGGGCTAACATGGGTGTACAGCTAAATGGAGATGAACAGGGACTGGTGCTCTACTATGATTTCAATGAGGGAGTTATGGATGGAGATAATAGTTCATTGACTACTGTCACTGATAAAAGTACTTCAGGGAACAATGGAACCTTGAATGGGTTCGCGCTGACGGGTTCCGCGGGAAATTATACACGAGGGATGTTTGACAGGGCGTCCCAGGAAATTTCATTTGATCCATCGTCGAACAAAACTTATGCAGATCCTGACTTTGATTTGACCGCAAGCGTAGTATCAGGCCTGCCCATTACCTATGTAAGCACCGATCCTGCTGTGGCATCCCTCAGTGGTTCCACAGTAACTGTCAATGACCTGGGTACTACCGACATGCTGGCTTTCCAGGCTGGAGATGCTACCTATTTGCCTGCTTTTGGCAAGCAATCACTGACCATTGACAAAGCAGAATTGGCTGTGCGAGCCCAATCTGTCACAGTTGAGAAAAATGCTGGCGCCCTTCCTGCCATTACCTTCGAGTATCGAGGTTTTGCTGACGGTGAGGGAACTGATGGTGATACCGATGTTTCTGGTTTGGCTGGAGTAGCAGATGTAAACACCATAGCCGCCTCAGCACCTGGTATTGATTATACGTCCACCGGCGCTAGTTACGATTTGGAGGTAAATGTCGGATCGGCAAATGCTACCAACTATTCTTTTGCTCCTGACGCTACCAAAGGACAAGTGACAATTGTTGACTCTCCTCCTGTTATTACACTGTTGGGCAATGCAAGTGAGATCGTAGGTTTTGGCTCAAGTTACACGGATGCCGGAGCCACAGCAACGGATCTTGCAGATGGTGATCTGACCGCAAGCATAGTTGTAAATAACCCGGTAGATACAAATACACCTGGAAATTATGCCGTCACCTATGATGTAATGGATTCGGGAGGTAATAGCGCTGCGCAAGTGACCAGAGACGTAGAAGTAACAGCTCCTCCCACAATCAGTGTGGTAGATACACTAAAGGTCCAGGTTGAGCTTGGAAAAACAGCGGTTGCTAACCTGGTTATTGACAATGTCGGTGTGGGCAACTTGTCCTGGTCTACCTCCTTGAGTGATACACTTGGATATGGCTATGACATTGATTTTAACAAGGTCAATTTCGCTAGCTGGCAATTGGCCGAAAATCAGGACAGGATCACTGATAATGTATACATCACACGAGGGGATAATAAAAGTATCTTCAACGCAAGAACCGAAACGACCTCTTCAAATAATGTTTCTCCTGCTGATACTGAATGGTCAAGGTCCGGTGCCAATAAATCAACTGCGTTCAATCCATTCCATGCCATGCATGGTGGCAATCCCGGTTCTTTGATCGGGGATACAATAACCACTCACCTGATCACCGATGATCAGTACCACGAAGTAGTGTTCTCTTCTTTTTCAGGTGGAAATACTGGCGGCGGATTTGCTTATACAAGAACGCCAATGCATGATTATTTGACGCTGACGGGAACTTCCTCAGGAAATATTGCAACCGCAGGATCTGCAACTGCGGAGATCACTTTTGATGCCACTCAGCTTAGATCCGGGTTTAACTATGGAGTGATCAACATTACAAATAATGACCCTAATCGGCCAATGGTATCTGTTATCGCAGAGGTGGAGGTGCTACCATCAGCAGTCCTGGAGCTATCTGTTTCGGCTATTGGAGATACCGTCCAAATCCTGGATCCGGCAGTGACCAAAACTTTTACCATTTCCAATCCCGGACCCTCTGAATTGAATTGGTCGTCGAACACAGACGACAGACCTTCCGAAATGGGGAATGTAACATTGGATGCTTACTCAGGGACGGTACCAGCCGGTGGGAGCCAGGTAGTTACTGTCTCTCTCGACAATAAGTTTGGAAATCCAGGTGCTTTTAACTGGCCGCTAAAGATCACTTCAAATGCGGTGAATAACTCGCAGCAATTATTGAATATCTCTTTGAAGTTAGAAGGTGTGCCGGTAGCAAGCTTACCTGCAACTACGAGCCCTGCTACTTTTCCTACAAGTTATCCTGGCTTTACGTCAAAAGTTGAATATACGATTTCGAACACGGGGACCGATACCTTGTTTGTTACCAACATTGCTACCGATTTAGTTGGTATGACCACCTCAGTTGATTCAGTGGCTATTTCAAGCTCTTCGTCTCACACCATTGATATCATTTATGTGCCCGTTGGTACAGGTTCATTCATGGGGAACCTGACTTTCAATACAAATGATATCAACAATTTGTCAGCTACCGTCCCGCTCACTGCTGAAGTAGTGGATCCGCCAACAATTGATGTGAATCCTGCGAGCATTTCAGAATCTATGACCGTCAACGATACAGTCTCAACGACAGTAACGATCAATAATACGGGCGGCTCTGACCTGACATGGAATGCGGTGGCGACACTTCCTGATGCGCCTATTTTTGTGCCAGGAACCACCGTCAATTTTGTTAGTGATGCACTTCAAAGTGACAATATAAGCAGCAACGTCACTATAGGAAGAACCTCGTTCGGTGCTACAGCAGGTCAGGACTTCTATAATCAAATAGAATATACTAACGTAATACAAGTACAAAGTGCAAGCACGACTCTAAGGTGGTCTCCTAAACCTACTGTGGAGAGCACACCAGCTGATTATGGTGATAGTTTTATAGATGTCAAGGATTTGTTAGGTGCATCTCTGGTAGGGTCTACCGTTTCCTTGCACATCATCGCAGAAAATCGATATTTCGATTTGGAAATACTTACCTACGAAGCACCTTCTGGTCCTTTTGCCAATTTCTCCTACAACAGGACAGAGATCTTTCCGGGTATTGGCACGACCCTGTTAGAAGGAACAACGGGAGCAGGTGCGAATACCCAGTTTGATATAGAGTTTTATGGCGGAGGCCTTACTCAAGGAGCATTCGCTGGTACGTATACCATCACCTCCGATGACCCTTTGGCGCCCTCTTTGGAACTACCAATCAATTTAACAGTAACGGGTGGATCTCCGGATATTTCCGCCACAAGTACAACGGCAAGTGCCACCGATGTGCAGGTAGGTCAGACCAGTAATTTTAGCTTGGAAATCATCAATAGTGGAAATGCGCCGCTAACTGTGAATTCTGTCGGGGTGGATGATCCTGTATTTGGCGTCTCTACAGCCTCTTTTGTGGTTCCTGCTCAGGGTAGATATATGCTTCCAATATCTTTCAGCCCAACTTTAGCTCAAACGTACAATGGTTCCCTGCTGATCGAGAATGATGATCCAGCGAATTCATTTTTCACAGTCACACTTACCGGAGATGGATTGCCAACTGCGGACTTTCAGGTCTCTTCTATTCTGATCGAAGAAACGCTGGCCGCGGGTGCTACGAGCATGCAAACACTCAGCATTATCAACAATGCAGCCGGAGAATTGGATTGGAATGTTGCAGGTGAAGTGGCGTTCGAAAAGATAGACTATGCCGATCCGGGTACAGAAGCTGCCCAAGATCGTATTTCAAATTTTGTGTGGTTTACGAGAGGAGATCAAAAACCTACCTACAACTATTTGGAATCAACACGATATATCAAAAACCATACGTCGATCTTGTATGGTGATGGAACCACTTTTAGCAATCCTGCTTATGGAACATTTGATGGAACCTTCAATGGAAGTGCAAGTGGTCAAGTTGGGAATATCACTTCGCTTTATGTTGTTGAAGAAGACAGATACTTTGACCTGGCGTATACCCAGTGGACTGAGAGTGGCGATGGCGGTGGATTCGCCTACACACGTAGAGAAGCTGTTCCCTGGTTGCAATTGGGAAGCCTATCCGGCACGATCTCAGGGATTGGACAAACAGATGTAACTGCCAACTTTAATGCCACCAATCTCGCTGGTGGAGACTATGAGTTTACTTATGACATTGCTACCAACGACCCGACCAACCCGGTGCAAACGGTCACGTTCCAATTGCATGTCACAGGGACACCCGATATTGATGTGACTTTTGCCTCCGATTCTGTTCGGTTTGGCGATGTGCTTATTGGTCAGACGACTACCATGCCAGTGACAGTGAGCAACCTGGGTGACTCGATATTGTCAGTTACCGACATTGTTTTTGATGATCCGGCTTTCGGCATTGATCAAACGGCTTTCAAAGTAGAAAAAGGGAAGAATGTAGTCCTGAATGTGTCGTTTACACCTACATCCGTGGCTACGTACAAGGCTGGATTTACCATAACCAGTGACGACCCGGATGAAAGTCCGATCACCTTTGGCGTGAGGGGAAGCGGCATTGAAGGTGCAGATCTAAATGTCGATATCGCAAGCTTAAATATTCAGGTAGTCGCAGGAGGTTTGGCCACCGCTGACCTTACCTTGTCCAATGCCGGGCAGCAAAGCCTAAACTGGAATGTGAACAGCAAATACGTCGATGATAGCGAGGTGTTTTTTGAAAAACCCGAAAGTGCGGATTGGAATTTAGAACAATTTCAGGATCGGATTACAGGGAATGTTTGGATTACCAGAAGAGATGATGGTTCGTTGTTTAATATCGTTGAACATAGTTTTGCCCAATCATCCACTACCATCGGGTGGGCGGAAAATGCGACCCCTGTGTTTGGCGCTTTACCTACCTACGATTCGCCGTTAGGTGATGTCTTTGATGGCGGAAGTAATATGTCCTCTATCCCCGGGAACACGCTTTCACTTCATTTAGTAGAAGCAGATCGATACTTCGATGTGTATTTCAATAGCTGGACCACTGGCAACAGCCAGGTAGGAACAGGAGGCTTTGCCTACACACGAAATGAGGTAGCGACCTGGCTCGGTGTATCAGAGGAATCAGGTACCATAGCGGTCAGTGGAGCCGATCAGACCTTGACCCTAAATATCGATGCGGCTAACCTGGATGCCGGAAACTACACCGCCAACCTGGTTTTGGGAAGTAACGGTGTTGAAAAGGAGCAAACAGTTGTGGTCAACTTAATTGTGGTCGGAACCCCTCAGATAACTGTTACGCAATCCGCACTTGATTTCGGCGATGTGATTGCAGGTACCGAAGCTGCTCTTGAACTGGAAATATCCAATACAGGAAACTCTACTTTGAATGTATCAGATTTATCCATTGGCAATCCAGCTTTTAGCATATCCAATTCACCTCTGGCCATTGAACCGGGAACCAGCACCCTGGTGTCGGTGACATTCAATCCTTCACTCGCTACGGCCTACGCTGGAACCTTGACCATAACCAATGACGATGGTGCCAATTCTTCCGTCGAGGTGAGCCTTTCGGGAACCGGCATCAATCCTCCAATCGCCTCCGTAGATGTAACTGAGCTAAATGAAGCATTATTCTTAGGTACATCATCTACACAAACCTTTACTATTGAAAACACGGGAAGTGCTAATTTGGAGTGGAGCCTTGCAGCAGATGAAGCAGCGACCACCTTCATAAATCCAAACAGTGACGCAGTTGACTTTTCAGTAGATAGTGGGGTAATTAATTCAGGGAGTACGCAAGCCATTGTTGTAACATTCAATCCTTCAGGGAGCTTTTCCGGCACATTTGAACTACCCATGCAGGTAGTCAGCAATGATCCTGTAAACCCCAGAATCGACATTCCTCTTTTCTTGAGCGTTGGTGGCATCACAGTCAATAGCACCCTTGCTGATCAATTGGAACAACCCGGGTTTGGATCCAAGCAATTTGATATCACAGGAATGTTCACAGATGCCCAGGGTGATGCGCTTTCTTACACAGTTGGTAGTACCGACGAGACCATTGCCACCGTGAGTGAGCTATCAAACACAGTGACCGTCACCGAAGTGGGAGGAACCGGAACGACGATAATCTCCATTACTGCAGATGATGGAAAAGGAACCACTGAGACCAGCAGTTTTGATTTCAGGGTGAATACGACCCCAACGGTGACAAATGCCATTGGCAATCAGTCCTATGCCAACGGTTTTGCTTCTGCTGATTTTGACCTAACTACGGGGTTCGCCGACGCAGATGCGGGTGATGTTCTTGAGTACTCGGTAATAACAGATGCAACTGGTATTGTCGGCGTATCCATTGCCAACGGAACCTTAACCCTGACGGAGCAAGGCCCTGGAACGGTCAATGTGACCGTAACAGCTGAAGATGGGTTTGGAGGTCAGGTTTCAGACGTTTTTGAAGTGTCTGTCGACAAAAACAATCAAACGATCACATTCAATGCACTGTCAGATGTGACCTATGGAGATTCAGCCTTTGATCCGGGAGCCACAGCAAGCTCTGGTTTGACGATCAGCTACAGCAGTAGCAATACGTCTGTTGCTACCACTTCCGGTACTTCCATTACCATTGTTGGAGCTGGTACAACAACCATCACTGCTTCTCAAGCAGGAGATGCCGCCTATAATGCAGCGGCAGATGTTCAGCAATCGTTGACTGTGAATCAGGCCAGTCTAACAGTCACCGCAGATGACCAAAGCAAAGCTTACGGAGAAGCGAACCCCAGTTTGACGCTGACTTACTCAGGTTTCCAAAATGGTGATGACGCCTCGTCCTTGACAACAGAACCCACCGCAAGCGCCACCGCCGATGCAAACAGTGACGTAGGTACCTACGCGATCACGGCTTCCGGAGGTGCGGCTGACAATTATTTGTTTAGCTATACCGACGGAACGCTTACAGTGGATAAAGCAACTTTGACAGTCACGGCCGAGGATCAGACCAAGACCTATGGTGATGCCAATCCCTCTCTCACCCTTACTTATTCAGGTTTTGTGAATAGTGAGGATGCTACGATATTGACGACAGAGCCAGCGGCAGGTACCACGGCAGATGCCAGTAGTGGAGTAGGCACTTACACCATAACTGCTTCAGGAGGAGTGGCCGACAACTATTCCTTTAGCTACACGGATGGTACGCTCACGGTAGATAAAGCCACATTGACCGTGACTGCTGATGATCAGACCAAAACCTATGGTGAGGTTAACCCATCGCTCACTTTTACTTATTCAGGATTTGTGAATGGTGAAGACGCTTCAGCTTTGACGACTGAACCGACAGCAACTACCACTGCTGACGAAAGCAGCGCAGTAGACACCTATGCCATCACCGCTTCAGGAGGCGTGGCCGATAACTATTCCTTTAGCTACGTCGATGGCACGCTCACGGTAGATAAAGGCACATTGACTGTAACAGCCGATGATCAGACTAAGACCTATGGCGAGGCCAATCCGACACTGACCTTAAGTTATTCTGGCTTTGTGAATGGGGAGGATGCTTCGTCTTTGACAACAGAACCGACCGCTAGCACCATTGCCGATGCGAGCAGTAGTGTTGGAACTTATTCCATCGTAGCTTCTGGCGGTGCAGCAGACAACTATTCCTTGAGCTACACGGACGGCACCCTTACCGTAGGCCAGGCAACATTGACTGTTACAGCCGATGATCAGTCTAAGACCTATGGCGAGTCGAATCCATCGCTGACCTTTGCTTACTCAGGCTTTGTGAACGGCGAAGATGCTACGTCCCTGGCGTCAGCCCCCACAGCAAGTACCACGGCCGATGCAAGCAGCGACGTGGGGACTTACTTTATTAACTTGTCGGGAGGGTCCTCATCGAATTACTCATTAAGTTATGTTTCCGGCACGCTTACCGTAGTTCAGGCCACCCTGACAGCAGCTGTTGAAGATGCTACCAGGGCCTTCGGAGAAGATAATCCGGCATTTACCATTACTTATTCCGGATTTGTCAATGGGGACGATGCCGATGCCCTCACTACGAAGCCCACCGCTACCACGACGGCTGACGCAACAAGTACTCCGGGGACTTATGCCATAAGTGTCTCGGACGGTGTATCAGACAATTATTCGTTGACCTATACGGATGGTGTGTTGACCGTAACCAAGGCAGACCAGGCGATTGCTTTTGAGAGTTTACCCGCCAGGTTGACTACCGATGATCCCTTTGATTTGCTGGGTGTAGCCAGTTCGGGGCTAGCTGTTGCTTATACAAGCTCCGATGAAACCGTGGCCACGATCAGTGGAAGTACAGTTACAATTATTGGAGCTGGAACGACTACCATCACGGCAAGTCAGGGAGGAGACGATAATTACAATGCGGCAGAAGAGGTGATACAAGAGTTGAAGGTAGACCAAGGAGAGGACGATCGGATCACCTCTCAGATCACTATTGACGCCATACCTGACCAGGAAATCGGTGCTGCCCCCTTTGACTTTAACCGCGACGGTGCGCCCAGACACGGCGAAAGTAGTTTGGGGAAGTATTGGGCGGACCCGCAACGGTTTCGGGCGACGAGTTAACGCTTGGAACGGAAGCTGGATTGATCCAGATACGGGGTAGTGTGGCTGAGACGGCCAGTTACAAGGGCTCGGAAGATGTGATTGAGTTCGCATTGACGGACCCGGCCTTGGTGACACCCATCATTGATTTTGTCTTGCCAGCCGAGGCGCTAACCAGTGAAACCGTAGCCCTCACCGCGACGGTGGATGCGCAAGGCGCTACGACAGTGAGCGATTCTGATGTCGTCTATGCGGTGTTGTCAGGTCCCGGGGAGGTTACTGACAATCAGTTGCTGGCCTTTACGGGTACTGGTAGGGTGATCGTGAGTGCTTCTCTGGCAGCTACAACTGAGACAAATGCTGTGGTGAGTCAGTCGTCAGTGGAGGTAATTGCGCTTTACAGCTTGTCTGGTACCGTCAAGGATGTCGATGGCAATGTTTTCAATAATGGTTTTGTGATCGTAGCGGATATCAATGATGTGGCCAATAGCGAGAGTGTCAACATTGCCAATGATGGTAGTTATAGCTTCGCCTCGCTGAGATCAGGCGATTATGAGTTGTTTGTGACTCCATTGGACGCTGCATTTGCCTTGACATTTTATGGAGATGTATCTCCGGTACTTGATGCTACCGTGGCCATACCTGTTTTGAATATTACAGGTGATACCGAGAACATTGATATCACGATCCAGGCGGCTCCTGCTTCTGCCGTAGAGTTTTTGCCTGAGGATCAGGGAGGCACCATTGAATTCCAGGCTCAGAACGTCACCTCTGGCGGCAACCGCTTTGTCCAGGGCCGTACTGAGATGGGCGATCCCTTGCCCAATACACTAGTAATCCTAAAGACGCAAGCAGATGAATATGTCGCTGCGGATGTGACCGATGACCTAGGGTTTATCACATTCACCGGCTTACCCACCGGTGATTACAAATTGGTATTGGATATACCGGGTGTGGGAGAGTTGACAGCCAGTGTGGGAGTAGTAGAAGGAGAGATGTTCGAAGTTACCGCTCTGATCGATGAGTCTGGCGGAGAATTAACAGTTGATATGGTGCTCAGCACATTGCCCACGGAGGTGACGGAGCTGCGCTTGTATCCCAACCCGGCAAGTGACTATTTCCAATTACAAAGTGCTAGGAAGATAGAGGAGGTAGTCCTGTTCGACATCAATGGCCGCGAGCTAAAGCGATACGATTTCAGGATCAATATGATGTTCGGGATTTGAAAGAGGGGATGTACTTGCTTCGGATCAAGACAAGATTGGGAGTAGAGGTGCAGCGACTGATGAAGAGATAACTATCACGGAATCAATCCACAACAACAGCGGAGGAGGGGGGTAGGTCACTCCCCTCCAAAAGAATTGAAAATCAACCCTTGGTTGCGTTTTGGTAGTGTAGCGGTCCCCTTGGGTGTGTTGGGGGCCGCTCCTTCCATAAACTAAAGAGAAAAATTCTGGTTATCCCCCTTTTGTGGCATAAAGGGGGTGATTTAGGTGACGGACAGCTCCTGTGGCGGGAGTTGTCTTTTTTTTGCTCGATAATAGCGGCTTTAACGTCAATGAAAATGACTTACAATTTTTGCAGTAGGTAATCAGCGTGTCTTCGTTTTCGCTCTGGGTGATAAATTGATCGGTGCCGCACATGTTCGTAAATTTTAGAGCTATGAGTAGTAGTACTCCCTGGAACCTGCGCTTAACCTATTCTCAGTTTCAAAGGAATAAACCACTACTACTCGAATAGCTCATCGGTCGAATTGAAGAAGAACTAACATTGGTTATCGATACTTTCAAACCTCTGTCTAGGGATGAACCTAGATGACACGAAATTTCAACAGAAAGAGCTGGCTTACAATCGCTAAGACTGGCCAAATTTGATCACTAGTGCTAGGTATCTTCTCACCAGTGTTAGGGATTCAATGCGTCATATGCCGGTTGCTCGTTCGGCCAAGATCTCTTATGATTTTTTTGTGTTTTCTTTCCAGGACGATGGATTTGATGTTTCCGGTTGATTCAATTTTTTGAATAATTTCCAGACAACCGCCAGTAGCCAAATGGTTACTGCAAAATCTATCAAGGTAGAACCAAGATACACCCAATAAATGCCGAGATACCTTGGCAAGAGGAGCATTACCGGGACATAGAAGATCAGTTGCCTGGCCATACCTATGATACTACTGTATTTTGATTGATTGATTGCCGGAAACAATGTGAGTGCCATAAATACAATCGGTAGAATCGGAAGCACAAGCATATAAACTCTGAAGTTCAACAGATCCGAATTATCCAAAGGCATTTCGGGCAGTGCCAAACGGACGGCAGCTTCAGGGAAAAGTGTTAACAGAATCCAGAATGGAGCAATGACATAAAAACCTGTTTTTGTGAATAGCTTGAAGCTACCCTTGACGCGATCGTATTCTTGCGCACCGAAATTGATACCTGCAACCGGCTGCAGTGCCCTCATCAACCCAAACAGTGGGGTCATTAGGAAAAAGAGTATGCGGTTTGCCGCTGCGAAAAATGCCAGGTCTTCATCTGTACCATTGGATACGATGGCGTTAAATACTACCATCGCCTGGACCAGACCCATTACTGACAAAATGAAACCGGGAAAACCCATCTTCATGATGGCTTTGAAAGTAGCGCCATCCAGGCTTAAGGAACGTGCATTGGAAGGGAAGGAGGCCTTTTGACGAATGAAGTACAGATATCCGATGGAGGAGTAAATGACCATGCCAATATTGGTAGCCCATGCCGCACCCGCCACTCCCAAACCGGTTTTGATAATAAAAAGTGGGGTGAGTACCAGATTTGCCAGCAAGCCAAAGATCATCATAGTTGCGGCGGTTTTCATTTTACCCTCACCTCGGATGATCATATTCAGTGTGAGGGCATACACCCAGGCTGGCGAGCCGATCATCGTGATCTCGAAATAAGTCACACCCGCCTGCAGAATGGCGCCATGGCCACCCATCATGCGTATCAGTGGTTCGCTTAGCAGGTACCCGGGAATGGCAAACGCACAGGTGCTGACGATGGCAAATAGCGTAGCGTTTGGAACGATGGTCGCCTGCTTTTTCAAGTCACCTGCACCCAGCGCGATACTGAGCACGTTGGCTCCGCCGGTCCCTGACCAAGAGCCGATTCCGATCAAAACTGAGGTGAGGGGATAAGCTATTGCAATACCTGCAAGTGCGGTTTCATCCATTAGCTGACCCACATAAACTGTGTCCATAAAAGCATTCAACCCAAAAAGGACCATCGCGGCTATTGCTGGAAGTGACAGTCGCCACATGACCTTGCTCAAGGGTGCGCTTATTATAAACTGTTGCTGTTGATCCTTCTGACTCATAGCTAGTACGCTGAACTCGATTTTCCAGGTGTGATTTGGCGAATCTAACCCCTCCGCGTGAGGAAGTCGCGACACCAACTAAAAATCACCAGACCAGGTAGCCATGGTTAGCTGATGGTGGCAAAAAGAATGACTTGTGGCAAGCCAGCGTTGTACAAGGAGATTCAACAAACACTTTTGATCAACTCTTAACTACCACAAAGATTGGGTTGATCAAGATTTTGCTACTCCTGGCGAAAAAGTGTGGACTGTGAAAATTGACGTATTTTTCTGCTATGTTAGAACTGCGACCCTCTTGCGAAAACTGCGATAAATCCTTGCCTAACGATAGTGATGAGGCGATGATCTGCACCTATGAGTGTACCTTTTGCCGGGATTGTGTCGAACGGGTCCTTAACAATGTATGTCCCAATTGCGGGGGAGGCTTTGAAAAACGTCCAACCCGACCTGCAGCGCAGTTACTCAAGCACCCAATGAAGACTGAAAAGTTACTGAAGCCCGTGGACCTAAGTACTTTTGAGAAATTACTATCAAAGTTCAGGGACATAGACCCTAGGCGAAGGTAAAACCTCAATCCGTTTGGGGTTGTACTCAGAAAGCGAAGGCAATCGTCACCTGGAAAGGGAACAACGCCTTCATATCTTTTGATTTGCCCACGATAATGAGATTTCGATTAAGCTAAGTTGGATTTCATTGCCTCTATTTCTGGACTGATAGGTAATTTTGAACGACTCACAGAATCAATTCAATTTACGTAAATGCATACTTCCGATTTAGGAATTAAATACACCTCCTCCGCACTGGAAGCTGTTAGTTCTATCCAATCCGGTGATAACGTCTTTTTACATACTGCAGGAGCGGTTCCAGCCATTTTAGTAGAAGCACTGGTGCAAAGAGCGCAGGAACTTCGGGGTGTCAATATTTACCAAATGCACACAGAAGGGCCGGCACCCTATACAGACGAGTTGTACGAGGACAATTTTCGTGTCAAAGCCATGTTTATTGGTAAAAATGTTCGTCGTGCAATTAATGCGGGGAGAGGAGATTTTATTCCTGTTTTCTTCAGTGAAATACCTCAGTTGATGCGAAGGAAGATCATCGACCTGGATGTGGCATTGGTCCAGGTTTCGCCCCCGGATAGACATGGGTTTTGCTCACTGGGTATTTCCGTCGAAACGACCAGAGCTGCGGTTGAAAATGCAACCAAGGTCATCGCACAAATAAACCCTAAAATGCCTCGCACCCACGGCGATGGGTTAGTACATATAAACTCTTTTCACAGCATTTTCGAGTACGAGCAGGATCTTCCGGAAATGGCGCCTCATCAACTCTCCGAGGAAGAAGCGCGTATCGGCCAGCATGTTGCTGGTGTGATTGAGGATGGGTCTACGCTACAATTGGGTATTGGCGCTATTCCCGATGCCACACTATCATGTCTAGGTGGTCACAAGGACCTGGGCATTCATACCGAAATGTTTTCAGATGGCGTGTTGCCGTTGGTGGAGTCAGGTGTAATTAACAATAAATTCAAATCGAGACATCCAGGTGTGATCGTGTCAGGATTTCTGCTCGGCACCAAAAAGTTATATGATTTTGTAGATGATAATCCCCTGGTAAGGCTGCTCGATATATCCTATGTTAACGATACAGCGGTTATTAGAAAGCTGCCCAAAATGACCAGTATAAATAGCGCAATTGAAATTGACATTACCGGACAGGTATGTGCGGATTCCATTGGAAGCTACATGTACAGTGGGGTGGGCGGACAAATGGATTTTATCAGGGGAGCCTCGCTTTCGGAAGGAGGTAAGCCAATTATCGCACTGAGGTCGACTACAAATAAGGGGGGGTCAAAAATAGTACCGGTACTCAACGAGGGAGCTGGTGTGGTTACGACCAGGGCCCATGTCAATTATGTCGCTACGGAATACGGAATCGTCAATTTGACTGGAAAAAGCTTAAAACAAAGAGCTAGGCTATTGATTGATATCGCCCATCCTGATCATCAGGAATCCCTGGAACGGCAAGCTTTCGCAAGATTCAAAAACCTCTAGATTCTGGCATTTAGAGACCTTTTCCAGGCTGAACTATAACGTTCTTTCAGAATTTACGTTACATTAGTCTTACAAATAAAACACTAATAAAGTGAAAGGCACTTACATTGGCGAATTTGAAGAGTTGGTCTTGCTGACTACCGCCATCCTTAATGGCAATGCGTACACTGTTACTATTGTCGAGGAGATTGCTGATAAAACAGACAGAAAACTGACGCTGAGTTCAGTACATACGGTGCTGGCCCGCCTAGAAAAGAAGGGCTTTGTTCAATCATATATGGGTGGAGCTGTGAAGGAAAGGGGAGGCAGGCGAAGACGGCTGTACAAGATTACGGCTGGAGGTTTTGAGACGCTCAATAAAGCAAGAGAGGTGAGAAATCAGATGTGGGATACCATGCCCAATCTGAGTTTTGATTTTTCATACCCATTAGTCTTACAAAGACAACAGTAATGAGGGCTGTTCATCCACCGGATTGGCTTGATCAAATTCTGGAATGGTATTGCTCAGAGTACTACCTGGAGGAAGTGCAGGGGGACCTTCACGAATGGTACGAAAAGATGGCCAGAAGTCAAGGCGTGCGAGCTGCCAATGTAAAATATGCATGGATGATCTTGCGCTATTTCAAATTCTTCCGATTAAAACCCGTCGAGAAACTAGTCAAAAACCCAAAATACATATCCATGAAGTCAATAGTCAAAATCACACTTAGGAACATTCGCAGGGATAAACTCTCAGGTACTATTCGCATTGGAAACCTGGCGCTTGGCATGCTGGTCTTTTTATTGACCATGTCCTATGCAAGGTATGAGTTGAACTATGATCAATTTCATGATAAGAAAGATGTCATCTATCGTGTGGGCCCTTCGTACGAGGGTAGTCCATGGGCCGCAACCCCGCTGGGAATGGGACAGACCATCCGGGAGAAAGTGGCAGATGTGACAAATGTCGTCAGGTTCATGCCCATCAGGGACACCTTCATCAGGTTGGGTGACAAGCAATTCTTTGAGAAGGGCGGGTTCTGGGTGGACCCGGAGGTGTTTGAGCTATTCGGATATGACTTTATTCAGGGGGATCCCATAACGGCACTTAAAGATCCCAAGTCGATTGTTTTGACCGAAAGCATCGCAAGAAAATATTATGGAGATACTAATCCCGTAGGCCAGCGACTGACACTGTCAGCCTTCAAAAATGACGAGGGTGAATACGATGATCGAATGGTGACGGGGGTGATCAAAGACGTACCGGAGCAAGCGCATTTGCAATTCGATTTTCTGTGCTCAGCGAAGCATTTTGACCCTGAATTCCTGGCTAAATGGCAGAACTTCTGGGTTTACACTTATGTCGAAATCCCTAATCGCGATCAACTAGCTACCGTGCAAGACCTGGTGAAACAGGAATTCATGGAGAAACGAAATATGAATGCGGATGAAGCAGAGTTCCTGAAGATCGAATTGACTCCCCTCACCAAAATACACCTGTATGCCAATCATGAGAAAGAACATGCCGACAATGGGGACATAGCTAATGTGTATGTACTCTTTGCCATTGGAATTTTTGTGCTCATTATCACGTCTATCAACTTTATTAACCTAAGTGTCATTAAAGGGTTGGATCGAGCCAAAGAGGTGGGAATAAGAAAAACCGTTGGAGCCTCTCGCCACCAGGTGATTATCCAATTTCTGGGAGAGAATCTTGTCTTGCTTTTGGTGGCAGGGTGCCTCAGCTTATTGGGGTTGCTGTTGCTGACTCCAGTGGTACGTGACTTTTCAGGTGTTCAATTGCCAATAAACTTCTTTGAAAATCCCGGCATTCTGATTCCGGTTCTGATTATACTGGGCGTACTGGAGCTGGTTTGTGGCCTCTATCCCGCGCTGGTACTCAGTGAGTTCAGGTCGATTGACATTATCAGTTCCAGAAGGTCCGCCGCATCAGCCTCCGTAAGCCTTACGCGACACATTTTGATGGTAGCTCAATTCAGTCTGTCCATTATTTTGGTGATTGGGTCCCTTGTCGTCTACAAGCAACTCAAGTTTGTACAGGAACAAGATCTTGGTTTCGAGAAAGATCAGATCGCCACGGTACAGATCAAGCGAACGATTCGCAATGATTTTGAAACTTTTGAAAAGGAGCTGCTACAAGTTGCCGGAATTAAATCCATCTCCACCTCTTCCTCGGTACCTGGCTACCGGGTAATGATGAGTGGTGGGAGAGACCTGTCGTCGAATGAAGATTTTGATTTGAGAGTACTGTATTCAGATGAAACTTTCCTTGAAACTTTTGATATCGAGCTACTGGATGGGAAAAACTTTGACCGCCATATCAAGCGAGGTGACAATGAATTTATGCTCAATGAAAAGGCGGTAGCGATGATGTATCCGGAAATAGATCCGCTAGGCCAGAAAATTGCGGTTTCTGGAGATACGGGCCTCATAATTGGAGTGGTCAAGGACTTCAACTTCCAAACCCTGCATTCAGACATAGAGCCACTGGTAATACGCAACCTGCCAGTCGCCTGGTTTGGTCTGGCGGCAATTAAATTTGAGGCTGCAGCTACAGGCCAGGTATTGGAGGCCATCGAACGCATAAGCGCTCAGGTGTACCCTCATTTACCACCTATGGAGGTGACTTTTCTGGACCATCGTTTTGCGCAGTTGTACGAAGCTGAGTCCAAGCTACAAGCCATCGTATGGCTATTTTGTGTGATTACAATTCTGCTGACAATATCAGGCATTTTTGGTGTCGCTACCTACAACGCCCATCGTCGAGCCAAGGAAATTGCAATCAGAAAAGTGCTTGGAGGGAGCCTGTTGGGTTTACTGGGGCACCTTTCCAGAGGTTTTATTATTCTGCTCGTTGTTTCTTTGGTAATAGGCGTTCCAGGAGCTTATTTTCTTTCAGATTGGTGGCTACAGGACTATGCGTACCGGGTCATGGTGGATCCTGGTATTTTTATTCTTTCTGCTTTGGTCATGCTGGTCATTGTCGCAGCGAGTGCTGGTTTTGTCACATTCAAGGCCGCCTCTTTGAATCCCACATTGGCACTTAAAAGTGAATGACAGATGTTTTCTACGGCAAGGTTCGCTTGCCCTCATTCACTTCGCAGTACCGAGGCCGGGTTGCTCAAGGTCGCTTTCCGGGTTTGATTAAAAATGGTTGCCCAGGCGATTAGAAAGGAGGTAAGCGTGGCCAAAAGATAAGGATACCAGGGCATATTGGGTCGGTGGGCGAAATTTTCCATCCATTGCGTCATAAGCACAAATGCGCCAGCCCATGCGATTACATTAGCAAGTAATAACGACCCTGTAAATTCTTTTGATAGCGTCACGATGAGGGAGGCTGAGGAGGCACCTAGCACTTTCCTAATTCCCACCTCCTTAATTCTCAGACGAATGATGAAAGTCGATAGTCCGAATAGCCCGAGGCAAGCAATGAAAATCGCCAAACCTGAGAAGATGCTAAGCAACTCACTCATTTGATGTTCTGATTGGTATTGGTTTCGCAAATCATCCGCCAGGAAAAAATAGTTGAAGGCTTTGTCGGGATATACCGAATGCCAGGCCTCTTCTATTTTCAATATGCCTGTCGGATTGGATTGATTGCCCGTGAGACGCACCGATAGATAATTGACATCAAATGGAAGTTCACTTGTTAGTCCGGTTATGATCATTGGTTCAACAGACTCCCTTAAGGTCTTAAAATAGATATCATTAAAAACACCGATGACTTTACCACCTATTCTGCCACCGGGAAATGTCAGTTCCATGCCAAGAATTTCTCCCTTGTTATGAAATCTTGCTTTTGCCGCACCGTTCATGAGGAAATTGGTGGTATCCGCTGCGAGTTCCGGTTTGAAATTCCTGCCTTCTATTATTTCGATACCGTAGGTGTCTAGAAAGTCAAAATCCACGTAGACTGAATGAAATATGAATGAACCGTCAGCTCCTTCACGCGTGAGGGACATGTTCGCACGGTTTTGCCGCCTCCCCGGAATACTGGCGGAGTAAGCGGCATTTGCCACTTGAGGGAGATTTCGAAGCTGATCTTTCAATAGGTTATAGGTTTTCCATGGTTGGCCTTTCTCCATGGGAATGACCAAAAGCTGTCCTTTATCAAACCCTAGACTTTTTGTGTGCATGTAATTAATCTGATGCAATACTACCTGGGTACAAATGATAAGTGCCACAGAAATGGAAAACTGAGTGGTAACCAGGTATTTTCGAATATTTCCACCCGTTTTTGTTTTGAGAATACCCTTCAGGGAGGTGATCGGATTCAGTGCGGCCAGTTGCGTGGCTGGATATAAACCAGCCAGAAAGGTAGTTAGCAGGTACAAAACACCTAAATACGCAAGGTTTGGGGGCTGCGTGATGATTTCCCAAGTGAACTGCTTGCCACTAATCTGATTCAAGTAGGGAAGTGCGGCATATACAAGTACTAAGGCGCCGATGATTCCAAGTCCGGCACTTAAGCTAGCTTCTATGAGAAATTGCCGAATTAGTTGTTTTTTTTGAGCGCCCAATACTTTTCTCAGGCCCACCTCCTTGGATCTTAAGGTGGCTCTGGCCGTTGATAAGTTGACAAAGTTGAGGTAGGCAATAAAAAGTATAAATCCAGCGACGATTCCAAAGGCAATAACGTACTTCAAATCCCCATTTTGACTAAGCTCGTAATTGACTTTCGACCCTAAATGAATGTCTTCCAGTGGCTGAAGATTAACAGAGTAGTCGGTCCCTCGCCTGGTGAAGTTCTCCTGAAGTGTTTCTTCCAGCAGTTTCGGGATTCTCTTTTTCACAGCCAATACGTCGGTCTCCTCAGCAAAAACGACATAGCTATAAGCCCATAAGGTACCTTCCTCCAAGTAGTTTGGTAGTGTTTCCATAGATACCAGGTACTTGAAAGAAAAATGGGAGGTCAGCGGGATATCCTCTATGACTCCACTAACTTGAAGCCGAGCCAGGTTCTCTATTTCAAGCGATTTACCCAGCGCTTTTTCTGTTCCAAACAGCTTCAGCGCCTCTGATTTCGTGAGAACTACCTGATTAGGCCTGCGAAGGCTGGAAGCTGGGTTTCCGGCTAGGAATTTGTGATCAAAAACGCTGAAAAACGACGAGTCTGCTATCAGGATCCCCTTTGTTTTTTCGAAATTCCGAACTTCGGAACCGTGGCCAACTATGATTGTCTCCTGATTGCTTTTAACATGGTTGAAGGCAGTGGAGCTTTCAATCTCCGGAAGTGACTTCCTTAGTTCTTGAAATACATCTGTTATTAAGAAGGCCCACTGCCTTTGGATACCTCCGGTCACAACATTGGCGGCAAGTCTGTAGATCCTTTCGGATTTCCGATGGTGCTTGTCAAAGCTCAACTCGTCCTGGACAAATAGTATGATAAAAAAGCTACTGGCAAGACCCAATGCCAGACCTACTGCGTTGATGATGGCGATGGCCCTTGATTTATTCAAAGCACGTATCGCAGTGATTATGTAATTCCTGACCATATTTCAATCCTTTATTGAATGGAGTTTTCGGCGGTTAATTCTTTCGAAGGCCTCCTTCCTAAATGATGGATAATAGGGAAGTTACGAGACGTGTTTTACGATGTTGAGGGAAATGTCAACCCTAAGAAAAACTTAAGAATTTGAAGATCCTGACTCGTCCGGGTATGTCGGGGCGGACCTAAGTGATTATCCCGGGCAGTCGAGTGTTACATGTAACTTTTCCAAATCAATTTGTTGGTCATCCGTGCAACATTGGCAACGTTGGCTTTGGTGCCTGAAACATTTGTCATGGGCCGATTGCAACATCTGCCTACCTTCAATTGAAACATTTGTCCACCTGAAATTGAACTTCATTCATCGGGCAAAAGGTCCAAAAATGTTCATTTTGCGATGTACAAATGACCTGACCATTGGCAATTTCACTAAGCCTGATTCGCTAAATTCGGACTTTAGTAAAGGAGCCAGTAATTTTTTGACCTACAGTTGACCCGCGATGAGGAGAATTAAGTTGTTCCTGTTGATTTTGAATGTATTGGTGGCTCTTTCAGCGAGAAGTTCCGATACGTTGGTATTTCATCATGTCACTGAGAAGTTATCTCAGAATACCGTGAGTAAGATTTTTCAGGATCAGGATGGATTCTTGTGGTTCGCCACCAGGTTTGGCCTCAATAAATACGACGGCCGCTATTTTCAGCAGTATTTCGGGGACATGACCGACACCACCGCACTGAGCAACAGTCGGATACATGATGTGGTACAGGATGACAAAGGGAATTTTTGGTTGGCTACGGACATGGGGCTCAATTATTATGACCGAAAAACCGGCCAATTTCAACGTTACCTCCACGATCCACAAAATCCCAACTCGCTCGCAAGCAATTTAACTACCGCATTGTACCTTGATCATTTGGGCAATTTATGGGTTGCCTCGGAGAGTGACGGTATCACCAGGTACGATATTGATGCGGGACGATATTCACGATTTCGACACAACCAGGACGATCCGTATTCATTGTCGAATAACCACGTTACTACCATGCTCGAGGACACGCAGGGAAATTTGTGGATTGGTACCTGGGGCGGGGGACTGAACCTCTACGATAATAATACCAGACGTTTCATCACGTACGACTTACACGATTCTCAGATCAAAAACGCTCCACGCGTCTTGCTGAACGACGAGGAGGGTCTGTGGGTTGGTTCCAATGAGGGCCTCTTTTTCCTTTCGTATTCTCAGGAAGGTCGGTATGAGATCGAGCAAATAGAATTGCCTGCTTATCCCGCCCTTTCAAGCACACTGGCAGAAGCGACCATTTTGTCACTCATGAAGGATCAGGCAGGTAACCTGTGGATTGGCTCTGAAAATAAGGGACTATTTATACTTAGCAAGGATAGACGCAGGATCCAACATTATTTCTATTCTGGCGAAGAGGAGAATTCTATTTCCAGCAACTCAATCTGGTCATTGTTTTTGGACCGTAGTGGCATTATCTGGATAGGGACCTATGATAATGGTCTGGATAAAATGGATCCGCTCCGAACAAAAATTAATCACATATCCGACAACCCAAGTCGCAGCAATTCAGTGAGTTACAACATCGTAAGTTCGTTCGTGGAGGAGCCGGATCGAGGACTTTGGATCGGAACCGATGGCGGCGGGCTTAATTTCCTTGATTATCAAACCAATCGTATCCGATACTTCAATGAAGGGAATCAACCCAATGGTTTGTTGGGCAATGCCGTGTTGTCGCTTTTGGTAGACAGTGATGAAAACCTTTGGGTAGCCTCCTGGGAGGGAGGAGTGAGTATCAAACGAAAAGGGCAGCAGCGATTTGAACACATCGATTATGACCCCAACGATCCAAATTCTTTGTTGGGTTCCGATGCATTTTACTTGTATGAAGATTCAAGGGGCAATGTTTGGGTGTCAATATTCAGAAGTGGTTTAAATATCTATGATAAGAATAAAAACCTGCTGGCCACATTTAAAACCAACCCCAAAGATGATTTGGCGGTGAGTAATCACAAGGTAAGGTGTTTACTTGAGTCAGAACCGGGGGTATTTTGGTTGGGAACCGAGGGTGACGGAATCGACAAGATCACTGTGGATGACGACTATCGCATAACTTCCAAAGCTAACTTCAAGTCTATCCCTGGCAAAGCCGCAGGCCTAAGTCATAATGTAATCTCACACATTCACCAAAGTTCAGATGGGAAGTTTTGGATCACAACATTTGGCGGAGGTGTCAATGTGCTGGACGCTGAAGGCAATGTCCTTAGAAAGATAAGTACTGAAAACGGGCTTTCCAGCAATGTAGTATTGTCCATAGAAGAGGACGGGGAGGGCAATATGTGGGTTGGAACCGGCCGAGGACTTTGCCGGATCGATAAAGGTTTTCAGGTGCGACAATTTGATGGTAACGAAGGCCTCGGTAACGCGGAATTTGCCAAGAGTTCAAGCTATATCAATAGTGATGGAGAGCTGTTCTTTGGTTCCAATCAGGGTTATTATAGGTTTAACCCGCAAGATATCCTGCATAACAATACGGTCCCTCCGGTAATTCTGACTGGTTTTAAAGTAGCTGGCCGCGAGGACCTTGATTTTACAGGTGGAGCGCTGTTAAGCGATATTTTCACAGAAAATGAAATTAGGCTCAAGCACAACGAAAATGACTTTACTTTTCACTTTGCCGTCCTCAATTACTCCCAACCCAAAAAGAACAAGTATGCCTACAAGCTAGATGGTTATGACGATGACTGGCTGACCTCCGATGATGGTTATGATATACACTACACGAATGTGTTGCCAGGTACCTACACTTTCCGTGTCAAAGGAGCCAACAACGATGGTGTTTGGAACGAAGAAGGCGCTCGGATAAAGCTAATTGTTGCCAGACCCTGGTACTTTTCCAACCTTGCTATAACCGTATATCTGTTAGCTTTTTTGTTTCTGCTCCTGTGGTTTAGAAGAGATATTATCAACAGGGAAAGGCTGAAAAGCAACCTGGAAATGGAGCACCTGGAACTCACGAAGATGCAGGAAATCAGTAAGCTCAAGTCTCGGTTTTTTGCTAACATTTCCCACGAGTTCCGCACACCCCTGACCTTAATAATTGGACCCCTGAAGTCGATGCTCAACGGAACTTACAAGGGTGATGCCAAGGGGCAGTATCGAATGATGGCACGAAATGCTGAACGATTACTGCGGTTGATCAACCAGATCCTGGACCTATCGCGCCTTGAATCAGGTAGTATCCAATTGCAGGCGTCAAAACGCGATATTGTAAAGTTTTTGAAACCAACAGCGCATGCCTTTACCAGCTATGCAGAAAAGCAGTTTATAGACTACAAATGCATATTTCCCAATAACCCGGTAGAGGTATATTTTGAAGGCGACAAGTTGGAGAAAATTGTGATCAACCTGCTTTCCAATGCCTTTAAGTACACCCAGGAGTTTGGCAAAATCAAATTCACCGTCCAGGAGAATCAGCATGAAGTACTGCTAAAGGTAGAAGATACAGGGGTAGGTATTGCCGAAGATCAACTCGACTTCATATTTGATCGGTTCTATCAGATAGATAATAGCCAGAAAAAAGGTTCGGGTATCGGATTGGCGCTCACAAAGGAATTGGTTGATCTACACAAAGGGAGCATTGAAGTGAGCAGCAAACTCAAGGAGGGTACCACATTTACGGTTCGACTTGCGAAGGGACATGCACATCTCAGTCCGGAAGAGATCGTCAGCTCCGAAACCGATACTGCGCAACAATTCGAGGAGGATTTTAGAGAATTGGAGATGATCAAAAGCAGTATCCCGATGGACAGGATTTCCGAGGGCAGTACAATCGTTATGGATGAGTTGCCCGTCGTTCTGGTAGTCGAGGACAATGACGACATGCGCATGTTTATCAGTGAGTATCTGGTGACAAACTACAAAATCATTGAAGCCAATAACGGGAAAGAGGCTTTGACTATCGCGCATGAGACCATTCCTGATGTAATCGTTTCTGATATTATCATGCCGGAAATGAACGGCTATGACCTATGTAGAAAAATCAAGGAAGATGAGCGCACATCTCATGTACCTGTGATCTTGCTTACAGCCAAAGCTTCAGGTGAGAGCACCGAGCGTGGCTTTGAATTGGGCGCAGACTATTATGTGACCAAACCATTTAATCCAAAGCTGCTTGAACTCAGAATAAAGAACATTTTAAAAACACGCGAGCAACTGCGGCATCAACTCCTTACAATCAATGACAATCAGATGGAGCCACGTGATTTAAAGATCGCATCCAAGGACCAGGAGTTTTTGAAAAAAGCAATCAAGATTGTCGAAGAAAACCTATCCAATTCCGATTTTGGCGTGGATGACTTGTACCGGGAATTGGGACTAAGTAGGACGCAATTGTACAGAAAGTTAAAGGGACTTGTGGGGCAATCGGCTAACGAGTTCATCAGGTCTTTCCGACTGAAGCGAGCTGCACAATTGCTGAAACAGCAAGAGCTTACTATTTCAGAAATCACCTATCAAGTCGGGTTTAATGACCTCCAATACTTTCGGTATTGCTTCAAAAAGCAGTTTGGTTCAAACCCCTCAGAATACGCTCAGGCTATCCAATAAATGCCTCTGGAGCCTTATTCCAAACGTTTGCATCATTAACCATTGCAATCTGAACCGTTTCCCATACTTGCTGGCAGGTAGTTTTTCGGAAGTTTGATACGCATTTGAAATAAAGTGCCGATTTAACTTTTTATGTCCAAATAAATTTTGTTTCACTACTAAATCTAAAGTATGAAGAAGAAGTACTTAGGTCTAAATGCAGAATATCTAAAAACGCTTATGGTGCGTTTCTGGGTCGTTTTGCTGATTGGCTGCTTCTCGGTCGGGGCTTATGCCCAGGGCCGGACTGTTAGCGGGACTATCACCGATAGCAATGGTGATGGGTTGCCCGGTGTGAATGTTGTCATCAAAGGCACGGTAGATGGTACAGTAACCGATTTCAATGGTTCTTACAGTCTAAGTGTTAGTGACAATAATAGTGTACTCGTGTTCAGTGCCATTGGTTTCCGTACACAGGAAATCACTGTCGGAGCACAATCCGTCATTGACGTGGGATTGGAAGAGGATGTTGCTCAACTTGAGGAGGTCGTTGTGACGGGTTATTCTGTTGATACCCGGAGAAGAACTCCTGGTTCTGTATCAACTATTAAAGCAGAAGACTTGAAGGCTCAGCCTTCAGGTAATGTTGAACAGCAGTTGCAAGGTCGTGTGGCGGGTGTTACGGTTATCACCAATGGCCAACCCGGAACCACTAGCCAGGTAAGGGTAAGAGGTTATGGAGCCTTGGGCGGAAATGCACCACTCTATATAGTGGATGGTGTCCCCGTCGGGTCAATTGATTGGCTTTCTCCTGACGACATTGCTACAACTACTGTATTGAAGGATGCAACAGCTGCCTCCATTTATGGAGCTCGTGCAGCAGGTGGTGTGATTGTTTACACAACCAAGCAGGGTAAGAAAGGTGAAAGAGGAATGAAGGTCACCTATGATGGTATGACTGGTTTCACGACGCCTGGACAAGGTCAGGATATGCTGAACCCACAAGAGCAAGCCGATTGGACTTGGGCCGCTATTCGAAACGCAGCTCGCAACAATGGTGAGGATCCTGTATTCAACCATCCTCAATATGGAACTGGAACTTCACCCGTATTGCCAGAGTATCTTCTGGTTGGAGGCAACGCTGGTGTGACTGGCGGAGTTAACCTTTCATCTGAGGCAGCCAACTATAATATCGATCCAAATGCTGGATCTATTTATCAGGTGGTAAGAGCCAATCAGGAAGGAACTGACTGGTATGATGCGATTACAAGAACAGGTACGATCAACCGACACACAGTAGGTATTTCCGGTGGCGATGATGGCAGCCGTTACTATGTAGGACTTGGCCTACAGGATCAGCAAGGTATTGTATTGCACCAAAGATTCCAGCGATACAACTTGAGACTGAATACAGAGTTTGATCTTATGCCAGGCTTGAGCTTGGGAGAAAATGTTCAGTTTACTTACAGAGGTCTTCGAAACCTTTTTGGAGCAGACGGTGGTAGTGGATCATCAGATGATGAAAACGTAGTGCTTTCAGCTGTTCGGATGTCACCAATTATCCCAGTATATGATGAATTTGGAGGATATGCAGGTACTGCAGCACCTGGGTTCAACAACCCAAGAAACCCTGTAGCAACCTTAGATGGTAACAGGAACAACAGGTTGTTCAACACAGAGGCATTTGGTAATCTCTATTTGAAGTTTGAACCTGTTGAAAATCTTGTTTTCAGAACAAGCTTTGGTGGACAGGCCAATTCTTTCAACCGAAGAACATATACAAGAAGACAATATGAGAACTCTGAGAATAACTCATCTTTTGGGTTCTTCCAGCAATCTTCATTTGGGTATTCATGGGTATGGACCAATACAGCATCGTATGAAACCAAATTTGGTGTTCATGGCATCCGAGCATTGGTAGGCCAGGAGGCGCTTAGAGTCAATGCTGGTCGTGGCATGTCCGCGTCTGGAATTAATCCGTTCTCTCAGAGCCCTGACTTTGTATCACTATCAAATGTTCAGTCCCCTGTTGTAAACGGCGGACACTCTGATGGTATCACTTTCGCTTCTTACTTTGGCAAAGTGACTTATGATTATGATGACAAGTACATTTTAGATTTTGTTGTTCGTCGGGATGGATCTTCACGATTTGGTGCTACCAACAGATATGGGGTGTTCCCTGCTGTTGCAGCGGCCTGGAGAATTTCTGCTGAGTCCTTCATGAGCAGTGTGACTGTTATTGAAGATTTGAAACTTAGAGGGGGATATGGTGTTATTGGTAACTCTAACAACGTAAACCCTAATAACCAGTTCAACCTGTTTGGTACCGATTTGGGTAACTCCAGCTACGATATCACAGGATCTAACTCAAGCGCTGCGGCAGGATTTTACCGAACTCGAATCGGTAACCCTAGTGCACAGTGGGAGCGAGCTGTTACTTCCAACATTGGAGTTGACGCCCTCTTCCTTGACGGTCGATTAGACGTTGGTATTGAATTCTGGAGAAAGGATACAGAGGACTTGTTGTTCCAAGTTCCTTTGACAGTAGCAACTGGTGGTTTCGCAAGCTCACCTTCTGTGAACGTGGGTGAAATGAAAAACACAGGTATCGACCTGACTATCATCAACAAAGGAAACTTTGGTCCTGGCATTGGTTATGAAGTGACACTGACTGGAGGTTTCTTGAACAACGAGATCGTTGCTTTCTCTGAAGGTATCGAGGAGATCCAAGGGCCTGTAGCCTATAGAGGTATCCTTCCAGTATTGAACAGAGTAGGAGAGTCTATTTCTTCTTTCTACGGATATGATGTAGTTGGAATCTTCAGCGATCAGGCTGAGGTGAATTCCGCTGCTACTCAGGATGGAGCTGCTCCAGGTAGATTCCGATTCAGAGACGTAGATGGCGATGGCGAGATCACAGTGGATGATAGAGTAATTCTTGGAAGTCCTGTTCCGGATTTCACCGGTGGTATCACCGTGAAATTAGACTACAAAGGATTTGATCTCGAATTGTATTCTTTCATGTCTGTAGGTGCAGAGATTTACAATATCTCCAAAGTATTTACTCACATGTATCCATTGTTCCCAGGTGCTGCTATCAGTGCCGACGTGAAAGACTCTTGGACATTCGACAATCCAAGTGGTAGCATTCCATTGTTCGAAAATGTATCGAACTTCAGTACCAACACGCAATCAAGCTCCTTCTATGTGGAGAATGGTTCTTATTTCCGACTTCAGAACATGACAGTAGGTTACAACGTGCCAGCTAACATTTTAGGAAACTGGAACTTGAGCAGACTGAGAGTGTTCGGTTCTGTAAACAACCTTTTCACTATCACAGGCTACGATGGTCTTGATCCTAGTGTAGGTGGTAATGCAGACGTCAACTTTGGTATTGATCTGGGTAACTTCCCGATCACCCGAAGTTTCACTGTGGGTGTTAATGTCGGATTTTAATTAGTAAAGACAATGAATAAATTAAAAATAGCTTTGTTGTCAGTTTTAGTGCTTGGAGTCACTCTGACAGCCTGTAAAGATGAATTTTTGGAGGTAGCTCCAACGAATTCACTGAGTTCCACTGAGCTTTCAACAGCTGCGGGACTTGATGGTTCCGTAATCGGAACTTATAGTATTCTCCTGGGCCGATTCGGTTTCTATGCCGATGCTTCAAACTGGTTTTGGGGCAGTGTCTTGGGAGGCGATGCAAACAAGGGAACCAACGCTGGTGACCAGTCTCAGGTAAACGAGATCCAGGTTTATAATCCTCAAACTACCAATGGTTCTATTGACCAGAAGTATACCAGGACTTTCGAAGGTGTCGCTCGTGCGAACAATACCCTTCGACTGGCGCAGTTTGCTGAAGATAACGGAACCGCATCAGCGGCCGCTATCACACAAGCGCGTGCTGAGGCTCGATTCTTGAGAGGTCACTACTACTTTGACTTGAAGCGCAACTTTGGCGACGTTCCTTATGTGGATGAAACTTGGGATGAGGTTACTCCTGTACCTAATAACCAGGATTTGTGGCCTTTGATCGAGGCAGATTTCCAGTTTGCCGTGGATAACCTTCCTGCAACTCAGGGTGATGCTGGTCGAGCTAACAGCTGGGCAGCTATGGCTTATCTTGGTAAAGTTCATCTGTATCAAGGTGATTTTACCAATGCAAAGGCGATGTTTGATCAGGTAATTGCCAATGGTGTCACCGCTAATGGTCAACCTTACGCATTGTTGCCAAACTATGCAGATGTATTCAGATCAACATCTGATAATAGCTCTGAGTCTATCTTCGCCGCGCAAGCTGCTGCTGGTACTGGTTCTGTAAATAACGCCAACCCTAGTCAGGTACTTAACTTCCCTCACGGAAGTACTGGTCCTGCCAGACCTGGTGGATGCTGCGGATTCTTCCAGCCTAGCTTCGAATTGGCTAATTCCTTCCGTACGGGTGCTGATGGGCTTCCGCTGCTGGATGGTAGCTATAATGATGCTGCGAATGCACTGGTAACTGACATGGGCTTGCAAAGTGCTGATGCTTTCACTCCTGATGCAGGTAACATCGATCCTCGTTTGGATCACTCAATAGGCCGAAGAGGTATCCCTTACTTGGATTGGGGTCCACACCCTGGATTCGACTGGATCAGGGACCAGGCTTATGGTGGCCCATATTCTCCTAAGAAGTATATCTACTACGCGGGAGGACAAGGTGTAGAAAATGACGCAAGTTCTTGGACACCAGGCTATACAGCGGTTAACTACAATATCATTCGATATGCCGATGTACTTCTGATGGCTGCAGAAGCAGAAGTGGAAGTTGGTTCTTTGGCTACTGCTTTGGACTATGTGAATCAAGTTCGTGCAAGAGCTGCTGGATCTCCAGTGTTGAACGATGACGGAACAGAGGCTGCTACTTACGTAGTAAACGCTTATACGGCATTTGCTTCACAAGCGGAGGCACGCAATGCGGTAAGATTCGAGCGTAAACTAGAGCTTTCCGGTGAAGGTCATAGATTCTATGATCTCGTACGTTGGGGAGTAGCTGCTGCTGAACTGAACGCATACGCAGCTTTCGAAGGAGCTATACTTACTAACGCCTTGGGAGCTGCTAGCTTCACTGCTGGTACAAACGAAGTACTACCAATCCCTCAACGAGAGATTGATTTGGTTGGTGCCGATGTTCTCAGCCAAAACCCAGGATTTTAACTATTACAAATTGTTATCTTGGAAGGGTCATTTCATTGAGATGGCCCTTCTTTGATTATTGCTATTTTTTTCAATTAGAGGGACAGCTATTTTTGAGTTTATGAAAGGAAATTGGAGGATTTGTTTGGCAATTGGTCTTGCTTTTGGCGTCGCGTGTTCAAATACTAAAGAGGCTTCTAAAAGTGTCACCTCATCGGAGACCCCCATTTTTGTGCCGGTGGATCAGAATATTTCTGGTGTGGATTTTGCCAATGAACTCACGGAAGATTCGATCATCAATTACTTCACTTATCCCTATATCTACATGGGTGGAGGAGTGGCCGCCGGAGATTTTAACAATGATCAGTTAGTCGATCTGTATTTCACCGGAAACATGGTTGACAATAAACTCTACCTCAACCGCGGAAACTTACAATTTAAGGATGTCACTGACGAAGCCGGCGTTGCGGCAGATGATCGTTGGATTACCGGTGTGACCACCGTGGACATCAATGCAGATGGATGGCTCGATATCTATGTGAGCGTTTCAGGTCGATTCACTACTACAAAGAACTTACTTTTCGAAAATCAGGGAACCAGCGATGATGGTATCCCGAGATTTGAAGAAAAAGCCGCTGAATATGGTTTGGATGAAGAAGGGCGCACTACACAAGCTACTTTTTTCGATTATGATAAAGATGGCGACCTGGATGTCTACATGGCCAATTACCCCTTTACCAGTTTCAAAACACCCAATTATAGCTATAAGATTCTCGGTGACAAGAAAGAACACAAAAACTCTGATCATCTATTTAGAAACAATGGCCAGGGCCAATTTGAAGATGTTTCTGAAGAAGCTGGTATTCTGAATTTCGGGCTCTCTCTAAGTGCCACCGCAGCAGATTTTAACAACGATGGCTGGGAGGATATCTATATTTCGAATGATTTTGCCTCACCGGACCTTTTTTATATCAACAATAGAGATGGAACCTTCTCGGAGCGTTCGAAAGAAACAACACAGCATACTGCTTTCTTTGGAATGGGCACGGATGCCGGCGACATTAACAACGATGGTCTCCTTGACCTGATTCAGGTTGACATGACCCCAGAAGACAATAGAAGAAACAAAGCCAACATGGCCAGCATGGATATTGAGGGGTTTTGGGAGATAGTGGCCTATGGTTTGCACCATCAGTATATGCAAAATACACTTCAGATCAACAATGGTTGGCAAGAAGATGGTCTCCCACAATTTAGTGACGTGGCCAGACTGGCAGGTATGTCCAGTACCGATTGGAGTTGGGCTCCTCTGATGGCTGATCTGGACAATGATGGCTGGAAAGACATTTTTATTACCAACGGGACCCGACGAGACATCAACAACAAAGACTATTTTAACAGCATTGAAAATGCCACCTATCAGGAGAAGCAAAACCATGATCAGGTAACGCTAGCCATGAACATTCCCTCAGAACGCGTGGTGAACTACGCTTTCAAAAACAATGGCAACATGACCTTTGATTCCAACGCCGAGATATGGGGATTGGATTTTGAAGGATTCAGTAATGGAGCAACATATGCTGATTTGGATAATGACGGAGACCTGGAGGTAGTCATAAATAATATTGATGACAAGGCAATAATTTATCAAAACCTTAGTTCGGAATCGGGTGCCAACTTTTTGAAAGTCAGGTTAGCAGGTGACGATGAGAACCCGCAGGGAATCGGCGCGAAAATAACCGTTAAAGCCGGCGATCAATCCCAGTATCAATATGTAACTACTACAAGAGGTTTTCAATCATCTGTATCCCCAGAAATAGTCTTCGGTCTGGCTGATGTGAAGAAAGTTGAGGAATTGAAAGTAGTCTGGCCAGACGGCAAGGTTGAGATCTTGAGCGACATTACAGGCAACCAGACTCTGGTCCTGAATTATCAAAACTCGGTGGAAAACAATGCTGAACCTCAATTGGAGCGAAAGGTTTTTTCAGAGGTCAATACCGCCGAGATCGACTTTCAACATCAAGAAAACAACTTCAACGATTACGAATATGAGATTCTATTACCCCATGCCTATTCAATGAATGGCCCAGGACTGGCGGCAGGTGATGTAAATGGTGATGGAATGGAAGACTTTTATGTGGGGGGTGCTTCCGGACAGCCAGGAGCTTTATATGTCCAAAAAGAAGACGGAACCTTTGAATCCATAAACGGACCATGGGCCGATGACCTGCAGTCTGAGGATATGGGGGCAGAGTTTTTTGATTGCGATGGGGATGGTGACTTGGACCTTTATGTTGTCAGTGGCGGCAATGAATTTGCTCCGGGCCACGAAAATTACAGAGATAGATTATACCTCAACGATGGTGGATCATTTAGCAAGAGCGTAGCGCTTCCGGAATTGAAAACCAGTGGGTCACGCGTGAAGTCTGTCGATTTTGATTTGGATGGAGACCTTGATCTGTTTGTTGGTGGCCGCATTGTTCCAAGATCGTATCCGGTACCCGCAAAAAGTACCTTGCTCCGCAACGATTCTCAAGGACCGGAGGTCGCTTTTACAGATGTCACGGCTACCTTGGCTCCGGGTTTACTTGAAGCTGGCCTGGTTACAGATGCTGTCTGGACCGACCTGAATTCAGATGATCGTCCCGATCTGGTGGTAGTAGGAGAGTGGATGCCCATTACCGTGTTTGAAAATGGCCCGGCAGGTTTTGAGAACAAAACCGAGTCCTACGGCCTCGAAAACACCCAAGGCTGGTGGTATTCTGTTCTTTTTGGCGATTTTGACAAGGACGGAGATATGGATTTGGTAGCAGGGAATTTAGGGTTGAACTATAAGTACCAAGCCACTCCGGAAGAGACTTTTGATGTCTACGCTTACGACTATGATCAAAATGGCAACCTGGACATTGTGCTTGGCTACTATGATGATGGTGTCCAATACCCGCTGCGAGGGCGGCAGTGCTCTTCTCAGCAGATTCCAGCAATCAAATACAAGTACAAAGACTATAATTCTTTTGCCTCAGCCTCTTTGATTGATGTCTATACTGATAAGGATTTGGATGCCTCCCTTCATTATCAGGCGCGAACATTTGGCAGTAGCTACCTCGAAAACGCTAATGGTGTTTTTCAAGTGAAGTTGCTTCCCAATGAAGTACAGACCTCTTCGATCAACAAAATGCAGACAGTGGATTTTGATGATGATGGCAACTTGGATTTGGTGGCAGTAGGCAACCTTTTTTCCTCCGAAGTGGAAACCACCCGCAACGACGCCAGTTATGGCTACCTGCTAAAAGGAGATGGCAACGGTGGATTTAACTACGTCCCGGCCACAGCAAGCGGATTGTACCTAAAATCAGACCCCAAGGACATGGTACTTGTAAATAGCGGCTCGAAACAGTTGCTCCTGGTCGCAAATAACAATAGCCCACTTACCGTTCTGGAGTTGGTTCAGGAGAAAACCACCACTTCAAACGGAGGTAGCGCTTCCCAGAATTAGAAGCCGCGGTTGGCTGGTAAAGTAAAAAGCACAGGGAATGATACATCCCTGACATTCCCCTTATTCTGAGCGTTCGGCACCACTTGAAGCGCTTCGAAAATTTTACCTTGCGATCGATCAAATCCCCTTTTTGGAAGATGAGTAGGTTGAAATTTCTCGCGTTTTTGTTGGTGTTTGCTTGTAGTGGTGATGATGGATCCCTTTCAGAAGGGAGTTCTCAGGACTGGATTATTCCGGCGGCTGAGGTCATTGATGGTGGACCAGGAAAAGATGGTATCCCATCCATTGACAACCCTATTTTTGCGGGCATTGAGGAGGAAGAAGGGAATATCAATGACAGTGACCTGGTAGTGGTTGTCGCTGTGGGGCAAGAGGTTCGTGCCTATCCGCACAATATTCTGGATTGGCATGAGATCGTCAATGATCGCATCGAATCTTTGAATATTGCCTTGACTTATTGCCCATTGACAGGTACTGCCATAGGCTGGGATCGTGAGGTCGACGGGCAAGTGACTTCTTTCGGTGTTAGTGGCTTGCTTTATAATAGTAATCTGATGCCCTATGATCGGAATACCGATAGCTACTGGAGTCAGATGCTCAACCAATCTGTGCGAGGTGCGAATGTGTCTCGTGAGATTGCGAGATATCCAGTGGTGGAGATGACCTGGAAGGCTTTTAAGAACTACTATCCTGATGGTCTGGTCCTAACCCGCAGGACGGGGGTTAGCAGGCGATACGGTGATTATCCGTATGGCGATTATAGGTCGAATGGCAGTCTTCTGTTTCCGGTAAGCCACTCCGATAATAGGATTTTTGGGAAAGCACGGGTCCATGGTATACAAAGAGGAGGGATTACGAGGGTCTATCAATTCAGCGATTTTGAGACAAACTCGGTAGTTACTGATCAAGTTGATGGCACGCAAGTGGTACTTTTTGGAAACAAAGAGGCGTCATTCATAGTTTCTTTTGAAGTTCCCCAGATTAATGGGGAAGAGTTACTTTTTAGCGCAATTGAAGGTGAAAGTCCGGATATTGTGGCTGGTGATCAATTTGGCAATGAATGGAACATTTTCGGCAAAGCAATCTCAGGCCCCAACACGGGTCAGCAGTTAGTTGCTACTTCATCATACATGGGTTTTTACTTTTCATGGGTCGCTTTCAACGGGAACGTAGAGATTTTTGGAGGGTAATAATCCGCACTAACTACGGGGCCCTCTGGTATGGATTGCTAGTAGGGCTGCTTCTCTTTGCTTCGTGTTCTAGCGAAGATGATCCTGAAAATATACCCACCGTTTCGCTTGCATCTACTACCGTGACCGAAGGAGATACGGAACTGATGGTGGTCCTGAATACCGCCAGCAATCAGGAGATAAACGTGAAAGCTGAAATTGTAGGTGGAAATGCGGTGGAAGGGGTGGATTTCACTGCTGACGCTTTGGAGGTAATCATTCCGGCGGGAGAGGTTGAAGCAAGCCTGGGCCTGACTTTTATTGATGATGTAAATGCCGAGATAACAGAGGCGCTGGAATTGACCCTGTCTGTCAATGGCGAAGTGTCAAATTATATTGTCTCCATTGTGGATAACGACAACTTTAATCAGGAATCCATTTCAGAAGATGATGACGGCTACTTCACACCAACCGAATACGCTAGTATGCAGTTGGTCTGGAGCGACGAATTTGAGGGCGAAACCTTAAAAACTGATTTTTGGTCCTACGACCTTGGAGACGGGTGCGATCAGGGCATTTGCGGGTGGGGCAATCAAGAACTTCAGGTTTACACGGAGGAAAACGCCCTCATAGGAGATGGTAAATTGACGATAAGGGCGGATGAATCTGCGACTGGTACTTACAATTCCGCAAGAATTATTACAAAAGGTAAATATGAGTTCCAGTTTGGTCGAATTGATATAAGGGCAAAATTACCAAAGGGGCAGGGCATATGGCCCGCGTTGTGGTTGTTGGGCGTCAATATCGATGAAGTCGGATGGCCGCGGTGTGGAGAGATTGATTTGATGGAGTTGGTAGGGCATGAACCGGCCACTGTGCACGGTACGGTCCATTACGACCTAAATGGCCACAATTTCACTGGCCGAAGTTTCAGCCTTTCCGGATCGGACTTTTCTGAGGAGTTTCATGTCTTTTCTTTGGTTTGGGACAAAGGAATTCTGAGGTGGTTTGTAGACTATAGGCCCTATTATACCATTACGGATGCTGATTTAGGTGGCAGTTATCCATTCGACCGACCGTTCTACTTCCTATTTAATGTTGCGATTGGAGGTCAATGGCCGGGGAATCCCGATGCAAGTACGTCTTTTCCTCAAGAGATGGTTGTCGACTATATTCGGGTTTTTCAGTAGAGAACCGAATTCAGGCTTCATCACCAAATTCCAGCCTGTCCATCATTTCCATCATGGCCCGGCCATTGTGGTAGCCAGCCTTGGTGGTACCAGCTTTGTCTTCGGTTAGGATTGGTTTATGATCCGGACCAACTTCAGGATACCACTCTCCGTTTTGCTCGTCTATTAGATAGTTATTTATGAAAGTCCAGGTTTTTTGTGCCTTATGAAAATAAAAATCGTCGGAGGTCAATTTCCAGGCACTCACTAATCCCACCAGCGCCTCAGCTTGTGACCACCAATGTTTATGTCCACCGGTGTTTACGTCTTCCTTTTTCTCATCTGAAAAACCCCCGTCAGCATCTTGACCTTTCAGGGCCGCAGTGGTAAGTCCGTTTGCAACTTTCTCCGTCAGTAGGATGAGATCCTCTTTAGCCAGTAGCATGGCAGCCTCCTGGATCAGCCAGCTAGCCTCGATATCATGTCCAAAGGACACACTTCTTGAGATTAAGTTCCATGAAGCGTCGAAGTTAAGGCCCAGATGTCCCGACTTTACAACAAACCTTCTAATGATAAGCTTTGTCAAATTTTCCAGCTGATCCCGAACTTTGGCATGAGGCCATATTCGATAAAGGTTGGTGTAAGCCTCCAGTAGATGCAGATGTGTGCGAAGGGTCTTGAGTGTATGGTTGTTGGACTTATTGACGTCAGATGAAGCACCCCAGTGGCGGTCTAAACCCTCCAAATAGCCGTTGTACTTTTTGTCGAAAGTATAAGCCTCTATCGCGTGGAATGTGTCAATACAAAGAGTTAATGCCTGCCTGTCATCAGAGATTTTAAAATATTCTGTTAAGCCCAGTATAGTGGCGGCTTGCGCGTAGGTCCATTTTTCACTGTGAAGTACACGCCCATCGTAGGTTATTTCCCATAAAAAGCCCCCAAATTCCTCGTCTAAAAAATGGCCCACAAGATATTCATAAGTGCGCATGGCCTGGTTGAGATACCCTTGATCCTTTATTCTACCGTATGCAGCTGAAAATAGCCACAGCAAATGAGCATGCATCGTTACGCCCTTTGGGGAGTCCTTAACCGGAATATTTTTCCCGGATACCCGGCCGTAATACCCTCCATTATCCAGATCATTTAGTTTGGTCCAGAAGGGCAAAATACTTTGGGTTAACTCGTCCTGACAGGCCTTTTTGGTGAGTGTACTAGCTACTGCGAGAGCGCACATATTGCAATTTATATTTCGAACTATCGATTGTGCCTTGTCGAAATACCAAAACAGCATGGTGAATGTACCGTCAGGGAGAAAGTAAGTAATATCGGCGTATTTGGGCGCTTAGGACGGGTTTGAGAACAAAGCCTGAAAGGCATAGTCGCATACAATCGACAATAAACCTACAATTGGTCCCATTCAATTTTGGTGTTTTCGCTGGTTTACTCAGCTAACTATTAGCATATGCTATTATTGACTACCTTCACTATAGAAATAGTGAGTATCTATTTCCATAGCTGGTTCTTTAAGGCAGCGACCCTTGGGTTGCTGCCTTATTTTTTTACTAGTCATTTCGGGATTCTCCTGATAATTTGACCTGCAAATAGGGAGCCTTGGTATCTGTGTGGAGTTTCATTTGTGGTATTTCACCGTATTATCGACTAAGATTTTGGTCCAAATGGGTTATTTCAATCCGTTTGCGCACTACCTACCTTCACTTCGCACTTGAAACGATTAAACGCACTTTATGAAACGCCTATCTATTTCTATTTTCATACTCGCCCTGTCTTTGCAGGTAATGGGACAAATGACCACTGCGGATTTTGAGAAGATCCTGAATAAAGCACAATCAGGAGTTAAAAAGACCAATATCGAACTAAGTATTAATGATTTTCAGACGGTAAGCTACTGGAAACAGACATCCAATAATATATGGGAATTTGGATTACAAAGCTGGGCTCCAAATAATTCAACGAGTACGGTAGCTATCTTAAAGACCATAGCTATTATCAAGTTGTTGGGGGACGGTTATGAATTTTATTCGGTTTCCCAAGAAATTGATCCAGATATAATCGACGATATTTTGAACGCCAAGTATGTCGCGGTTGGTCAGAAATACCTACTGAAAAAGATCAATTATGCCGAAGTTACGTTCGGTCAACAAGATAATCGTCATACGCTGGCAGCGACTAGTTCTTTGGATGGTAAAGAGAAGCTTATTGCCGAGGATATCACCAATATGCTAAGCATATCACGAGGATTGCTCCACAACATCGCTTTTGAGGTCAATCGCTATTAGGGTGTAAGGACAATTACGAAAATTAACTGAGCCGACCGGCATCCGGTTGCATCATTTTCTTTGGTCAATGATCCTATTGAGTTTCCCACCCTCACTCATCGGTATTTCGCCTCTTTTCATAAGTTCAACATCCATTGAGATGCCGATATTCTCCTTGATTTTACGTCGGAAGTCTTGGGTCAGCTGAGAGGAATGGGTGTCCACACCAGCTGTAACCTCCACCTTAACCAAAACCTGGTCCATGGTTCCCTCTCGGCTCACAACCAGTTGATAATTAGGGATAAGATGCTCCATATCGTGAATAATTTCCTCCACCTGCGTATGAAATAGGTTGACACCCCGGATAATGAGCATATCGTCAGCTCGTCCCTTGATTCCAGACATTTTGATGTGTGTCCTTTTTCCGTTGGGGTCGTAATGAAGTGAACAGATGTCGTTGGTCCAATACCTGAGAATGGGGAAGGCTTCCTTGGTAAGTGTAGTAAACACCAATACACCTTCTTTGCCAAGCTGGAGAGGTTCGCCAGTTTCCTTATCCACGACTTCCGGAAAAAAATGATCTTCCCACACATAACTGCCCGTACCTCGCTCTTCAAAATCCTCCTGCGATACTCCGGGACCAATGATTTCACTCAAACCATAAATATTGGTGGCAATAACGTCAAGTCCTTTCTCTACTTGCTCACGGATTGTTTCTGTCCATGGTTCAGCACCCAGGATGGCATATCTCGCAGCTAAATTTTTCGTGTCTATTCCCCGCTTGGCGAATTCCGCTGCGAGGGTTTGTGCATAAGAAGGAGTGCAACACATCACCTCAGGTTGAAAGTCTTGAAGGATAGTGAGTTGTCTTTCGGTCATGCCACCGGACACGGGGATCACAGCCATGCCCAGCCTGGTAGCACCTCCATGCATTCCCAGGCCACCTGTAAAAAGCCCATAACCATAGGCGTTATGTAATTTCATCCCCGGCCGTGCACCTCCGCACACGAGCGACCTTGCCACCACCTCGTCAAACAGGTCCAGATCATTTTGTGTATATCCTACCACAGTGGGTTTCCCAGTAGTGCCACTGGAAGCATGAATTCGGCGGATATCCTCTTGAGGTCTGGCAAACATACCGAAAGGGTAGTTGTCCCTCAGATCGGTTTTTCTTGTGAAGGGGAGCCGATGTATATCCTCAATTCCTTTGATATCACCAGGGGAGATTCCTGCTGAATCGAGTTGTCCCTTGTAAAAAGGGACATCCTGATAGACGCGTTTAACCAATGCTCTCAGGCGATCACTTTGCAGGTCGCGCAGCTTGTCAATTGGCGCATTTTCGATTTCGGGGTTGTACATGATCTGAGTTTATACTCAAAATTTACCAATAAGTGCTGACGTGATCACATCAATCATAAATTGGCTTGAAAAAAGTGGGATAACTATAGATGTCGTCCTCTGTAAAAGCAATTTTCGGGGATAAATGCAAAATACCCTTGTTCACCTCGTAGGTAAATAGTTTGCGGGCATAAGGGAAGGGCTTCAGGATTTTTACTGACCGAATGGGCTTTTCGGGAAAGTACGGATGTAAGTACAGCACACTGGCATTAAATGTCCGATTAAATGGCCTAGTAACCGCCTCGCGTGGCCTTCCTGTTTTGTGGATCCAACGTGTAAATTTGATATGAGCTATTGATTCATTCTTCAAATACAAGTCAGTATTTGGCCTCAATTCATAACCCTTGTCTAGCAAGCTGCCTATGCTTCTCATAACTAAATATATTAGTATAATGCTAAAATATTTAGCTTTCTTTGGTAATAAAAGTGACAAATACGTGAATGAGCTCAGGGCCAATTGATGTCACCGCGGACCACTATCGCTTTAGGCCAAATAGAGGCTTCAGTGGTGGGAGTCTCCGGATCAAAAATTCGTATAAGGCCCAACTGATCATGAAGGTACCAAGGACCATGATCAGGAATTTAGGCGCAAATGGCCAGTCAAGGTCCATGATTAGATAGCCAATGATGAGCATGACTGTCTGATGAAGAATATAAAAGGGGTAAACCGCTTGATTGCAATACTTTAACCCCCTGCTTGGTCGATTGAGGTACTTGGCAGCGTAACCGAAGATGGTAAGTATCCAGGACCAAAGGTTAGTAATTTTTAGAAAAGCCTCAATGAAGTGCACAGTTACCGAATCTTCAAAAAATACCCACCTGATGATCAGACTAGTAAAGGTTAAAATGCCAATAAGAAATGTATGAAACCTGATCTTGCTTACAGTTGACCAGAAATTATCTTTAATAGCAATTAATAGATAGCCAAACAGAAACAGTGTTAGGCTACTAATGAAGTTGAACCAATCCGATACAAGATTATGGGTGATTGGAAAGAAAGGTTCCAAAAGTGACTCGTAAAGAAATAGTGGAATAGCCATAAGGTATATTCCAAATGGTTTTCTTTCCAGGAATTGGCCCCAGCGGGTCAGAAATTTTACGGCAGCATTGGATCTAAGCCACAGAAAAATAGGGGTAAGTAGTATAGAGTATGTAAATAGGTAGGGTAAGAACCATAGGTGGTGCCAGCTAAAGTTACCTTCCGGATAGATTCCGTTGAAGGCCTCTCCGGTCCAGAAACTCCAATAGCTACCGGAAAAGGTCATTTGCACGAGCCGCTCAACGTACACTTGAGGAGGAATGATCACCAGCATCCCAAAAAGCAAGGGTATACCGAGTCGCTTATTCCGCTCTAAGATGAATTGCTTTCCTGAACGAAACGACAATGCGAAGTAGGTGCCCATCCCCGAAATCATAAATAAAATTGGTAACCGCCATTGGTTCAAAAACAGCATGGGCCACCTGATCCAGTCATAAATGACATTGTTTTTAATGTGGAACCCCCAGGGTACGAAAAACATGCCGACGTGATAGAATATCAACAGTCCAAAAACAATTACTCTCAACCAATCCAGGTCGTATCTACGTGTTTTTTCCATAATCATGCGCCAATAGCTTTCACGAACATACGGACTGATGAAGGCTAGGTAAGGACCGTTGGGATCACTGACAAGGTTTTGTGACGAGTGACAAAGTGTTAGTCGATCATTTTGTCGAAAGCCGCAATATGCCCACGCGAAACGGGTACTTTGAAATCTAAATTGTTGACCTCCAACTGGTAGCCCTGGGCATTGCCTGTTACTTTCTGCAACTGCAATATGTTGACCAGGTAAGCTCGATGAGTTTTCACAATAAATGGGAACGGTGCCAATTGTTTTGAGGCACTCTGAAGCGTTAGCCGCTTTAGTACCTTATCAACTTTATTGCCATTCTGCAGGTAAAATTCCAGATAATTGCCATCGGATCTGATACATAGTACTTGCGTAGGGCTAAGCGTGAAATGATCAGAAACCAGGCCAGCTTTTATTTCTACCAGCTCTTTTCCATTGGCTATTGATTGAGTCGGTAGACCGATCAGAGCAGCCTGTTTTTGATATTTTTTATTGTACCAATTGAAGTTTGCGACGATGATGATAAACAGCAAAATACTTCCTACGAGGTAGGCGTTCCGTACCTCCTCATAAAAGTATCTGAAGGAGACATTGTTGGGATTGTCGTAGATGACCTCTCTGATCAGAAAACCACCGGTACCCACCAAGAAAACGAGGATAGTGAGCACTATAATTTCGTTGTAGACTTTCCAATTCTCTTCTTTCACAAATGAACTGACCAGAAGAGAAAAGAGAAAATAAATTATCGCGGAACAACTGGCGTGAATCAAACAGATGATCCAAAAACTGAAGAGATGTTCACTGGGGGCTCTTTCGAATGGCTCCAGCAAGTACTCAAATAGAAACCCCAACAATAATATGAGGCCCACGTTGCGCAAACGTTCCCGACCTTTATGGAAATATGGATAGGGTTGCAATAAAAAATCCACCATGGAAACATAGGTAAATCAAGGCATATCTAGGAATCGTCAGTCTACTTTTTGATCAATATTGATTCTGATCTCATACTTTTGATATGTGTCTCTGCTTGCAAAGAAAAGAAGTGCCCATGTTCGGCTAGGTCAGGTTTTGGCCATCTTCTTCTGTTGCTTGTTTTTTTGGACTAACCAAGCTGGGGCATCACCTGACCCAAGGGGTCTATCATTCTCCTCATACGACGTAGTACCTGCATTACGGACAAGTTTGCCTGTGGTGGTGGACGGCTCTTTGCTCTCATTTGATCAACTCTCATTTAAGGTGGCTATGGAGGGCCTGGTTTCCTTTGGGTACATATTTAGAGCGCAAACTTCTGGCGGGGATCTGATCGATTTTCTTTATAACCCGGATATGGGCGGAAATCTAAAAGTGGTAGTCAATGGTCAGGAAACTCTTATTGAGTTCCCAGCGAATGAATTGAAGTTGAGGAGGAATAAATGGATCCCGGTTACTTTCAACTTGAAAGGCGACAGCCTCATTGTGAGTTGTGCTGATCTCACGAAATCTCACCATACAACGCAGGCAAATTGGCAGGAATTGAAATACCTGGTTTTTGGTGTGAATGATTTCAAGGGTTTACAAACCGTTGATGCCGCGCCATTCGCAATTCGCGATTTGGAGGTCGCTCTAGGTGACCAGGCGTTGCATCGATGGCGAGCTTCGGAACGATCAGGATCAATCTTGCAGGATGAAATCGATACCAGGAACTTGCGAGTGAAAAACCCACAATGGGTGGCAGCCCGCAACGGACGGTGGCGTCAGTTAACCGAAATACAAGGAGAAACGTCTATGGTTGTCGCGCATGATTCAACCAGCCAGCGCATTTTCTGGGTTCAGCCCACCAGTACGATTGCTTATGATGTAGCCAACAATGTTTCTCAATCCTATGATTTAGCCGCCCGGACAAATGTCAGTTACGGTCTATATAACAACTTCCAAAACGAACTAACGGTATTTGACATAGAGCCCCGTGGGATTGTTGCTTATGCCACCAATGAACAAATGGCTATTGAGCACCAGAATATCTCGGACGATGAACCAATCCAAAACCTTTGGATGACGGCCGCAGGTGTAAACCCGCTTGATAGTAGTCTCTTTTTACTAGGCGGGTATGGTTTTTTCACAGCAAAAAATACGCTGCATACCTATGAAACTGAAACCAGACAATGGGGAAGGATTCAGCTCCACGGGGATACTTTGGAGCCGAGGTACCATCATGCCATCAGTCCAGGACCAACAAAGGGTCAGTTTTACGTGTTTGGAGGTATGGGTAATCAATCCGGCCGGCAGGAACTGGGGCTCAATCATTTCTATGACCTGTCGCTGATCGACTTAAGGGACTCCACTGTTCGTAAGCTTTGGAATTCGGTACCGTCGGGCTCAGATTTCGTTCCGGTGAATCAAATGATCTTCGATCCGGTACAGAGATTATTATATGTATTGTGCTATTCCAGTTTCGGGGAGAATAGGCTGGCCCTGATACGTATGAGTACTTCTGAACCAGGTTTTCAGATCGTTGGAGATAGCATTGACTTTTCCCAGCAGGGATTTGATCGGGCACATGCCGGATTATTCATGAATGGCGGTACCAATGAATTACTGGCCTATACAATGATGTCGGAAGAAGAAAAAGCCCGACTGAACGTGTACAGCATCGCCTATCCACCAATCTTGCTCGCTGAGGAGGAGAGGGCTCGTTTCGATGACCAGTGGCTTTGGTACCTGGTTTTCTTGCTGCTTCTTGTCCTTTTAGCCGTAGTTTATTTTAAGCTGAAACTTCGGAGGGCAGGCTACAGGGGAAACGTGGTTACCTACGTCGAACCGACTGGTCAAAACTATAAGCTGGCACTTTGGGGTGGTTTCAGGGTTGTGGATGGGACGGGCATGGATACGTCCAACCTCTTTAGCCCAAAGATCAAGGAGCTATTCCTTGCACTTCTTCTTCATAGCTTCGATTCGCCTCGGGGGATGCGAACAGCCAGTATTTATGAATTGATCTGGCCTGGATATGACCGGTCTCAGGCGAAAAACGCAATGGGAGTTGCTATCAGTAGATTACGCACCGCTTTGTCTAATGTGGATGGTGTAGAAGTGCTCCACGAAGACGGTAGGTGGGCTTTGGCCTTTACAAGTCAAGACGAAGTAGACCACCAGACTGTTTTGAATTGCATCGCCGTTCTCAGTGAGCATTTTGATCAAACAGCTTTGGGCGATCTTCTTGCGGTTATTTCAAGAGGCCCCTTCGCACCACAGGTCAAAGTAGAGTGGTTGGAGGATATAAAAGTCAGGGTTAATGGCGAGGTAATCGATTGCTTGATCAGGTCGTCGATTCACATTGAGGAAGCCCGGGTGAAAGTCCAGCTTGCCGACGCGATATTAAAACTGGATGATCTGCATGAGGGTGCTGTCAAGATCAAGATCACAGCTTTGATAGAGCTTGGTAATCACGGTTTGGCGAACGCCACTTATACTGATTTTGCAGGTCGATTCGAGACATTGTACCAGGAGCCTTTTTCTAAAGATTTTCAGGAAATGGCTAGCACGCCAGGTTAGAAATTCTACTTTTTTTGGCATTTTCTGCGGTTGTAACCCATGTTGTAACCCAACCTTTAACCCTCACCTTCCTAGATTCACCTGAAAAACGATCCATTATTTTATTGTCGCATGACAAGAGATCTTATAAATACAGGTTATTCTTTGAGTATGGTGCTAGGCGGCTTTTTGCTCCTGACCACCACTAATTGCAGCGATCCGATCAAACCCAGTCCGGCGACTGCCGAGTTGGCTGACTTACCCGTTCCAGCGATCATAGATTTCAATATGGATGTGAAGCCAATCTTGTCGGATCGATGCTTTAAATGCCACGGCCCAGACCCCAAGACAAGGGAGGGAGGGCTGGCACTGCATCATCCTGATTTCGCTTTTGCATTTTTGGGGGAAGACAAAGATCACAGCGCTATTGTTCCGGGTGAACCCGACGAAAGTACGCTGATCGAAAGGGTATTTTCTGAAAATGCAGATGAAGTGATGCCACCCCCTGCTTCGAATTTAGTGCTATCAACGCGTGAGAAGGAAATCCTTCGCAAGTGGGTCCAGCAAGGGGCCGAATGGAAAGCACATTGGGCATTTATACCACCGGAAAGGAAAGAAATACCAATATCTGAAGGAGTTACCTGGGGTGAAAATGAGGTTGATCAGTTCATATTAGCGCGGATGAAGGCGGTACAACTTGAACCCTCTTCTGCTGCTGTAAAAGCGAAACTATTGCGACGAGTCTCTTTTGATTTGACTGGTTTGCCACCCACGCCCGAGGAAATTCGATTGTTTGAAGATGACGACTCACCGGACGCCTTTGAAAAACAAGTGGATCGATTGCTGGATTCCGATGCTTATGGTGAACGAATGGCTATTGTCTGGATGGAACTGGCCAGGTATGCCGACACCCACGGCTACCAGGATGATTTTGAAAGGGTCATGTGGCCCTGGCGAGATTGGGTTATACATGCCTTCAACAAAAACATGCCTTATGACCAATTTGTGACCTGGCAGTTGGCAGGGGATCTGATGCCTGAGGCTTCGAAAGAAATGCTCATTGCCACCGCATTTAATCGTAACCACAAGATTACAGCAGAAGGAGGAGTCATTCCTGAAGAATACCGCACTGAATATGTGGCCGACCGGAGCCAGACAGTTGGTACAGCTTTTTTGGGGCTGACGTTGGAATGTGCGCGTTGCCATGATCATAAATATGATCCCATCTCACAAAAGGATTATTTCTCCATGTTCGCCTTTTTTAACAACATTCCGGAGGTAGGTCTGATTGGCATGAATGAAGTCGCCGCGGAACCGAAAATAATGATATCGGAAGAGGAGATTGAAGGTATTCTTTCATTCATCAACAATCGGAATGCGGAGGAGGAAATCCCGCTCATGGTGATGAAGGAAATGGCGGAGCCGCGAGAGACCCATGTACTCAACCGGGGTTTGTATGATCAACCGACTTCATTGGTGCAACCCGCTCCACCTGAGGCGCTTTTCTCCTCTAAGGGGCCATCTCGTAACGATCGATTAGGCCTTGCCAACTGGCTTTTCAGCGAGAAAAACCCGCTCACGGCCAGAGTAGCCGTAAATCGGTTGTGGCAACAACTTTTCGGCATAGGAATTGTGGCTACCAGCAATGATTTCGGCAATCAGGGCGCTTTACCCAGCCACCCCGATTTGTTGGATTTTTTGGCATTGAAGTACCAGGAGGACGGTTGGGATACGAAGAAAATGCTTAAGTATCTGGTGATGTCAGCCACCTATCAGCAAACAAGCAAGGTGGAGCCTGATATGCTCCTGAAGGATCCGGAGAACAGATACTTGGCACGAGCTCCTCGTGTGCGACTCACTGCCGAGATGATCCGAGACCAGGCATTGATGGCCGGGGGACTCTTGCATCATGAAATTGGAGGTCCGAGTGTCAAGCCTTATCAACCGGAAGGGCTCTGGCGTGAGACCACCGGCGGAGGTGGCGGGAGTACCGCAAGGTATGAGGTAGATAGCGGGAACCTTGTGCACAGGAGGAGTTTGTACACGTTTTGGAAGCGTACGGTACCGCCTCCGAATATGATGACTTTTGATGCGTCTTCCAGAGACTTGTGCGCCGTGGACCGCCAGGCGACAACCACTCCGCTTCAGGCATTGGTATTGCTCAACGACCCACAGGTAATCGAGGCAGCAAGGGGACTGGCGCAGTTGGCGGTTAATCAATCGGGCGGGTCAGTGCCGGAGCGCATAGGATATATGTTTGAACGGGTCACTTCCAGAAAACCAAGTGTCGATGAGCTGACCTTGTTGGAGAGTTACTACCAGGAGCAGAAGTCGGCGTTCGAAACAGCTCCGGAAGAGGCGAAGGCCTACCTGAATATTGGCAATGCAAATCTAAATGCGCCGGATCCTGAGCTGGCTGCTTACGCGATGCTTGCCAGCACCATTTTGAATTTGGACGAAACTATTTCCAGGGGCTAGCAGAAGATATGAAAGACATAATCGAAAAAATAGCATTAAACGAAAACAGGCGTGCTTTTCTGGGTCGAGCTGCAGTGGGAATTGGTACTGCGGCGCTTGGCAGCTTGCTAGGTCTCAAATTTTTCCGTGAGGAAAACGGGGTGAGATCAGCAGATGATACAAGCCAGGGAGTTAAGGGTATTCTTCGTGGCTTGCACCACCCCGCGAAGGTGAAACGGGTCATCTATCTTTTTCAAAGCGGTGGACCATCACAACTGGAACTTTTTGATTACAAGCCGCTTCTTAATAAAAGAAGGGGTGAGGACCTCCCTGAGTCTATTAGAAATGGCCAACGTTTGACAGGCATGACCTCCGGACAGGAGCGTTTTCCTCTTGTTGGCTCTAATTTCCAGTTTCGGCAGCACGGTCAATCTGGTACATGGATGAGCTCCTTGCTTCCTTATACCGCTAAGATTGCCGACGAATTGTGTATCGTCAAGTCGATGCATACGGAGGCGATCAACCACGACCCAGCCATTACTTTTTTCCAAACAGGGTCGCAGCAACCGGGTCGCCCAAGTATCGGATCATGGATGAGTTACGGATTGGGTAGCGAGAACAAAGATTTACCGGCGTTTTCGGTGCTATTGTCCCGGGGGACCGGACGTCCCAACGGCCAACCGCTCTACTCTAGACTATGGGGCAATGGTTTCCTGCACTCACTTCATCAAGGAGTACAATTTCGAGCTGCCAAAGATCCTGTTCTTTACCTCAATGACCCCAAAGGCCTTTCGAGACAAAGTCGCAGGAAAATGCTGGATCAATTACTCAGGCTCAATAGTATGCAGTATGAAGCGCTTGGCGATCCTGAGATCAATAGTCGAATCTCCCAATATGAGATGGCCTATCGGATGCAAACGTCCATCCCGGAGGTGATGAATATTAAGGACGAACCCGATTACATATACAAAATGTATGGTCCGGATGCGCTCAAACCGGGTACCTATGCAGCTAATTGCCTGCTGGCAAGAAGGCTCGCCGAAAAAGGAGTTCGGTTTATTCAGTTATATCATATGGGGTGGGATCAGCACGATAACTTACCAGGGGCTATTCAAAAACAAGCCAAGGATGTGGACCAAGCTTCTGCAGCGCTGGTAATGGACCTGAAGCAACGGGGTATGCTTGAAGATACGTTAGTCATATGGGGTGGAGAATTTGGCCGAACAAACTACTCACAGGGAACACTTACCGACCTGAATTATGGGAGAGATCACCACCCTCGATGCTTTTCCATGTGGATGGCGGGCGGCGGTATCAAGCCAGGAATAGTCTATGGTGAAACCGACGATTTCGGTTACAATATCGTAGATAACCCCGTCCATGTGCATGATTTCCAAGCGACCTTGCTGCATCAACTAGGTATCGACCATGAGCGTTTGACCTATAAATATCAGGGTAGACGATTTAGGTTGACAGATGTAGAAGGTCACGTGGTAAAAGATATCCTTGCCTGATGAAGCGACGGGATTTTATCAGGAAATCGGCCTATTCCGGTGCGTTCGCCATGCCAGGAATCAGGTTGCTGGCTGAAAGCAACTCGCCACAGGATATTGTAATTGGTCATGGAGATTTTCGATATAAAATCGATCTCAACTGGGGTGCACTCAATGCGATTCATTTTCCCGTGAAAGATTGTCACGAGATGGTTCAGGACAGCCAGGGTAGGATGCTGCTACTCACCAATCATATCAGGAACAATGTTATTATTTATGATAAATCAGGCAGACTAATTGAGACTTGGGGAAATGAATATCCCGGAGCCCATGGCCTGACATTGAATCAGGAAGGAGGGAAGGACTTTCTATATATTGCCGACAATGAAAGGCACGAGGTGATCAAGACCGATCTTAAAGGTAATGTCATGATGACATTACCCTGCCCGCTGGACGCTGGCAAATACACAAATAAATCGCAATACATTCCTACCGAAACAGCCGTTGCTACCAACGGAGATATATATGTTGCGGATGGCTATGGTGCACAGTATATTTTGCACTACGATGAGCGGGGCCATTTGAAAAATGTCTTCGGAGGGAGAGGTGATAGTCCTGCACACTTTTCTAATGCACATGGCATCTGCATTGACACAAGAGCAGAGGAACCAAGTCTTTTGATCACAGACAGGATGGTCAATTGCCTGAAGCGATTTACCCTGAGCGGAGAATACCTGGAAACCATTCACCTGCCTGGGGCATTTATTTGTCGACCAGTTATTCACGGTAAGCAGGTATATCTGGCCACAATTTGGTCCGGTGATGGTTCAAGCGGTTCGGGTTTTATCTCGATTTTAAATGAAGACAATGACCTTGTTTCCGCTCCCGGTGGTTCGGACCCACAATATTTAAAAGGATCACCCCGAAAAGCGAGGCAGACAATCAAGTTATTTCATCATCCCCATGATGTGTGTATTGATGAAGACGAAAATTTGTACATACCTCAGTGGAATTCCTTTGGTAGTTACCCTATAAAGTTGATTCGAACGGCGTGAAACAGGTGGTTTTCTATAGCTTAATTCTATGGTCATTGGGGCTGACAGGTCAACACCTCGTGCAGGTTAAGACCTTGCGACTTGCATCACCTGAGGTGATTATCGATTCGATTTTTTTCGAAAACACAGCCACGGTGCAAATCTTCAAATACCAGGAGGGGGTAGTTTTCAGATATACTGACGATAGTACACAGCCGGATGGGAAGAGTACCATGTACCTACGCCCATTTCCATTGACCAAGTCGACGCTCATCAGGGCAAAAGCCTACCATCCCGACTTCCTGGAATCTGAGGAAAGCACGCTCAATCTCTTCCGAATTGATGCTGATGCCGATTTTGCGATCAGGTCGAGCGCGGAGCCTGCTGGTCAATACGGAGGAAAAGGTCTCCGCACCCTGACTGACAGAAGCAAGGGGTCGATGAATTTTAGAGATGGAGCATGGTTGGGGTTCGATCAGGATTCATTGCATTTCACGCTAGACTTTGCTACGCCAATTAACAATCCAACGCTTGGCATAAGCCTCATGGTAGATCATGGTTCCTGGATATTCGCACCCGGTAAAATCACCGTAAAAGGAAGTCGTTTTGATATTACCTGGAGTGATGATGTGGCTCAAGAGAATGTTCCCAGATCCTTTCGCTATGTGCAAATTCCTATTGAGGAACAGCGAATTTCCAGTATTGAGATATTGGTTGAAATGGATGCAATTCCTTCCTGGCATCCTGGAGCTGGAACGACGCCCTGGCTTTTTATAGATGAGATATTTTTTCTAGATAAAAACGATGATTGAAGCAGGCTCATTTTACATAAACGTATCAAGATTACACCCTTTGGTGGTTCATTTACCGATTGGGATATTAGCCTTTGCTTTTTTTCTGGAACTGTGTCGGCTTTGGAAAAAGGACCTTGACCTGGATTTACCAATTAAGTTGGCGCTTTTTCTGGGAGTGGTGTCAGCGGCCATGGCGGCCCTCACAGGATGGCTGTTGGCAGAGGAAGGGGGCTACCAGGAAAGTACTTTGGAACGTCACCGTTGGCTGGGGCTCAGTGTGGTAGCGGTTGCTAGCATGGCCTTTGCAGGTGTGCATTTTCAGTGGAGACCAATATGGAGGCGAGGTTTGATGACAACCTTGATATTGCTTATGTTGATCACTGGACACCTTGGAGGCAACATGACATACGGCGCCGATTATCTGTTCACCAGACCCATAAGCCGCACGATTGAGCCCATTGTGGATATTGAGGGAGCTCAGGTATTTGAGCAAATTGTCCAACCTATTATTGAGGAAAAATGTACTAGTTGCCACAATCCCTCCAAATCTAAGGGAGGGTTGATACTCACGACCTCAGCGGGCATTCTTGCGGGCGGGGAAACCGGGTTGCTGTTTGATCACAAGAATCCGGATCAGGGTCTGTTGCTTGCCAGGATCAATCTTCCACCAGATCATGAGGAGCATATGCCTCCTTCGGGCAAGGCACAGCTTACGAAAGATGAGGAGCTATTGTTAAAATGGTGGGTCGACAATCAGGCCTGTCTTTCATGTAAGGTCCTGGAAACAACGAATAGAGAACCAGTAAGTGGAGCGCTTGATAGAGTAGTGGAGGCGTCGCAACCCGACCCGTTCGCTGATATCTCGCCGCCCACAGATGAGGACTTGCAGCAATTGCAATTAGCAGGGATCAACGTTAAGCCTATAGCAGACGGGCATCCTATGTTGTCCGTGAACTTGTCGCATGAATCCGACATAGCGGCACGATTGAAGCAGCTCGCTGATGTAGCCGACAATGTACTCGAATTGAACCTTGCTGCTACAGATTTTTCAGATGAAATGGCCGCCAAACTAGCTTCATTTAGTAATGTCCGTACGCTTCAACTTCAAAACACACAAGTGACGTCTGAAACGATACATAAACTTGTGGCGCTGGCGCACCTCGAGACATTGAATGTTTATAACACACATCTGGGTAGTGCAGCCGCATCTGCTTTGGGTAATTTGGAAAGTTTAAAAAAGTTATTTGTATGGAATACAGGCTTAACTTCAGATAACCTTGAACAGCTTTCCAAATCCAGGCCACAACTCCAGATAGTGCGAGGTGGGTATACGGAAATTTTCAATGAAACAAGATTGGGCGGTCCCCAGATTTTGCTTCCCAGTTTGATTTTTGTCGATTCCATAGCAGTGGAAATGGACATTAAGCTCCCAGGGGCAAGCATTTACTATACATTGGACGGTTCAAAACCTGGCTCCTCCAGCAATTTATATGAGTCTCCTTTCTACCTGACCCATACTACGTTTATTAGGGCCATTGGGGAAAAGCCAGGATGGGAAAGTAGCGATACCACGGAGGAATATGTATTGAAAGCCGGCAAGCGGATTGAGAAGGTGACTTTATCGAAGGAGCCGAATGAAAAGTATCGGGCTAAAGGTGGGGCATCTCTCATCAACCATATCAAGGGAAGTCAGCTGTTTACAGATGGGCAATGGCTGGGTTATGAGGGAGTCGGATTCAAGGCAATTTTAGAAATGGCATCGCCCGGGGAGGTGTCGAGCCTGGTGGTCAGTGCATTAGCAGCCCAGGGAAGCTGGATATTTTACCCAAAATCTATAACGGTATCGTTTTCTGAAGATGGCCGGAGCTTTCGTGAAGCCAATCGTCTGGAAGTACCATTGGTTCAGGATAGCGTGTTGATCGAAGACATGCGATTTTTTGAGGTGCCCGTAGCCATTGAGGGCGCCCGTTTCATCGAGGTAGCCATTGAAAATCACGGCAAAAATCCTGATTGGCACCCCAATCCGGGAGGCAAGAGCTGGGTTTTTATTGATGAGATCCTGGTAAACTAGGTCTTGTACGGTAGCCATCAGGCCCATGAATTTGACTTTGTCCTAATTTTGAGGTTTGGATCAAATTACTTTCCAACTCATCAATTTCCTCGGATCTTATGAAAATCGGTTGCTACAACACACTTGAAATATTAAGAGACACCTCTGTTGGATTATACCTGGGTGATATTTCGGGAGAAGAAGTGTTGCTTCCCAATAAGTATGTACCATCTAAGTTCAGGAAAGGTGAGAAACTGAAGGTATTCGTGTACCTGGACTCTGAAGATAGGCCTATCGCAACAACTTTGAAGCCTTTGGTGCAGCTTGGAGAATTTGCTTGCTTGCGAGTAAAGGATGTCTCAAAGATGGGCGCATTTCTTGATTGGGGCTTGGAAAAGGACCTATTGGTTCCTTTTCGCGAACAGAAAGACAAAATGAAAGTCGGCAAGTCTTACGTTGTATACCTGCGAATGGATGAAGTAACACAGCGTTTGGTAGGAACAGCGAAGCTCCACAAAGTCTTTGATAAAGACCTAGGCACGCTTGAAGCAGGGCAGGAAGTGAAACTGCTGGTTGGTGAAGGTACCGAGATTGGCTTGGAGGTAGTGATTGACAATCGATACCGGGGCATGCTTTATCGAAATGAAGTTTTCCAGGATGTGCTATTCGGTGATCGCCTTACGGGCTATATCAAACAGGTTCGTGAAGATGGGAAAGTGGATGTAAGCCTTAGGAAAACCGGCCTGGAAAACCTGGAGGCCGGAGCACAGAAAATTCTTGATGAACTTAGGGCCAATGAAGGTTTTTTGGCTTTGCACGACAAGAGTTCTCCAGAGGACATTCAATTCCAGTTGGAAATGAGCAAAAAGAACTTCAAAAGATCTCTAGGCACACTTTATCGCCAAAAACTAGTGACCTTAGAAGAGCACGGCATACGGTTGCTGTAGGGCTAACGCTCAGGTGATGTTGTAGCGTGGCTATTTTCAAGAAGGCAGGTCTCATTTATAGTTCTCATTTATTTTGAATATAACGTAACAGTGTCCTATATTCATGTTGAGAACACTTTTTAACAGCTACTCCTAATGAATATGGATACTCAACCCAGCTTCGATCAAATTGAGGATAACTTTCGTCAAGCCTATAAAGGCACCATGGACAGGGATACCTATGACGATAGTTTAAAAGCCTTAAGGGAAATTCTGGAAAACGGATCGGTAGTTGCTGCTTCCGCTGATTTCGTACTAAATAGCGACGGTAAATCTTTTCATGTGACAACTGATGTTCCGAGTGCTCAAGAGAAATTTGTCGGAAATTCAGGCACTTTTGATGTGTCAAATGCGCAAGGTGCAACATTTAATGGCACTATCGGTACGTCACAAGCTTTGTTTAGTGAGACTACTACTTTTACTTGGTTTGACGCAACCATCATGACCATCTATTTCTGGGAGGAGGATGGAACCGGTCTTCTGGGTCTTTTTGTGAGTAGTGCTTCTGATACATTGACCCCCGCGTCTTCAAATGAGCCTGGTACGGGTAGCTGGCATCCATAACCCTTTAGGTAAGATGGGGTCTCTTTTACCACTTAATCTCTTTTTTGTCCCGGAAAAACTTTCCGGAGGGTCCGGTTTTGGATAGGTTAGCTAGCCAAAGGGCTGTTTCTGCGCCTTTTTCCGGAGATCTGCTGGCCCCATCACCACCCATCCTTGTTCGGACCCAGCCAGGACACATTGCATTTACCTTGATCGATTCGGGAACTTCCTGGGCAAGTTTGACCGTCAACGCATTAAGCGCCGCTTTACTCATCGCATACGCGGGCGGGCCTCCTAACCCTTCATCAAAACTTCCCCAGCCTGAGGATAAATTGACGATGCGACCATAGTTCCTTTCGATCATCCCGGGAACAAGCAGACGTATGAGCTCCAACGGAGCCTGAAAATTCACTCGCATTGACTGATCCAGCTTGCTAGGATCGATTTCCAGCAAGTTTCCATGTTCCAGGATGCCTGCATTATTGATCAATACATCCGGACTATGCCCCGCGCTCAATACGTGCTGTACCTGATCGCCCAGATTGTCCCGATTTGATAGATCCAACTTTACGGGAATGACATCACCTTGAATATTGGAAGCAGCTTCTTCACCGGAGGAGAGGTCGCGACTCCCCAATAATACCTTAAATCCTAATTCAGCGAGTCCATTTACAATGGCTAGGCCGATACCTCTGTTTCCTCCTGTGACGAGTGCAGTCTTTTTCTCGTTGATCATTTACTTCTCTGTTGAATGCTCGATACGCAATTGACGGACATGTTGATTTCCGTTTAAAAAGGTAATGCATTTCTCTGGCGTGAAAAACGCAGAAGTTGTCGGACTAAATAAAACCTGCTTTCCATGCTTCGAACTGCCCTGCTTTTGAATCAATGTGAATGAGAATAATTGCACTATATGTTAATTTATTGTTAATTAAATGTTAACTTGATGTAACCAAGAGATGTATTTGACCATATGATATCGTATTTAAAACCCCCATCCCTGGATAGTCAACAGATCACGAGTAATTATTTAAAAGCCAAAAGAGGTTTTTTCTTTTTCTTCAGGCACATGTGTATTCCCATGCAGGGACACTTTGCAGAGCTATGCAATTTGGAGGATGTTCCCAAGGTTTTTTTACACGGCAATCCGCATATTGAGAATTATTCCATTACTGAAAATGGTGCCGGGCTAGCAGACTTTGACCGGTCCAGAATTGGACCATATACTTGGGATATTCTAAGGTTTCTATGCTCGCTCTCGCTAAAACGTCAGGAAAAGGAGACCATCTTTCTTTCTTCCATTGTCTTGGAATATTTCAAAGAGGGCTATCTCCGTGGATTTGAGAATTTCAAGATGCCCTACAAGGAGGTGTCAAAGGCCATTGGTAAGGCCAACTTAAGTGTATGGTATGATCAGACGGACGATTACCTGGCCGACAATGGTAAGTGGGCGCGTGAGATGGAGAAGAATCCGCTTAATCCGGAAGACAAGATTCTTCGAAAGAAGCTACATAAGTACTTGAAAAGTACGAATGAGTCGGACCTGCTTGATGCTTACTCCGTGGATCGAGCTGGCTATGCCGAAGGAACCTTCGGTAACAAGCGGACTGTGTTATTGCTGAGACATTCCAAAGAAGCTACAGCGCCAATACTCATTGAGATAAAAGAGACCTATTGTGATGTCGACTCTGATCACTTTTTTACTCCTACCAAGCACCATGGGCTAAGGATGATCAAGGCCTCTGAGTTGTATGCGCCCGGGTTAGAACGACGGATCGGATACTTGCATCTGGATGGCAAGGACTATTGGGGTCGTGAGATCATTACCAAACACGGGAAGATTAAAGATCTTTTGGACGAATTTGAACAAGTAGATGTAGCCTACTCCATTGCGACGCAACTGGGGAGAGCTCATCGGTTGTCAATTCAAGATGATGTGAAACCAAAGGTTTTACTGAAGCATTTTTATGAGAATTTTGAGAACCTTATCGGTACCGCTGTATTGATCAATAATGACTTGACCTCTGCTTATGAATTCTATATTAAGCAGGTTGGTGGGAAGGGCAAATAATGTCTCCGGTAGGTTTTGGGCTCATAATAATTGTCACTTTTTTGTCGGCAGTGATCGCCACTGTTTTTGGTGTGGCAGGTGGATCTATACTTTTTGTAAGCCTGTCCTTCCTGTTATCATCAAAGGAAGCGATTCCTCTGCATGGCCTTATCCAGTTACTTAATAATGGTATCCGCAGCTTCGTTTTTCTGAAATCCATTCATTGGAAAATAGTGGGCTTGTTTGGTCTTTTCAGTATTCCAGGCGCCATGGTTGGGGGCATGTTCTATGATTCTGTTTCAAATGAAATACTGGAATTTGCCATAGGGACAATGATTTTGTTTACCAATCACCTTCCTGTATTTAGACCTGGGAAGATTCCCGCATGGTTAATTTCCGCTTTTGGCTTCTTTACCGCTCTGCTTGGCATGATTGCGGGCGTCACAGGACCTGTTTTAACCACCTTTTTAGCAGCGGGAGGTCTTACAAAAGAGCGCCTGGTGGCCACAAAGTCGATGTGTCAGGTAGTTGCCCAGTTTGCTAAGACACTCATATTCCTCCGTTTCACCGGATTTGATTTCTACCCCTACTGGGACTTGATAGGCCTGATCGCTTTGATATCAGTGGTGGGTGTTTATACTGCAAAATTTTTGTTTAGAGCTATATCCAAACCTGCTTATGACAGATACCTGAAGCTGATCCTGGACGGAGTGGCGTTTGTTATGATGGGGAAAGCGCTAAGTCAGTGGTAGCGGGATTCCGATACCGCTGATTCTCTTTTACACTTACAAAGAACAAAGCAGTCCACCTTAACCGGGACTGCTTTGTTTACCAGATTGGCTATTGCAATTTTTGATTGAACCACTTTGTCGCTTCTTCAACAGATTCGGCTACTTCGGATGCTTGATCATAATAGTTGAATTGATGATAAGGTGATTCAAGTTCTGTCTCCATCCAATGAAGCTTCTTGTCTGCCGTGGCAATCCGTTCAAAATAAGTCCTGGTATATGTTGGCAGCACGGCCCCGTCCGAATGGATCATCAAAGTGGGAGCAGTCAGTTTTGCGGCCGTTGGCATTGGGTCTGTGGTAAGCCAATCTTCCCATGACATAACCGCAAATTTGTCTGCACTCCATTCCTTTATCGCGCCTCTCTCCGGATTTAGGTAATAGTCATAAGGGCCATACATCGCAGCACTGGCATCTTCCGTCGAAATGGAAGGTATGTATTTAACTGAGCCATTCTCTGCGTACGATTTCTTGGCAGCTTGCGCGGCTTTTATTTTTTCATTAACTCCATCTTCGCCTCCGTAAAATAACTTGACCGCTTCGGCATCGTGCAGCCAGGAAGCAGTAGTCACAACCGATTTGATCCGGGCATCTTCGGATGCTGCCATCAGGGTGTACATGGCACCCGCGCAAACGCCGAATGCACCGATCCTTGCGTTATTCACTTCAGGCAAACTCTCCAGGAAGGTTACCGCGTTTTTGATATCTACCTTTTTCAAACCAGGACTTTCATAGAATCTCGGCTCGCCCTCACTTTCACCGAAATTTCTGAAGTCAAAAGCCAATGTGATGAAGCCCTCTTTCGCCAAATTTTCCGCATACAACCCCGCCATTTGCTCTTTCACGGTGGTCCAACTACCAGAAACGACGATTCCAGGATAGGTTTTAGAAGCATCGAAGTTCTCGGGATAATAAAGGTTTCCCACCAGCTTCGCGCCTTCACTTATAAAACTTACTTTTTTCATTTTTGCTTGAATTAAATTTTCTGATTTGGTGGCGTTCCTAAAATCTGCAGGTGCGCCAAAACTTAGCAGGGCCATGATGCCTGCTATTCCTGATGCGATTTTTTTCATGTTCTTTTACTTTATTTGATCGATTAGTCCAAAGCCACGAGCTGCGACGATGGGGTTAAATATTTCCACGTACTCGATGATCAATCCCGACGCATTGAATTTGAAGGTGGAGTAGTAATCATTTTGGTAGGTACCCGCATTGTTTTTCAGTTTGATCATTCCTTGATATTTGACAAAGACGATACTCGGATCTTCCATTGCGTAGATTTCCTCAATCGGAAATTCCATGCCATCAAAGTTTGGGAAGACAGGTGCCCAGTAGTCACGTATGGCGGCTTTGCCAGTGGCACCTTCTGGAAACAGGCCGGAAGCATAAGGATTTACATGTTTGGCATTGTCAGCAAACAACGCAGCCAACCCATCTACGTCTTCCTTTTCAAGGGCTGTGAAAAAAGCCATGGCAGTGTCCTTGTTTTTCTGAGCTATTTGATTGTTCATTTCCAGTTTCTTTTGCGCTTCACATTCATGATTCGTGTTTGTGCAACTACCCATTAGGGTAAGGAGTACAAGATTCCAGGTAAGCATTTTCATAGCTATTTCAAATTATTGATTGCTTTCTCGGGAAGTGCCGTATTCCCGTCCTGGTATTTGAAATTGAAAGTCATCGACGAGATCTTCCATTGACCTGTGGCCTTCTTGGCTAGTTGAAAATTGTACGTTCCGACCACCGTCCATACACTTCCACCGTTATCCGGAAGAAAATGATTGGCTGTTCCATAGCAGAAGACCTCCGCAGTAGTTTTATCACCGGATGCGACAAGGTTTCCGAGCTGGTGATGCGTGTGTTCAAAACCCGGGAGGATGCTTTTCCAGGCGGATATGATTTGGTCAGGTGTCATCGTCGATGCTGGATTGCCGTTCATTGATGAATAATCCAGTATTACCTGGTCATCAAAGAGTTGTGCTACCTGCTGCCAATTTCTTTGGTCAGTGGCTATAAACAAGCCGGTGACAGTTTGTGTTGGATCCATCATGTTTGTCGTATTAATGTTTAGGGATAGTAGGGCGATCACCCAGGAAGAAAGAATGGTCATTGTATTATCTCTTTGTTGAGACAAAGTTCAAACCTGATGTGTCCGAAAGATTTGTGATTTCAAATGAGGGAGTATGAATTTCAAATATGGAAGTAGGCTATTGCTGAGAAGCGAACGGGATTGTCACATTGAAGGGAAGTGGCAAGACAACTGACCAATGTCATGGCGTCATCTGACTTATACTAATCAGGGCCAGTTATCGCCCAGGTACCTTGCTTGTTGGCAGATATCTCTTTTCGAAGCTAAAAAGAAGCAAAAATGAAAATACTTGTCCCGACCGACTTTTCTACCTTTTCGTTCAATGCATTTGACCTGGCCATGCAGTTTGCCAGGGCATCAGGAGGTGAAATATTGCTGATGCACGTAATAGAACCACCATCAGCGTCATTTTCATCCATGGGAGAGCAAGTAGAGGCCAATATGGATAATATTTATGTTGTTCAGCTTTCGGAAAAGATTGAATACGAGTTGAAAGCCCTGCAATCCGCAAACAGCGAAGTACTTATTACGACCATCATGAAGTTGGGTGACCCCTTTGTTGAGATAAACGACTTAGCGCAATGGGAGAAAGTTGACATGATTATCATGGGAGAGAAAGGGGTTTCTGAGGTAGAGGGATTGTTCGTAGGATCGCTGACAGATAAGGTTGTTCGGTCTTCGCGATGCCCCGTAATCACTGTGAATCAATCCATAGAAAACCGGGACCTGGCACATCTGCTGTATGCCACGGATTTACTGGAAGAGCATCCGAAGCTTGTGAGATTGCTAAAGGACATACAGGAGCTATTTGATGCAACACTTCACATTGTGAAGATCAATACTCGACTCAACTATGCCAATGATATTGACACAGACCTTGCTTTGAAGCACTTAGTTGCTAAATATGGCCTTGAGAATGCTGAAACACATACTTATGCCCACGAAGATGAAGAGGATGGCATTATTTATTTTGCAGATAAGATAAAAGCCGATTTGATCGCAATGGGTGTGCATAAGAAGAGCGGTTTTCGACGACTTATCAGTGGTGGAGACTTAGCCCAAGACGTAGCCGAACATAGTGCCCGTCCTGTACTGACTTTTCATTTTGATGCACGGCATGACTAGCGTCTGAAACAATTTGAAAGCTCGGCCTTGAATGCTTTAGAAAAGAGGCTATTTCCAAAAGAAAAAAAGACCCTATAAGTGTAGAGCCTTTTTTCGAACCAACCTAAGTGGCCATTATAACCAAGAACCGAAATAATCAGATCCGGACGATGCTTTCCAGGATATCAAAGGCGGTATCCTCAGCTACATCGTCATCGTCCGCAAATGTCACCGTTGCATAAAAATTAGTATCCGAGTCAGGATCGATCATCCCCAGGAGAAAAACCGCATCTCCATCCACATAGCCCAGTACGTAAGCGCCTTCCAACCCGTTCAATTCTATTTCCTCGGCATCATCAATTTCCTCTAAATCGAGATCGACAGCCAGTTCCAGCGTCAGATCGATAATATCCTCTACGTCAATGGTTTCATCATTGAACACATACAAGCCAAACTCCATTCCGTCGCCCTCTGCTTCAAAGGTTCGACGTTCATTGGTTACCTCCACAAAATCGTCGGGAAGCGTAAATGAGATACCCTGCGACTCCCAGTCAAAGGTCTGCTGGGCTTGACAAAAAATCAGGGTTCCGCAATAGGAAAGAAGAAGGAGCAAGTGTCTTTTCATGATGTAAGTTTCGATCAAATTAAGAATAGATAGGCAGTAACGTGTGTGGAGGAGTAGACAGCATGAAAGAAGGCGTGAACGGTTTACTTTGAGCCATGAACGTAGCTCATAACACTGTCTAAAAACGATATTGTCAAAGCATATTTAGTTTCGATAAGATGGCCGGTTTGTAGTGGCGACCTATTGGCAATTCTCTATCACTTAAGATCGCTTTCATTGCTTTGAGATCTATTTTGTCGATGACAGAATGGTTGATTACAAACGACCGGTGGATTTGGATGAAATCGTGATTTAGATTGGAAAGTAGATCCTTCAATCTTGCGTTGATGGAATATTTCTCAGTCCTGGTATGTATGTCGCAGTGCTTCTCTTGGACCTCTATCCATCTGATTTCGGTAAAGTTGACCTTCACCAGATAGTGACTTTGTTTGATGTAAAGGCAAGATCGATCGCCAACTGGATTTTGATGATCAGTTGTGATCAAATCCTGGTCTAAGTTCCTTTCAGCCAGGGATATACCAGCAAAAAGATCTGTTTGTGTGTAGGGTTTGCTGATATAAGCTATAGCATCACTATTGATCGCCTCTTGAATGGTATGCTGATCTTTCACACCTGTTAAATATATCGTCGGTGGCTGATTTTCCAGATTTCGTACGAGATCTACGCCTGATTCCTCCGCTTTCAGATCAATATCCACAATGAGAAGTTCAGGTTCAGTGGCGAGGAACAGTCTTTTGAATTGAGAAATTTCCGTACAGACCTCAATCAGATAGTGGCCTAGTGCTTCAATATGAGATCTGAGTAATTCGGCCTGGAGAGGGTCATCGTCGATACCAAGAATTCTTAATTTCCTCATCTCATGGTGATGATAAAACAATTTTCCCGTTTAAATGCTATTATTGTTATTAGGAATTAACAAACCTTTTATTCTCTGGTGATGAAGCGAGTGCCTACTTTCGTTTTGGTAGCGTTTTTCACTTCCTGCGCTATGTTTCGTGCGCATGGTCAGGAATTGAACCCTCTGAATTCCGTCGATCAGGGCAGAGTTGATTCTCTCAAAATCGAGCTGGACCGGGAGGGGCGGTCGGAGATATCCGTGCAGCAGCTGCACCTGGAGTTGGCAAACATTTTTGGGGATTACAATGTCGATAGTACGAATTACTACGCTTCTAAAGTATTAAATGCTCATAAGCAATTCCCAGATTTGATCTTAGAGGCAAAGGTGGCCATAAACTGGTCGGTGGAGAAACTTGAGAATGACTTTGAGAGCGCTGCAAATACCTGGGAAATACTGTTGAATCAGGCCCGAAGTTTGGAGAAGGGAGCGCTGGTTTCGGAAATATTGAACGCACTGGCCCTTTGCCACGACTTTTTAGGCAGATACCAGGAAGCTGAGCGCGCCTACTTAGAATCCTTGAAGGTGGCCAAAGATCATGGTGTTCCGAAAGGCAAGTGGAGTGCAACGTATGCTAATCTTTCCGATCACTATTTCGAGAGAGGTCTATTTGAACTCGCCGAAAAATACCAATTGATGGCATTGGAAATAGACCTGGCTGTTGATAACAAGGCTTACGTAGCCCAAGAGTATGCCAAATTGGGAGATATTTATTCTGCTCGATCTGAGTTAGGCAAGGCTTTGGCATACTATTACAAATCGCGGGATCTGTACATGAAGATCAACGACAAGAGAGGGGAGATATGGAGTTGGATGACAATAGGTAGCATTCACGAGATGATGGATGAGGATAGCCTCGCTATGGAATTTTTTGAAAGCGCTATTTCCCTCAGTGAAGTTTCAAATGATCAGCTCAATCTTATGGACAGTTACGCCGACAAAGCCCATTTGCTGACCAAAATGGGGCAATATGCAAAAGCCATCAATTTTTTGGAGAGATCCCTGTCAATTGCCAAATCAATAAATTACGAAATTGCCATTGCAGAGAATTTGATTGGCTTGGCTGAAAACAAGAGATTGCTAGGCCTGCAGGAGGATGCCTTAAATTATGCTCAATCCGGTATGGTTATGAGTCGAGAAATAGGGGCTCAAAGCGTTTTCTTACGATCAGTTTTGGAGATGGCCAACATCTTCACTAGTCTGTCGAACCCCAGGGAAGCCCAGGTGATGTTGTCGCTGGCATTGCCCTTGGCAGATTCTCTCGGAGAGTTAGCAGTTAAACTGGATGCCGTGAATCTCCTGGCCGACTTACAATATCAGCAAGGAGCTTTTCGAGAAGCACTTGAGAATAGGGTTTTGCAAAGTCAACTGCAGGATAGTATCCGTCGGTTGGAGGATGTAAGGACATTGCGTCGCCTGGAGTTGGAAAACACATTTGAAAATGAAAAGGACTCAATGGCGCGGGTAGGGGAAGTAAATAGCTTGTACAGGATGGCCAGTCTGGCAGAAAAGAAAGCCGACACACGTAATATGATCATCTTGTTAGTGCTTTCACTGATTATGATGATTCTGTTTTATGTGAGTTATAAGGCAAAAAAGGAAGCGCAGTTCAAGTTGTCACTACTTCATACGGATCTGAAAAATCAATACGACGATCTCGATAAAATCAACAAAGCCAAGACAAAGTTTTTTGCCATCATCGCTCATGATCTACGAGGACCCATGGGAGCATTCACCGGGTTTTATCAGCTATTGGGAAATCACCTGGGTCAACGCTACAGCCAGGACAATCAGTTTCGGCGTTTATCAGGTAAAGTACAGAAGAGCTCAGGTCAAATTTTGGATTTGTTAGACAACCTCCTAAAGTGGGCCTTGAATGAACAGGGAGGTATGCCGCATAAGCCACAGCTGCTGGATCTAAGTGATTGCGTGAAAGAAGCAATGGAGATACTCGAGTCTCAAATTACCTTGAAAAGCCTTAGGTCGAATGTGGATATTCCGGCCGGGACAAATGTTTTTGCCGATAAAAACAGCCTGCTTACCATTGTTCGCAATTTGGTAAGCAACTCGATCAAATTTAGCCAGGAGGGCGGAGCGATAGATGTGATCGCTTCACCACTGGAAGGTAGCGTTGCCATAAGAATAAAAGATACGGGCGTAGGTATGAGCGAAGATCAGTTGGAGAACCTATTCCAATTTGGAAAGGAATCTTCCACCGACGGAACAAAAGGTGAAAAAGGCACTGGTTTAGGCTTGAGATTGGTTTTCGACTTTGTGAAAAAAAATGACGGATCAATTCATGTGGAATCTTCGCAGGGTGTCGGTACAACATTCACGGTCACACTGCCTGCAAGGGAGGGGTCATGAGGACGTTGAGTGTATACTTTTTGCTTCTTAACTTGACTTTGCTTGCGTTTCAAGCCGCGGCTCAAGGAGCAAAGATTGATTCACTGTTGACTGTTATTGAAGGCATTCCTGAGGATTCATCCAAAGTATTGATATACCTTGATATTGCCCATGAGTACAGGCAATTAGGAGATAACGAAGCACTCCATTGGCATGAAAAAGCTCAATCTCTTGCGGTGCGCATTGGTTATTCCCAGGGATTATACAAGAGCTATCATGACCTGGCTTATCACCATTTGCTAAAAGGAGAATTCAACGATGCTATTGCACAATTTGGCCTTGCCCACATGCTAAGCGACAGCATTGGTTTTGAGGAAGGCACCTATGAAAGTCTGTTTCAGATGGGGGTGACCTTGCGACGAACTGCGGCTTACGATCAGGCCGCGGAATACCTGTTAGCTGCGAGAGATTACTATGATCATGCAGGTAAGAAATCCGAAATGGGAGGTGTGGACCTGGAGTTGGGAATCATACATGACTTGACGATGGATCTCCCAGGAGCTATGCGGTACTATCGAAGGGCATTGTCCTTGTACCTGAATATTGGGGACAAAATTGGACAATCGCGATCTTATCATGTCATTGCCGCGAACTACTACCATCAAGAAAAATTTGAGAAAACTATTGAGTATTTGAAGAAGTCCATAGCAATCCTCGATGAGCTCGGGCATAGCAGGCGAGTATCTTCGGGTATGGGCAATATTGCCAGCGCATATATCAGATTAGGAGATTTTAAAACCGCATTAACGTATTACAAGGAGTCTGTCGCACTCAAAGAAAAGTTTGGCGATAAGCCAGGCATGGCGATGATGTATGCAAACATTGGGAATTGTTACAGTGAATTGGGTAGTTACACCAAGGCAAAGGGTTTTATCTCCAAAGCCCTGTCGTTAACGAGGGAGATAGAAAGTCCCTACATTCTTGAGAATGCATTACACCAACTTTACAAGACCGAAGAACGTCAGGGTAACTTCCGGCAAGCCTATGACGCTTATGTTGAGTTCATGCAGGTAAGAGAGGAGTTGCTGCAGGCTAAGAAACTGGCTAAGATCGAGGATGTGAAAGCGCAATACGCTTTTCAGGCTGAAAAAGATTCCATGGCTCAAGTTCAATTAAGAAAGGAAATATTGTACGAGTCAGAAAAGGCGGAACAAGAAGCGACGATAAATGCTTTGTTCATGGCAGTGGGAGGTATGTTTGTTGTGTGCCTGTTTTTGGGATACTCCTATGTCATTCGGAAAAAACGCAATCAAAATCTGGAAGTCACCAACGAGCAGATAAAAGCGCTCAGAGACGAGCTCACACAGCAGAATAATATTAAATCCAAACTCTTTTCTATTATAGCCCATGACCTTCGGGGGCCTATTACGGTATTTTTAGGATATTATCAATTACTGGTTGAGCACCTACAAGATCAATATAAGGGGTCCGCAGATGCCAGGTTGAACACTTTAAGTGACCATATAAAGACCTCAGCCGAGAGGATACTCGAGCTGTTGGATGGGCTGATCAATTGGGCGCTAAAAGAGGAGGGAGTTATTAAATACAATCCGGAAAGTATCGATTTGGAAGAGTGTATGATCCAAAATAAGAAGTCGATTGAGGATCAGGCACTGATGAAGAATATTAAGTTGGATATTGACTTGAGCCATGACATTCAAGTTTGGGCAGACAAATCAAGTCTTATGGCAATTCTGCGAAATCTGGCTAGCAATGCCGTAAAGTTCACGCCAAGAAATGGGTCCGTGAAGTTCTCAGCTATCCGGGAAAAAAAGCATGCGCTAATCTATATTGAAGACACAGGGATCGGCATCGCACAGGAGAAACTTGTCAATCTGTTTGAGATCAACGAAGAAAACAGTGGAATTGGGACGAACGGTGAACAGGGAACAGGCCTGGGTTTAAATATTGTTCGTGATTTTATAAAAATGAACAAAGGTGATATTAAAGTCAGCTCCACCGTCGGACTTGGGACGGTCTTTAGTCTGCGGATACCTGTCCCGGAGGGATATTGAGGCTACTTGGTCGCGTGAACATTGCACCGCCTGTTCAATGCTCACTTTGCAATTATCTTGGAAACAGTATTGTCCTTAATTTACCTATTAAATTTTGCCAAACAACGGAGTGACCATACGCCTGTAAGAATCTTTAGAAAATAATCAGCTCATCGGAGGTTCAACTTTAGTAATCGACGGTTATTCTTTATCTCATTGAAAATTGCCTCAAAAGAGATTTGGTAGATGTTTCGTTTGCCATCTTCAATCCGTGAGAAGTATAAAACCTTCCCATCCCTTGAAACAAAGGGGACCAATTGAAAGTATTGAAGATTTGATCACTTATCCTCTAAGGTGTCCAGGCATCTCCTTTTGAAGAGTGAATAAATGAATCGCGTGCAGGCACCGTCAGAATAGGCAGTACAGTCTATTGACCTAAACCTTTTGCCGAAAACCGGCTTAGAATTTAAGTTTTAAATCGGTTGCGTGAAATTTTAATACGACCTGATTTTGAGCTAAGGATGGGTTATTTCATGGCGCATATGGATACTGTTAGTGGTCTATCTTTAAAATATTTCGTATCTTATTTCCAATTGACATTAGCAGCGGAATCATGGATGAGCAACCAATCTACCCAGACAAGCGGCAGGAAATTTTTGATCGAACTGGTGAGGCTAGTTCTGTCGAGCTTAACCTTATTAAACAGATCAGTGACAGGGAGCCGTTCTTACCAATAAGAAAGGGGGATCGTATCCAACCGTTTTCCCTGCCGGATGAAAGAGGTGGCAGTTGCAATATTTCTGATCTACTTAGCTCGGGACCTATCGTATTGTCGTTCAACAGGGGCAGTTGGTGTGCATTTTGCCAAATGGAATTGACGACATGGCTATCTTTTTTAGATGATCTGGCTTTCTACAAAACCAATTTTGTATCCGTTTCAGCCGACGTTCAATGGAAGCAAATAGCCCATGAACAGCCTTACGCCAAAGAAAATCTGAAAATACTCTATGATCAACATTTTAAAGTGGCTGATTCCTTTGGTTTGAGATACAAAATGACCGCCGAATATCAGAATGCTTTTGACGGTTTCGGGTTGGATCTTAATGATTTTTATGGTGAACCGGTTGAGGCAGAAAACCATTCACTTGCTGTTCCTGCCACTTACATCATTGATCAATCAGGTAACGTTATTTATGATTTTATTGAAACGGACTATACAAAAAGGGTCGAACCATTTGAAATAATCAAAGAACTCATCCAACATACCAGAAATACAGCACTGAAATGACAACCTTACAAAACGAACTCGACGAGCTGAAGGCCACAAAATTTGGGGGTTACATGCAGCACGACGAATTGCAAATTGAGCAGGCTTCAAAAAATATGGAAAGCGGCCGTATTCCGACTGTGGGAGACAAAGCCATACCTTTCACCTTACCTAGTGACGAGGGTATGGAGGTCTCATTAACCGAGCTGTTGAAGACCGGGCCCGTCATCCTTAGTTTTTTTCGTGGTGGCTGGTGTGACTACTGTCAATTGGAACTTAAGGCGTTGCAAAGATCTGCTTCGGAGTTTGAGAAGTTTCAGGCATCGCTGGTGGGGATTTCACCTTCTACCATCACCATCCAGAGTATTACGAGGGATAATATTAAGCTTACCTACACACTTTTATCCGATATGGGGAATAGTGTCGCGGCAAAATATGGTTTGAAATTCAGTTTGACGGATGAGATCATTTCAATTTTTGAGGGCTTCGGAATCATGACAGAGGAGCTACATGGCCAGGAGGGAAAAGAAGCACACAACTTGCCAATTCCAGCCACTTTTGTGATCTCGCCCGGTCACGATATTGTCTACGCATTTGCCGATGCCGATCATACCAAAAGGGCAGAACCATCAGAAATAATTGCGAGCCTGATGTCAATCATCTAAAGAGTGGCCAGCATTGATGGTAGCGAGTTTTTGGTCAGGGAAATTGATAATCTCAAGGCTAATCTCAATTCCCTTGAGCAACAAAAAAGGCAGCTCGAATTTGAGCTCCAGCAAACCAAGGAACAGTCCTGGTCTGGAGAATGGGAGATGGATTTGACCACCAAGGAAGTACATTGGTCCAAGGAAATGTTTGATATCCTGGGGGTGGATCGGTCGGTAACGCCCGACATGCGCCTTTTCAACGAGCGATTGCCACCCATCAGTCGCGATAAATTCAATGGCGCTATACGCAAGGTTTTTCTCAGTACGCAGGATTATTCTTTAGAACACCAATTGCAAATAAGCGGTGATAAGCTGCTCAATGTAAGGACTGATTTAAAACTCCAATTCCAGGCAGATGGCCGACCGTCCAAACTTGTTGGGATCAGCAACGATATCACGGCAATAAAAACTGCCCAGCAGGAACTCGAAAAACTCTCACAGATTGCTTCGAAGACGTCCAACGCAGTGGTGGTTACCGATGTTTTTACCAAAATCGAGTGGATAAATGAAGGATTCACCAGGATGCTAGGCTATCGTCTGGATGAGATAAAAGGTGAACCATTCAAAAAACTTTTGACCAATTGGAGTTCCCCTCTTGGCGAAAGTGCCTTTTTGATGAGGATGCTTCAGCAAAACCATGCCATCAATGAAGAAACAATTGTAAAGACAAAAAGAGACGAGAAACTATGGGTCCTGGTGAATATCACACCTATTCTTGACTATGAACTCAATCCTGAGAAATTCATTGCCATTATTTCCGATATCAGCGAACAAAAAGAAAACGAAAGGGCTTTGAACAGCCAGAAAAACAAAGTTGAAAAGCAAAGAAGGCAATTGGAGAAAACCAATCGGGAGCTCAAAGAGACTTTGGATGAACTGGCCAGGGTGAAGATCAGTAGAAAATCGCTTTTTTTCAGTATCGGAACGGCTATCTTTCTTGTTTTTCTTACAGAAGCATTCCTGGACCCGATCATCGATAAATATGCCTACAATGTCTATTTAAGTCTGGCGGTAAAAGTGTTTATCGCCTTGCTGCTCAGACCCATGGAGAATTTTTACGAACGGATTTTGCTGAATCGGGCGATTAAACTCAAAAATCTTTGAGGTATTAGTTTCGCGTGCTTCCTTTTATTTTTTAAAATCTGGACATAAATAGCTTCGTCGCTAGTATAATTCAACCAAAGCACGAAACGGTTCTTACCTTTTCATCACGTTCAAAATCGGATTTAACTAGCTCCGGATCGAAAATGGACTCATTAAAGGAAAGAAAAGGCTTCATTATCCCAATTGGTAATTTCGAATGTGGGATTCACGATGGGTCAATACCGAGACTTGCAGCTTCATTAAGAGTAAAAAGCTGAACAATGTCGTCATTATAGTGGTTCTTACACGTCGGAATCTTATATGATTCAAACCGGTCTTATGGTGGTACTTACGTTCAGCGAATGAGTCAACATTTCCAAATGTGATTCATCGACCTATCCTGACATGCAATCACTTCGGGGAAGCTGCGGCGTGAATGGAGGATTCACTTATTTCGTCGATTTCACTTAATATTTTGATCTGATTGGTGGCGCTTTCCATTATTTCGTCGTAAAGCCGTAGCACGTCCTGGTCGAAGTTTGGAGTTTCTTCGGCAGTCAACTTGAATAACTGCATTTGGTTTAGAAAATTGTTCAGTATGTGATGAGTCGAGGCCAACATGGCCTTGAATATTTTGACCTTCTCCAATTCAGCTTTTTGGCGCCAGTACTTTCTGACAATGTCGACTGAAAGGAAACACATAAAGGTGACTACCGCGATCAGCAGCTCATCAATTTTCATAATCTTCCAGTTTTTTTAGCAATACTGTTAAATGCTCGAATATGTCTAAATCGAAAACTAGCGCGATGACAAAGATGAAAATTGCTACTACAAGACCAATAAGGGTTAGTTTGAAGTTTCTCATTTTTTATTTAGCTGATAATCAAAAAATTAAGCCTATCTCGTTTCACATGATAAGCCACTCATCAAGAAGTAGTTCAGGCTTATTGTCTTTAGAACAACCTGGTCAAATTGAGCGAATAGTGATAGTGCTGCGAACAGAAAGGAAATGGGGGGCAGGAACTTCATGATACCTTGTATTTAAGATTTGATCCTGGTGAGGTTGCAGGATATGTCTGATTGAAATGAAGCGTGATTCAAAGAAACACTCAGGAAAGCGAGATATTTTTTGCTTCCTTGTTAACGAACCTAAAGAAGTCTAGGGTGGATGGATTTAATTCTAGATAGGAATCCTTCTTGTGCATTCATCCAGGTTCCTCCTGAAAGAGTCTACTGAGTATTTCGTATTGTTAGATGTGATCAACTTGCAACGGAGGAATGTAGTCGAAATGCTAGGGTTCATTGATTTAGGAGCTTGGTTCTATAGATAGTAATTTATGCAATGCGCTTATCATAATACAAGCTCTTTTCCAGTTAATCGAGCACTTCTTTTGCTAATGGTTCCGGTTGATAGAAATTGAGATATCAACAGCTAACCTCCGGGTTTTGAGAATTGCCAGCGAGGTGATCTGGCCAATCACCATGCCATTTTGTCTCCGCGACTGTTCTGGGAGAAGTTGCGAAACTTTACCCGACGGAGCTAAACAAAGAGAATTGTTCCGGTTATAGCGGCTTTCCCTCTGAATGTCGTGGAGTCAGGACTAACTTTTCACATAAATGAAAGGTAGGAATGTGACATCCTAACCCGCCCTCCCGAAACTTATTTACTGATCTTAGTTCCCAGGAACGCCGAGAGAAACTTGGTTCCGAAGGAAAGGAAAAAGGCCAGTGAGTGATCACCCCAATCTACCCCATAGGGTATGAGTATCATCAGGTCGAAGATGATATAGAACGTGGGCAACGCTATCCAGATCGATCTTTTGTTCCCGGGATATTTCTTGGCCAATCCCCGAGATATGAACAAAAAAAGGAATATCCCTCCAATGATGGCCACGTAAGGAGCAGAGACCGAGGCATGAGCAGTGTACACCGACTCCTCCTGGCCGGGATTGAAAAGCACCGAATAGAGGAACACCTCCAGAAAGGATAGCGCAATAAGTATCACATGGGACACGGCTGCCCACAGAACTGTTTTTAGGAAAATTGATTTGTCAAATCTCATACGAGTTCATCTCTAAATCCCCCAGCATCCAATTTTAGATGCACACTTGATTGCTCGGGGCAACTAATTTCTTTTGAGCGGCCAAGGTAGAAGACTGTTGTTGGGTTTTAGGAAAATAACCAGGCAAACTTGTCAATCTGGATAGAGGTTAACAAAGTACTTGGTTGGCGGGTCCATGGCCACTTAAGGTCACTGAACCTGCTTTATTTCTCGATCAATAGCAGCTTCCCTGCCATATTGCGAAGGAGTTTTTCCCGTCACCTTTTTGAAATAGTTATTGAAGGAAGTTTTGTTATTGAACCCTACTTCCTGAGCGATGCTGGCTATGGTATACTTCCGGGCATCTTCATGAGCCAGCATTCGTTGGGCCTTCGCTATTCGATAGTGATTGACGAAATCAAAGAAATTATGCCCATACAGCTCATTGATGATCTGCGATAGGAGATGTGAAGAGAGGTTCATTCGGCCCGATAACATCGCGAGGGATAAATCTTGCCGCAAATAGAGTTGATCTTTCTCCATAAGTATTTTTAATTCCTTTAGGTAAGTTTCCGCCTGCTGTTGTGTTAAAGTAGAATTAGAATACTTAACTGGCTTTGATAAGTCGGTGAAGACATGGGCTTTTGGTACTTGAAAAGATTGGTACCCCATGGCATAGATGAATATGATCATTCCGCTCATGCTGAGATAGTCGTATAGTCTGGCTGATATGAAGTCTTCCGGAATGCCGAAAAAGCTCAACATCCAAAGGAAATAGCAGGCTACGAAGCCGACGATCAAATTTCTGATTTGCCTCAATTTTCGTGACCTTTCTTCCTTCCCAGATAGGCTACCAATCTTTTGTTGAAGAACGAAAACGGCTAAAGCGGAGTATGCGAAAAGATGTGGGAATTGTAGATAGACCTTCCACGGCGGCATAGCCGCATTTTCAAAAAAACCTGTCTCGAAGTAGCTACTTATGATAGCCACCTTACCCTGTGTCCCGCTGAAGTAGAACGGAAACATCGACAAAGTCACTACCATAAAGGGGATAAGATGCACCCATAATCGACGATCCATTCGCTGGCTGCCAGTGACAAGATGCTTCACGTAGAAGTACAATAAAACGCCGAAGGCATAGGAAAACGGAAAAGAGGTTTCAAGAATATGAGGAATGATGAGGTCCAGTCTGGTCCAAAATGAAGTTATTTCGAATAGCCTGTAAGAGAAGGTCACCAACAACAATCCAAGAAAGGAGTTGGTCAATGGATTGCCCTTCCTGGATATTAGGAATAACACCCCAATGAACCCACCTTGGGTGGCAGCTATCAGGTGGATAATATCCCAGAACTCAAATGTTGGCTCCATCTTCCATCTAAACTAAATCCAAAACCTTTGAGAGATAAAATTGTGTAACCTAATTCTTAGCACTAGCCTTCATGCTAACCCAACAGTTGCTTTACGCTTGATCCCTTACAGCAGTGCCGGTTACCTTGATTTTCCCTCCAAATGGTAACGCTTCGGCTTAATAGATCGTCCTGGCAGGTCTTTTACCTTCCGGAAACAACTCCATGTACAGTTCATTGATTTCTGGTAAGTTTTGAAGGTCATCAAATGCAATGTCAATAAACACAATGTCTTCCCTTTCGAATCCGGCAGCGATCAGGGCGGAAAAGAAATTTGAAAATGCGATTTTTCCTTCCTGTAAAGCCGTTCCCGGAACATACGCTCCGCTGCGATTGACCGACAATTGACCACTGACAAAACACATGTTGTTTGCCACTACCGCATGGCTGATTGGATTAGACCATTTCAGAAGGCCCTCGCCTTCGGTGATATATTGTTTCATAGACAGATAATCTATTTTTGAACAGAGTCAAATGAAATTTGTGACTAGTCGTAGCACCTCGACTTTACTGAAAAAAGCGTTATTAGACAAACTGAGGAAGTTTATCCCCACAAGATTAGTACAATCTCAATTGAGCAGCAGAAAATTCGCGAACTACTGGTTTTTCAATTTATTTCTGCGAGCTTCACTTGTGCGACCATATTCTAGGAAAAAATCTAGATTCATTGATCTCTGCCGCCAAGCCTCACCAGAGCTGCTAAAACAACAAGAAATTGAAAAATGTGAATTTTAGAAAGTTATTACTTCGGACGCTGATCTTTGCTTTAATTGGAAGCGCCACAATAGGTATATTCATTTTCCTTTTTGGAGGTACGAGCGAAACGGTATTCAAGCTCCTTTTTACCACCTTGTTCATTGGAGGTTTCTGTTTGACGGGTTTGTGCTGCTCAACCGTTTACGACAGGGCCAAACTGCGTGCTGTTTCGATAGGTGGTATGACTATATCATTGCTGGCACTTATTCTGTCAATATTAGGGGTCTGGATTTTTAACAGCTACGAGAGTTTTTGGCAACTGACAATTGTATTCTTGATACTAGCAATCGCTATGGCACATGTATCCCTTCTAATGAATATTTCTCCGAAAACAAGTTCTGTCAAAATCATTAGGAAATTGACGATTGTAATTATCTCCATCGTGGCGTTAATGCTCGTTATCCTGGCGATAGGTAAATTCTCCATGGGCGAATTCTATTTCAGGCTATTGGGTGTTTTCGCAATCTTGGATGTTCTAGGAACAATTGGAACGGTACTCGCAAATAGAGTCGCTGCTAGATAAAAAATCCCCTCGCTCCAGCAAGCTTGAAACTTGTGGATCACCAATATCGCGTAAAGGGGCATTTTTGCTAATTTTCCAGGGATGAGAAGCGTGCTTCTGAATATACTTCTCTCGGTTGTTGTTTGGGTTATTATCACGATGACTGGGTTCGGCCCTCAAAACCTAACACATCTGATAGAGCTCCCTTTGGTTGCTCTTTTTGCTGGTTTAGTCGCTTATTTGCTGCGAGAGAGAAAACAATTTGAGGTTTTAGTTATCATCCTACTCATTGTCCTCCTCATACGGATGTTCATGCCATCACTTCAAGAATAGGGGAGGGTGATGTGTGCCTGGACTCCAAAACAAGAAAAGCTACCTCTCGGTAGCTCTTCATCATGTGGGCCCTGCTGGGCTTCCTTCCCTTCGCTGAGCTTCGATTCAGGACAGGCTTCTCACCCAGCAGTCCAGAATAAAAAAAGCTACCTCTCGGTAGCTCTTCATCATGTGGGCCCTGCTGGGCTTCCTTCCCTTCGCTGAGCTTCGGTTCGGGACAGGCTTCTCACCCAGCAGTCGAGAATAAAAAAAGCTACCTCTCGGTAGCTCTTCGTTACGTGGGCCCTGCTGGGCTTCCTTCTCTTCGCTGAGCTTCGGTTCAGGACAGGCTTCTCACCCAGCAGTCGAGAATAAAAAAAGCTACCTCTCGGTAGCTCTTCATCATGTGGGCCCTGCTGGGCTTCCTTCCCTTCGCTGAGCTTCGGTTCAGGACAGGCTTCTCACCCAGCAGTCGAGAATAAAAAAAGCTACCTCTCGGTAGCTCTTCATCATGTGGGCCCTGCTGGGCTTCCTTCCCTTCGCTGAGCTTCGGTTCAGGACAGGCTTCTCACCCAGCAGTCGAGAATAAAAAAAGCTACCTCTCGGTAGCTCTTCATCATGTGGGCCCTGCTGGGCTTCCTTCCCTTCGCTGAGCTTCGGTTCAGGACAGGCTTCTCACCCAGCAGTCGAGAATAAAAAAAGCTACCTCTCGGTAGCTCTTCATCATGTGGGCCCTGCTGGGCTTCCTTCCCTTCGCTGAGCTTCGGTTCAGGACAGGCTTCTCACCCAGCAGTCGAGAATAAAAAAAGCTACCTCTCGGTAGCTCTTCATCATGTGGGCCCTGCTGGGCTCGAACCAGCGGCCACCTGATTATGAGTCAGGTGCTCTAACCAACTGAGCTAAGGGCCCGATTCATCAAACAAGATGAATCTCATATATTTTACTTTTTCAAGGCATCTGACTCAATAACTAATGGTCAGGTGCTCTAATCAACCGGGGCGCGTAGCCTGAGCTAAGGGCCCGAAGTAAATAATTTACTTCAAAAAGAGGCGCAATGTTACGATGATTTGACCGGTTTTCCCAGGGTTGCCTTAGGTTTGCGGCCGATGATGAAAAGTTTTTCTCCAGAGAACTATGATACCGTGATTTTTGACCTGGGAGAGGTTATTGTTGACCTGAATGGTCATGCGGTGATTGAAGGTCTCAAAGCCATTTCCAATAAGCACGACGTAAATTATAAAGAGCTGATCGTGTCGTCTCCTTTATTGCAGCGATACGAGACTGGCAAGATCGATGGGGAAGCATTTAGGGAAGGCATGCTGAGTTTGCTGGAAATGGAATTGAGCCATGCCCAATTTGACGATATATGGAACGCTATGTTGGGCGATATACCACTGGCGCGCTTAGAGTTAATGGATGGGCTGGGCAAGAATTTCCAAACGATGATCCTGAGCAATACCAATGCCATTCACGAACTAAAATTTGATGTGATGGTCGGTGATTTGGTGCCTGGCCGAAAGATGAAGGATTTTGTTCATCATGCTTATTACTCCCATGACATTGGTTACCGAAAACCAGACCCAGATATTTACCGTTTCCTGATCAATAAACATGAATTGGACCCATCTAGAACGATTTTCCTCGACGATCGACCGGAGAACATCGAATCTGCCAGAGGAGAAGGGATAGAGGCCATTCAAGTCAAATACCCGGATCAGATATTTGAGATATTGGGTTATGAGCGATAAGAAACGACTTAGGATTCAGATAGGGCTTTTTGTAGCCACCATTATTACGACCACCATTGCAGGAGCCGAGTGGATGTCCGGCAAATCACTGATACTGGGAAATATGTCCTGGCAGGAAATATTCGCTGGCCTGCACTATGCGGTCCCGTTTTTGGTAATTCTGACGTGCCATGAATTTGGTCATTACCTGACAGCTCGGTATTACAATATTAAGGTGACCCTTCCTTATTACATACCGTTTTGGTTTCTCGGGTTTCCCGCGATCGGGACCGCAGGAGCTTATATTCGGATTAAGGATGAAATTCAAAGCCGTAAGGAATATTTTGACGTGGGTATTGCTGGGCCCCTGGCAGGTTTTGTGATGGCCGTGGCCCTCTTAGCTTATGGGTTTACCCACCTGCCCGAGCCGGAGCACATCTACACCATTCATCCCGAATATGAGACTTACGGGTTAGACTACCCCAGCCATGTGTACAATGATGAGACGAATGTGTCTATCAATCTTGGTGACAATCTCCTGTTTTGGTTTTTCAAGAACTATGTAGTAGAGGATCCCAGTTTGCTTCCGCATCCTAATGAAATGATCCATTATCCTTATTTACTAGCGGGATTCCTGGCGTTGTTCTTTACGGCCTTGAACTTGCTACCCATTGGTCAATTGGATGGTGGCCATGTCATATTCGGCTTGGTAGGTGAGCGCTGGTCCCGGATAGTTAGTCGCTGGTTATTTCTGGCATTTTTGATGTATGCCGGATTAGGGGCAGTCCAGCCAGGCTTACTGCGTGATGGCTCCTCAGGTGCGTCGTTGCAGTTTCTACTAATGCTGTTTATCTACCTGTATTACCTCTATATCTGTTTGTATAGTATGATAGAGAGTAGGAGGGATCGCATGATGGTAGCGGCGTTAATATTGACAATTCAGTTTGCAGTTTCCACACTGTTTCAGTGGGAGGGATACACCGGTTGGATGCTCTTTGCTTTTTTGATTGGTCGGTTTTTGGGTGTTTATCACCCTCCCGTAGCAGACAACCGGCCCATATCAACTGGGCGTAAAGTCCTGGGAATTGTAGCGCTGATCGTCTTTATAATCTCTTTTAGCCCAAGACCCTTCATCATTGGATAAGGTCATTCAGCCAGGTAGGCTTCAATGCCACCCACGAGGTTTCTAATCTTTGTAAACCCCTTGGCACGAAGGAATTTTTGTGCCTGGGTACTTCTACCACCGCTTTTGCAGTGTACAATTATTTCCTGATCCTTTAATTCCGCCAATTCTTCCAGTTTCTCCGGAAGTGAGCCGAGCGGAATGTTGCGAGCACCAATATTTACCTCCTCGTATTCCCACTCCTCGCGCACATCTATCAGGTTGACCAGTCCCCCGCTTTCGAGGCGGCTTTTGAGTTCTTTGACATCAATTTCCATTACGATTGATAATTAGCTTTTTAATGTATTGGGTTTTGTTCTGCGTCAGCCGAAGCAGGTACACACCGTCCACGTATTTGTTGAGGGGTACGGTGCGTCCGGAAAAATTCAAAAGTACTTGACCCGCGAGATTTAACAACTGGCCATGTTGATAAAAACCATTGATATTTACTACATCATTAGCGGGGTTTGGGTAGATCGACAAGTCATCCCGCTCGTGGCTTGCAGATAAAATAATAGCATCTGTGGGCCTAAATATAGGCCGTATCATAAGGGCCCCTGAAAGCAGCTGATTTCTTTGCCAGATGCGATCTGTATTGACAAATATTCGATCACTGGCGATATCATTACTCCGGTCCAGTCCAATTCCTATATAATCATCCGTAAATTGCTGATAGCCAATATAAAAAGTATCACTTACGATCACCGGCGGGAATAGAGCTACCTCGGTAAATTCATCTCGCAATTGCGTCTCTGAAATGGTAAAGGACTGCCGAGTCTGTTCACCGCTATCCTCGAGCCTGCGCCAAACGATCAAATCCAGCGGTTGACTATTATTTGTCGAAAGCGAGGGAAAATAAACCGCAATATGACTTAGTGTATCGGCAACTGGCGTGTGGAATTGTATTGCCAGCTGACCTTGATCCAGGTTCAATCCGGCTGCAAACTCGGCGGTGCCGTCATCATATGCATAAGCTTCGTGAAGTAAAGAGTTGCTTCTGATGGTATCGTTTACTTTCAGGTCGACATCCAAAAAAAGCGTGTCGCCTGCTGGTGTGACCTGTTCGAAGAGATTTCTATCCCCGGTCTTGTAGTAAAACTCGGATTGAATGACAATTGAGTCGCCTTCCAGCGACGAGAGATCAAGTAAATCCAACGCTGCACCGGACACTAACCTATTTTCATTGGGAGACAAGATAGGCCCAATCAATTGCTCTTGAAGTAGTATTTGACCAGATGAAAGGTTGGTGAGCGTGTAAGTGTAGTCTAATGGGTGGACGGTATTGTCCAGGTTATTTACTATCACGGATTGCTGGGCCAATTGTGGGTCTAACGTAAACAAGTGGAGAGGCACTTGATAAAAATCCCCAAACAGGGGTCCTGGGCCATGTGAGATGGTCCTGTCGAGAAACCTGACGTTGGTTCTATTTTCATTCAAATAAACATAATCGATATGCCAGGTATCAAATATTCCTGATAACGAATTGAAGGATTGGAATTTCATTCTGAAGCCACTGTGGAAGAACAGTGGATCGAAGACAGGTACCTCTGCTAATTGGAAATTATCGGAGCTTTCCGGCATACCACCAGTTACGGACCACACGGTCTGCCAGGTGCTGTCGCTTGCGTAAAATTGTAAACGAAGGCTGTCACTTGCCTCTGGGATTTCACCGTTGCCTTGTACTTGCCAGAAAAACGTCAAAATCACCGAAGACCTGTTGGCTACGGAGGCTAGGTCTATCGGGTGAGACAATAAGCTATCTGCGGCACCACGGCTATCGGCAGTTCCGCTATGGGCTCCCCCGGAAAAGGTCGCGCCATCAAACGTGGCGACGTTAATCGAAGGTGCATTTCGGGCAAGGGTGTTGTTTATAAATATGTCGATGCCATGCGCCCACAGGCTGCTGCTTGGCACGCCCGAAGAGGTACTAAAATCGTCCCAGAAGGGCAATGCAAGTGGTGCTTGTTGCGTGTTTTTTGAGGCTCCCTGCTTTGTAATGTGTGTGAGCGGCTTTTCAACTAACTGTGCGTTAGTCACGTTAGCCAGTAACAAGCAAATCCATATCTTCAAACAAAATCTACTCATCCAGCAGGGTAGGTCGCGTATTGATGGAGTCTGGCTGATAGACCCAAAGGTCGATCCTGTCTTTGAGTCGAACGGTCTTACCGGCCAGTGGCGACTGCTTGAATACAGCGCCAGGGGCCACTTCCTCGGTTATGGTTTCCACGTTGCCATCATCGTCGGTTACATAACTAACGTGGGTATTTTCATCTTCGTACAGAATTTCACCAATACTTAAACCTGATCCGATAATTGCCACCGAGGCACTTTCCTCATCTAATCCAATCAGGTTTGGAGACTGAAGCGAAACGATGCCCAGTCCATCTCCGGAAACAATATCAATGACAGAGCCCTTAGGTATCATTTCATTCGGCAGCACATCCCGACCTTCCAGCTGTTGCCTTAAAACCGTGTTGAATATTTCGTCCGGAATGTATCGTATGTTACCAATTTTGAGGTCGTAAGACTTCAAGACGATTTGGGCATTCTTGATGGACCCATCTATCAGGTCGGGCATTTTCACCAAGGGAGGCATTCTGGTATTTAAAGTCAAGTAGATTTTCCTATTCTCTTTTACCTTGGAATCAGGCAAAGGAAACTGCTTCAGCACCTCGAGGGGTGCATGGTCAGGGGAATAACTGGAGTCTTGTGTGATCTCAAATCTGAGATTTCTTTTGATCAGTACATCAGAGAGGTCGTCGAAATGTGTCCCGATAACATTGGGTACAGTTATCGTCTCTCCATGATTGGTTTTGGTAGGCAGATAGACATAGAAGAATATGATAGTTATCAATAATCCGATTACCACTGACGAAAAAAGGTGAATTAGGATCTTAACTGTTGGTTTTTGGAAGAAGCTCATGCGGCCAGTTGATCAATTGGTAAACCTAATGAAAATGGTGAATTCAGACATTCGTTGCTGATCTTTTGAAGCCATAGTCGATGATTTGATCGATGAAGTCGTAGGGTTTCAGGCCCTGAAGTGCTGCCTGATGAAATATAGCAGTCGCTGGGGTCATGCCGGGCAAGGAATTGATTTCGATGATTACCACCTCCACTTCTTCCTGACCTGACACGCGCACAAATGCATCGATTCGGCAATAGCCTTCTACCCGAAGGGTGGCTGCTACTTTTTCAAGCTCTTTTTTGACCTTTTCGGAAATAGCCTGATTGGCGTCGGCATCTGAATGATACCTTGCTGGCGTTATGTTTTGACCCTCACCGGCCAGGAATTTTTCTTCTATTGATAAGATTTCACCGCTTGCCAATGCCTCCGACGCTTCGAAAACACGATACACAATTTTTTCACCATCCTTTTCGGTGATCATGCCACCAGTTATTTCCAGAAATCTATCGGCACCATTCTTTGTGATGAGATCCTCTATAAGGAATGCCTGCTTTTGAGGAAACTCTTCATTAAACTTTAACTGCAACTTTTGCGCAGGTAAAGGTGGGAAGGCGTCTTCCTCTCTGAACATCATTTGAGAAAAGGCTTCTAATTCCTCACGATCATCGATTTTCTTCACTGCTGCGCTACACCCATCATCCACGGGCTTCGCGATAAATGGATAAGAAAATTGCTTTTCTATGTCTCCGATAAAGGCTTCCGGGTCTGCGTGATAATCGCTTCCTTGAACTACCGCATGCGCTGCGACGTTGAAACCATTATCTTTTAATATTTCGTTGGTTTCATATTTGTTGATAGTCACGGCGGAGCTCTCGGGTCCGGAGCCATTGAAGGGTAACCCAATCGCCAGTAGTCGCTTTTGCACTTCGCCATCCTCTCCGGGCCTTCCATGCAGACCAATAAATACGAAATCGACGCGCTTGGCTAGTTCCTCATAGGAAATAGCCTTGCTAGGAGACATGTCTACCCGCGCATATTTGTTTTGAAGCTCCTGAGCCTGAGGGCTAAGGGCCAGTTCCATGTTCTTTGCCCGTACCTTATCACGAATGTCGTCGGCATTGTCTTTCATAAGCACGTTGATGGGTATTTCGTAGAGCTCATGCTGGTGCTCATTGCCAGTCAGAAAGACCGGTATCGGCTGATACTTACTGGAGGAGGCCAACTTTTCATAAATGTTGCGGCCACTTTCGATGGAGATGTGTCGTTCAGCCGAAAACCCTCCCATGAGTACGGCTACTCGAATCTTATCGGTGTTATCCTCTTTGTTGATCTTGATTCGATTGTCCAGTTCGCGGATAAGGGATTGGATATGGTGGTAGCTTTTGCCGCTACGCGCGCGGACCACACAGGAGGTTCGGATGATGTAAGTAATGATCTCAGAAGGATTCAGTCCAATTTCCGCGGTTTGGTGAAAGAAGAAACTGGAAGGTAACATGCCCGAGGTAGTGTTGGGATCATTTAAGAATACCTCTCCATCGTCGCTATAGAAGCCGTCTATTCGAGCGTAAACATCGCTGTGAATAATGCCAAACAGCGTTTCACAGGCTTGCTGGATCTGGTCGATAGCAGAAGCCGGTAAGCGCATGGGCGTTTCTTTATGACTTAACCCTGGAAGATACTTGGTGCGATAGTCAAAAAGTTCTTTGCCCTTGATGATCTCAGTTGGAGGTAGTGCCAGGGGATTACCTTGTTCATCTTCTATGACAATACAGGAAAACTCTTTACCCTCGATGAAATCCTCAACAACGACCGACGATTCTGCATCTTCACATAGCAATACCACGCTCTTGCCATCGTAGCTATCCAGGCGATCCCAGAGCGTTTGAGGGTGGAAAATCTTCTCTTTGTTGAAATAAACAGGGAAGCCCAGACCTTCTCTGATATCAGTGAATTGAATTAAAAATTGATGCTTTTCTTTCTCGGAGAGCCCTCGCCACGCTGCCATATCAATTTCATGCCGGAAAAAACCTTTGTCTATTCCTTTTCGGAGTTCCACCAGATCATGTACAATCGAAATGCCTATCGAAGATCCTTGATGTGGAGATTTTACTACCAGTGGGAACGAAAGCTTTTTCGTTATTTGATCGATTTGGTCATCCGGCGATTCCAGCCAGTCATTTCTGCGAATGATGGTATATCCTGGCAGTCTGAAGTTATTTTGCGTGTAGACCTTCTTCTGGACCTCCTTGTCGATGCCTATGCTGCATGGTAAAATGCTTGCCCCGCTGTAGGGCACGCGAAGCCATTCCAAAATCCCCTGGATATTTCCGTCTTCACCATAGGGTCCGTGCATGGTAAGAAAGGCAAAGTCAATGTGCTTTGGGATGTCCTCCATTGCCAGGCGCTTGCCCACCCGTGAGATCGCCTCCTCGATTCGCTCAGGATCTTCCTGAAAGGATTCGATGTAAAGCTGAAAATAGTTTCGGGTTTCCGGAAGCAAATCCCCCGCTGGGTAAAAATCACGAATTGTGCCCTTGTAAATAAATTGCCAGTCTAAGAGAATGAAGTTTCCCAGGCTGTCCACAAAAATGGGAACAGGAGTGAAAAGCGACTTATTGAGATTGTCGTAAACTGTTCTACCGCCTGCAAATGAGATTTCTCTTTCCCTTGACTGTCCTCCGAAAAAAATACCTATACGCATGTATGTTTAGACCTGAAAACGGCTTTTTTTGATGCGAAGATATTGCTTTTGACATAGGCTGGAGCTAGTCCCTCACGATTATTCTCTTTCCATAATTCTGGGTTGCGGTATGCACTTGCAGCAGGTAGAGGCCCTTCGTCAAATTACTGAAGTTGTAGGTTTGATTGAGTGCTCCTTCCTCCTTAAATCTTGCTTGAATTTTTCCTTGCATATCTACGACGGATAGGGTCGCTTCTTCCTTTTGGGGAAGGTTTAAAGTGACACTGAAATTACCATCCATCGATGGGTTAGGGTAGACGACCAGTGGTTCTTCAAATTCCCTCAATTGGTTAGCCGCAGTTGGTGCGATCTCGATATTATCGAGGTAGAGGTTATTGCCTCCTCCGTTCGTAAAAACAAATGCCAATCGAATGTCCGGGAACAGCATGAACCTGCTAATGTCGATGAGTTCCCGCCGCCAGTCATTGGAAGAGTTTGGTACAAAATCGTCCACACTGGGCGCGGTGACCAAATCACTTCCAACAAGGTTAAGAAGGGTGGTCTCAAAGGTCTCACCACAAGTAACTGATAGCAGTACTCGAAGTTGCTCCGATCCTACTGACGCTGTGGTATAGGCTATATCGAAAAGCAGACTCCCGCTTTGAAAACTCTCCGTTGAAAGCACCGGACTCACAAGCCAACTTTCTTTGCCGATCAGGCTGTTTTGAAACCCTCGTGCTTTGATCCACTGCGCATTTTCCTCCAGGGAAAAATCACTTTGACCGTCAGAACTTGTAACGACCCAAGGCGCTAACGATCCAAATTGTTGCCGAATTGGAATACCCTGCTCAGTATTATCCACGGTGAGGATGAAAGTCTCGGAATTATCCTCGGTATTTCCGTCGGGCTGGCCATTGGGATTGATCAGCGACAACTCTATGGTGTTCGTGCCATCAGTAAGATTACTTATCCTGAAGGTGATATCCTGATCTTCTCCGGGTTCCAGGGAAGTCTCAACAGCCATGACCTCCGAGCTGCCGTTCAGGTTATATTGCAAATCAAAGGAGTTGATTGTCTCAAAACCCTCATTAGAGACATTGATTGTGGGCCGAATGAAGGATTCACAAGTGGTCAGCGGCACACGATCATTTGGAGAGAGTGAAATGTCGACGGCTTTCAGGTCTGCTGGGTCTATCCTGAAGTTGTCCACGTAAATGTGGTTACCGGATCCGTTGATTCCAATGAGGGCAAAGCGTAGGTTCTCTTCGGAAAGTAGTGAGGTAATATTGATGGTGGCGGTAGTCCATTCGCCAGGTCCTGAGGGAGTATATGGTCCCTGCAAATTTCTGGCGGTAGTTTTCAGTCCGCTTCCAAACTGCCGGAAAAGGTATCCGCTCTCGGGAAAAGTCACCCCACAATCCCGGGAAACAGCCAGGATCAATCCGTCGAGGCTTGTAGTGGAGTCGTTGCCATAGGCATATTCAAACTGCAGGTTAGCGGAAGTGATCGAATTGGTATCTATATGCGGTAACAGTAGAATCTGTTTTTCACCCAGTTCATTGGGCTCCTGGTAAAAATTGAACCTTGCCGCTTGATTGCCCAGGGTAGTGTTCGGAGCGTCTTCCACAGTTATTAGTGCTGGATTGTCACTTATCGTATTAAAATTACTTGCGGACTCGAAATGCTCTGAATAGGGGATGCGCTCGGTTCTTGGACCTATCGCCTGGACGGTAACCAAATTGTTTGCATCATTATCATCCTGTACGCCGTTGACGGCTGTGATCATGAATCTGAGCGTTTGCTCATCTTGTAGGGTGATGGGATCGAAGGTTGCCATGACCGTGTCTAATGGTTCAAGGTTAGCCGCTATGAATTTTGCGCCAATCGTCTCCTGCTCGTTGAACAGCTGTATGTTGAAGTTAGTGATCTCAGTGGTGCCGAAATTGGTCACAATCATAGCTGGAGTTACCACCTGTGTGCAGGAGGCGACAGGAGGGACAACAACTTCCTGTATACCCAAGTCCATGGCAAAAGTCGTGGGATCGGTCAGGGCGGGAGAGTTAATTAGACTCGCCCGGCGCGGACTGGTAAAAAGAACTGTGCGCATCCGTTGCTTTTGACATTCGGTAAAAATGTTCATACAGGCATCATCTGTGAAATTCAAAAAGTTGCTGTACATATCATTGCTACCGCAAGATGATTGATCTTCCGAGGGGCATCCACCGGCATAGCTGACACTCGAAAGAGGGGTATCGGTACAGAAATCATCTGCGTTGCAGCCACCATCACCCCAGACATGCCGGAGACCAAGGTAGTGCCCTACCTCGTGGGTGCCTGTCCTTCCGAATGATCGAAATGTCCCTGTATTGGAGTTGAGCCCTACAAACCGATGATCGAGAACTACGCCATCCAACTCGCTTTCAATATTGATATCAGGTATTCCCTCAATTGGTGAAAACGGAAATTCGGCCCAACCTAGAAAACCTTGCAGGTTTGCTATATATAAATTCATATAATCTTCTGAGGGCCAGTGAATTGTGCTTTTTAAAACCGGATCTTCTTGAAAACGATAAACGGTTTGTGTTCCTTGGGTTCTGGTGATACCGTCGGTGACGAGGCCATTGGGGTCTTGCCTGGCCAATTCGAATTGAATACCTACGTTTGCTGCCACACCCAGGAATTCCGCTGGAGTCAGGCTGGCGTCGGCATTGGTACGGCTGAAATCGGCATTCAGGATGTCTATTTGCTGAAGAATTCTTTCTCTTGAGATATTGCTTCCTTCTCCCAGCAATTCACCATTATGAACTACATGTACTACCACGGGTATGGTTATTACCTGATCCTGACTTGCTTTGGGTGCATTGGCGCGGTTTTGTTTGCGTAGCCAGGATTCGAAAATCTCCGTTTCAGTGGCTCTATTTTTTAGATCTACGGCGCAACGCAACTGCCCGAGGGCGATGTGATTAGCAAAAAAAAATGTGAACAAGACCAGAAGTGATCTCATTGCTGGTCTAGAGCGAGCTTACAAATGGAAGGCGCGCGTTGGGGTCATCCGGAGAAGTAATATTTACGGCCTCCACACGCTCTATCTCTGGAACCGCCCTAATGATTGCTTCTTCAACTCCAGCTTTCAACGTCATCGTAGACATTGGACAATTTCCGCAATTGCCGAGAAGTTCAAGATAGAGCACCTTTTCATCCAGGCGAAGAACCTTCACATTTCCTCCGTCAGCTTCAAGATATGGTCTAATACCATCCAGTGCCTTTTCGATCTTTTCTTTCAATGCTTCTTCCATCATTTAAACCTTCATTTCCACTTTTTCTGTTCTCGGTGCGTTGGCATTGCGAATGGCTACCTGCTGAGCCACGTTGGCAGCTAAGTTAGCAAAAGCCTGGGACGTAGGACCTTCTTTCATTGCAGCAGGATATCCATTGTCGCCACTTTCCCTTATTCCTTGCACAAGCGGAATTTCTCCAAGAAAGTTTACTTGGTGTTTTTCGGCAAGGTGCCTGCCACCGTTTTCGCCGAAGATGAAGTACTTATTTTCTGGAAGTTCCTCGGGAGTGAAGTAGGCCATGTTTTCGACCACTCCCAATACAGGCACGTTGATTTGACCCTGTTTAAACATGGCAATTCCTTTTTGCGCATCCGCGATAGCCACTTTTTGTGGGGTCGTCACTACAATGGCTCCAGTGACTGGCACCGTCTGAACTAAGGTTAGGTGGATGTCAGAGGTTCCAGGAGGTAAGTCGATCAGTAAATAGTCTAATTCACCCCAGGCAGTATCCCCGATGAATTGCTTTAAAGCCGAACTCGCCATCGGCCCTCGCCATACCACAGCGTTTTCCGAGGGAGATAAAAAGCCAATACTGATGAGCTTAACGCCATATTGTTCGATAGGTACGATCTTGTTCTTACCCTCGCTCTGTACAACGCTGGGCTGTTCAAATTCACAATTGAACATGGTGGGGATAGACGGACCGAAAATATCTGCATCGATCACACCCACTTTGGCACCTGATTGTGCCAATGCCACAGCCAGATTGCTGGTGACAGTGGACTTCCCAACGCCTCCTTTTCCAGACGATACAGCGATGATGTTCTTAACTTTTTCCAGTAGCGGTGCATTTTCACGCACTGTAGTGACGGAACTGGTCATGTTTAGATTGTAGGTGATTTTTTCACCAAAATGTCTGGTCAGCGCTTCAACACAATCTTTCTTAATAAGCTCCTTCAACGGACAAGCAGGTGTCGTCAGTACCACATCCAGGGCAATGCTGTCGTCCCCAATGTCAATGTTTTGGATCATACCAAGAGTAACCAGATCTTTTTTAAGATCCGGGTCCTGAACCTCACTTAATGCCTTTAAAACTGCTTCCGAAGTAATACCCATATATCTGATGTCACCATGTGTAACATTGATTTCTGGGTGCAAGTTTAAATCCTGTCAAATTAAATCTCGTCACGAATGTTTTTTTGTTACTGAACATCTTGCGGGTTTGCCAATGCTCCGGTTTTTTGTTAGCTTCTCTTTCCTTCAAATTTTTTAAACTATGCCCCAGTCATTGCTACTTGGAACGAGAAAAGGTCTGATAACTTACCGGGAAGAAAATGGCCACTGGAAGTACCAGAATACCCAGTTTTTAGGCATTCCCGTAAGTCTGGCAACAATTGACCATCAGACCGGGTATTGGTGGGCATTGCTCGATCATGGGCACTGGGGTTGCAAATTGCATCGATCGAAAAACGGACGGGATTGGGAAGAATTGGAGGCCCCGAAATATCCGGAAGGAACGGAAATCAAGAAAGGTGTACCAGCTACCACCAGGTATTTATGGGCCTTCGCAGGTGGAGGTACTCCCGGGGAGATATACATCGGTACGGAGCCCGGGGGATTGTTTAAAAGTACAGACAATGGCGAAAACTTTGTCTTGGTGCAAGGATTGTGGGACCACCCTAGCCGAGAGGACCAATGGTTTGGTGGTGGGCGAGATCACGCCGGAATACACTCCATCCTGGTAGATCCGAATGACCCTGATCATATGTATGTAGGAATTAGCGTGGCAGGTGTCTTCGAGACGAAAGACGGAGGTAAAAGCTGGGTACCTCGGAATAAAGGACTCAAAGCTGATTTTTTGCCAAACCCTGATGCCGAGGTGGGGCAGGATCCGCACCTGGTAACGTGGTGTGGTCAGGATCGGAAGGTCATGTGGCAGCAAAATCACTGCGGAATTTTTGTGAGCAGCGACGCGGGCACATCATGGTCGGATGTGTCCCAACCGGCGGGAGTGGCCAATTTTGGCTTTGCTGTGGCAGTGGATGAACAAGATGCTAACACTGCCTGGGTGGTACCTGGGGTCAGCGACCAACTGCGCGTGGCCGTCGATGGTGCCCTATGTGTTTGCAGAACACGTGATCGGGGCAAAACCTGGCAGGAACTTCGTTCAGGACTACCTCAGGAGGCCTGTTATGATATCACCTACAGGCACGCCCTGGATCACCAAAACCGATGGCTTGTATTTGGCACTACCACAGGCAACCTTTATGCTTCTTCCGATGAAGGAGACCGGTGGGAGCCTATCAGTCACAACTTACCCATGATCTACAGTGTGAAGCTGATTGATTAACTTCTTCCAGCATGGGGATTGTCATCCCAAACCATCCAAGGACGAGTTGCTATTTGCTAATTTTGTGGCGTGATTGATCCCGGGACTATCGAAGAAATAAAAAACAGGATGGATATCCTGGAAGTGGTAGGGGATTTCGTGGACCTGAAAAAGTCTGGAAGTAGTTACAAGGCCCTTAGCCCCTTCACATCTGAGAAAACACCGTCTTTTTATGTAGTACCGTCTAAGGGGATATTCAAGGACTTCAGCTCTGGCAAGGGGGGGGATTGTATCTCCTTCGTGATGGAAATGGATGGCCTGAGCTATGTCGAGGCGCTCAAATACCTGGCGGCCAAATATGGCATTGAAATTCAGGAAGAGGAGCAAACCGATGAAATGCAAGCCGCGCAAAGCCGACGCGAAAGCTTGTACATCATCATGAGCTATGCCAACAGACTGTTTCAGGAACTCCTTCATGAGCATGAGGAGGGACAAAGCATCGGCTATAGCTACTTCAAGGAAAGAGATTTTAAGGATGAAACCATCAAGTCTTTCGAATTGGGGTATGCCATTAACGTTTGGGACCACCTACACAAATCAGCCCTGGAAAAGGGTTATCAGGAAGACTTACTGGAAGAGGCGGGGCTCATTGTAAAGAAGGAAAATAAGGTCTATGACCGCTTCCGTGGCCGAGTCATCTTTCCAATTCACAATATTACGGGTAAGGTAATCGCCTTTGGGGCTCGGACGCTCAGCAAGGAAAAAAACCAACCTAAATACCTTAACTCGCCCGAAACCGAGCTTTATAATAAAAGCAAGGTCCTTTACGGGCTCTATCAATCCAAACAATACATCCGGCAACTGGATAATTGCTATTTGGTTGAAGGGTACACCGACGTTATTTCATTGCATCAGGCAGGGATACAAAACGTTGTATCGTCCTCAGGTACCAGCTTGACAGAGGATCAGGTGAAGTTGATTAGCAGGTATTCTAAAAATGTCACCGTACTATTCGATGGGGATGCTGCAGGCATTCGTGCCTCCATTAGGGGGATTGACATGTTGTTGGAGGGTGGGCTCAATGTTCGGGCGGTTCCCCTGCCGGATGGAGAGGATCCCGATAGCTATGCAAAGCAGCTCGGTACCTCTGCCTTTCAGCATTTTCTTGAGTCTAATGCGCAGGACATTATTTTATTCAAGACAGGCTTGCTTTTGGAAGATGTCCAGCATGATCCGATCAAGAAATCGGAGGTCATTCGGGATATCGTGCAAACTATTGCCAAAATAGATGATCCTGTCAAGCGCTCATTGTACCTGAAAGAATGTAGCGCACTACTGGAAATTGAGGAGTCCGTACTGGTCGTTGAGCAGAATAAGTTCCTAATTGAACGGGGTAAAAAGGATGCGATCACACCGACTAGGGCGCCGCAGGAATCGTTACCGATTATTGATGTCGAGCCGGAGCGGCCTAAAGTTTCGGCCGTTTATTATCAGGAGCAGGAGAGCATCCGTGTATTGATCAATTATGGCAATGAGTATATCATCAATCAAAATGAGGAGGATCAATACCTACTTGATTACTTTCTATCGGAAATAGGCAGCATAAAATTCGAGAATACAGTTTTTGATACCATCCTGAACCTGTTTCGAACAGAAGCCGCGCGTGGGAATATCATTGATGCCGCATTCCTTCTGGAGCATGGTGATGAGCAGGTCAAGAAAGCGGTTGTTGAACTTAGTACGGCGAAATATGAAATAAGTGATAACTGGGCATCCAAATATCAAATACCGGTTCCGAAAGAAACAGAAAACCTAAAGCACCTGGCCTTTACCAATATTTTGCGCCTAAAGTTTAGGATCATCCAACATTTGGTAGAGGAGGAAAATGTCAAACTGAAGGAAGCCACAGAGGAGGAAATTGAGTCGATTTTGGAAGAAATCGATTCGTTAAAAAAGATGGAAATGGAAATTGCGGCGATTTTGGGAAACGTCGTGACCAAATAATTGTTAATGCTATTGAAACAAGAAATATATGCTCGATAAAATCGATGATGCCATTGAGGCGATTGGAAATGGAGAGATCATCATTGTGGTGGATGATGAAGACAGGGAGAATGAGGGTGACTTCATCTGTGCGGCTGAAAAAGTAACGCCGGATATCATTAACTTCATGACCAAAGAGGGACGAGGACTCATCTGTGCCTCTATCACTGAAGAAAGGTGTTCAAAACTGGGCCTGGACCTGATGGTTGGCAAGAACACGGCAATTCACGAAACACCCTTCACCGTGTCGGTTGATCTCCTGGGTCATGGCACTACCACGGGTATTTCTACATCGGATCGAGCAAAAACGGTGAAGGCTTTGGCCGACCCACAGACAAAGCCTGAAGATCTTGGCAGGCCCGGTCATATTTTCCCTCTGAAGGCGAGAAATGGCGGTGTGCTTCGCCGAACAGGTCATACAGAGGCCGCTGTTGATTTTGCCAGGCTGGCTGGCCTGGAACCGGCAGGCGTGTTGGTGGAAATACTAAATGACGATGGGACCATGGCCCGACTTCCCGATCTGCGAAAAATAGCAGATAAGTTCGGCCTGAAGTTGGTGGCTATTAAGGACCTTA
>CBDETI010000013.1:0-163294 GCA_965242775.1 Cyclobacteriaceae bacterium
CGTGGGGTGCCCGGATAGTAGTACCGGGGGGCATTGCCACCAAACCCTCGAGCATTTACTGCTATCATGGAGGCATAATGCTCGTTGAAAATATTGTTGATGCCTAGTGCTAACTGTGCTTCGACAGTCTTTAAGAGCTTTTCCGACCAGCTTATTTTGGCGAACATGAGGTGGTAAGCTTCGACTATGATAGTATTGGCATCGTCTGCGGGAATTTCACCAATGCGTTGGTGTGTTAGGAGCAGCTGGCCTTTTTCTTTGAATTGCAGGTCTGCTTGAAGATTGAAAGTGTGGTTAGGAAAACCGGTAAGACGGTTCCCTGAGAAGTCGTTCTCATTATCTATAAAATCTTTGAAACGAAATCGATTTATGGCCAAGGTACCATTGAGGTTCAGTGACCACTGACTATCGAAAGACCAGGTTTTTCTGACAATCATCTCAATGCCGGACTGCTGGGTTTTGCCGGCATTCAATCCTATAAAAGCGTCAGCAGCCGTTCGTCGTGACACCAGCAGGTTGTCAATCGCCATATCAAAACTTACGATTTCCAGATTAAAACCCTCCTGCGTCCAGCGGGCGCCAATCTCCGCGGACCTTCCGGTTTCCGGCTGGATGTCAGCGTTCAGTGATCCATCAGGGTTCAGTGTTTCCTCCAGGGATGGTGTAGAAAAGCCGTAGCTCCAGCTTCCGAAAAGCACCAGCTTGTCTATTGTGTGGCTAATCCCCAGCTTAGGGCGTAAAATTGGATCGTATCTGTATTTGCCATCGATGTTTTGACCGTCCAGTGAAAACAGGTTATTCAATGTGTACCTGGTGTTGTTGAAGTTAAAACCTGCTGTAATAGAGGTTTGCTTCCAATCCAATCGAGCCTCCGAGAAAAGGTTGAGATATTGTCGCTCCTCAAAATTTTGTTGAATGAGTGATCCGGCCACACTCCCTTGATCCGGGAAATCCTCGTACAGATTTTCAAGTGTAGACCAGTTGTATCGATCGAAGAAGAATTCCCCTCCGGATACCAACCTGAAGTTATTCGCTTGCCAAACTAGTCGTTGACGAAAACCTGTGCCAAACAATTGCTCCTGCAGGATATTAAACGGCCTGGATTCATCATTTGAAAGTAGGAGCCAAATATGGCCGTTTTGGAGGTCCAACGATCCGATAGATCCACGGAGAGCGAATAGCCTAATAGTAGACGTTCATAGTCTTCATTGCCTTGCGATCTACCCCAGGTAAAAGCAGCCTCTCTGGGGTTATCGTTGAAATTCTCCAGGCTTAGTGAGCTTGGGATATAAGCCCGTTGTTTGAGATAATATCCCACTACGTGATGCTCAGTTTTGTCGGTATAGGTATCAGAAAAGAAGCCGATTGCCTCACGATCTACCTCATTATTGTCTCGGTAACCATCCGAGCTAAGCTTACTGTAAAAATGTTGTTGGAGCCATGTTCAGCTTTGAGGGTGGCTGAGAGATCCTGCTTAAAAAGGCCAAACGCTCCGACGGTTGTGCTACTGGTGAGTTCATTGTTCAGTGCTCTGCGAGGGTACAAAAGCATGGTGCCTCCTAATCCGGAGCCATAAAGTGTCGCGGATGGTCCCTTAATGATCTCCAGTCGGCCCAATCTACTCAGGTCGATATCTTCAATGGTTGTTTCTCCTGTGCCGTTAGTTAACGGTATTTCACCAAAATATGCCCGGATTTTGTTGGTGGAAAATGGAGATCTCGAGCCAATTCCACGTATGGCAATTCTATTCGTGTTCAAGGCGCCAGATTGCATAAAAACACCTGGGACGGTATTAAGGGCGGGGGTGATTATCGTTGGGTCAAACTGATTGAGCTGTGCTCTCGAGAGTCGATTGACCACAAGCGGATCTCGTGTTCGGTCACCTGACACAACAAAAGAGTTGACAACCACTCCTTCCAATTCATAGGGCTTGGGCTCAAGCGAGATCAGGTTGTAGTCCTCCATCAGGTCAATCTCAGCATCGTGATACCCCACATGCGAGATGGTGATGATTCCAGGGGAGCTTAATTTAAACTGGCCGTCCGATCCGGCAACAGTTGAGTCATTTTGGCCGATGATTAAAACTCCTGCCAGGGGGGCACCGGTTTCTGCATCCACGACTTTCCCGGTCATGCTTTGTGCCCTGCTCATATTTGCTATCAGAAGCATCATAATGCAGGAGCAGTAGCCGGCAAGTTTTACCCGGCCGGATGGTGGAAATAAAAAGGTGCTAAGCATCAGGAAGTATATTCTTTCACCGTATCGATGAAGCACCTGACATGGTCAGGTGAGGTATCAGGGTATACACCGTGTCCAAGGTTGGCAATATGCGGATGACCCTCGAAACGGTCCAACATTTTCTTTGTGGCCTTGGCGATCTGGTCAAATGATCCATAAAGGGCACAGGGGTCCAGATTTCCTTGCAGTGTCTTGTCAGGAAAATGTTGCCTGGCCTTTTCCACGCTCATGTTCCAGTCCAGGCCGATGGTTCTGCAGGGCACTTCTGACATACTTGAAAGCGCAAAATAGGCGCCTTTGGCAAATACGGTAAGGGGCACCTCCTCGATAGCTTCTACGATCTTTCTGATGTAAGCCAAGCTGAATTCCCGGTAGTGATCTGCAGGCAAAATGCCAGCCCATGAATCAAAAATCTGGAGTAAATCAGCTCCGGCAGCAATCTGCTTCTTAAGATAGCTAATGGTGCTATCTGCAATTTTGTCAAGTAGTTGGTGCGCTAATTGTGGTTGCAAATACAAAAACCTGCGTGCCTTGGAAAAAGTCTTGCTGCCGCTCCCCTCGATCATGTAGGCCAATATGGTCCACGGCGCTCCGGCGAAACCAATGAGTGGGACTCGATTATCGAGTATTTTCTTTGTGATTTTTATGGCCTCATACACATAACTAAGCTCAGGGCCTTGTATGCTTCGAAGATTATCTATGTCCTGAGAAGTTTCAATGGTTTTTGGGAACCACGGGCCTTTATTTTCGATCATCTGGTACTCCAATCCCATGGCTTCGGGTACTACTAAGATGTCTGAAAATATGATCGCGGCATCAACCCCCAGGAGATCCACGGGCTGTACGGTAACTTCTGCCGCTCGCTCTGGTGTTTCGACTAGTTCCTTGAAACTGCCAAGGCCATTGCGAACTGCCCGGTATTCGGGTAAAATACGTCCAGCCTGTCTCATAAGCCATACCGGTGTTCTTTCAGTGAGCACTCCGTCGGCAGCCCTTAGAATTAAATCGTTTTGCAATGTCATGGCCGCAAAAGTAGCGGCGAGCGCTGGTTTTGGTGGCAAGTTTTGGGCATTCTTAGCTCCCGATTTATCATCCTGTACTTCTTTATTGAATTAAGCGTCCGTAGAAATACATTTTAAGCGCTCCTGCCTATCACAGGACCAAATCGCCTACAGCATTATCGACTGACCTAACGGAAAAGAAAATACCTTTGTAGAACCCTAAAAATGATAATTATGAGCTTCCTTTTCGACAGCTTCCAATCCTGGAAAGAGGAGTGTGCAACCCAGGACTGTGAAATATTTGACCCTGTTCTAGCCTATGAAGTGCGGCAGCGCAATCGCAGCACCGACGAAATTTGGATGGATTGCAACAGGCCTACGATGTAATGAAAGATGCTGTAAAGACGGGACTGAGTGAGGATATGCAATCTTATTCTGGAATGATCAACAATGGCGCCAGAAAAGTAGCCCAATACCCAAAGGCGGTGCTTTCACCAGAATTTCAGAAACTGATTTCCCGGGCACTCGCCGCTAAGGAGGTAAACTCCTGCATGGGCAGAGTTGTAGCCGCACCAACAGCAGGAGCATCGGGAATTTTACCCGGGACAATGGTCACACTTCAGGAGATTTCACGGGCTGTCGGATCGCAAGATTTTGGAAGGACTCCTCATTGGTGCAGGGGTAGCACTCATCCTGGAAAAGCGGGCTTCTATTGCCGGAGCAGTGGGAGGCTGTCAGGCAGAGACAGGAGCGGCTGCAGCCATGGGCTGCGGCGGCTATAGTACATTGCCTCGGCGGTACCATTGACCAGGCATTCAACGGAGTGGCTATTACTATACAGTGCATGTTAGGCTTGGTTTGTGATCCGGTCGCTGGCTTGGTGGAAGTGCCATGTGTCGTAAGAAATGCCAGTGCCGCGCAGCAATAGCAAAACTCCTCCGCGCAAATCGCCCTGGCGGATGTGAATGCCGTAATACCAGTCGACGAGTGTGTAGAGGCCATGGGAGAAATCGGCCAGAGCCATGAGATGCCAAATACAAGGAAACGGCCCTGGGGGGATTAGCTGCTACAAAAAACTGGTCAGGAAATATCTAAAAGGGTGTTGATTCAGGATATTGAAGTGCTAGATGATGAAATCACCGATTAAATCCTTTGCCAAAACGAAGTAAAAACGACATGAAAGTGGAGTACAGGGCTCCAAAGAAACCACAACCATCGGATGTAGGGGCCAGTATTTTTACTGGAATGTGTTGGCAATGATGGCTCCGGGAATAGGCCATAAGTATTAAGGGTACCAGAAAGGCTACCCCAGGGAGTCCGAATCGCTTCCAAACACGTACGAAAGTCCTGTTCTTTTTCGTAAATACTTTCCGTTCCTTTCGTAGGAACCAGCGCTTGTACAGCCGTCTGATATTATCTCCGAAAATTCTAATTAAATAGGCTGGAGTAACCATACCGAAAGTGTTCAGAAACACGGTCTCCGGAATGCCCAGGCCATAAGTTATTCCGAGAACCGGACCGAAAGATGAATTTGATCGTAACTCAATGCATAGACCGACACATACTGCAGAATTTCTTCTATCACCCCTGTAATGCTGTTAAGGTCTTAGTACAACGTATTTGCGGGAGAAAAAGCTCTCCTTTAGTCACTAATTTTTGAGGAGCGCAAACATAAGGGTTATATAGTTTGTGTCAGACTAAAAATTTGCCACGATTGGACTTATTAAAGGAACTACTTACTGTACACTCCCCATCCGGTGAAGAGGCTGCTATGAAGTCTTTTTCTGATTGATCACATAAAAAAGAGTAGCCCTGCCTGGAAAAATGCTCCCCAAATCGTGGAAAAACCCGAGTTTGGAGATGGTTTTTTTGTTAGTGTTTGGCAAACCGCGAACCGCTGTGTTTGCGCATATGGATACCATAGGGTTTATGGCCAGGTATGGCAACCAGCTCATACCCATAGGTGGACCAGAAGTTGCCAGTGGCTACCGGTTAGTAGGAAAAGACAGGTCTTGGTGAAATCGTATGTCAACTCAAAGTGGACAAGGAGCATAATCTTTTTCATGATTTCCCGAGATCAATTGATCGCGGAACGAGCTTGGTTTTTGCCCCGGACATAAGGATCACAAAGGACTTTATCCAATCTACCTTACCTGGACAACAGGCTCGGGATTTACAACGTGCTTCAACTATGTCGTGATCTGGAGGATGGCGTCATCGCTTTTTCCTGTTTTGAAGAACAGGGCGGAGGTAGCGTACCCGTTTTACTTGATTATATTATGAAGAACCATCCCGTCCGGCAAGCGCTGATCTCAGATATAACGTGGATAACGGAAGGGGTCAGGCATGGTGAAGGTGTTGTGATCTCGATGCGTGACAGAAATATTCCCAGGCGCGCCTTTGTCGATAAAGTGATTGGCCTTGCCGATGAAAGCGGAGTACCCTATCAACTGGAGGTGGAAGCCTCTGGATCCAGCGATGGGCGTGAAGTGCACCAGTCCCACCACGGACTGGACTGGTGTTTCATTGGGGCAGCCGAGGATCATGTGCATTCACCGAATGAGAAAGTGCATAGAAAGGATTTACAATCCATGCTGGATTTGTACAAGTACTTGATGAAACGTCTTTAACGGCTATTGGGGCTGGCTTGCTCTTGCTTGAATTGTTGAGGAGTGCGACTGGTAACTTTTCTAAACATTTTGTGGAAGGAAGCGACCTCATCAAAGCCAAGCTCATGCGCTATCTCCTTTACCGTTTTGGGCGTATACAGAAGCTGCCTTTTTGCCTCCAGAATGATACGTTCATGGATAATTTGAAGTGGAGTTTTGTCGCTTTGCTTGGCGAATACATTGGCTAAGGTCTTGGGTGATTTAAACAGTAATTCGGCATAGTCCGCAACCTGCCTTTTTTCTTTGTAGTGCACATCTACGAGGCTGTTGAACTTTCTAAGTAGGTCAGATTGCTCCTTGCCAAGCTTGGTCATATTCCGTTGCTCCTTAGCAAGTCTGGTGGTTTTAATAATAAGCCTCTTCAGCAACATCCTCAACATCTCGCCTTGAATGTTATCGCGTGTAGCGAATTCCTCCCTGAACACCTGGTAGAGCGTTTCATACTTTTCAGTCTCTGCTTCACTTAGCGTCATAATGGGAGTAGATTGAGCACCAAAAAAAATTATTCCATTGCAGGAAACTTCTTCATCATGCGTGTGGATGCAATAGAATTCTCTATTGAAGCTGAAGATCGTAAGAGGTACTGCCACTTTTGGAATCCCTATCTTTTGAAGATAAGTGAGCGAGGTAAGCTGATTGCTTTCAAGAACAACAGGGATGCCATCGATTTCCAGGCGGACTGACTCCTTGTCTCTGTTCCACAGAATATGAATAAACTTACTTTCTGCACTTGAAGGACTTAGCAGGCGCTCATTTTCGTCGGTAAGCCTAAAATGGCCTCCCATGGAGGGGTCGGAGTATTGTAAATACATTGCCGACAAAACCCACAATGCCTGTGAGGAGTTCGTACCCTTAGCCTGGAAATTAACGAATGTCTAGTGAGCGACTAGAGGGCTGTTGGGGGCGTTGGCTGGTAAGCAGCACCTAGGCAATCTCCATAATTCCTTCCTTCCCTACCTTAATAGTTCTGCTGATTGCTCGTTTCTCTTTGATGACCTCTTGTACCGACCTGTTCTCAATTTTGCTATCGAGCCAGGAGATAATATCAAAGTAAGCAAATGCGCGGCTGTCAAAACGGCTGTTAGAAAGTGGGATTAACTTCTCTCTTAAATCGACAAACCGATGGATGAGCTCATCGTCTGTTACTTGCCAGGATAGGTTTCGTATGAACTCCAAAATATGCTTCTGGAATGATTGCAGGTCATCTTTTTTGCGTAGAAAACGGTAGGTTGATCTCACGGCATACTCCAGTACATCTCTGTTGCCAAGCTCGTAATGAGCGATCAGATTAATGATCCTGGCAAATGCGTGAACATCTTCCCTAAGGTCCATATCCGCGGAATTGATGATCCTGTTGAGCCATTTCAGCGCTCCGCGGTGATCTTCGTTGCCAAAATGAAGGCAGGCGATTTTATAAAAAAGCACCAACTCTGAATGCTTGTCGATCATGCCTATGAATTGTTCCAGGCGTGATTCGATTCGTTCTAATAGGGCGCCCCCCGTGCTGAAGTCACCAAGCATGAAATACCTGTTGAACTGATGCGCGTAGCTATACTTGAATAGGCGGATTTGTAGGTTTTCGTTAATGGCTATGAGTCGATGCGTCGCCAGCGATCGGAGCTTTTTATGAGTTTTGGTGAATTCGGATTCCAGTCCCAACCGAGATTGTGCATTGAGCAGATGGTTGAGCCCTTTCAGGTACATTTCAAGCTGAAAAGACGATGATGGCGTTGTTTCAAAAAGTGATACCCAGCGACGCGCATAAAAAAGTGTTTTATCCAGATCTTGGATATAACTGTTGTATCCGTGATGTACCTCATACCATAGTAGCCGCTCTCTGAAAGAAAGATAGTCCTCGCGCCATGCAGGAAGACGTTGCTCGAAAATGGCCTGTATGTATTCAAAATCCTCCCGATTTCTGATGTATCCGGTCTTGAGGTAGATGGACCTTAGTTCCACATTCAAGTTAGTGAGGAGGTTGGTCCGGGAGATGCGCTCGTTAATAAGGTTGGACTCTTTTACGATTTGCTGCACTCGACTTTTATTGTTCTTGCCAATGGAAAATGGAAGTAAATTTTTTTCCCACTTCAGAACCTCCAGGTGAAGCTCTAGATTCTCCCCATTTTGAACCTGCTTTTTCACCTTCTCTACTAGCTGTATACTTTGCTTATACAAGCTCCTGTCGAACAGCAACTGAATGTGATCAATGCTTTCGCGGATATTGATTTCTTCATTGGTCGCTGCTGAGAAATCTTTAAGGCTTTGAAGTACTTTTTTATATAGATGCGCTTTCAGATTGCTAAACTGTTGGGGGTTTACCCAATCCTCTTTCAAGAGTTCCTTTTCGTCTTCAAATCGATCGAGCTTGTCGATTGCATCGAATAATCTCACAAATTTTAAGTCCGAAGAATCCGAGGAAAATCGGGTTTTGAAATACCGCTTCTCTCCTTTCCGCATGGACTTTATAAGGCAAAAAAGATGGTCTGATCTGATCTTAGACATTGTAGAAAAAAGTGATCGATTACCTGCTAATTTAGATCATTTAAAGGGCTTGGCGGGCATTACAATTACTCCTTTTAATAAATGATTTGCTTAATATACTTCCAGCATCACCTCTTTAGGCGCGTTTTATGACCTCAACCTAACCTGCAACTCAGCAAGGGGTCTAGTGAAGACCAGTGTAAATACCGTCCGTCGGTACTTGAGATTCATTTTAGAAGTCGTAATTAACGCATTATAAGGTTTTCGCACGGAAGGTTGGCCAAATAGATTTGGTTAAAGAATCTCAGAAAGAGTATCTATGGCTGGCAGGACACTATTTGATAAAGTTTGGGACGCGCATATTGTGGAGGCGAAGAAGGATTATCCGGATCTCCTTTACATAGATAGGCACTTCATTCACGAAGTAACTTCTCCACAGGCATTTGATGGATTGCGTCGGAGGTCACTACCTGTTTTTCGGACCGCTCAAACCTCGGCTACTGCCGATCACAATGTCCCCACGATCGACCAACATTTGCCTATTCGTGAGGAATTGTCCCGGTTTCAGGTACAGAAGCTTCATGACAATTGCGATGAGTTTGGTGTCGAGCTTTACGGCCTTGGCCATGAAAAGCAGGGTATAGTACATGTAATTGGTCCGCAGCTAGGTCTGACCCAGCCCGGAATGACTATAGTCTGTGGTGACAGTCACACTTCGACACATGGCGCCTTCGGAAGTATTGCCTTCGGCATTGGGACTTCCCAGGTAGAGCAGGTCCTTGCGACGCAATGTCTGCTTCAAAATCGGCCAAAGACCATGCTCATAGAAGTAAACGGACATGTCGGCGAGGGGGTAACTGCCAAAGACATTGTGCTGTATGTCATATCCAAACTGTCCGCAGCTGGCGGAACCGGATACTTTGTAGAGTACGGGGGTAGTGCCATCCGATCCTTGTCCATGGAGTCGCGCATGACCATCTGTAATATGAGTATAGAAATGGGTGCCCGTGGCGGCATGATCGCTCCGGATGAGATCACATTTGAGTATCTGAAAGGACGGGAGTTTGCTCCCTCAGATGATGTGTGGCAACAGGCGGTATCCTACTGGAAAACACTCAATTCCGACCCTGATGCTCAATACGACAGGGTCGAAAAATTTGACGCGACGGATATAGAACCCATGATTACCTATGGGACCAACCCTGGTATGGGTATAAAAATATCGGAAAATCTGCCAGCTAATGGATCCGTGCCGGACCTGACCAAGGCCCTGGCTTACATGGGATTGGAAGAAGGGAAGCCGCTGAAGGGAAAAAGTATTGACTATGTATTTATCGGCAGCTGTACCAACTCGAGGATTGAAGATCTCCGGGATGTGGCTGATTTTGTAAAAGGAAAGAAAAAGGCCCCGGAAGTTAATGCTTGGATTGTGCCGGGATCGAAGCAAGTCGAAAGGCAGGCCCGGGAAGAGGGTTTGCACCAGATCTTTGAATCGGCCGGTTTTGAATTACGTCAACCGGGATGTAGCGCCTGTCTGGGCATGAATGAAGACAAGGTACCCAGTGGAAAATACTGCGTTTCCACATCCAACCGAAATTTTGAAGGAAGACAGGGACCCGGGGCCAGGACTTTTCTGGTGAGCCCCATCATGGCTGCAGCGGCAGCGGTCACAGGTAAGATTACAGACGTAAGAGAAATGATTTAACTACATGGGATTTACGACACTCACATCCTCTGCGGTTCCGCTGAAAGTGGAAAATATCGATACCGATCAAATTATTCCGGCGAGATTTCTCAAGGCTACTACCCGTGAGGGGTTTGGCGAAAATCTGTTCCGGGATTGGCGATTTGAGGGAGAAACGCCCAAACCGGATTTTGTATTGAATGATTCCAGGTTCACCGGTGAGATTCTGGTGGCAGGCAAGAATTTCGGCATGGGTTCCAGTCGTGAGCATGCTGCCTGGGCCATTCAGGATTACGGATTTAAGGTGGTTGTTTCCAGTTTTTTTGCTGATATATTCAAAGGCAACGCACTCAACAATGGCCTTTTGCCAGTGCAAGTATCCTCGCAGATGCTTGACAAGATTTTTGCAGAAATCGATCAGGATCCGCTTTCAAAATTTACAGTTGATCTGGAAAATCAGCTAATAATCAACGTAGCATCCGGAGAGTCGGAAGCTTTTGAAATCAATCAGTACAAAAAGATGTGCCTTGTCAACGGATATGACGATATCGATTATATCCTTAGCAAGAGAGAAAAAATTGAATCTTACGAAAAACAAAGAGTAACCTTCTGAATGGGAAAGAAAACGATCGTCGTACTACCAGGGGATGGTATCGGTCCGGAAGTCACCTACTGGGCTCGCAAAGTGCTGGAAAATATCGCCCAGCAGTTTAATCATGAATTTGAATTTCAAGAGCGTCTTATTGGACACAGTGCTATTGAGTCTACTGGCAACCCATTGCCCGATGGGACCCTCAATGCCTGCCGTGCTGCGGATGCTATTTTATTGGGAGCTGTTGGCCATCCGATGTATGACAATGATCCCTCAGCCAAGGTACGACCTGAACAGGGGCTGCTTCGGATTAGGAAGGAACTCGGACTATACACCAACATCCGGCCGATTCAGATATTTGATGAATTGGCCCACGCCAGTAGTCTGAAGCAAGAACTCATTCAAGGAGTGGACATACTTTTCTTCCGGGAACTCACAGGGGGTATTTATTTCGGACAACCCCGGGAAAGAAACGGAGATGTGGCTTTAGATACCATGGTCTATTCTAAGGACGAGGTTCGCCGAATTGCGACCAAAGCTTTTGATGCCGCCTCCACAAGAGACAAGAAGGTTCACTCGATAGATAAAGCAAATGTGCTGGAGTCATCTCGGCTGTGGCGGGAGACCGTGAACGAGGTGGCGGAGGAGTATCCGGAAGTTACGTTGGAGCACATGTTCATTGATAATGCGGCGATGCAATTGATCCGCTATCCCAAGCAGTTCGACGTGGTGCTGACAAGCAATATGTTTGGCGATATTCTGACGGACGAGGCATCCCAAATTACCGGATCACTGGGAATGCTTCCTTCTGCATCCATCGGAGATAGCGTCGGGATCTATGAACCCATACATGGTTCCGCCCCGGATATTGCCGGCCAGAACATGGCCAATCCCCTGGCTACGATTTTGTCGACGGCCTTGATGCTCGACATATCTTTTGGACTAAAAGTCGAATCAAATACAGTAATTCAGGCAGTGGATCAAGCGCTTAAGGCAGGATTCCGGACTGTGGATATTAAAGATGAAACCACAAGACCTGAGAAAATATTATCAACGGTGGAGATGGGCTCCAAAGTGATGTCTTTGATGTCCCAGTTGGTCACCTACTAAAACCCATAAGTTATGAGTGAAAAAGTTCAGATCTTCGATACAACCCTTCGCGATGGCGAGCAAGTACCTGGATGTCAATTGTCTACACCTGAGAAGGTGGAAATTGCCAAGGAACTGGAAATTTTGGGGGTAGATGTAATCGAAGCGGGTTTTCCCATATCCAGCCCCATGGATTTCAACTCAGTAGTAGAAATTTCCAGAGCTGTAACCAATCCGATTGTTTGCGGCTTGACCCGGTCGGTCCAGAAGGACATTGACATAGCAGCAGATGCCTTGAAGTACGCAAAACGCAAGCGCATCCACACCGGAATTGGTACTTCCGAATCTCACATCAAGTACAAATTTCGAAGCAATCAGGACGACATCCTGGAAAGAGCTGTCGCCGCTACCAAGTATGCGAAGAAATATGTGGAGGATGTGGAGTTTTATTGTGAAGATGCTGGCAGGACAGATAATGAATACCTGGCCAGCGTGGTGGAGGCCGTAATTGCCGCCGGAGCGACTGTTGTCAACATACCTGATACAACCGGTTATTGTACTCCTGAGGAGTATGGGGCCAAAATCAGGTTCCTGAAGGAAAACGTTAATTATATCGACAATGCCATCATCTCGTGTCATTGCCACAATGACTTGGGTATGGCCACCGCCAATACATTGAGTGGGGTGCTGAATGGAGCCAGACAGGTCGAAGTTACAATCAATGGTATCGGGGAAAGGGCGGGCAATACTTCACTGGAAGAGATCGCCATGATCCTGCAAACCCGGAAAGACGTGCCCTTGTCTACAAATATCAAGAGCCAGCATATCTATCCACTGAGTCTTTTGGTTAGCAAGATGATGCGCATGCCCGTTCAGCCTAACAAAGCTATTGTTGGACGAAATGCCTTTGCTCATTCCAGTGGCATACATCAGGATGGCGTGATCAAGCATCGGGAGAATTATGAGATCCTTGATCCGGAGGATGTCGGAATTCCACAATCATCGATCATATTGACTGCCCGAAGTGGAAAGGCCGCACTTAAGTATCACTTGGACCGATTGGGGTACGACTTGTCCAATGAAAAGGTCGAGGAGATCTACGAGGAGTTCCTGAAAATGGCCGATCAGAAGAAAGACATTGTCGATGATGACCTGATCGTACTTGTGGAGGGTAAACTGCCGGAAGGAGGCATAGAATTGAAAAATGTCCAAATTATGTGTGGAGAGTCCGTGATGCCTTCAGCTACCGTGCATTTGAAGGTCAATGACGAGGAAGTGCATGCGTCTGCCATGGGTGAAGGGTCCCTGGACGCGGCTTTCCGTGCCGTCGAGCAGGTGGTCAGTGAAACGTTCGAAATGGATGAGTTCTTGGTTCAGTCGATGGGTAGTCGCCAGGATGAGGGCAAAGTGCACATTCGTCTGAAACACAAAGACCAGCACTACATTGGGTTTGGAGTCCACCAGGACGTGATCATTGCTTCGGTGAAAGCTTATGTCGACGCTATTAACAAAATATCAGCGCTGAAAAGAAGGCAAAAGAAGAGCGCTTAACCTGGTAAGTCTCTTTCAACGGGAGAGTACCCGTTGCTGAATGCATAATTACGTTATTTGTATACAGTTGAAGTATTCTGTAACATCCTAATTTTCAGGATTATAAGAATAGATTACTAGGGTATTTCCGGTATAACTCCCAAAAAACTGCATAGAACTGCTGTTCGTCGAAAAACTTGTCATGGAGAAACCCTTAAGCTCTTATTTTGGTTTTTGAGAATATTCAATTGAATATTTCTTAGAACCGTTATGGGGATATATCGTCACTTGAAATATTTTGCCTTTGCGCCGTTTGTTCTGGGTTTCTTTGCCTTGGGAGCTCAGACATGCCCTACCACGCCCACCTATAACAGCAATACTAATATCACAATCGGAACTGGGGAAACTTGCGACGTAGCAGGTTCCGTCTCTGTACCATCGAACCGGAGCCCGGATATCAATATGACCGGTGATGGGCGGATGGTAATTGATGGCGATTTGACGTTTGGTGGCAATACAACCATTAACATGAACACCTCAGATACACTTCGAGTGAACGGCGACTTAACATTGGAAGGTAACGGTGACTTGAACCTTACCAGCGGAGTGCTGTACGTTACAGGCAGTTTAACAATCAATGGCAATGCTGCTTTTGGGGCTGGAGGCAATGTTTTTGTGGGCATAGATTTTACGGTGACCGGAAACAATGCGGATGTAACCGTAAGTGGGGGCTTTAACGTGGCCGGTACGACTGACATTGGTTCGGAGACCTTAACGGTTGAAGGTGGCGCAGTATTTAAGTCCGGAAGTTATACCAGCTCAGGTTCAAACATAACCGTAGAATCCGGTGGTACCATTGCGGTTGATGCAGGAATACCCGCCGGAGCAAGCGTAGACGGAGGGAATGCAGACACAGACTGTTCCAACAACTGCTGCGGGGATCAATGTAACCCCTCCGGTGATGCATTGAATGGAGATGCTGCTGCCGTCTTACCAATTAGCCTGTTATATTTTGATGCCTTCAGTGAAAGTTCTGAAGTGCGTTTAGCATGGGCTACGGCCACTGAGATCGATAATGACTATTTCACGATAGAACGTTCCTACGACGGAAAAACATTTGAACCCATCGCCTACCTGTCCGGTGCCGGAGATAGCAAGGACCAGATTACTTATGAATATTTCGACAGACCTCCCGGCTTGGGACTGATCTACTATCGATTGACACAAACTGACTTTGACGGTAAGTTTGAACGTTTTCCGCTCGCCTCTGTGCGTCATGTGCCTATGGGATCCGATCAGTTGAAAGTCTACCCAACGCTCTTAACGCCGGGTGATCCAATCACCATTGAAGGTGGGTGGGGCAGGACAGAACTTGTGGAGTTGATGGCCACCGATATGAGAGGTGCCGGTTTATCCGTTACCGCTTTAGGAGAAACATCTGGCGCCCTGACCATACCAACAGCGCACATACCTCCTGGCATCTATGTGTTGAGAGGACATGTGAATGGATTTCACGTTAGTCAGCGGATTGTGGTCAATAATTGACTCGCCCCGGTCAGAAGTTAGCGTCAACCAGCCCCTGGTCAAGTTCTACATCCTTTATCTGGTAATAAGTAAACTTCACTCCCGCTGAAATTCATCGTGTGAGATGGTTATGGCTCGGTTTATCGACAAATACACCCCATTTATCGAATTAATTCCAGCCAGTTGAGGTGGAAACCAGGGGGAAAGGCTCTATTTACGTTGAAATAGTGAGTGATTTTTGAGTTTTTATGTATTCACTCAAATCTTTTTTGTCGCTTCTTCTCGCTGCTAGTTTCACGTACGCTTTTGGAAACATAGAGATTGATGATGGTGGTACCACCACCGAAAACAGCAATCTGGACACGGTCAGTGGCAATATCATCGTAAAATCCAATAGTACCTACATACTAAACGGTAACATTACCAATCTCACCGGTAACATAGAAGTAGAGGCCGGTTCCACTTTGATCATTAATGGTGACATTGATGAAGTAGGTGGAAGCCTTATTATTGATGGAGATTTGACCGTTGCGGGATCCGTTACTGCTTCCGGGAAGTTAGAGGTGAAAGGTTCAGGACAAACTACCCTGGATGGCGGTTCATTCACCAGTACCGGCAGCGATGTGGTGATCGAATCCGGTGGTACCTTGAATCTGGAAAACCAAAGCACTATTTCCGTACCTGGTGGGAATGAGGTGCAGAACAGTGGAACAATTAATGCCGATAATTCCGGTAATACCATTGATGGGAGTGTGTCGGGATCGGGCACTGTAGATGCGGATTTGGGCGATTGCAGCAGTGGTTGCAATGATTCAGCTTTGCCTATTACCCTGATCTACTTCAAAGCGCAAAGCCATCAGGAATCGATAAGGTTAACGTGGGCTACTGCCGCTGAGATCAACAATGACTACTTCACGATCGAACGATCTTATGATGGAAAAACGTTCGACCCCATTGCTTACATTGCCGGTGCAGGAGATAGCGAAGAGCAGATTGCTTATGAATACGCTGATAGACCTCTAGGTCTGGGATTGATCTACTATCGATTGACACAAACTGACTTTGACGGTAAGTTTGAGCGCTTTCCACTGGCATCTGTGCGTCATGTGCCTACGGGATCTGATCAGTTGGAAGTCTATCCTACGCTTTTAACACCAGGTGATCCAATCACCATTGAAGGTGGATGGGGAAGGACCGAGCTTGTCGTGTTGAGGGCTACCGATATGAGAGGTGTCAGCTTATCTGTTACCGCTTTAGGAGAGACACCTGGAGCGCTGACCATACCGACGGCTCACATACCCGCTGGCACCTACGTACTCAGAGGGCATGTGAACGGTTTCCGCGTTAGTCAGCGGATTGTTATAAAAAATTGACTCTTCACAGTCAGAAGTTAGCGTTGACCATCCTTAAGAGCTTTCCATTTTCTTCGTCTGTCAGTAAATAAACTTTGCCCCTAGGCGAAACAACCACTTTCCGAAGCCTGACGCGATCGTTAATAAACAGCTCATGGGCGCTCACGACCTGGTCGTTATCAATCTCCATTCGCCACAAACTTCCCTTACTCAGTCCCGGTACCAGCAGGTGCCCTTGCCACTGGGCAAATTCTCTGCCATAATAAAAGGTCAGGCCAGTGGGAGCGACAGTCTTATCCCAGAAATAAATAGGGTCGGTGAAGACCAACTCTTCTGGTACGACGGGATCGAAATTTTTTGACCGGTAGCCGCCGGAGGTCTTATATGGCCAGCCGTAGTTGGCTCCTGGTTTCATAATATTCAATTCGTCTCCCTGGATGGTCCCATGCTCACTGAACCAGATTTTGCCTGATTCCCTATCGATGGTCATGCCCTGTGTTGCTCGTATACCCGTAGCATATAGTCCTGGGATCGCATCAGGACCAAAGTCAGGATTGTCATCCGGGATAGTGCCATCGGGATTAATGCGAATAATTTTTCCTCGTTTGTCGCTAAGATCCTGAGAAAGTGGAGGATCGGGATTGAGATGTTCAAAAAGATTGCGTTCGCCGATGCTGATGTAAAGTTTTCCATCGGGGCCAAAAATCATCCCACCCCCGTAGTGAAATAGTCCATGTGAATAAGGAGCAGCGAGGAAAAGAGTCTGTACATCAGCTAACTGGTTACCATCCAATCGGCCCCGAATGACTTTCGTGGTACTCCGGCGATCGTCATCCTCGGCTGCGTAGGAGATATAAATCCATTGATTTTCCTGAAAGCTAGGGTCAAGTAATACCTGGAACCAGCCAGCATTGAAACTTCTCACTTGTCCGTGAGCAAACGGAGGCAAAACACCCCACTCGTGTTGCGTGGTGTCAATTAGAATTTTTCTGGCCACATCCCCGGGAAGACCTTCGATTTCCTGACTTGTTTTTTGTACTAAGTCCGTAAGCAGCAGGCTGCCATCCTTCTCGGCTATGATCGCGCTGGTTTCACTTAAGAAGGCCATGCTCCAGGGCCTTTTCAGGCCCTCCAAAACTGTCTCCTTCTGCGGTTTTACCAACATCTCGATAGGTTTTTTGGGTATTGGTTCCGCTGAAGTGCACTTGCTGACAATTTTCCATTGCCCTTCGATCTTTTTCAGAAGGATCAGGTCATAATACCTGTTTCCAAATGCGGAGATATCAAACTGTAGCTTGGCATAGGCGACCGTGCCCACCAGGTCAACGGAAACAATCTGCCCATTCCTGGAGTTTTTCGTACCTCTTCTGTCAGGCCTGTCAAACCAGGAAGCGTACCGATCTGAAGAAACAACCCAGAGTGTATCAGCCTCATTGTGCAAATACATAGGTGTGTCAGGGAGAAAGGCTCCACGAATCTTTTCAGGGTAAAAGTAGGTCGTGCCATCAATGAAGTCCTGCAGTACCTGAGAAATGGCTTGCCGGTCAGTTTGGCCTATAGCTTTTGCAGCCACCAGGATCAGTAATATTGTTAGAAATGTAGATCTCATGAAGTCGAATGTTTGCTCCAAGAATACGAGCAATTCCACCCAAAGTGGCGTGCTTTGGCGGTTATGAGGTGCAGGATGATCATCCTGGACAATTTTTTTATTTCCCTGACGGTATCAGGCTCTTTTTGTATGCAGAAGGGGTCTGACCAACAATTTTTTTGAAAGCTTCAAAAAAGGAGGATTTGGAGTTGAAGCCTGCTTCATACCCAATTCCTTCGAGAGATAAATCGTGACGATTAGAGATCAGCTTTTGTGCCTCTCGGACGCGGTGTTCCTTTATATAATGAGAGAACCCTTCTGTGTAGACTTCATTGAGGATTTTGGAGAGCTCATGTCTACTTAAACCGCTCAACTCTGCCAATTCGTCCAACTTGAGTTTTGGGTTTCTAAAAGGCTTTTGATCCAGCATAATGCCTTCTATTTTGTCAATGAGGCTTTGTCCGGTAGCTGAAGGGATCGGTGCCTTGGGTCTGGGCAAGACCAGGTGTTTGCCTGCCAATACGCGAATAGCAAGGAAGTAGAAGCTCGAGGTAAAGATCAATGAACCCCATAGGTAGGTCACCCCATCGATAAAGTAAGCAATTTGATAAGTGGCTGTTATAAATACCATGCCGATGGTTATTCCTACTAAATACTGCCTGTCGCCCCTGAATTTTGGAGAATTTTTATGTTTTCGTATTGTGCCAATTACTTCGTTTATTCCCAGTGCAGTGAACAAAACCCAAATGGCATAAATAGCCTTTATAATTGGCAGATTCCATAAATGGGGATACTCTGAGTAAGGAACCAACAGGCCGACTATGAAAATTGCCAAGGCCAAAAAGATGAGGAGTGATAGGTCGCGCAAGCGCAAACGATCCGATGGATCTCTAACCTCTCGCATGGCGAGATAAAACAAAGGCCCCACGAAAACACATGCTGAAAGTCCTATCTGCCTTACCAAGATATCAAGGTCAGGATTGAAATAGTATAGGACTGATTTTCCAATCCGAATTCCTAAGGCAATAAGCAGGCCAGCAAAAAATAATTCTGCGGGTATCCTGCCTCGCTTAGAGAGCAGGAAAATTCCGAGTACAAAGCCGTTGATGACCCCCAGGCTTGCCAGTAAAAAGAGTATCGACATTCGCTTGCCTATTCTAGGTCTCAAAAATATGCACTACCCCTGATTGTCCAATCCTGGGGTACCGATTTTGATGCTATACAAACGTTTGTATAAGGCTGAGGTTCAATTCTGGCTAAATTGTGAGCTTGCCTAAAAGACTCATTCACATGATGAGAGTATTATTTGCACTTCTTGTTTTTGGTTTTTTTTATAGCTGTGAGCCACCTCGTCCCCCCGTTTCTGCTACCGCATCTTCCGAGATTAGAATCAACCAGGTAGGTTATTATCCTAAGGGGCCAAAGAGAGTCGTCGTATCCGGTGCCCCGGAAAGCAGGGAATTTCAAGTAGTAAGTCTCGAGAGCCAGCAAGTGGTGTATAGTGCAAGGCTTGGAGAACCGTTGCAGTGGGATTTGGCCGGCGAACAGGTATGCGTAGGGGATTTTTCGGAGCTGAATGCAGTTGGACGCTATGTGATATATGTGAAAGAGGTTGGCTATTCCCATCCTTTTGATATTAAACCGCAACTCCTGAAGGAGGCATTTCTGGCCACGACTAAGGCACTCTATTTTCAGCGAGCTAGTGCTAAACTGGAAGCGGCGCACGCCGGCAAGTACGCCAGGGAGGCAGGGCATCCGGATCAAGAGGTTTTGTTCCATGCATCTACCGGAAGGGAAGGCTCATTCAGTGCTCCAAAAGGCTGGTACGACGCTGGGGATTTCGGTAAGTACGTAATCAATGGCGCCTATCCCCTGGGTCAACTATTAGTGCTTTTCGAGCAATACCCATCTCTCCTCGGGGACGGTGATCTCAACATCCCGGAAAGCGGCAATGGGATCAGCGATTATATCGATGAATTGAAATATGAAATGGATTGGCTCCTAAGCATGCAGGATGAGGATGGTGGGGTCTTTTTTAAGTTGACGACCGAACGATTTGAGGGGATGATCATGCCGGACCAAGCTACTAAGCAGCGATACGTATTTCGAAAGAGTACCAGTGCGTCTTTGGACTTTGCTGCGGTAGCAGCGAAATTTTCACGAAGCTACGGTAGTATAGACTCAGATTACTCAGCTCAATGCCTGGCAGCAGCAAAAAGTGCCTGGGAATGGGCCTTGGACCACCCTGAAGTGCCTTTCACAAATCCGGAAGGCGTAATAACCGGTCAATATGGTGATGAAGATTTTAGTCAGGAATTCTTCTGGGCTGCTTCAGAACTCTACCTGGCCACGAGCTCTGAAAGATATCTTGATTTTCTCCGTGATATCTCGATTGATTTTTCATTTCGCCCAGGGGAGAGTTGGGCCAATCACGTGCATTATCTCGGAGCCTTCGCGCTAATCGACCAGGCCCCCGAGTTGCCCTTTGCCCAAAATTTGAATGACGAAATAAGACGAGTCGCTGCTGATCTGGTGACACGGTCTGAGTCGAATGATTATCATCAGCCTATTGCTGATTTCCATTGGGGTTCCAACAGTGATGTAGCGAATGCGGCATATATTATTGCCCAAGCCTACCGCATGGATCGTGATCCAAAATATTTGTCGGCGATCCATGAGATCAACGATTACCTTTTCGGTAAAAATGCGCTCGGTTACAGCTTCGTTACTGGTTTTGGAGGAAGGACACCCATGTTTATCCACCATCGGGCCAGCGAAGCAGATGATATCGCCGAGCCTATACCTGGTTTTCTTTCTGGTGGGCCCAATTGGGCCAAACAAGACCGGGGGGATGTTGACTACCCGGAAGTGACCTACCCTATGACCAGTTGGGTTGACCAGGAACCCAGCTATGCAAGTAATGAAATATGCCTCAATTGAACGCTCCCCTAACCTATGTACTCGGCTTCTTGGAAGCGGAAATGGCAGAAGAATAAAAACCAACCCTAAAAATAGATGACTTCCTTACCCACGGAAAAAATAAAAATTGGCGAAAAGATTGGCTACGCACTCGGTGATACCGCAGCCAACATTGCCTGGCGTACACTCACTACATTTCTACTTGTTTTTTACACAGATGTCTTTGGTATTTCTGCAGCGGCTGCAGGGGTGCTTTTGCTCATTACCAGGCTAACGGATGGTGTCACAGACATCATCATGGGTATGGTGGCTGATAGGACCAATACCGCCAAAGGAAAATTTCGGCCCTGGATCTTATGGACGGCAGTACCATTTGGAGTCATTTTGGCGCTGACCTTCACCACACCGGGCTTTGGGCCCACTGGCAAGCTTGTCTATGCATACATCACCTACATTGCGTTGACCTTGATTTATACGGCGAGCAATGTGCCATACTCCGCTTTGATGGGTGTCATGACACCCGATGAGAAGGAGCGAACCAGCCTCTCTTCTTTCCGCTTTGCTGGGGCTTACTTTGGAGGGATTTTAACTCAGGGTTTGCTGATCTATCTGGTTTTGTTTCTCGGAAACGGGGATGAAAACCTAGGCTACCAGTATGCCATTTACCTGCTTTCCGCGGTGCTCATGATTTTCCTGCTCATTACCTACTTCACCACCAAGGAAAGGGTCGTGCCAGAAAAAAGCGACGAAAGTAATATTTGGGAAGATTTGAAGGATTTGATCAAAAACAAACCCTGGGTTACCCTTTTGGTCGTGGGCTTTCTTTTTGTTACCTACAACTCAATCAAACAGGGGATCACCGTTATCTACTTCAAGCGATACCTCGATCATGAGACACTTGCCGCCAGCTACATGGTTGGTCTTCTGGTCGTTTCGATGATTGCGGCTTTGGTCACTACGCCTTTGGCCAATAAAGTTGGAAAGAAGAACCTTTTCATCTATGTCATGTTGTTTTCAGGTGTAACGAATGCGCTTTTGTATTTGGCAGAACCCGGGGACGTGACCCTTATATTTGTGCTGGGGACGCTATCGGAATTTGGTGCAGGCATTATGCCAGTGCTGTTTTTTGCGATGCTCGGTGATTCCGCAGATTTTTCAGAATGGAAAAATGGAAGAAGAGCTACTGGACTCGTGTATTCTGCGGGTACATTTGCCATGAAGTTCGGTGGGGGAGCCGCTGGTGCGATCATTGGGTTTGTGCTTAGCGGATATGGTTATGATGGCATGGATGAGGCCACTGTCGCCGGTGCAATTCCAGGCATAAAAATGCTGATGAGCTGGGTACCGGCCCTGGTCACTATTCCTGCAATTTTGACACTTTGGATCTATCCACTGAGCAACGAGAAGTTAGATGAAATTTCCGCTGATCTCACCAAGAGAAGATCAGCAACTACATGAGTAAAGTTTATGAAAAAATTTCCTGAAGGATTTGTATGGGGTTCCGCGACCTCTTCCTATCAGATAGAAGGTGCCCACAATATCGACGGTAAGGGCCCTTCAATTTGGGATGCTTTTTGCACCATCCCTAATCGAGTTTATCAGGGCGATGATGGATCGGTGGCCATAGATCACTATCATCGGTATAAGGCGGATGTCGCTTTAATGAAGTCACTGGGGTTGAAGGCCTACCGTTTTTCGATTTCCTGGCCTCGTGTGATGCCAGCAGGAAAAGGTCAGGTCAACGAGGCCGGTTTGCAGTTTTATTCTGATCTCATAGATGAGCTTTTGGCCAATGACATTACCCCTTGGGTCACACTATATCACTGGGACTTACCACTGGCGCTTCAGACCGAAGAAGATGGATGGCTGAACTCGGCAATCGTAAATTATTTTGCTGATTACGCCACACTATGCTTTGAACGTTTTGGGGACCGGGTGAAACACTGGATTACCCTAAATGAACCTTGGGTAGTTTCTATATTGGGGTACGGGCAAGGTGTATTTGCCCCGGGTCGTACCTCAAATAGTGAGCCCTATCTGGCAGGACATCACCAGCTTTTGGCCCATGCAGCCGCCGTGGAAGTCTACAGGAGCAAGTTCTCTCATCAGAAAGGGAAAATAGGAATTACCAATAACTGCGATTGGCGTGAGCCGCTGACCGAAAAACCGGAGGATCGTGAGGCAGCGGAGCGCGCATTGCTATTTTTTCTTGGGTGGTTTGCGGATCCCGTAGTTTTCGGCGACTATCCGGAGGTGATGAAGGAGCGACTTGGCGAACGACTCCCTGCGTTCACACCATCACAAAAAGAGCAGTTAAAGGGGTCTTTGGACTTTTTTGGGCTGAACCATTACACAACGATGTACGCGGAAAATGTAACTGGTGACACTGTCAAGCAGGATGTCTATGGCAATGGCGGCCTTTCAGAAGATCAGGATGTAGCCATCACTCAAGACAAATCCTGGAACCTTACTGCCATGAACTGGGCCGTTGTGCCATGGGGTTGCCGCAAGCTGCTCCAGTGGATCGATAAACGATATGATCATCCGGAAATCTACATTACTGAAAATGGATTCGCGTATGAGGACGAAGTTGTGGACGGTCAGGTAGACGATCCAGAGCGTATCAACGGCTATCAAGGTTATTTGGAAGCCTGCCACGAGGCCATCGAATCAGGGGTAAACCTTATGGGGTATTTTGCCTGGAGTCTCTTTGATAATTTTGAATGGGCATCCGGCTATCGACCCAGATTCGGAATCACCTACGTGGATTACGAAACACTGGAACGCATACCAAAGACGTCCGCTTACTGGTACAAACGTGTAATTGAGGAGAATAGCCTGGATTAGGAGGTGGTGCCAGGTTGGGTCGATCATTTAGACGCATTCAAATCCATATTCATCATCCAGTTGATGCCGAATTGATCGGTGGCCATGCCAAGTAGGAGCCCCAGAATGTTTCATTCATGGGCATGTTTACCGTGCCCCATCAGCAAGTGCCGTGAATAACCGGTCAGCCTCCTCACGACTATTGGCTAATACGGAGATGGAGAAATTGTTGCCGACTGTTGCGTCGTTACCAAAACTGTCACTTCCCATGAGGGTCGTTTCGTTGCTAATGGGCAGGCTCACGTGCATAATTTTGTCCTTGTCTGCTTCAGATAGTGGGGGCATCCCTTCTTGCGGGGGCATATCAGCGAAAGTGCCGATGAATTGATATTCCCCTCCAAATACTGATTTATAATAATCGAAGGCTTTCCGGCAGTTGCCGTTGAAAGTCAGGTAGATGTTTACCGTAGGCATGGTACAGATGATTGGTCCAGGAAATAATTTAGCCAAAAAAGCCCATAGTCGAAACGTCTATCGCTGGTGATTTGGCAAAAACAAACATCTCAGGCAAATAACGGTAGCGGCAGCCATTTCATGGCCCGATGTTCAAGGTGGCTCCCTCCTTATGCGAAGCACCAAGCCAACTAATTCGGGTGCCGATACGCTTCAATGAAGCTTACAACCTCTTCCAGGAACTTATTGGTTTCATTGAAAGGGATCTGGTGCGCTGATTGTTCGAAAACAACGAACCTTTTGTGTTCCGTACCCAAATGCCTGAATGCGCTCAGTCCTACAGCCGGAGGTACAACAAAATCGAATTTACCGGACATAATCAATGAGGGTGTCTGTATGGATCCAAGTAGCGGTGCCAAATCGGTAAACTGTTCCAGTTCATCGTCAGGAAAAGAAGACATCTGAAGCAACGAGCCTATGTTTTACCGGACTGAAAAATGCGGTTTTCAAAACTTTACCTAATGCTATGGGAGTTTCGTGACTGAGGCTGTCATCTACAAGCTTCATGGCCTTCCAGCCAAGCGAGTTTTGATCCCCCCATTGATCGAAATTTATTATAGTATCCGTTTGCTGCGCCCATTCAAGTATTTCAAGCCACTTTTTCTTGTCTCTCCCGACACCTATATACGATTGAGCGTAGTGTTCGAGAAGGTCTTTACCACTGTTAGCACTCAAAACCAGATCTTGTGCCCCTGCCGCGGATATCCATCCTGAAATCTCTTGTTGATACGTGTCATTCAGCAAATAGCGAGTGCCCAGCCTGCCACCCCAACTGGTTCCGAGCAGGAAAATCTGAATGTTCGATCCGTATTTGGCTTTTAGTAGCAACACTAGTTTATACAAGTCCTCAGCATATTGGTCTTCATTGAATAAATCCGCCTGAAAGTGTCCTTGGGAAGAGCCGGAGGCCCGTTGATCGTAGTAGACATTGGCATACCTTTTTTCCAACGGGTCAGTAAATGCCTTTCCCACGATGTTGAAAGAGGTCAACGCATCACCGCCCGGACCCCCATGGATGTGAATGACAAAAAACCTGGGATAATGTGTTTCCTTCAACCCAGACCGGCATAAGCGCTCCTTTGTGGTCCAGGAAGAAGAACTCATTGGCATTCTGCTCGAGACTAAATTCATTTTCTTCACAGGAGACGAATATTGCTGAAACTAGCAATGTGAGGATTATTGATACGGTCTTCATTTGCTTTTCCTGATTTTTATTGAGCCTGGTGAAAATGTCATGCCCGTTTCCAGTATGAAATGAGGCAGATAGGTGTGATTGTACGGGACTTGGAAGTAAAGAGAAGGCCTGATGTGCCAAGACCAGGCGCCTTGCTCAGTAAAACGAAGGTCTTTCCCTACACCGAATGCGATGGACGGCATTACTCCTGACTGTCCTTCATGTCTTTGGCGATGAATATTGCCCGAATCATCCACTCCGTAGGTGTCGCCATCCACGAACGTCCTGAGGTAGCCGAGTCCAACTAATAGCTCCGTCTTGATTCCTTTTTTCTTCGTGACTCTGTAGCCAATTTCTCCGTTGATGAAGATTCCGGTATGAAACCGATGCTGATGATAGCCCCCAAGACTTGTGGCAAGGAAAAGCAACTTTCTTTTGGTAAATGTTTTTCCGGTTCTTTTGATTTTCTCACGGCTTTTTTGTGAGAGTGCGGATTCCATGCCAATCTTTAGTCCCGGATGGGTGATGGTTTCTCCGAAATAGGAGATGTTCATTTCCAGGGGTGGGGCAGATGGTTGGTCCTGCGAATGAGCGGTGACGTAGAGAAATAAGATTAGTAAGAGGCCGGGCAGTTGCTGAATGGTCATCGAGTTTTTGCTTTTTGTCGTGCCACATAATTATGCCACTTTCGGCAGGCCCACCAACGTTTGGGCGTGGTGCAAGTCCTCAAAAAGCAGATACTGACAAATTAGGACTTGGAGGAAGAGCCTTGGGACATTATGCAAGTCGGATTGGAGCCTAGCTACGTTTTTGGCAAGTAGTAACGGGAAATAGCCAGAAGCACCATGAATACCAAAAGTAGTAGGTTGATTCCCCATCCATCTTTATGAGCCAGATGTGCTACCAACGCTGTTAAGAAGAAAAGACCAATACCAGCATAAGCCCACTCTTTAACATATAGGGGTGTTTGCGGAAACAGGAGGATGGCGATGGCGATCAGCTTCAATATGGCTAGCTGGACCCGAAAGAAGTCAGGAAATCCTAAATCCCTAAATCCGGCAATGGCCGAATCGGTGAAGAAGTAAGTATAAGCGCTCCATAATAGCACAAGGCAGAGCAAGGATGTGGAAGTCCAGTACGTGATTTGGGTCATGCTGGCAATTTATCAATCACTTTCACATTACTACCTACTTAGATTTTCTTTTCACACCCTTGATCGCTTTTTCTGTCCAGGGATCATCGGGCCATGCATGCTTGGGGTATCGACGTTTTAGATCTTTGCGGACTTCAAAATACGTGTTGTTCCAGAAACTCTTTAAGTCCGAGGTGATTTGAACCGGCTTAAAGCCGGGTGAAAGTAGATGTATTAAGATACTGGTCTTGCCCGCGTTAATTTGGGGTGTTTCGGCAAGACCAAATAATTCTTGGAGTCGCACGGACAATACCGGCGGAGCACCATCCTCGAAGTACTCAATTTTGATGTTTGACCCGCTTGGTACCTTCAAGTGAGTTGGTGCCAGGAAGTCCAGTGATTGTTGCAGCTCATAATCGAGACTACTATTCAATACCTGCTTAAGATTGATCTTTGCCAGATCGGCTGGTCGCTTGACTGGGTCTAGGTAGGGAGCCAGCCAGTCGCCGTTGGTAAGAAGAAGTGTAGCCGTGCTTACATCAGGCCAGCCTTCGGTGGGATTCCAACGTTTGAGGCTTAGAATTCGATTTTGCCACTGATTGACATGTGCATCAAAATTAAGAAGCTGTCGACCCTCTTGCCGAATGGCATCCACAATAGCTTCGTGGCGACGTGAACTATCAGGTTCTGGCAAGGGCTTACTCTGCAATATGATGTTACCAATTCTCAGGTCCTTGGTAGCAATTAACCCACCATCATCCGTATCCCATTTTACCACCTCTACCTCCTTGACTAAAGGAGCAAGGTCTCTCGGATTGAGTGGCGAGGCGAGGAATATTTTACCCATGCCGTCCCGTGCATCCATATGCGCCACTGCCAACCAGGCTTCGTGAGCCAGATCGTCTTTATGTCCTGCCATAGCCAGTTTGCCATTAGCCAATTGAAACTGGGCATTGTTTCCAGGTCGCGCACTGGCTATTCTTTCGGGATAGGCCTGAGCCAGTAGGATGCCCGTTTCAAAATCATCCACCGGATCATTCTCAGCGCTGATGTCAAAAAGTCGACGATAAGATCCTGCTACCTGGTCAATACGGCCCAATCTGCCCCCCTTTCGTCCTTCGTCCCGATATCTTCGAAGTGCCTCTATTCGTAGATTGATATCAATTCCTGCTTCTTTTGGCAAGGGATCCCGCTCTTCAAGGATGGCTGCAATATCGGTGGCCAGGCCTAGTAGGTCTTGTTCTTCCGCAATCAGTAGCATGTGGGCCAACCTGGGATGACAGGGCAACCGATGCATTTTTTTCCCATGTTCCGTAATGCTGCCATTCTCCAAGGCGTGGAGATCTTCGAGCACTTTCGTGGCTTGAAGCAATGTCCCGCGCGGAGGGGGAGTGAGCCAAATCAACTGGTTGGCATCCTTTATGCCCCATTGTGCCAGGTCGAGGACGAGATCGGCGAGATCTGCTTCCAAAATCTCTGGTATTCTATGCGCTGACAAACGTGCTTGCGTGGCTTTGGTCCACATGCGATAGCATACGCCAGCGCTCAATCGCCCTGCACGCCCGGCCCTTTGATCCGCGGAATCTTGTGATATCTGAACTGTCTCTAATCTGGACAATCCCGATTTCGGATCAAATTTGCTGGTACGACCGAAGCCAGTGTCTACTACTATTTTAATCCCCTCAATAGTGAGACTTGTTTCGGCTATTGATGTTGCCAGTACTACCTTACGTTTTCCATTGCGGTCGGGAAAAATAGCAGCCAATTGCTTGTTTTGCGGTAGCTGCCCATACAGCGGATGAATGGCAAAACCCCGAAGTTCTTTTCTGAGTAATTCTTCACATTTTTTGATTTCGCCCTGGCCTGGGAAAAAGGCAAGAACATCCCCTTCGTCATGTGTTTTAGTGGCTTTAATGATTGTCCGCGCCGCCATTTCCGGCATGAGCCATTCGTCCTGTTCACCTTCGTATATCACCTCAACCGGGTACTGCTTGCCCTTGCTCTGAGCGACTGGGGCTTTCAAAAGAGAAGTGAGTTGCGGCATGTCCAATGTAGCGGACATGATCATGATTCGCAGGTCTTGGCGCAAAACCTGTTGTGCTTCTCGGCAAAGTGCCAGTGCCACATCGGCGAAAATACTCCGCTCATGGAATTCATCGAAGATGACCAAGCCCACCCCTTCGAGCGCATTGTCTTCATGAAGCATGCGGGTGAGAATGCCTTCCGTGAGTACTTCGATTTTAGTCAAGCGCCCCGTTTTGTTCTCGAACCGTATTCTGTAACCTACAGTTTCTCCCACTTTCTCACCCAACAAGTCAGCCATACGAGTGGCTATAGATCGCGCAGCCAATCGGCGGGGCTCGAGCATCAATATTTTCTGGTTGATCAGGAAGCTTTCCTTCAGTAATGCTAATGGGAGCAAGGTACTTTTCCCTGCTCCGGGCGGCGCATTGACGATTAGAGTATTCTCCTCATGGAGATGAGCCCGAACATCCTGGATGATATCCGTGACTGGTAGGTCGATTTGAAATGGGTCGAATTGCAAGATCAGTGATTTGAAGGCCCAAAAGTTGCGATTTTCCTGGTATTGAGTCCTACTAAGCCGTCAAAAAAGCCACCCTCAAAAAAGGTGGCTTCAAAAATATAGCTGGTACTTAAACCTTAAAAAAACTTGTAATCCCTCGTAATGATCCGCTTTATCGTCTACTAAATCGGTCCGGGATGGTTAACAGCAATTTGAATGCCAGATTCATAAGCTAGATACCATTCTCTTCAATTTTGTTCAGCGCCTGCTTCTGGGTTCCTTCACTTGGACAGTTTTCAGAAACTGCCCTGCCCGGTCCACACTGTGATCGGCCCATTGCCAACTTTCATTAAGTGCCTTACCCGAGGAGTTGAGGATACTCTTGGTGCCTTCCAGCATCCTACTATTGCTGTTGTCCAGCCAGACAACAGGTAAAAGTCCATTGTCCTTTGTTCTCGTTGGAATCGTATCCACGTGTTTGACCGGCGAGTTGTCAATTACCTCCGAGGCCCAAACGGAGGTCGTATCAGCTAGCCACATTGGCGCGTCGATTGGAATTCCATGTCCTGCGGTTTCATGCAAGATGAGATCAAAGTGATAAGCGTTGGCTATTTGTCGAAAGCACTCATCTGCAACGATCTTGTCACCTTTACTCCCTACCAGGAGCACGGGAATTTCGGGAGAACTAGAAGGTTTGTACAACATACCAGCCACCGTCTGTTTCATGAGGGCATTCTTGGTTACTGGTCTTTGTCTTTGAATGTTCACCCAGGCAGTCAGAAGTGAGTCATTGCCTATGTTTGCGTTGCTGTTGATTGATAGGAAAGCTGCCTCTCGTTCCCTTAAATCATTAGTAAGAAAGATATCGACAAATTGTTTTTTCGCGTCAGCTTGGACACGCTGTTTGCCCTTGCATACGCCTTTCAAACTGGTACTTAGCAGCACAGCACCATCGAAATCGCCGGGGTATTGAGTAATCCACTCAAATGCGACATTTCCTGCTAATGAGGTGGCAACAAGGATGTTGTAGGTGTCGCCCTGTCGAACCTGATCAAGATGCTGCTCCCTCAGAAAGTCTGCCATTTTCTCGACGGTAGGTAATGCGGATTGCTGATGATATTTCCCTGCACCGGGTAGGTCCATCAGAATGAATTTTGCCTCTGGTAGGTTGGATCGCACATGGTCTGTAAAAGTATTGCCCCAATGTGCTGACTCCCGGCCGATGCCTCTAAGTAAGTAAAATGTCACTTTCTTTTTTTCCTGGGTAACGTTTGCTTCGGCCTTGTTGGTGATGACCAAAAGCAGCAAGACCCACAACATGAGTATCTTTTTCATTGCGCTCTTTTTGACAATGACAAAGGCATAAGAAGAAGGTTTACTCTTGGTGACTCAAAGTTTGGATACCTGTATTCGGGGGTTTATAGTTGATTCCTTTGACTGAATTTACAATTTTTGGCCGTGCATCATAAAATACTGGAGGCGGTAAAGGCATTAGGTCATTTCTCTAACGAGCACCTGGAGGTGTTTGCTGGCTGTTTGCAAAAGAGGTCATTTGAGAAGGGGGAAATGCTTTTAGAACTGGGTGAGATTTGTCAGCATCTTTGGTTTTTGGAACAAGGGAGTGTGCGGCAATACCATGTCAATGACAACCTTGATGAAGTGATCGTTGGCCTTTTTGTACCCGGGCATTGGGTGCTGGATCATCTGAGCTTTACTGGCCAAAAGCCGTCGACTGATCATTTACAGGCCTTCGAGGATTGTGAGGTTATTGCCATTTCTATCCATGACCTACACGAGCTTATTGGTCAATCACCAGCCTACTTCCAGCTTGGTAAAATATTGGAGCAAGTACAAAGGACCCCTTTTGATCGGGACGCAAGCCCGGACGACCGGTACCTTCAACTTATGGAAAACAATCCCAGCCTGATACAAAAATTTCCTTTAAAGCAAATTGCTTCCTATCTAGGCATGACGCCCGAGACCTTGAGCCGGATCCGGAATCGGATTCGGTAGCCTTTCTTGATTTGGATCAAGGGCCTTTCCAACACCGCGATCATAGGTTTGCCTGTAAAACACTTGGTCACATGGAATCAAATAATTTGAAAAGCGCTGGTCTTTCACTCATGGTGGGGTCCCTGCTTATGATAGCGACAATGGTCCCTTCATCCGGTAGGCGGAAACTTCCATCATCTACTTCGAATTGCCACAATTGGAAAAATCTCGCACTCACTAGGCCTGTTGTCAGTTCCGTTTGTGGCATATGGATACTGGGGAGTCATGAAGCAATTAGAGCGCGCGCTCTTTTTGTCGCGAATTGCCTTCTCCATAATGCTTTTTGGGTTGGTTGCCGTAATGATCGCAGCGACACTGAACGGTCTGGTCTTGACCCAGTTTGTGGAATCTTACAAAACTGCCAACAATGAGGTAATAGACAGCTTGCGACCTATTTTCCGCTATAACATGGCCTTCAACGACGCAAATGACTATATATATATGACCGCCGTGGGTTTATCAACTATGCTATGGTCCATCGCCATTTTTCGGACCAGGCAACTGCCACTTTGGATTGGTTACTTTGGAATCGTACTTGTGGCGGTAGTGCTTGCGTCGTTGGCCACAGGCTTTGTCTTTACCGATGTGTACGGTTTTAGCATGTTCATATTCGGAGCTGTAGCCTGGACCATTCTTGTAGGTTGGAACTTGTTTCGTAAATAGTTCTGCAGTCCCAGGGAATGGTTGCTAGTCACCCAAACCATATTGGGCTTGTTGGATTTGCCGCCATGTGACGAGTTTGATCCCCCGATCTGCGATGAGATTCTTGAAGTCCGGGTCGTTGACAACATCGAAATCCCTCTGCCGCCAGCCCGCGCCAAAGTCTGGATGGTCAATTGTTACCGCTTGCATTTCTGCATCGTCATATGCCAGGTGAACAATAATTTCGTTTAGTCCCGGCTTCAGGTTTCTCACTATGTCGAGGTAGGCCTTTTTCCAGTCCTTGGGACTTACGCTGGGAGTGACCATCCCCAGATAGTCAACCAGTAACTGGTTTGGGGAGATGGCGTCTACAAGAGCCTTTGAGTTGGCAATACTTGCATAAGGTATAAATACAGGTATTTCGAACTCCCGGCCAATTTGTTGATAGGCTGCAAAAAGCTCAGGTGTGCCAAAAAGACTTCCCATGTGACTGTCCAGGTGAGTTGGTTTTATACCGTAATCAATAGCACGTTGAACCTGAGACCTCAATTCTGCTATCACTTCTTCGATTTTGGCATGCTGCGCGACATGACCCGACTCGCGGGGTAAATGCATTTGGTCATTCAAAAGCGAGGGAATTTGCGATGAGGACATGACCCCATCCCACTTGTAATTTTTCCACTCAGCGGTAAGCGTTAAATGCAGGCCAAGGTCAAAATCAGGGTTTTTCCTTGCATAATCTGCTATCTCACCAAACCATGGGCACGGTACCATGATGCTGGCAGAATTGATGGCACCGGCTTCCCAAGCATCGATCGACGCTTGGTTTTCCGAATGTGACATTCCCAGATCATCGGCATGAATGATTAACAGGATATCCTCGGGATCATAACCCAATTTTTCGGCTGCTGATTGGGCGCAGAGGTCTGTGAAGGCCAGTCCAAAGAAACTGAACGCCAACACTCTGCAATAGGAAGCGAGCTTGAAATTCATATAGTGAATTTCATCTTTTCTCCAGGAAATGACAACTAGCGCATGTAAGCCAATCTACTCCCGCCTGGAGGTATGTCCTAAATTGCTTCCAAATGGCTGATATCGAGGATGAAATATTCGTCACCTCCGGTTTGGATGTTCGGTTCAAATCCGTTGGTGATCTCCCGAAAGTCTCCGGCAAAACGTACTGCCATACCCTGGGTGAAGAGGAAGTCGGGGAAGGCGTTAGAACAAATGTAGCCTACCCAGAACGAGTCGATGGTGCCCTCGATGAAATACCGGATATAATGTTCGTCAACTTCTTCATCAAAATATAGCGACCCCTCGGTGGGCTCTGAAATTGTGTGCTGGATATCCCCTGCAAATGGACATACCGGCCCGGAATCATCATCACCATTATTACAGCTAAACAACAAAAACGCACAACATGTGGCAACCAGAATGTTGCGTGTAGATTTCATTTTTCTGGGATTTTTACGTGCCGTGTAACCCTCAATTTTGGTGCCAGACTTGAGAATTGCACGTTTTCAATTACTGCGCTTGCTGTATAGCTTCCGCTTCTTGCCTCAAGTCACGTGCAAAAGCCTCAAAAGAATCGTCAAAAGGAGGGATAAACTTGACATACATTGGAAAAAGGAGGCCGCTGATCCTTTCCTGCATGGTGAAAATGATCTCGTCACTATTTTTTTGACTGATGGTATAGCTTCTTTCCCCTTTACCATCTCCCCATGTGAGTTTCCGTTCAGGGTCCACTGTTTTGATCTTTAGTTTGAAGGTTCTTTTTGGGTCCAAGGTCGATTTCAATCTAATTTTCTCGCCGAGGACTATATCTCCGTCTATCGAAATGACGGTGGAGTTCCAGCGTGGGTAATCGGAGGCGTTGGTTAATAACGTCCAAACAATCGCCGGATCAGCTTTGATCGTGGTTGAAACGATTGTTTGCCGACTGAAAGCTTTTTTCGTTGTACTTGCTTTACCGTCCTGTGCGGATATTGATATTGAGGAAGTCATCATCGTGAGCATCAAAATTTTTTTCATGGATTGAATTTTTTGCTCTTGGACGAATGACGGTGCGGAAATGATAGGCAAAAGCCCGGATTTACTTTCGGGCTTGCTCAGCAGTGTCTCAGATCAACTGTCGGCGCCTATTTCTCCAGGTGTCGCTCCATCACCTGTCTGTTATGTTCCAGGTGGTGAAGTTGTAATTCTGCTGCGCCGGACTCGTAGGGATCCAGACCTTTCAGGACTTCCATCCTAAGTTGTAGTAGGTGTTCCTTGTCAGGGTTGTCTGCGGCTTTGACCAGTTCCAATTTCGCCACTTCAGCTTTCTGGTCTTGCTTGGCGTTGAATATTCCATTTAACTCAGTACACTGATGACAAATCCCTTCCTTATTGATCAAGGAACATCGCTTATCAAATATCTCAATCATTGATGCCCTTGCGGTGTGTAAATAGTATTTGACCATGGCTTCAGAGAGGTCGGCAATCACTGCTATTTCCTTGACTTTAAAGTCGTATACTTCCTTGAGCAGTAGCACAAGCTGTTGTTCGAGCGGAAGAGATTTGGCCACGCAGGTGAAGCAAAAAGCAATATGCTCCTTAATTTCGAAATTGCCCTGGGGTGAAGTATGCCGAATGGTCATCGCCTGTTCAAAGAATTCCCGATTCTGCAAAGCTGCTTCCCGGCAGATATCGGTCACGTTTTCCGGCCATCTTTTTTTGGAGCGAAGCAGATCGCGCGCCAGGTTAGAGGCAATTGTAAATACCCACGTTTTCAGGGAAGACTCACCCCGGAAAGTATCTATTTTTTCTAGCGCTTTTAAGTACGTGTCCTGGAGCAGATCGTCGGTATCTTGCTGGCTAGTGGTCATTCTCAGTAAGTATGATCGTAGCTGTCCCTTCCAGTTTTCAAACTCTTCGTTGAGCTTATCTGACATTTATGTATAATTTTTGAGCTGGAAGATAGCAAACCCGGCGACCATCAATTCACTTGAGGATGAAATTGTGTCTACCCATGGCAAACTTTTGATCGCGAAGGTTGGTATTGGTCCTTAGATAAAAGCAAATCACTATGAAGCGTCTGACTCACCTTTTATATTGTTTCATTCTACTTTTTATTTTTGGCTGTGCCAGTGATAACGTGGAGGATCTCCGACCAGAGCGCGATCCGGTAGACCCCAATGCAGCGGTCATTTGGGATGGTCCGACGGTAGTCTTTTCAAAAGCCGATGATGCAGATCATACGCTCGAGGCCAATCAGGATCGCATTACGGACAATGTTTGGCTGACGCGCGACAATGATGGCGGGCCAATTTTCAATATCCAGGTGGAATCCAGCAACAACAATAACGGTCCGACGGGTACTGAATGGGCCATTGGCACTGTAGACAACTTGGAGTCACTTCAATTCAGTCCGCTGCGGCAGGCCTTGGGTGGGCAAAGGATGAGCTTTCAGGAGATTGTAGGTCAGGACATGGTCTTATATTTGGTAGAAGACGATGTGTATTTGAGCATCCGGTTCACTGCTTGGTCTAGTGGCAAGGGGGGAGGATTTGCCTACGAGCGCTCTTCGATGCCATAGATTTGACATTTGTACTAGCTCTTCTTCTTCAATCTTTCCCTCGCAATCTTTGGATATAAAAAAGAAGCCAACTCGGTTGAATTGGCTTCTTCGATAGCTGTTTGGGACACCCCCAGGTTACTGAGAGGTTTCTTTCAAGGCCATGGACGCCCTCATGTTACTGAGGGCAACTTACATCTAAATCCCACGCAGTTCCTCCTCCGATACACCCACTCATGTAAATGACAAGTTCGCGAGAAACGTTGGGATCGTAATTGAATTGTATGGTTTCTGTTCCGCTCGTTCCAACATATCCATCAATAGTAGATGTGAAATTAGAGCAGGAATTATTAATAGGAGGGAATTCTCCAGCTGCCAGGGAACTACCAGACCCGTCAATCCAAACGTCATTGTAGAAGACATCAATTCTATCAACAATTGTGAAGGTATTATAGTCAATGTCCACAGTACCGGCGACACCCCCCAAGTCGAAGGAGTAGATGGTCAGGCCATCATTTCCGCTGGTATTAAAAGGGCATGTCTGGAGGTCATCCACCTCAACATTAGTCGTTAGAATATTACTAACCCTTCCATTGGCATCGTAAATGCAGTAGGCAATGGTAAACGAACCGGTGGTGACATTGGAAGGAATGTTTACAGGAATCACGATTTGGCCGGATGTGGCACTGTTAGATCCATCATCGGGAATGTCGAAATAGGTGGAGGCGCCGTTCACCTGCACATAACATCCCGAGTATCCGGGAGAGGTATTACTGGTATAGGTAAATGGGATAAAGGACCGTATTTCCAGCAGAAACCAAGGGCGGATGACTGTCCATTGTCTACATCAGGAGCGCTTGTATCCGTACTTGGTGATGGTGGGTTTCCGCTGACAGTGTTGGCACCGGAGATCGTGAGCGCTCCGGAAAGTGCATCCGCGTCCGCAGGGTCTACCGGTGGATCTTCTCCGTTACACACATAAGCCACATCGACAATCTCACTGCTGTCCAATGAACCATTGCGGTTGGTATCGAGGCCTGTGGTGACTTTCGTACCTCCGGTGCTACAATTGGAACCGGCACTCTCGTCATCCAGGGTGACCAGCGTATTGAAACCATTGGTGCCATCGTTACCATTACAAACATATTCGGTAGCGGTAATCTCTGAAGTTCCCAAGGTTCCATCGCCATCACTATCAATCCCCGACTCTACCCTGAGTCCGCCATTCGTACAATTGCTTCCTGCTGCTTCTGTAGTCACGACGACCAAACTGTTGTTTCCGTCTGATCCGGAGCTTCCGGAGCATACATAAGCAGTGGCTGCCACCTCTGCAGCATCTAATACACCATCAGCATCCGCATCTAACCCACTGTCGATTCGAGTACCCCCGTTGGCGCAATTAGTACCGGCAGGTTCGGTGGTGACCGTAACAAGTGTATTAGTCCCGTCTATACCATTACATATGTAACTGGTACTTTCTATTTCATTACTATCCAGGGAGCCGTTGCCATTGTCGTCCGTCCCGACTTCAATACGAACCCCTCCCGTTTCGCAATTTGCTCCGGCGGGCTCGGCGGTGACGGTACTCAAACTATTAGCTCCATCAGCACCTGCGGGCCCTTGCGGTCCTTCCGTTCCCTCGCATTGTGTCATGAGCGCCACCAGCAATATGCCGATCGGCCCCATTATATTAATCTTTCTCATCTTGGTTGGCTTTTGTTTTTGATCATGGTTTACATTGGTTACCAGCTATTTAGATTGATAAAGGTCTTAAAAAGGAATACTTATTCCAATACTGAATATTAGGTATTTTCGGATGTAAACGATTTCATTTAATTCCAGCATGTAAATCAAAATAATATACTAATAGAATTTGCTTAAGAGAAATAATTATAAAATAATACTGCTTACAATAGAATATTATATTGATCAATATGTTTGAAAAGAGCTGTTCCCAGCATGATAATATGGCGAAAATTGATTGCATTGACGGGTGCAGATAGCATTCAATCTCGAATATTGATTCTGGCTGGGGTTTGATTATTTAAGTACCGTTATCGGTCAATAACGGATCGTATAGTTGTGGTTGGTTCTAAGCAATCTTGGAGTACCGGTGCTGCATGACACTGGCGGCATCTCTGCTCATGGCGTTAACCCACAATAAAAATATAAGCAGTTTTAAATAACGGTTAAGTCCTACCGGAAGGCCGGGGTTGGGTTTGGGACCCAGAGATACAAAAAGGTTGTTCTTCCTATCAAATTGGTGACTTAGAACTAACTTGAGGGAAATACCAAGGAAATATGAGATCGCACGAAATTGATTATGTGCTACATGGAGATGACATGCAAATGGTGGAGGTGGAGCTGGACCCACAAGAAACTGTTATTGCTGAAGCCGGCGCCATGAATTGGATGGATGATGGTATTAGCTTCGAGGCAAGGATGGGGGATGGTTCTCAACCTGAAAAGGGTATTTTCGGGAAGTTGCTGGACGCGGGGAAGCGGGCGATTACCGGTGAATCGATTTTTATGACCCACTTTACCAATGTCTCCTCCGAAAAGAGAAAAGTAGCTTTCGCCTCACCTTATCCTGGGAAAATCGTTCCTGTCGATCTTTCTGAGATTGGCGGCGAGATTATCTGCCAAAAAGATGCTTTCCTCTGTGCGGCGCTGGGAACGGAGGTGACCATTGCTTTTTCCAAACGACTGGGAGCTGGTTTTTTTGGTGGTGAAGGCTTTATCCTCGAAAAACTACGCGGTGATGGAATGGCATTTATTCATGCTGGAGGGTACCATCGTACGCAAGGAGCTCAACAATGAGGTGATCAAAGTTGATACTGGCTGTATTGCTGCCTTTTCTACAGGGCTGGATTACGATATTCAAAAGGCTGGTAACCTCAAGTCGATGTTCTTTGGTGGCGAAGGACTGTTTCTGGCCACACTGCAGGGCACTGGAACGGTCTATCTACAAAGTTTGCCTTTCTCAAGATTGGCCGACAGGGTGATTGCACATGCGCCTAAAATTTGGCGGTTCCTCCAAGGACGAGGGGTCTATTTTGGGAGGAATAGGCCGGATGTTAGATGGAGATTGATCATGGCGCGTAAAACCTGGAAAGAGAAATTCGAAAGTAAAAGCGAGCCTGAAATACGGCGGCCCGAGAACGCCTTTGCGGACATCACGGCTGGCAGTACTATGCTCATCGCAACACCTGGAATAATTGCTGATTATATCACGTCCATTCCCAGGGGAAAACACGCGGATGTCAAAAAAATCAGAAGGGACCTGGCGGCTACTTACCATGCCGAATACACTTGCCCCGTCACGACAGGGATATTTTTGCGTATAGTTGCCGAGACCGCCCTACGAGGAGCATATGGCGGGCAAATCGCTAGAGGAGGTGACACCTTTTTGGCGAGCTATTGATAAGCGCTCTACTGCGGCATCTAAACTAAGTTTTGGCTATGAATTTGTAGCTAGGCAACGGGCGCTAGAGGGCATTGCCTAGGCACTAGAGCCCCATCCATGTTTTAAGGTCGGAGGCTTTTTCGGCACTTACAATCGTTGCTTCATCGCATGGTGGCGTGAGCGTCAGCAACAATTTCCCTTTATGATATCGATTCAACTCTTGAACAGCGCCGAAGCTGACAACAAATTGCCTGTTGGCCCGATAAAACTGGTCCGGGTCCAGCATGCCGTGCAATTCATCCAACGTCTGGTCCATTAGAAACTTTCTGTTTTCGTTTGTCACCAAGTGAACCACACCATGGCGTAGTTGGAAGTAGGCGATTTGTGAGACCTCTATAGAAAGAAGTTTGTCCCCTTGCTTAACTAAAAAAACGTGTTTTGTATTTCTTATCGTCCAGTCGGATACTCCTCAGCAGGTTGGAGATGTCTGGAGATTCGACTGTTCCGAGACTAGCTTTCATTTCGTCAAACTTGGTCAGGCTTTGTTGGAGGTCCTCTTTCTTAATAGGTTTAAGCAGGTAGTCAATACTGTTGACCTTGAAGGCGCGCAGCATATACTCGTCAAAAGCCGTGGTAAAAATCACAGGTTTAGACACTTTCACTTGATCAAAAATTTCGAAGCTGATACCATCACTTAATTGGATATCCATGAAAAAAAGGTCCGGCAGGTCGTGGTTCCTGATCCATTTAACGCTTTCGGCTACGCTATCAATGACCTCAACAATCTGGATAGAATTATCAATTTCTTCTAGCACTTTCTGCAGTCTACGAAAGGCGGGCGCTTCGTCTTCAATGATGACGACTCTCATTTACGAGTGGACAAGGTTAACGTCATTCTTGCCTACTAATTTAATAAGCGGAATGGCTACCATGTAGTTTTTTGCCGTGGTGATGATGTCTACCTCCCGATTGCCGAGTAATTGGTAGCGTTTCTTGATATTGGCCAAGCCAAGTTTTAGTAGATTTTTCGATGGTCTTCTTAACCTGCAGGTTGTTTTTTACGACTACAGACAGTCCCGTTTTCGACATAGATATCAATCGTGAGTGGGTTGGATTTGGATATCACGTTGTGTTTTACCGCATTCTCCACCAACATTTGAATGGTCAGCGGAGCGATGTATTCCTCCATGTATTGCGTTTCAATTTTGAAATCGAACTTCAGGTTTTCCGGATACCTCATTTGGAGAAGGAATAGATAGGCTTTTGTGAACTCGATCTCCTCTGATAACGTCACCAGCTCCTTGTCTTTGGTTTGTAAAATATACCGATACACCTCCGATAACTTTTGGGTGAATTCAATAGCTATATCCTGGTTTTCTGCAATCAGTGTGGTGAGGGCATTGAGGCTGTTGAAGAGAAAATGCGGACTCATTTGATTTTGTAATACTTCGAACTGTGTCCTTATCTGCTGATTCTTTAGGTCTTCGTTTTGTTTAAACGTTTGTTTCCACTTTTCGAAAAAATAGGTCGCTTCGTACGCCAAGGTGATGATGATCGCCGCGACGAAATTGAATGGCAAAAACTTGGTATGCTCAGAGGGTTGGAGCACATTGTGAAATTCCGAAATACCCAAAGCAATCTTGATCGGTAAACCTCCAATGGACATCCAGCATGTAATGGCCGCTGGCACTCAATAGCAGTCGCCGACGTGTTTTGCTGATCTCGGGTATTGTTCTTCGGAAGTAGAAAATTATGAAGCAAGCGCCATTCTCAATAGACACTGGTGAAGAGCAAAGAGATAAGATAAACTATCCACCACGGTCGCTCCGACATGTGGTTGGGCATCACCGAGTTGGCGATAGCTGCCACTATAAAAATCCCAATCCATCGGATGATTGGCTCATTAATTTTCCAACTGCTTTTCATTGTTTTCAATCCAACCTAAAAGTAATTATTTAGTTGCCTGCTGGCGATTTTTTAATGCGTGAAACCTGAATATCTAACTGCGAGGTAGGTATTCCTCGGGTCGAAACCGAAAAGGGTCTACTGTTTTCTATTGACCATTTCACGGCGGGGTTTCCAGGCTTTAACCCGCCGATACCACACCTGAGCCACTATCTCGTTTGCTCCTTGATTGGCTTCGTCGTTTCCTTGTACATCACGAACGACAACTATATATAAAATGAAAACTTTGGACTTTAAACTCGTTTTGGCGATTTCACTGGTTATGCTCAGTTACACGGTACTGGGGCAAGGGCAAATAGTGAAAGGGCAGATCAGGGACTTGCAGTCGGATGCACCGCTTATTGGTGCCACCATACTTTTGATTGGGTCAGATCCGGCGGTTGGGGCCGTGACCGACCTGGAGGGAGATTTTGAGATATCCAATGTGCCCGTGGGGTCGCCAATCATTCGCAGTACAGTACATAGGTTATAAAAGCATTACGCTACCCAACGTGTTAGTGACGGCAGGAAAACAGGTGATTTTGCGCATTCAGTTGGAGGAGTCGGTTGAGCAGCTTCAAGAGATCGTCGTGACTGCCGATGCGGACAAGGACTTGCCGATCAACTGAATTGGCGAAGGTGAGTGCCAGGACTTTCAGCTTGGAAGAGGTTACACGTTTTTCGGGCGGTTAGGAACGATGTAGCTCGCCTGGCCACTTCTTTCGCCGGTGTTAGTGCACCCAACGATTCCCGGAACGATATCGTCGTTCGTGGCAATTCGCCTGTGGGGCTTCTGTGGCGGGTAGAAGGTATACCTATTGCCACTACCAATCATTTTGCCACACTAGGTACAACGGGAGGACCAGTGAACGCACTGAATACAAACCTGTTGAGAACTTCGGATTTCTTGACAAGTGCTTTTCCAGCAGAATATGGCAATGCCAATGCTGCCGTATTTGATGTCAACTTCCGAAATGGAAATACTGATAAGCATGAGTTTACCGGGCAAATGAGTGCCTTTTCCGGCTTGGAATTTATGGCGGAAGGTCCGATCAGCCGGGAAGCCAATAGCTCTTATGTGGCATCATACCGCTATGGTATCGCGAGTCTTGCCGCCACTGGAACTAGCGCCATACCCTTTTATCAGGACTTCTCTTTCAAGGCCAATCTGGGTGAGACCAAAATGGGCCGTTTCGAACTATTTGGTTTGGGAGGCCTGAGTAGTATAGAATTTCAAGGAGCTGAAGTAGATGAAAATGACCTGTTCGCTAACCCTAATGAAGACGCATACGTCGACAATGATCTCGGCCTCTTGGGGGTGGGTCACACTATCCGGCTCGGGAACAAGGGTTATATCAGGACCAACCTTGGAGTGTCCACCTCGTCCAATGAGTATTTTCAAGACAACCTCATAACGGACAGTGAAGGCAATCAATTGGGGCTTTATCGAGCGACTAATGCGGTCAATCGGGAGACCCGGTATACTATGACTTCCACATGGAATCAGAAATATAGCTCTCGATTTAGTTTCAGAGCCGGTGTAGTGAACGAGATCTATGAAATAGATTTTTTCACAGAAGATCGGGATAACAGGGTAGGTATTCCTGATGAAGACGGAGATGGTATACCTGACCGGTTTATTCTCCAGCGAGATATTAGAGATACCTATACCCTGAGTCAGGTATTTGGGCAGGGCGAGTACAAATTCACAGATGATTTATCGGCAACAGCCGGAGTGCATAGTCAGTATCATTCTTTTACCGATGCTGTATCCCTGGAGCCGCGAGCTGGTATAAGCTGGCAGTTTAGACCTGAGCAAAGACTGAGCCTGGCCTATGGGTTGCATGCTCAGGCAGTTCCCTCACCCCTTTTGTTTTTTGAAGAGGAGATAGCTCCCGGTGTAACGGTCAGGAGCAACGACGAGCTTGACTTTATGCAAAGCCACCATTTGGTGCTGGGTTATGACCGAAGTTTTGGACAGGATTGGAGACTGAAAGCAGAGACCTATTATCAAAGCTTATTCAATATTCCCGTGGAAGCGAGCCCTTCCAGCTACTCCATCATTAATCAGGGTTCAGACTTTATTTTTGATGAAAAGGGCTCGCTCGTCAACGAAGGGACTGCTGAGAATTTCGGAATCGAGCTGACTTTGGAGAAATTCTTTAGTCGGGGGTTTTATGCGCTCTTTACCACTTCGTTGTATGAGTCACGGTATGAAGGTAGCGACGGTATAAGTCGAAGTACTGCGTACAACAACAATTATATTGTCAATCTCCTGGCAGGGAAGGAATGGAAGTTTGGTCCCAACAAGCGGCATGCCTGGACCTTTGATACCAAGCTGACTACCTCGGGCGGAAACCCTTATACTCCCATTGATTTGGAAGCCACCCGGGCCAACGCCGGAAGAGAAATCAGGATGGATAATATCGCCTTCAGTGAGCGTTATGAAGATTACTTCCGCCTGGACCTCAAATTTGGTGTAAGACTGAACAGCACGAAAAGAAACGTTTCACATCAGTTTTTTGTGGACTTACAAAATGTTACCAATCGTACGAATGAATTTGTCCGAAGATACAATGAGGTGACCGACCAGATCAACCAGGTCGAGCAGATCGGTTTTTTCCCAGATGTACTTTATAGAATTCAGTTTTAGGCCATGTTTTTGCGGGGCACCGAGGCTCGCAACCAGGCATCCAATCTGATGTCTGATTTCATTCGGGGGAAACATTTTCCTTTTCGTCAGGAAATATCCCCCTTCATTCATGATTCTGGGGTGGTAATCGACTGGCTATATTCATTTGTATTTGAGTAGAATGCCTTGAGTACCACTGCGGAAAGAGGTAAAAGAAGAATTTTGTTCAGCTATAGACAAAGGCCGACGTGTATTTCGTCGGCTTTTTCATTTCCAGAAAATGCTTACTGAACGGACGTTAATACCAGTTCACTTATTTCAAGTGTTATCAAAGGTTACGAAAATGTTATTTTTGCTAATACCTAAAACCTCAGAGCTATGGTTAGGTTTATTGCCACCTTCTTACTTGCAGGAATAGCGCTCGCTGCTTACTCCCAGGCCACCGTCAAGGTAAAAGAACGCGACGGATTAGTCTATTCCGTCTTCTTCCATGCTGATTATGATTACGATGTTACCATTCGCTTGGTCGACAAAAGGGGGCAGACCCTGATTACAGACAAATTGTACTCGGCTGGTTTTGAAAAGCCTTACAACCTTCGAAACCTTCCTGAGGGTAGTTATAGATTCCAGGTCAAGTACAGCAAAGAAAAATTCGAACACACCATCCAGATTGGTGCCAGAGAGCAAGAAATTCTGTCGAAAGTCCGTGTCGCCAAGGAAAAGACAAAAAAGGTGAAAATTAAGGATCCTATCGTCATTTTAGAATCTGCAGAGGATGTGAAAATTCAAGTGAAAGATCCGGAAATTGAAGCCCTCGGTGTGTTTTTCTACATTGACAATACGGACGAATTTGAATACTTCTATTGGGAACCCAACGAGTTGCGAGAGCAAAGCTATAAGCTGTCGATATTCGATGCTACCGACTTAAGGATCGAAGTGGTAGAAGATGGTAAGGTTCTTGCTCAAAAACAGATCGCTAAGAACTAGGCGTTCAATACTTCCCTGGCCCTGTCAAAGTATTTTTCGCGATCTTCCAGGCCATTGTAGCCGCCATTAATTCTTTTGGTGATCGCCTTGATATCGTCCTGATCTGCATACGTGTTAAGATTGCGCATATCCCAAAACCATCCCGCAGCGCCCACGGCTAAGTTGGCACTGGTGGCCAGCTGGTCCGGGTACGCAACGAGATCGATGCCCAAGGCCTCGGAAAGCTTGGAATAGTTGTCTTTACCTGTCAATTGGATGAGCCCTCTACCGCGGTATTTCCAGCCGTCGCCACTTGCCTCATCCCCATTGGACATTCTATTGGCGTATACTTTATTGGCAATTTTTTCGGGCTGTCGGGCATATTCATCGGCCAATTCGTCTGTAGGGAAGTACTTCCCAAACACAGCTCTCAAGGCCTTAGCGCTATAGTTTAAGTTTTCTGAAACGTATTTGAAGCTCGCGCTTTCATGAGCAAGCTGTGCAATGAAATGGGCCGCTCGCAGTGGCGTATTGATTTCGAATTTACCCATCTCGTCGTTCAACGCATTTAAATACTTCTCGATATTCTCATCAGTCGCTTGCGGCATGATTTCTTTCAAGGTCTCCACACTGAAAAAACCCGCAACCGACGCAGCCGCTACGGTTGGCTGGTCGTTGTTCTCCAAGGTAACGGTTGTATTTTCTTCGGAATTGTTTTCATCCGCGGGAGGTGCATCAACTGTTTCTTCCTCTATTCCCGGCAGTTCAAGTTCCTGACCTACCCGAATTATGTTTGGGTTGTCTATGCCGTTTGCTTCGGCGATAGTAAGATATTTGCTGGCAGAGCCGTAAAATTGTTTGGCGATTGTTCCAAGGGTGTCGCCAGATTTGACAGTATATTTTTTCATTTCACAAGTAGCTTAATAACAGGCGCCTACGAACTTCGAAAATAGTACTTTCAAAAGTGACTGGCAACGATATGGTGAGAATCGCGCATCCCGTAGCGATGAGGTCGTTTTTTTAAAGGCGCGCCGCTAAGTGACTTGCCTCATAAATGGCTTTCTTAGCATCGAGTTCTGCGGCTTCATGTGCCCCACCAATCAGGTGTACTTTGACAGGTGAATCCTGGAGCTCCTCATACAAATCTCTAAGTGGCTCTTGACCAGCACAAATGATCACATGATCGACCTCAAGTAGTTGGTACTCGTCATTCACGGTAATATGTAATCCCCGATCATCGACCTTTTCATAGTCGACGTTAGCTAACATTTTTACTTGTTTCATTGCCAAACTCGCCCGATGGATCCAGCCTGTGGTTTTGCCAAGTGTTTTACCGTGCTTGCCACCTGACCTTTTTAAAAGGTAGATTTCCCGGGGAGATGCCGACGGTTGTGGTGCTTTGTTGGCACCCCCGTGACTGTAAGCAGGGTCAATACCCCATTCCTCAAGATATTTATCGATATTGAGACTTGGCGCTTCTCCCTCGTGCGCCAGAAACTCCGCCACGTCGAAACCAATCCCTCCTGCGCCTATGATAGCTACCCGGCTACCAACATATTTTTTGTTCAAAAGTACGTCGACATAGTTCAAGACCTTAGGATGATCGATTCCAGGCAGTTCGGGGATTCGCGGAGATACGCCCGTAGCTATTATTACCTCGTCATATTCTTGCAATAAGTCAGTGCTGGCCCTTGTCTGCAAGCGAAGATCTACCTGATGTTTTTCAATCATTTTTCCATAGTATCGGATGGTCTCCGCGTATTCTTCCTTGCCTGGGATTTCTTTGGCCATGTTAAACTGACCCCCAATTTTGTCGGATGCTTCGAACAGTGATACGGAGTGACCTCTCTCTGCCAGGAGGGTAGCAGCTGCCAGTCCTGCTGGCCCCGCACCTACAACACCGATTTTCTTCTTTGTCGAAACCGGCAGGAAATTTAACTCCGTCTCATGGCAGGCTCTTGGGTTCACCAGGCACGTACTTACTTGGATTTGGAAGGTGTGATCCAGACATGCCTGATTACAGGCGATGCAAGTGTTGATTTCGTCGCTTCGATCTTCGATTGCTTTTTTCACCAGATCGGCATCCGCAAGAAAAGGCCTTGCCATTGATACCATGTCGGCGCAACCCTCTGACAATATTTCTTCACCCACCTCGGGCATGTTGATCCTGTTGGTGGTAATGAGGGGAATTTTAACTTCGCCCATTAATCTTTTGGTCACCCAGGCAAACCCACCCCTTGGTACTACGGTGGCTATGGTGGGGACACGAGCCTCATGCCAGCCGATACCTGTATTGATAATGGTGGCTCCAGCTGCTTCGACGGCTTTGGCCAGCTGTACTACTTCCTCCCAGGTACTGCCTTCTTCCACCAGGTCCAGCATCGACAACCGAAAGATGATGATGAAGTTGTTGCCCGTCGCCGCTCTTATTCTTTTTACTATTTCTATTGGGAATCGCATACGGTTTTCGTAAGCGCCGCCCCAATCATCAGATCGATGGTTAGTACGTTTGGCGATAAACTGATTGATAAGGTAACCCTCGGAACCCATTACTTCCACACCATCATACCCAGCTTGTTGAGCCAACGTCGCACAATTAGCAAAGTCGTCGATCGTCCGGAAAATGTCTTCCTCCGAGAGTTCCCGAGGCTTCATGGGGTTAATTGGGGCCTGAATGGCCGATGGAGCGACATTATGCATGTGATATCCGTACCTTCCGCTATGGAGGATTTGCATGCAAATCTTTCCACCTTCGTCATGCACTGCTTTCGTGATGAGCTGGTGTGGTGCCACTTCCTTTTCTTCAGATAGTTTGGCAGAATGTGGCCCAACCCAACCTTCTTTATTGGGAGCTATACCACCAGTCACGATCAAACCCACCTGCCCACGGGCTCTTTCCGCGTAGAAAGCGGCGGCTCTCTCAAACCCATTTGGTGCTTCCTCCAGCATCGTGTGCATGGAGCCCATCAGCACTCGATTTTTAAGTTGGGTAAAGCCGAGATCAAGCGGAGTAAGTAGATTAGGGTATTTCATAAATTTTCAAATAAACTCTGCATGCATACTATTTTTCAAATGTAGGCAAAATCGCGGCAAAGGGATTATCCCAATTAAGATTGATTAGTCAACAGACTGCAATTCAAAAATGAGCAGTTGGCCCTGGTAGTTTTTGTATTGCATTTTCACGAACCCAAACTCATTGTTGTACCAGAAATCGTGCGTGGACCGTCCAAAGTCGGTATCAACGTAGGAGGTCACATGTCGCGTAGTGATTGTTTGAAAGGGGAGCACAATTTGTTCTTCATCGAGGGATAGGTAATTACTGATCAGTTGTTGGTTGTCCCAGTCGCCCCAGGTTCCATAGATCAGTAAATTGGAGGTCCATTGTTTGTCCGTAGTAAGTGGCAGATTGACTGACGGGTAGGGCGCGACTTGCGTGAATGCGAATTGATTGTCCCTGAATGGCGTGATCCAGGTGTCGTACCCATCTTCTTTGACCGTAGTGACCGTCTCCGTGATCCACGCTCGCCCCTTGAAATCGTTGTTGAGATTGTACTTATCAATTTGGGGGATCGTTTCGGGATCAAACTGGTATTGTACAATGGCTTCCCACTCATTTTCCCTCCCGGTCGGGGCTTCATTGCCCGTGATGGTCATTCTTACCAGCGACGTGGAGATCAGGTTGTAACCCTCGTCCCAATATTTGGCGCTATAGGTGAATGTGCGACAAGGTTTGAAAACAATATTGGTCGACATGGAATTACCTTGTGGGCCACAATTGACATCCGGGAAATCATCTTGTCGAAATTGCGAACATGACCCGAGCAGCGCGATCGATACTACCGCTGATGTCACAAATCTTAAAACGCCTTTGACGATAGCGTTAACTCGAATGGTAGATTGCGCTTTTTCCATCATTGGATCACTTCACTCTCTTTGGGTTTTCGGTAAGAAAGGCATTCCAGCTTTTGAAAGATTTCTGGGTCTTTCCTCCCTGAAAATAGTGACAGACGGCCACAGCCAGTGCATCGGTAGCATCCAATAATTTCGGGGCCTCTTTGAAGGAAAGCAATGTCTTTAGCATTTCAGCAACTTGTTCCTTCGAGGCGTTACCGTTTCCGGTCACTGATTGCTTCACTTTTTTCGGGGCGTATTCGGTGATTGGGATGTCTCTCGAAAGCGCAGCCGCCATGGCTACACCCTGTGCCCGTCCCAGTTTAAGCATAGATTGAATGTTTTTCCCAAAAAAAGGCGCTTCAAGTGCTACTTCATCTGGCAGGTAGTCATCAACCAGGCTGATTACACGATCAAAAATCTTCTTAAGCTTAAGTTCATGACCGGCATATTTACCAAGGTGGATGACGCCAAATTGAAGAATTGTCATTTTCCCACTTTTAACCGTAATAAGCCCATAACCCATCACGTTTGTACCTGGGTCCAGCCCGAGGATTACCTTATCTTTACCCGATGCACTCACTGTCGCAAATAAACCATATTCGATGGAAAGGCGTAGGCTTATTGGTCTTGAAAGCGGCGATTGTGATCGGCTGTGCGGTCTACCTGTTTAAGAAGATGGAGAATGTGGACTGGTTTCAGCTCTTGGCTCTGATCGGGGAAACGCGCATACTGGTGGTACTAGGTTTTGTGTTGTTGCTAACACCCCTGAATTGGTATTTAGAAGCTGAAAAATGGCGAATATGTCTTAAGCCTGTTGTAAACCTGGCCTCTTCAGCTGCTTTGAACAGTGTTTTGCGGGGGTTGTCACTCAATTGGGTCTTGCCTTTTACTATAGGTGATTTTATCGGTAGGATTCTCGGATTGCCAAAGACCAGGCAGACGGTTCTTGCCATGATCTTGAATAGGTATGTGTCGTTATCGATGACCGGAGCGGCCGGGATATCAGGAGCTGCTTATTATTATGGTTTGGAACTGCTTGCAGTCTGGCCTCTGCCCATCAGCTTCTGCGTCTTCCTGCTTCTTCAAAAGAAATTTTTCTCGCCATATACTCACCGGCATCTGATCCTGCTGTGGCTCATTACCGCGTTGCGATATGGAGTTTTTACTTTTCAATTTGTTCTTTTGCTGCAGTCGCTTTTGCCAGATATTGGCTTTGGTGTTTGTCTTGTTGGGGTACCTATTGTCTTTCTCCTACGGTCGCTTGTACCCTCGGTGCTTGGAGCAATTGGCGTTCGTGAAGTGGCTGTGATTTTTGTTTTTGGACAGTTTACGGCACACCCCGAGCTGCTTACCATGGCCTCAATCCTCATTTGGCTAACTAATATCGTGTTGCCATCGGTGTTTGGTTTGGTTCCCGTGGTGGCTTACAAAACGAGGGTTAGCTTATGATAGTATTTCTCCTTGTCAGCGCACTGCACATTCTTTTTTTTCTATACCTCACCTATTTGTGGTCGAAGATTGAGGTTTTCGATCCTGAGCCACCCAGGGGAATTAAGGTTTCGGTGTTGATACCTATCCGAAATGAGGAGGAAAACATTGCGTCACTAATAGGAGATCTGCAGCGGCAGGCGTATCCCAAAAATATGTTTGAACTGCTGGTCCTAGACGATCATTCGCAGGATCATTCTGTGAGACTAGCCAACAACGTGCTATCCACGACGGGCTTGAACTACCGGGTACTGAAATTGCAGGGGAAAACCGGCAAAAAAGCAGCGATCGAAATGGGTGTTAGTCAGGCCTCGGGAGAACTCATCATTTGTACGGATGGCGATTGCCGGATTCCCGGCAATTGGATCGCCACTTACGTAAGCTATTTTGAGAGATATGAACCAAAATTAGTATCAGGGCCTGTGAAAATGGAGTCGGCGAGTTGGTTCAGTCACTATCAGGCGCTCGATTTTTCCGGACTTATTGGGTTTGGAGCGGCCACTTTGAAGAAGGGAATTGCCAGTACCTGCAACGGAGCTAACCTGGCTTACTGGAAAGCGGTGTTTTTAGAAGTGGGGGGCTATGAGGGCAATGAGCAGATACCCTCGGGCGATGATGAATTTCTGCTGCAGAAAGTGCATAGTGTTCATCCCGAGAAGGTGCATTTTCTGAAGTCTCCGGAGATTCTTGTTGTTACCAAGCCGAAAAAAAGCCTCAAGTCTTTTGCTCAGCAGCGCGTCCGCTGGAGCAGTAAATGGAACATGCACTCCAGCCTTTGGGTGAAGGGGGCAGCCATTTTTGCCTATTTTGATTATTTGTCCGTACTCTTCATAGCATTGCTTGTCATTCTTGGCAAATTCCCTTTGTTATTCGCTGGAGGCCTGTTGATCTTGCGATGGATTTCGGAGTGGGTTTATTTATACCAAGCCGACAAGTTTTTCAATTTAAATTCAGGTAAAAGACACTACCCCTTGGTCAGCTTGATCTTTCCATTTTACATGGTGTTTCTGGGGATTGCTTCTGTTTTCGGACACTATTCATGGAAAGGGCGAAGGTATTAATGAGTGATATTGAATTCACACTATTAGATGAGCTCTATTTCGTAATTTCTTTTCCTGACCTGGAGAGTGCCTGCGAGTTGAGTGAAGAGGAAATGCTGGACACATTACGGAAGCTGCGCGAAAAGGGGTGGATACGTGTGCTGGAAACCGTAGATGATGAAATTGTTGGAGCGGTTAATTGGGAACGGTTCAGGGAATACTTCTATCTTGCTTCAAAGAGTGGCCTGATGGCCCATAATTCTGCTTGATTTTGGCAAATACGATTGGAGATATTCGTGACCTTGAATTGAATGCGCTGTTAGAAGTAACTCAGGCAATCAATAATAACCTCTCAGCGGAGGATCTGTACAGGATATACCGGTTTACCCTACTTGCTGACCTGAAGGTGACGAAACTGGCCATGTTCGCAGACGAAGGGCAGTGGGAGTGTAAGGTGCATTTCGGTACGGCTACAGACTGGAAGTCACAGGGTTTGCCGGTCAAGCACACGGAATACCAGGATATTGTCGAACTTAACGAGCAGGACGAATTCCATGAGTTTTCTCATGCTTTTCCAGTGCTTCATAAAAACCGGTTGCTGGCAGTGGTTTTTATCGGGGGGTATGATACGCAGGTAGATATTACTTTTCTGAAGGCCTTGACCAATATCCTGATTGTCGCTATCGAAAATAAGAAATTGGCGCGACGGCAATTGGAGCAGGAGGCTTACCGGAAGGAGTTGGAGATTGCCAAAAAGTTCAAAATTTTCTATTCCCGAAGCAACTCCCTAAATCGACGCGCCTAAAGATCGATGCCGTTTACCTACCACATCACGATATCGGTGGGGACTACTATGATTACTTGCCCCTGAATGAAGACAAATTCATGGTCTGTATTGCCGATGTGTCAGGGAAGGGTGTGCCGGCCGCTCTCTTGATGTCCAATTTTCAGGCGGCACTTCGAACATTAGTGAGGAAGACGCAAAACCTGAAAGAAGTCATAGCTGAGCTAAACCATGCCACTTACACAAGTAGTGATGGGGACAATTTCATTACCTTTTTTCTGGGTATGTATGATTTCAGCAATCGTACATTTGAATATGTCAATTGTGGTCATAATCCCTCAGTACTATTCCACGATGGTAAAATTCAGTTGCTGGAGGAAGGTACCACTATCCTGGGCATGTTTGACCCTTTGCCGTTTCTTGAAACCAGAAAAATTGAGAACATCGAGGAATTCCTATTTTTTGCCTATACCGATGGCTTAACCGAAGCTTTCAACGAAGAAGAGGAGCAATTTGGCCTGGAGAGATTGCTGGAAATAATCAAGACACATGGCCTGGAGAATTTGAGCATTCTCCACCAATTCATATTTAAGTCCCTCGATGACTTCCGCGACGACACTCCTTATCACGATGACATTACCATGATATCGTGCCTAGTGGATGGAAGTCAGGGATGAGACTGTTTCCTTACAGAACACCCAGACTGCTGCAAACGCTCTATCCTTCCTGCCAGTGGAAAAAGACGGAAGCGCAACAGACGATCTACCTGACTTTTGATGATGGGCCGGATGAAAATGCCACCAATTATGTACTCGAAACATTAGACCGTTTCGATGCCAGGGCGACTTTCTTTGTGGTGGGTGAAAACGTACGTTTGCTCCCGGAAGTAACCAGGGAAATTGTAGCCCGAGGACATTCCTTAGGAAATCACACACAACACCACCTTTCCGGATGGAGGTGCCCCAGAGATCGCTTTGTAGAGAATGTATGGAAATGCCAGCACGAACTAGTGCATACTGCTGGCATCAATAGTCGCCTTTTCCGGCCTCCTTACGGAAGAATAACACCTCCCCAGTTAGCCGCTTTAAAGGGACAATTTGAAATCGTCATGTGGTCATTACTTTCAGGAGATTTTGACAGTTCATTTAATGCTGACAGGTCCTTGAATGCCTTGAGTAATGCCAGGTCTGGCGACATTCTTGTATTTCACGATAATACCAAATATCTCCACAATCTAAAGCAGGTCCTGGAGCCAACTTTGCAAGTTTTGAGTGCCAAAGGGTTTATGTTTGCTGCGCTTTAACCCCAACCTAAGAATGATAGAGACCCATGCCCATATTTACATGGAGCAATTTCGTGATGACCTGCCGGAGACCTTGGAAAGAGCGCAGAAAGCAGGCATTCGAAAAATCTTAATGCCCAATATTGATAGCACCTCTGTCGAGGCCATGTTGAGCGTCGAGGAGTCTTATCCTGAATTGTGCTATAGTATGATGGGGCTGCATCCTTGTTCTGTCAATGCCTCATTTGAAAAGGAACTCTATCTGGTAGAGCAGTGGCTGGGAAAACGGTCTTTCCTGGCCGTTGGGGAGATTGGCACTGACTTATACTGGGACAAGACGTATTTCGAACAGCAAAAAGCAGCCATGCAAGCACAATGCGAAATGGCTTTACGCTACCAGTTGCCCATAGCTATTCACTGTCGGGAGTCGATCAATGAGACCATCGCTATCGTGCGTCCATTTGCTGCTCGCGGACTGACTGGGGTTTTTCACTGTTTTACCGGTGACGTGAATCAAGCCCGGGAAATCAGTGAGATGGGGTTTTACCTGGGACTAGGAGGAGTGCTGACGTTCAAAAACGCAGGCCTGGATAAGGTCATAGCCGAAATTGGACTGGAGCAGGTGATACTGGAAACCGATAGCCCCTATTTAACACCCACTCCTCACCGCGGTAAAAGAAATGAGCCTGCTTACATCCGTTTGGTCGCTGAAAAGCTAGTAGCGATTCTTCCGGATACGTCCTTCGCGGATGTCGTGGCTACAACCACCGCCAATGCCAACAGTTTGTTTAACCTGAAACCATAAGCTGTTTTGTCCAAAGATTACAAAATTCAAATTGCCAGGACCTCCGATAAGGAGGTAGAAGCCTCAATCCTGATCATTTACACCGGAGGAACCATTGGGATGGTCAAAGGACCGTCCGGGGCATTTTCGCCATTCGATTTTTCGGCGGCGTTTGATCGTATTCCAGAGTTGAAGGAGCTTGACCTGCAAATAACCGTAGTTTCTTTCCCCAAACTCGTTGACTCTTCGGATATGGGTCCGGCAGAATGGCAAGACCTGGGAACCATATTATATGAGAATTATGATCGCTTTGATGGATTTGTTGTGCTGCATGGAACCGATACAATGGCCTATACTGCTTCCGCCATTAGTTATATGTTCCAGGGTGTTACTAAACCCATCATCTTCACGGGGGCTCAAATCCCTATCGGCCAGCTCCGGTCTGATGCACGCGAAAACCTAATTACGGCCATTCAGATAGCCTCTGCCCGAGAAAATGGTAAACCAGTAATATCAGAAGTAGCGATTTACTTCAATTTCGCATTGATAAGAGGAAACAGATCTCAGAAGGTCAGGTCCAGCACTTTTGCCGCCTTCGAGTCTCAAAACTATCCGAGATTGGCACGTTCCGGTATCTTCATAGAGTACTTCCATCGCAACTTCATTAAATGGAAATCTAATCGACTCCACTACCGATCAGGATTTGATCCTAACGTGATCCTATTGAAAATTTTTCCAGGCTTGTGCCGCAGCTCATTTGAGCACTTGTTGGAGATGCCAGGTTTGCGAGGCATAGTCCTTGAGACCTTTGGTTCTGGAAATTCCATGAAGGAACCCTGGTTTTTTGAGGGTTTAAAAAGGGTAGTACAGAAAGAAGTTGTTGTGTTCAACGTGAGTCAATGTAGCGGTGGGGAGGTGATACAGGGAAGATACGAGTCCAGTAAGGTACTGGAGGAAATTGGTGTTATAGGTGGGACAGATATTACCTCGGAAGCGGCAGTTACCAAACTCATGTTTTTATTAGCCAACGAAGAATCAACAGAAAATGTAAAAATGCAACTGCAACTGCCCCTGGCTGGTGAAATGGATGCCTAGGACTCCAAAATTTGCAAAAAGTCTTTTTTATTGATTTATTTGTTGGCCTAGCCTGGAAAAATGGGTATAGATTTGAAGAGAGGTGGCCGAGTGGTTGAAGGCGCACGCCTGGAAAGTGTGTATACCCTAACCGGGTATCGAGGGTTCGAATCCCTTCCTCTCTGCGCAGTTTTATATAAAAATTGACGTACTATTTAACTTTTAACTTTACATTAAACTTAACCGAAAGACTACCAAACAGATTATGAAAAAGTTATTTACTCTTTTGATGCTAGCTGGCGTTTTGACGTTCACGTACACAAACGCCCAAGCACAAGATGAAGCAGCTGGGGATACAGTGAGCACTGAGGCCACTGATAGCTTGGCCACAGAAGAAGCAGTCGTAGAAGAGGAGCCTGCTCCAGTAGAGGAAGTGGTGGAAGCACCTGTAGAAGCTGCAGAGCCCGGGTTTCATCAAGTTGTTAAACAGCAGTTTATTGATGGTGGACCAGAATTTATGGGCATCGTACTACTCTGTTTGATTTTAGGTCTAGCCATTTCTATTGAGAGAATTATCACACTCAACCTGGCGACTACCAATGTTAAAAAGCTTTTAGCTAGCGTTGAAGACGCTTTGAATTCAGGAGGTGTGGAGGCAGCCAAAGACGTTTGCCGAAACACAAGAGGACCTGTTGCGTCCATATTCATCCAAGGCCTGATGAGAATGTCTGAAGGTATCGAAATGGTCGAGAAATCAATCATCTCTTACGGATCCGTTGAAATGGGTAAACTGGAAAGAGGCATGGTTTGGATATCGCTATTCATCTCCCTGGCTCCTATGCTTGGATTCATGGGTACGGTAATTGGTATGATCGGTGCATTCGATGCGATTGCAGAGGCCGGAGACGTATCTCCTTCACTTGTTGCAAATGGTATCAAAGTGGCACTCTTGACAACTGTGGGTGGTCTGATTGTGGCCGTTATCCTGCAATTGTTCTACAACTACCTGGTTTCTAAGATCGATTCGCTTGTTAATAGCATGGAAGACGCTTCTATATCTCTTGTAGATATCTTGGTGAAGCACAATCTTTCGAAATAATTAAATCCTAAATACTAAGAAGTTATGGTTGATTTAGGACTTATATCAGGATATGTTTTGGTTGGACTCTGTGCAGTGGCGGCAATCGTCATGCCTCTGGTTCAATCCTTCAGTGACCCTAAGTCGCTGGTGAAAAGTGGTCTTGGCGTGGCCGGGCTGCTTGTGATCTTTTTGATCACTTATGCGCTTGCTGATGGCAACGCTGAGAGAACCACAGTTGGTACTTCGAAAATGGTGGGTGCAGGTTTGCTTACCATGTACGTTTTCGTATTCCTGGCTTTGGCAGGTATTGTTTACACTGAAATATCAAAACTGATTAAATAATGGCAAGAGGCGGAAGAAAACCACCTGAGGTAAGTTCCGGTTCGATGGCAGACATTGCCTTCTTGCTATTGATATTCTTTTTGGTTACAACGACCATTGCCAACGATCGAGGTATCGCGATGTTGTTGCCACCTCCTCCAGACCCCAATCAGGAGGAAATAGAATTGAAACTGCAAGAGCGCAATATCTTTAAGATCCTTGCGAACTCTCAAGATAAGTTGCTCGTCGAGAATGAGCCTTATACTGGAACAATGGATGAATTGAAGGAGGATGTGAAGAAGTTCGTTTTGAATTTCGGCAACCCCTCCCCGGAAGGTGTGGAAGTGTATAACAGCCTTCCTTCGAGCCTTAAATCCTACGTGAATAGACATGGACGTAACCCCGATTCTTCGGATGATCCGACCAGTGGTAATGCCATTGTATCTTTCAAAGCAAATCGAGGAACATCCTACGAATTGTACATTGGTGTATTGGATGCAGTGAACGCAGCTTACAATGAGATTTATTCCGAACGTGTGGGTATAACTGCTCCGGAATGGCTTGATCTGGACAAAGATGATGATATCCAACGTGATATGTACCTGCGGTCGAGAGATGGTATTCCTAGAGCAATTTCCATAGCAGATCCTGATTAAAAAAAGAGCAAATGAGTAAGTTTAAAAAGAGTGCCGATACGTCGCAGGATATTCCTACGGCTGCGTTGCCAGATATCATCTTTATGCTTTTGTTCTTCTTCATGGTAGTTACGGTGATCAGGACGGATGAAATTTTGGTAAAGCAAATTCTTCCAAGAGCCACCCAATTGACTAAGATCGAGCGGAAGTCTCTTGTAAGCTATATCTACATAGGGGAGCCTCGCAACACCGGTCAGTTTGGTGAGGAACCTAAGATTCAGACCAATGATGTATTCATTGAGAAGGAAGATATCATCCAATTCGTTAATACTGAAAAGGATAAATTATCGGAAGTAGAACGAGATCAGATCACCATGTCAATGAAAGTGGACGTGGAGGTAAAAATGGGTATCGTTTCTGATGTCCAGGAGGAACTGAGGAAGGGTAATGCCCGTAAGATCCTCTACAGTTCTGTTCTGAGATTAGAAGATGAATAATTCATATAATCGTAAATGACTTTTAATAAGGCTAGCCCTCGGGTTAGCCTTTTTTTATCTAATGACGTCTCCAGCCACCCAGCATCATTACCCGCTGGCTTGTAGCACAGGCCGGTGGACCATGGCCAGTACGATTATTGCCTCTAGCATGGCATTCATTGATAGTACTGCGCTTAATGTGATTTTGCCGACCCTCCAGAGTGAGCTTAGCGCAAAAGGTAGTGAGTTGTTTTGGGTTCTTAACAGTTACTTGCTGATGTTAGCCGCTTTTATAATCATCGGTGGAAGTCTCGGAGATAAGGTGGGAAGGGTGAAAGTATTCCAGTGGGGCATATTGATATTCACTCTCGGATCATTCCTGTGCGGCTTATCGTCATCTATTACCCAATTGATTGTGTTTCGTGGCATTCAGGGATTAGGTGGAGCACTGATGATCCCGGGCTCTTTGTCTATCATTTCCGCAACATTCAGCCCCCAGGAGAAAGGCAAGGCCATCGGTTTATGGTCGGCAGCCACGACCATCGTTACGATTTGTGGCCCTATCCTGGGGGGAGCGCTTGCTGAGGTAGGTCTGTGGCGAGGAATTTTTTATATCAACCTCCCATTGGGGTTTGCTTGCTTATTTATCCTGCATTTCAAGGTACCTGAAAGTCGCGCCGAAGGCGCGGCAAGAACTGATTGGTTAGGTGCCTTGCTGCTTGTGCTTTCGTTGGGTCTTTTCACATTTGGGCTTCTCGAAATACCAGAGCTCGGTGTGGAAAACATCTGGGTTCAGTCGAGTATTGCGGTGGGATTGCTGTCGTTTCTGGCTTTCATTGTGGTTGAAAGAAAGGTGATAACACCGATGGTTCCCTTTGATGTTTTTCAGAGCCGCGTATTTTCTGGAGTCAACGTACTTTCATTTTTCCTCTATGCGGCGCTGGGTGGCATGATATTGTTTTTGCCTCTGAATCTGGTACAGATACAAGGGTATTCCCAATTGCAGGCGGGCTTGACTTTTTTGCCATTTTCAATACTCATGGTATCCCTCGCCTCGGTTGCCGGGAGATTGACTGACAGGTATGGTCCAAGGTACTTTTTGATCTTTGGACCTACACTGGCTGGGATTGGCTTTTTGATACTTAGCCTTATCGGTAAGACTACCGGACCATCGGCGTTTTGGACTACATTTTTTCCAGGCATATTCACTTTTGCTTTGGGCATGGCCATTACCGTAGTACCGCTTACGACCGCTGTGATGAGTGCGGTACCGGAAAGCAGATCCGGGATCGCTTCAGGCATTAACAATAGTGTTACAAGAATTGCTGGAACGTTTATGAATGCCGTCCTGGGTGCTATGGCGGTGTTGCTGTTTGTTCAGTTTGTCAATGGCTCGATTGTGGAGTGGAACCTTACTCCTGAAACCAGAAATGCAGTGCTGATGGAGGCTGAAAACCTGGGTGATGCCATTGCACCACCTGGCCTTTCGGGTACTCAGGCCGGGGACCTGGAAAAAATATTCGAGCGCGGATTTATAAATGTTTATCGGATCAGCGCTATGCTGAGCGCTGGATTGGCATTTCTTTCGGCTCTTGTAGCTGTTTTTACCCTAAAAAACGGGAAGATCCAATAATCATTTGTTGGGTGCTAGTGTTCTTGGGATCGTCATTAGTTCAACTTGTCGGCCGTCGATATAGCGGACTTCTTTTCCATCAAAATACGCATCCTCTTCCAGCATGATCCGTATTTCTTTACCCCACTCGTCGATCATCACCCCGGCATTGAGCTCTATGGAATAAGCGGTGTTTGCATAAAGCGGGTAATCACCAGGTCCGGGAACACCCTCTTGCTGATCCCATAAGCCAATGGTTGGACCAGCGCCATGCCCATGGAACCCGATGGGGTGCGTGTAAATCACGCCTTTCAGCCCTTCCGACGCACATTGATCAAGGCTGGCTTTGAGTATTTCATTGCCCGTTCTACCTGAAATAAAGTTTCCGGTGAGAATATCCTGTACACGATTTCCTTTGCTAAATGCATTTTTAAGATAATCCGGAGGTGTTGTTTCCCCTGGTTTCAACACATAGGCGTGCTGCTGCGTGTCAGTATTGAGTCGCAAATAGGTAATGCCAAAATCGACATGGAGCAAATCCCCTGGCAATACCAATTGATCTTCAGGTCGGTCAGAGAATGCTCTCAAATGCTCAAATGATTCCGGGTCTTTCCTTTGGATGGAGACAGACGGGTGAAACCAAGCCGTGAATCCGAGCTGCCGAATCCTATCTCTGTACCACCAGACCACATCATCTGTGGTCGTTATGCCAGGCTGGATGACCTTTTCTGAGAATCCCTCGGAGATGATCTGATGGGCCATGCGCACGATATTTTGGTATACCACCATTTCACGATCGGTCCTTGTCTCAAGCCAACCGATGGCAAGGTTTTCGGCATTGGTCACGCGTTTTTGGAAGTTGGAAGGGAGTACTGCCATCAATTGGTCGTAATGCGTGCTGGAGATACCATCGGCTAACGCAAATGTTTCGGATTTATTGATGCCAATCGTTTGTGGATTTCGATCGGTGATGAGATCCGCCAGAGCCTGCCATTGATCTGGTTGGGTTTCTTTATCCCAGGCCTTTTTGAATATTTTACCGACGCCATAGCGCGCCATGGCCAGCGTCTCCAGTGGCTTGCCTTCTCCCTGGTCATAAACTACTAAAATGGTGGTCCTGCGGGCTGATTGCCAAGTAGAGGGTAAAAAGGTCTTTAAAACAGGGTCCTCATTGTATTCACGCGAAATAATTACCCACATATCGATACCTGATCGCCTCATAAGATCCGGAAGGATGGTGGCAACACGTTCCTCCAGCCAGCTGTCTATCACTTTTGCACGTTCCTGCATGCTTAAGGTTTTTGGGAAATAGCTGTTTTGGCTGAAGCCGACGATAGCTGCGAAGGTCAATAATGTCAGGGTGAATAATATCTTTTTCATACTGAGGAGGTGAATTCAGAGAATCAATATAATCATATTGCTCGGTTTGGCGGGTTAGGGTTTTTTGATCGGAGGAGTTGCCTGGCAAACTAGCCGGGGGTGTGGGCAGCACGGAGGAGATTTATCGTGAGCGGAACACCCGACTATCTGATGCCCGGCGTGACACAGTGTCGCTCCAAACTATTGGGCCCCTAGCGGACTGATTGGTCCGGAAAAGTGTATTAACTCTTGTAGACTGGCGACACCCAGGACTCCTTTGGTGCGTATTTGCTGGCACTGGCCCATTTAAAACCTCTTCTGATCATTTCAATGGCATCGGGAACGGTGGTCACATGACTTAGATTATGCCCTAGCGAAGTAAAAAATATACGGCCATTTCCATAGTACTTTTTCCAAGTCACGGGCATGACGCATCCATCGATCCAGTCGGCATGATCGCCGTTGAATCTGGTGGTGGCCAGGACCTTTACATTGGGGTCGATATGCATGTAATACTGCTCGCTGGTCATTGCGAAACCATTTAGACCGGCTGTGACCTCATCTTCGGTTTTTTCGATCTCCACAGTATAATCAATGATGCCTCCGGGATGAGATACCCATTGTCCACCCGTCATAAATTGATATTCTACATTGGTCCTAAAAGCGTCGCACATGCCGCCGTGCCATCCGGCCATTCCGGCGCCACTTTTAACTGCTTTTAATAGCCCTTTTTCCTGGTCTTCGGTGATTTGGGACATGGTAAAGATTTGCACCACCAAATCGATGCTCTCCATCAAACCTTCATCGGTATAAGGATCCAATGTGTCGGATGTGACTACTTCTGCACCTTCGTCTTTCATCCATGGCACGAGGTAGTCACGAAACTTGACTGGTTCGTGGCCATCCCATCCGCCATAGACAAAGAGGACTTTTCTGTTTTCCAGTGATGGAAGCTCCTGGTTCGTTACGTTTTGAGTCAGCGCCTTGCCAGACAACAGACTTCCCGCGGTGGCTATTATGGATTTGTGAAGAAAAGATCTACGGCTATTCATTGAGGTGGTTTTTTATTTAGCCAAATATAATAGATGTATTGGGCTGATTTGCGCAATTACAATTTGGTAATTGGGAATTGTGTAAATAATGTTTTGATTCGATTTGAATTGCGTTTACCTACCCCTATCAATTCATTGATTCAATTTGATCGGATTCAATGTAGCAAAATGCTAGCTTTGCGGTCTAGTACATACCCAAAATGAAATACTATAACTCTATCATTGATACTATTGGAGATACACCTTTAGTAAAGCTTAACAAGGTTACTGAGGGAATCCAGGGAACGATACTTGTAAAGGTCGAATACTTCAATCCAGGCAACTCGGTAAAGGATCGAATAGCGCTGAAGATGATCGAGGATGCAGAAGCTCAAGGTATACTGAAGCCAGGTGGTACCATCATTGAAGGCACGTCAGGGAATACCGGAATGGGATTGGCATTGGTGGCAATTGGTAAAGGGTACAAGTGCATATTTACTTTGGCTGACAAACAGAGTCAGGAGAAGATTGACATACTCAGAGCAGTTGGTGCCGAAGTGATTGTCTGCCCGACTAACGTGGAGCCCGAGGATCCAAGGTCTTATTATTCAGTGGCGAAGAAATTGAATGAGGACATACCCAATTCCTTTTATCCGAATCAATATGATAACCCCTCTAACACGGAAGCTCACGTAGCTACAACGGGACCCGAGATATGGAGAGATACCGCAGGTAAAATAACGCACTATGCAGCCGGTATGGGGACTGGTGGTACCATCAGCGGTACCAGTAAATATCTCAAAGCTCAAAATCCTGATATTCAGACTGTGGGAATTGATACCTATGGATCGGTATTCAAAAAATATAAGGAAACTGGCGTTTTTGATGAAAATGAGGTCTATCCGTATTTGACCGAAGGCATTGGGGAGGACATTCTTCCTCAGAATGTAGACTTCAGCCAGGTGGATCACATTGTGAAGGTCACAGACAAGGACTCGGCGATAATGACACGGAGGCTGGCACGAGAGGAGGGTTTGTTCATTGGCTGGTCTTGCGGCTCGGCGGTCTTCGGGGCGTTGGAGTATGCCAGGGAGCATTTGAAAGCTGACGATGTGATGGTAATCATCCTGCCTGATCACGGAACTCGATATTTGGGCAAGGTCTACAATGACAACTGGATGAAGGATCATGGTTTTCTTGAGTCCAGAAAATTTGCTACTGCTAAGGATATCATTGAAAATAGGAATGGCTCGTCTACACTACATACTATCGACAAGAGTCTGACTGTAGGTCAGGCGATTTTGGAAATGAACAAAAAGGGGATCGACCAGGCTCCGGTGGTCGAGGCCAATCAATTTGTTGGAAGTTTGTCTGATACTAAGGTCTTGAAGAGTCTTTTGGAAAACCCGGAATTGAAGGATCATTCTGTAGCTGAAATTATGGATCCGGCCTTTCAGTTTGTGGGGATGGATAATACTGTGGATGTACTTTCGTCCTTGATCAGTAAGGAGAACAAGGCCCTTCTGGTCCGAGACGATGAGCGACATGTTCACATTATCACGCAAAGTGACCTCTTGGTAGCGATGACCAACTGATTTTCTTTGCTTGGGCAGCGTAGAAATAGTCTCCCACTACTATATTTAACATAGAATTTAATTATTAACTCTTTGCTTGCAGATCCTCTCCTGACTGGGAGAGGATTTTTTTTATGGAGAAGACGAAGGTAATAGGTCTTTTTGACAGTGGTATGGGGGGATTGACTGTCTTGAAGCAAGCGCGAGCAGCCCTCCCCAATGAAGCTTTTGTCTACTATGCCGACCTGGAGCATGTCCCCTATGGAACAAAAAGCCGGGATGAGATCATTCACCATACCCGGTTGTCGGTGTTAAAGCTCCTGGAAACTTACGAGTTGAAAGCACTTGTTTTGGCTTGCAATACGGCCACAAGTGCGGCAGCAGATACACTTCGTGATCAGTTCAATTTTCCGGTAATTGGTATGGAGCCCGCATTGAAGCCTGCGCTTAAAATGGCTGGGACCAAGAAGGTGCTGGTTTTTGCTACCGACTTTACTTTGAGAGAACCTAAATTCCACAGGTTAGTTGCGAAGCTCGATGCGGCAACACAGATCAGTTGCCTGGCTATGCCTGGGTTGGTGCAATTGGCTGAGAAAGGTATTTTTCATGGTAAAGAGGTTACTGATTATCTAATGCAGCAGACCAAAGACATTGACCTGGCAGCTTTCTCAACTTTGGTCCTTGGGTGTACGCATTTTAAGTATTTTGAAGAGACCATTACGAATTGGTCTGGATTGCAATTAATGGATGGGCATGAAGGAACTGTCAACCGCTTGAGATCATACCTATCGAGTACCGGAACCAGACCAGCCACGGCGTATCTTGTTTCAGGCACCCGGGTTCCGGAGAAGCATTTTCAGCCTTGGTTGCTCAGTTAACTTTCGTTACAACCAGTTCATCGAAGAAAATATCTCCATTTGGTACATCAAATTCAAGGCCCGTCACTGTTCTTTTAGAATCAAATAGAAAGGATACAAGACCAAAATCAAACCAGGCGTGGGACTGATCCCAGTTGATCTGCCAGGTATCAAGATGCCAATGCGTGAGCTTAGCACTGAGATCGGGGGCATTTTCAAAGGAGAGTTCCAGTTGTCCATCATTTTCTTTAACAACGATCTTGCCGTGCATAGGGGCGTCAAATATTCCTGCCAGCTTGCTCAGTGATTTGGATGGTTTGGTATCGTTTATTCTGGCTTCCTTGATCTGGGCGATCCTTGTATCCTCGTTCCCCGAACGATTCAGGAAATCCAAGGACCAGTCGCGATCATCCTCCCCAATAAAATCATTAAGGATTTGCAGACATAGTGGGAGGCTTATACCCGACATGCTATTGGTTAGTACGACGATTCCTATTTTTTCCTTAGGCATCATTAAGACACGAGAGTACATGCCATCGTATCCACCGCTATGGGTCACCACTTTTCTTCCAAAGTAGTCAAACAGGCCCCACCCTAGTCCATACCCGTTGAAGTTCCTTCCCGGGATTTGTTGGGGAGACGCTTCAGAAATAACAAAGCTATTATGGGGGGTCCACAATTTATTTTGCTGCTCAGGTGCCAGGAGCATTTCGGAACCCCATTGTCCATTATCCAAGTTCATGAGAAGCCAGTTGGCCATGTCGGTAGAGGTAGAGATGATCCCGCCAGCAGCTCCCATATTGTCCCAATTAACCCAGGGGATCGGCTTATTTCTTTCTGAGGACTTGTGCGGAGTGGCAGCATTTTTTGTGTCCAAATCACTGATAGAAGTGATGGTTCGGGACATGCCCAATGGTAAGAAGAATTGCTCCTTTACGTATTGGTTCCACGGTTTGCCGGTAACTGTTCTAATGACTTCCCCAGCCGTAATGAACATGAGATTGGAATATCCGTACCCAGCGCGAAACGAGTAGGCTGGTGGAAGGTGCTTGACCCGTTTGATCACATCCTCTGCTGTCAATTGGGATTTGTACCAGATGACATCCCCACTGAAAGTCCCTAATCCCACCCGATGGCAAAGTAGATCTTGGATGGTCGTCTCCTGCGTCACATAGGCGTCGTACAGTTCGAAATACGGTAAGTAGTCAACCACCTTATCGTTCCATTGAATTTTTTGATCGGCGACCAAGGTAGCAAGTGCTGAAGCTACGAAAGCCTTGGTATTTGAAGCGATGGCAAATTGCGTTTGACCATCGACCATTTCGTTTCCATTTTTTTCTCTGATGCCAAATCCTTCATTGAAAATGATCTCCTTATCCTTGACTATGGCTACGGCCATCCCCGGGACCCCCCAATCTTGCCGTGCTTTTTCAAGGTACTGTCGTGTTCTCTTCGAGTTGAGTTGCGCAAAAAGTGCTGTGGAGGCAACGAATAGGAGTATGGCAAGTGCAAGCTTCTTCATGGCGGGTGTGTCTAAATGATGTATTTGAGGGTCAACGAATTTAGTAACCTCTCTTAGAGCGGATGAGCATTTTTATATGAGTGGAGTGAACTATTTCTCTAGTAAAACCAGCATAATCGAATCTGTTTTGATGATTTGACTTTCGTAATAGACCATGTCCTCCAGCACAGAGACCACCTGTGGTTTGCCCTCGTAGATCATATCAATGGCTTTGTCGCTGGTTTTTAGATAATCTTCCTGAAGCTTATTGAGTTGGGAGAGCGTTCTCACAAGATCCAAATCCATGTCTACTAATACGTTGGTAGCCTGGGCTATATTCCAGGACTGATTGCTAATACCCGCGGTTCTAAGCCGAATGTTTCCAATCCCTAGCATGAGCAGCGTATCCTTCCTTATTTCCAGCCGGTAAGTCTTGTCTCCCAATACCAAGGTCCTTGTGGATTCATTGCTGCGGACAAGCACCCGATCCACATAGTTGGACCAGTGAAATACGCTACGACGAAAAAGAGACTCCAGCGCTCTGTCATTTGAAATGTCAATATCTAATTCCTTGATGGGTATTTTTTGAACCACGTACTCCTTGTTGCGCAAGTCCTGAACCAGTTTACGACGGTAGGCAAAACTTTCGCGAAGCAGGCTGTCGTTTTTGACGATCTCTTCGCTGATGGTAACCTTCACCCTTGAGAGTAATTCGTTGGCATACATCGTTTCCCGTAGCGCATTCAGAAAAAGGGCTAATAACACAGCGAACACCACTGAAATAAACTCCAAGGCCAGTTGTTGCTTGTTGATGGTTGTTTTGGACATACGACCGATTAGTTGTGTGGAATTATTAGATTGCGAATCTGGATTCTTTTAAAAATAACCAAATAAGACATGATACTAGATGATGCCCAAATAGACTGGATTACAGCCAAGGTGAATGAAAAGATCAACGTTCCGATTCTTGGAGAAAAGGCCGAAGGTAAATTTATTCGCAAGGCCTTATTGAAAGTGCTGGCAAAGTTGGAGCAAGAGTTGCCCCCGGAAGTGCTCAGGCTTATTACCGATGCGGCTGAGGGGGTCAATCCCGGAGACGATATATCTGAGATCAAGGCAAACACTGTGGACTTTCTTAATAAAGAGATCAATCTACCCATCCTGAATGAAAAAAAGGAGGCCGAGTTGTTTACAATCGTAGTGGATTTACTATTTGATGCCATGCAAAAGGGTAAGTCGGTTCCGACCGCTTAATCCCCGGCCCATATTCGCAGAGGACACAATCATTGCTTATCTTACGTAGGGGCGGTATACAGACTTCTCTGAAGATTTATGGCTATTTGGGATCCTCTGCGGAAAGTTTTCGATGCGGGCGTAGACACTAATGTGATGCCCAATGAGGAAGTAGTTAGAGTTAGGATACTCAATGTTATCTGTGTTGTTGCGGTCCTGGTAATCACAGTGATGTATTCACTCAGGGACCTCCTCTTTGGGAGGTATTCGCTTGCATTTTTTCATTACCTGCTTGTGGGGGTATTTGTGCCGCCGATCTTACTCAACCACTTTAGAAGATACGCCTTTGCAGTCTCGTACCTTTTTTTACTATTCCCGCTAGCACTCATTCCGTATAACTACTTTTTGGCTGACATTGGCTCGGAAAACTACCTTTTCTCGCTGGTGTTACTAGGTTTTTTGATTATCCCGGACGCTACAGGGAGAATCGCGGTTTCAATATATAGTTCGTTGGTCTTTATTCTCATTAAAGTGATGCTCCGGAATGGTTGGCACTTAAATGAGTATGCCGATTTTGCAGATGAGCTTTTTTACTTTAACACTACCCAGTCATTTGTCCTTGTAACGGCTTTTTCATATGTCTACGCCTTTCAAAACAGGCAACAATTAATCAAGATAGAAGACGCTAATTCGACACTAAAAAAGAATAATCACCTGATCAGGAACTTGCTCCGAGAGTTGAATCACAGAGTTAAAAACAACCTGCAGATGATCTCCAGTATGTTCAATCTTCAATCAGCCAAGGCACACCATGAGGAGGTGAGAACCGCCTTGGCAGATGCCCAGAATCGTGTCCTGTCCTTGGCCGCTGTGTACGGCAAGCTTTATAGTGAGGAGATGATTTTTCGAATAAGGCTGGCAGATTATATCCGGCAACATGTCTCTTTTCTTGTCGCGAACTTTCCCTCTGGACAACAGACTGAAGTACAAATAAGTATTGATGAAGACTTGCAGTTGAGTATTGAAAAAACGGTGCACGTAGGGCTTATTATCAATGAACTGATTACCAATATCAGCAAGTATGGCCTGGTAACGGAGGGGGGCACTTTTGTGAGTATTGGCATGAAACGGGCTGGAGACTCTCTGGAAATGGCCGTTGAAGACAATGGTCCAGGGTTTCCTGAAGATTTTAAATGGGCCAAACAGGGTTCTTTTGGCTATGAACTTATTTATGTGCTGGCCGATAAGTATGGGGGACTTGTAGAAACGTCGAATAATCCGGGGGCACTCATAGAACTTTCCTTGAAGTTGTGGCCGGATGAGGAGCATTTGCCATTGGGCTTACCCTCGGAGTTAGCACGAATGCAATCGGTGAAATCCTAAATCAGGGAAGATTCTTTAGCCAATTCCACCAACTCGACGGTTGTTCCCAGGTTTACTTTTTGGAGCATGTTTCTTCGATGTGTGTCTACGGTGTACTTTGATACTTTCAGTGCTTTTCCAATGTCGACAGAGCTGAATCCTTTTGATAATAGAGAAAGTACTTCCAGCTCTCTTGGGGAAATTCGGTAGTCTTTCATGGCTTGTTGACGTTTTTGTACCTTTCTGTCCACACCCCGTAAAACCGCGATTACCTGGTCCATTCTGAAAGGCTTCACTATGTAACCGTCTGGATTGGTTTTGATGATTTCGTCTACCGTATCAGGATCGTAATAGGCAGTAACATAGACGAGATGTGGATTGGCCACGGCTATGATCCGCTGGATGAGTTCGGTGCTGGTAACTTGATCCGATAATTTGTAATCGAGCACTAAAAGGTCCGGTTGCACGTCCTGGAATAGTTGAAATAGCCTGTCAAAGCTGTTGGTGAGACAATGAGCAAGATGGCCTTCTTCTTGAGCAATTCGCTTCAGGTCTGCCGCGATCAATGGGTCGTCCTCAACTATTATTATGTTCATCCGAGTAACTGGGCAATCTTATGATGAAAATAGTCAATTTTAGTTTTGCTCCTGCAGTCTTGTTATAGATAATGACAGCATTAATACAAGTCCGAAAAGGTTGCTACTAAGGAAGGGTCAACGTTTTAGGTAAGCCTGGGGCCCTGCGCACTTTAGTAGCCTGCTCGATGGCGTAAGCCAGTGTCAGCAGTTTTGGTTCCTGGTATTTTCCGCTGAAAATGGACATACCTACGGGTAGTCCATGCACAAATCCAACAGGTAAGGTGATATTGGGGTATCCGGACCTGGCTGCTGGCGAGGAACTTCCCGTGCCAAAATGATCACCGTTGATTACATCTATGGGCCAGGCGGGGCCTCCGGTTACGCCGATGATGGCGTCCAGGTTGTTTTCCGACAAGGTCTTGTCTATACTCTCTCTTGACACCATTAATGAACGTGCTAATGCTTCCTGGTAAGCAGGTTCGGAGAGGTCACCTTTTTGTTCAGCCGCCTCCAGCCGCTCCTGTTGGAAGTATGGCATCTCTTGGTCCGCATGGTCTTTATTGAATTGAATGAGCTCCGCAAGTGAACTAACCATTGCTTCTTTTCTGGTGGCGAGGTATTTGTTCAATCCGTCCTTAAACTCGTACAAGAGTACTTGATATCCTGAGTCTCCATAAGCTCCTCGTTCTGTCAAGACGAGATCTTTTATAACAGTGGCACCTTTGGATTCAACTGTTGTCAGGAGTTTTTCAAACACGAGATCTACCGCCTCATGGTAACCGAAAACCGACTTTAATATACCGAGGCGAGCACCGGTAAGACCGTCCTCGCGTAAGAATTGGGTGTAGTCTGTAAAACTGTTTCCGGCACTTTCTGTAGTTATGGGGTCTGACGCGTCAATACCCGTTAGTTGACCCAATAGAATGGCGGCATCTGTGACTGTCCTTGCCATGGGTCCGGCCGTATCTTGCGTAACAGAAATTGGGATGATACCATCTCGACTCCAAAGCCCCACCGTGGGTTTGATCCCTACAACGCCGTTGGCAGAGGAAGGGCAGACGATGGAACCATTGGTTTCCGTGCCAATGGTCAAAGCGCACAGGTTCGCAGATACTGCCGCCCCGGAGCCGGAACTCGATCCGCACGGGTTTCTATCAAGCGCAAAAGGATTGCGGGTCTGTCTGCCGCGACCACTCCAGCCACTGGAGGACCTGGAAGACCTGAAATTGGCCCATTCGCTGAGATTGGTTTTACCCAAGAGCACTGCTCCGGCTTCACGCAACTTTTTGACGATGAAAGCATCGTCGGGTGCTGTGGAACCGACAAGAGCCAGCGACCCTGCGGTCGTCATCATCCGATCACCCGTGTCTATGTTGTCCTTGATCATAACGGGGATACCATGGAGTGGACCTCTTATCTTCCCCGAATCTCTTTCCTGGTCCATCTTGTCAGCGATTTGGAGTGCCTCGGGATTAACTTCTATGACACTATTTAAGCCATCTGCCGCCTGGTCTATTTCCTCAATCCTTTGCAGGTATAGTTCGCAAATTTTTCGCGAAGTATATTCCCCCTGGGTCATTGCGGCTTGCAAACGGTCGACCGTCCATTCCTCCAGATCAAAGCCAGGAGGACTTTGTGTTTCTTCCTGACTTTCGATTTCATTGCTACACCCTGCCGTAGCAAGAAATGGCACCATCGAAGTAAGAGAAGAAAGTTGAAGGAAATTGCGTCTTTTCATTGTTGTCGGAGGTAATGTTCAGACAATCAAGCTACGAAAAAGTTGTTAACTTCCCTGTTATGGCTACCGCTTTAGCACAATGGCATCATGCCGTATCAACCAATAATCCATCCGATCTGAAGACATTGCTGGCGGATGATTGTGTTTTCTACTCACCCATCCTGTTCAAGCCACAAGAAGGTAAGGCCTTGACCACCATGTATCTCACCGCAGCTTTTCGTATGTTTCAGAAGGCGCAGTATTTCGAGTATGTCAAGGAATTGAGCAATTCTAATGACGCGGTTTTGGAGTTCAACGCTGAAATCGATGGCATACAGATTGATGGCATCGATATGATCAGCTGGAATGAAGCCCAGCAAATTACGCACTTTAAGGTGATGCTTCGCCCTATGAAAGCGATCGAAAAAGTGGGTGAGAAGATGTTGGAGGAATTGCAAAATGTACCTTTGAAACAAAAGCTGTCCATCAAAATGGATGTCTTGAAAAAAGCGTTTGGCAAACACTGATGTATTACAATTTTTATTAGCATAACTCTATGAAAAGTATTGTGGTTTTCTGTGGTTCCAGTTCGGGAACGGAGAAGGCTTTTAAAGAAGTGGCCATTGCCACAGGGCAGTTATTGGCGAAGGAAGGCATTCGCCTGGTGTACGGTGGAGGTGGGATTGGTCTAATGGGGCAGGTAGCCGATGCTGCTTTGGAAGCTGGTGGGGAAGTAGTGGGCGTGATACCACATTTTTTGGATACCAAGGAGGTGGCTCATGATGGACTCACTTCGATGATCAGGGTAGACTCCATGCACGAAAGGAAGATGAAAATGCATGAGCTTTGTGACGGAGTGATCACCCTGCCTGGTGGTTATGGTACGTTGGAAGAGCTCTTTGAATTCATCACTTGGGCACAGCTTGGCTTGCATCAAAAGCCCGTTGGGTTGGTCAATACCGATGGCTTTTTTGATTCCCTGTTGCAATATTTGGACGATACGATGAAATATGGCTTCCTCAACCGGTCAAATCGGCAGATGTTGCTACAATCTGTCTCTCCCTATGAGTTGCTGGGCATGATGCAATCTTATAAGGCTCCAAAAGTGCCAAAGTGGATTAAGTCTGAGGAAACCTAAGACGCAGGTGAGGCCAGATGCCTGCCCAACCAGCTAAAGATTCGTTTCACTAAAAATGCTGCCAGAGGAGTCTTAGCGCGGCCAACACCGCCAATACAAAGAAAAAGCCCGCCAGAAACTTCAGCCAGGCAGCGTTTTTCTTGATCTCTGGATCATATTCGTCAGAAGTGATGTACCTGTGCAAATAGAGGCACCCAAGACCAGCCAGGGATAGGAATATCACGGGAATCCAGGGACCGTATTCAGCCAGCCAATTCATTTCTTGCGAGTTTCCCAAAAGTCAAACTTTTAGTTGGGGTAGTATTTGCGTTATTATATCCTCCGGCGATGCGGAAACATCAATCGTAATGGCATTAGCAGGTCTTTCTAAGGTGGCCAATTGAGATTCCAGGAGATCTTTTGGCATGAAATGCCCTTTCCGGTTACTCATTCTTGCTAGCAAGAGGTCGAATGATCCATCAAGAAACACCCAGGAAATTGATGCCGTGTCTGATCCCGATAATGTTTGCCGATATTTTTCTTTCAGTGCCGAGCAGGCTAGAATGGCCCCGCCACCCTTTCTCCAGTCAGCGATGTTCTGTGCCAACAATTGAAGCCATGGCGCTCTGTCTTGATCATCAAGCGGTTGGCCCGCTTGCATTTTCTCGATGTTCCGCTTGGGGTGGAAGTCGTCCGCATCGAAAAAGGGCAATTTGGTACGATTGGATAATAGTTTACCTACAGTGGTTTTTCCAGTACCACTTACGCCCATCACGACGATGATCTTGCCAGTCATAAGTCGACTTTTAGTTTTCCTGTGGCCAAGTTAAAACCCTTTTTCCTTAGTTGTGCCTTGCGCTTTTAATCAGCTGAGGCAATTGTTGCGCACATGCAGCACAAATGAGTACTTTCCGAAAGCATCGAAATTTGATGGTGACCGAATTTCACTTATGGAGCCACATGACCGGATGAAAACCTCAATGGATTGAGCAGCTAAACTATCTTGCTGACTGGAAGATTATAATGTTCAAAGCCACTAATTTCGAACCGACTTTCGGGTAATTGGGTTAATCTGTCCGTACGGGTTATGACATTTTTCTTCTATCTGCCTTTTTTACTTGGATTTGTGGTCGTCGGGGTTTACGGTGAGCGCAAGATATCGGCTTTCATTCAAAACCGTTTGGGCCCGATGGAGGTGGGTCCGAAGGGTATTCTCCAGACCATCGCCGATTTATTAAAAATGTTGCAGAAAGAGGATATTGTGCCGCTAAAGGCAGATAGGATATTATTCTTACTGGCACCCTTGATTGTTTTTGCTGCGGTATTCCTGGGTTATTCAGTATTGCCCCTCAGTGAGCAATTGCCCGGAAGTGGTGTTGCCACGGGTGTATTGTTTCTTCTGGCTATTGTTTCTCTCGATGTATTGGGTGTGTTGCTGGCTGGATGGGGGTCTAATAATAAGTTTTCACTGTACGGCGCCATGAGGTCGGTGGCACAAATTATTTCTTACGAGATCCCTATGGGGCTCAGCGTCCTTTGCGTTGTGATGATTTGCCAATCCATGGATTTGCAGGAAATGACCTTACAGCAAGGTATAGGTCATGAAAATTTTCTGTTTGGTATTTCGAGTTTGGGGGTGGATGTTTCGGCGATTGGCGGATTTGTAACATGGAATATCTTTCGGGCGCCAGTGCTTTTGCCCGTTCTCCTGATTTTTTTCATTTCCGGGTTGGCGGAGGCCAACAGGGCCCCCTTCGATCTTCCGGAATCAGAGTCAGAGGTTATTGCTGGTTATCACACAGAATACTCTGGGTTTCGATTTGGGATTTTCATGTTAGCAGAATATGGTATGATGCTACTCATATCTTTTCTAACGGTCTTTCTATTCTTTGGTGGCTGGCAGTCGCCCTTGCCCAATGTTTTTGGCTTGAACCTTGGGATAGCTACAACAGGACCGATCTGGGGTGTTATTTGGCTGGTCACCAAAACGATGGTTGTCGTTTTCATTCAAATGTGGATTCGATGGACAGTTCCAAGGCTGAGAGTAGATCAATTGATGGTCATGTCCTGGAAGTACCTCACACCAGCTGCATTAATTCTTGTATTCCTATGTAGTATGTGGAGATTATGGGTAATGTAAATTTGTAAAGGATGGAATATTTGCAGCGCATAGGATCGGCCGGAGCGACCATGATGGCGGGATTGCGACTGACACTCAAGCACTTGTTTGAGGTGAGGCAACGTCGAAAACCCTTGAGCATCGAGGATCCCCGGTATTTCGATACTAAAGAAGGTACTGTCACCCTACAGTATCCTTTTGAGTCATTTCCGGTTCCAGATAATGGTCGATATCGACTACACAACGAAATTGACGATTGTATAGTCTGTGACAAATGTGCCAAGGTATGTCCAGTGGATTGTATCGATATTGAACCAATCAGAGCGGTTGAGGATATGGGCACCACCTCGGATGGCACCCCAAAAAGAATTCATGCGGCCAAATTTGACATAGACATGGCGAAGTGCTGTTTCTGTGGGCTATGTACTACGGTGTGCCCAACGGAGTGTCTAACGATGACCAAGGTATATGACTTTAGTGAGTTTGATGTGGAGGCTCACAACTATGCTTTTGCTACCATGACCCCTCTCGAAATCCTGGAAAAAAAACAAGCACTCGAACATCACCAACAGTCAAAGCAAATGGCGCAGACGAAAACGGCGGCCGGTTCAGGCACTGGCACCAACAAGCCCAAAGTAAAGGTCCCCGCCAGTGCCAAGCCTAAATTTGTGCCTAAACCCAGGCCACCTAAGAAACCAGATACGGACTCATGACCTTTGAGGAAGGCATATTAGTATTTTTTGGCCTAACGTCAATTTTGGCAGCTGCGGGTATCGTCCTGGTCAAAGATGTGATCAGAGCGGCAGTATTGTTGGTTGTTGTGTTGTTGAGCCTTGCGGCAATCTATGCCTTGTTGAAAGCTGATTTGTTGGCGGTGGTTCAGGTATTGGTATATGCTGGAGGCATTGTGGTGTTATTGGCATTTGGTATTATGCTTACCAAGCGTGCGAAGACTGGTAAACTTCTGAGTGGTAGGCAATTGGTTTTACCAGCGACCCTGGTAGCGGGATTCTTCTTGTTTTTACTAGTCAAAATGTTGGTAAATCTGAATATAATTCAAACCCCTCCCAAGGCGTTTGCTTACACTATTTCGGAAATTGGCATTGCTTTCATGACCGAATACCTTCTGGCCTTTGAATTGATTGCCTTTATTCTTTTGGTCGTTCTTGTGGGGGCAACCTTTATCGCTCAAAAAAGTGCTGATATCGATGGTAATGACTGAAATTGGGTTGTACATAGCCGCAGCGCTTTTTGCCATCGGATTATTCGTTATAATAGCTAAGCGAAACCTGATTTTTGTACTGATCGGGGCCGAATTGATTCTCAATGCGGCTAACCTTAATCTGGTGGTCTTCTCCAGGCAAACAGGCGATGGCGCCGGCCAAGTATTTGCCCTTTTCACCATTGTGATAGCAGCAGCCGAAATTGGAGTGGCCCTGGCGTTGCTTCTTCATATCGTAAAATATTTTAAGGCCTCTGACCTGGATAAGCTAAATCAATTGGGACATTGACAACCTTTAGCATCTATATCCTCGCGCTGATCCTTCCTGCCTTTTGTGGGTTGACGATTTACCTCGTGAAAAGGAGGTATTTCATTTTACCGGCGGTGAGCCTATTTCTACTGACGGGAATTATCCTGGTCACGTATAGTCTTTTTGCCCTGGAGCCAGCAAAGGTTGCCTGGGAGTGGTTACCGAACCTCGACTTTGCGTGGAATATTGACCGGCTGGCGGTGATATTAGTCGCCCTGGTTCTGTTGATATCGATGCTGGTTCACATTTTTTCCTTTTCGTATATGGAACGCGAACCAGGCGTCTTTCGATACTATCTCAAACTTGGCCTTTTTACTTCTGCCATGATTGGACTGTTAGGCGCTGATCATCTGTTGCTGTTATTCCTCTTCTGGGAGCTGGTCGGTTTTTTCTCGTACCTGTTGATCGGTTTTTGGTTTTCTGATAAGAAAAAGGCCAGTGCTGCCAGAAATGCGTTCATCACGAATCGAGTGGCGGACGTTTGCCTCCTTGGTGGGATTTTCTTTTTGGGGCTAGGTGCAGACACATTTCTGATTTCATCTATCTCCGCGACGGAAAATACCTGGACTATTATCGGTTCAGTGGGGCTTTTGTTAGGGGCGATGGGTAAATCTGCTCAATTTCCTTTTCACACCTGGTTGCCTCATGCCATGGCGGGGCCTACGCCGGTTTCTGCCCTGATCCACGCGGCTACTATGGTAGCTGCCGGTGTTTACTTACTTGTCAGGATGGGTGCTGCATTTCCTGAAGAAGTCCGGATTCTCACAGCAATTGTAGGTGCTGTTACCGCGTTAATGGCGGCATTTTTCGCCATGACTCAATTTGATATAAAGAAAGTGCTTGCGTATTCCACGATCTCACAACTGGGCTATATGGTCATGGCCATCGGCGTGGGTGCCCGGGAAATGGCCTTCTTTCACCTATGGACACACGCATTTTTCAAGGCCGGACTATTTCTTGCAGCTGGAGCTGTTATTCACTATTTCCATCACCAGAAGAATGTTCCGGATCCTCAGGACATGAGATCCATGGGCGGTTTACGAAAGGCAATGCCTTGGACCTACTGGTGTTATACTGTTTGTATGGCTTCGCTAATCGGGCTGCCGTTTTTTACAGGATTCCTTTCGAAAGATGGTATCCTGGTAGCGGCGGTGAATTGGTCGCTGGATGGCGGAGCGGCCGTCCGGCTGGTCATCCCTGCGGTAGCCTTTTTTACTGTTTTTCTCACCGCGTATTACATGGTCAGACAATGGAAAATGGTGTTTTATGGAACAAAGAGTGCAGATAGAAGTCCCGAAACCTGGATACAGTTGGTCCCACTTTTGACGCTTGCGTTAGCATCGGTTTGGTTTTGGTACGCAGTTAACCCATTTGGGCACGAATATTTTTTGTTGGATTGGGTGTTTGGTGGTATGGCTTGGTCAGCCAAGCATGCATCCCTGGTAATGACATTCTCTCTATTGCTGGCGGCCGCTGGTGTGTGGAGTGGCTGGAAACAGTCTCACGCTTTAAACCACCGTGCAGATCGTGTCTGGTTATTATCCCATCATGGCATGTATCTGGACCAATTCTATCAACTTGTAGTGGTGACTCCTTATAACCGATTGAGCGCTTTTTGCCAAAAATTAGATAGACAGGTGATTGATTCCAGTCTGCATATGGCGGCTAGGTCTACGGTGGTTTTGTCAAAGCTTGTGCAGTTTGTCGATAAGCACTTATTGGATGGCTTGGTTAACTTCACCGCTTACTTCGCAGGACTCGTGGGTGGGCTCCTCAAAAAGCAGCAATCTTACAATTTGCAGATGCAATTGATCTGGATGTTTTTGTCAGTGATACTGATCTTGTGGTTTCTTTTGAATGAAATGTGATGACAGGAAATTTGCTCACATACATCACTTTTGTACCGGTAATTGCAATTTTTATTGTATTGGTATTACCCAAGGATCGCCATAACATGGTGAAGTGGGTCACGCTGGGTGCTACGTTGATACAATTGCTTCTTGCAATTTCAATCCTGCTGAAATTTGACCGTGCGGCCGGTACCAGCCTGAGAGATTCATTCCAGCTTGTAGAAAAGGCTACCTGGTTTGAGATGTCTCTCGCCTCCTTCGGAAATTTTCGTGTGGAGTATTTCCTGGGAATAGATGGTATCAGCATGCCGCTGGTGGCTCTTTCGGCCTTGTTGCTGGTCATTGGGGTCATAAGTTCATGGAAAGTTGCCAAGCAGGTCAAAGGCTACTTCATTCTGTATTTACTCCTTTCCACTTCAATTATTGGCTGCTTTTTGGCCCTTGATTTCTTTTTGTTTTACTTGTTTTTCGAGCTGATGCTTTTGCCAATGTTTTTTCTCATTGGCATCTGGGGCGGTAAAAGAAGATCTTATGCTTCCATAAAATTTTTCATTTACACATTGGTGGGCTCCTTGCTGATTTTGATGGTGATGATTGCATTGTACATATCCGTCAGGGATGGACAGCAATTCCACACATTCAACCTCCTGATGATGATGGATACCAGCAATTTTGACATGACAGGTCCATTGCATCCCTCAAGCCTCGTGCGATGGTGGGGCCTGCATTTGCGTGAGGTAGCTTTTCTCGGGTTGGTGATTGGGTTTGCCATTAAGTTACCGGTGGTGCCAGTACACACCTGGCTACCAGACGCCCATGTGGAGGCGCCTACCGCTATTTCCGTAATTCTTGCCGGGCTGCTTCTGAAAGTAGGAGGGTATTCGTTGGTTCGGATTGCCTATTCTATTTTTCCTGATGCAGCACTTGAATATGGCTATTTGCTGGCGATTTTCGGAGTGCTCTCAATTATTTATGGAGGTCTCAATGCCTTGGCTCAATCGGATTTTAAGAGACTTGTCGCTTATAGCTCGGTCTCCCATATGGGGTTTGTGCTGTTGGGATTAGCTGTTTTGACCAATGAGGGGGTCATGGGCTCCTTATTTCATATGATCTCGCATGGCCTGATCTCCGGGGCACTATTCTTAATTGTAGGCGTGCTGTACGACCGTACCTCCGACCGAAATATTCAAAACTTCAGTGGATTGGCTACAAAACTCCCTGTCTATACGACCGTGACCGTGATCGTATTCTTTGCCTCTTTAGGGCTGCCTGGTCTCTCTGGTTTTGTTGGGGAGGTGCTGGTCCTGATGGGGATCTTTGCAGCGACAAAATCGGACAGCATACCGGTTTGGATTGCGGTGCTGGCGACCGGTGGTATCATCGTTTCCGCCATTTATTACTTGTGGACCTTGCAAAGAATGTTTTTTGGTCAGTACTGGGTGCGAAAAGAAGCCTGGGAACCACATATGTCAGACATGGACAAAAGGGAGTTGATCATGCTTTTGCCTTTGGTGGTGCTCATTGTCATCTTGGGTGTTTGGCCCAAAGCAGTGGTGGGGTTCTCTGAAGCTTCTATCAACCACTTTATGAATCACATCCACTCGTTTTCAGGAAAATGAATAGTTCAATCACGGTTGAACAACTGCTGCAAGCCAATTTCGAAGATCTAGGTGAGATCAGGTTTTTGGTTATGCTCTTAGCTGGTGCTGTTCTCCTGCTGTTGGTTGGCCTGTTTACTGAGCGGAAATGGCTCCTGGTTGCAACTTACTTAGCTGCCTTGTTGATTTCGGCATCACAAATATCATTAGAGCCCGCAGTGGCTTTTCAAGGTCAATTGCACCTTGATCCGTTCAAGGCGATGGTACAGGGAGTATCACTGATTGTCGCGTCTTTGTTGGTGATTTTCCCCGACTTTTGGAAACGACCTTTTGAGTATTATTTCCTACTAGTGGCGCTGCTAGTTGGCAGCTTGCTCATGACCATGGCTCATCATCTGCTGATCATTTACCTGGCGGTGGAACTAACCTCCCTGGCCAGCTATTTACTGGTCTCATTCAGATTCGACAAGAAGGGCTTGGAAGGTGCCTGGAAGTATTTAATTACAGGCCTTGTGAGTTCTGCATTGATGATTTATGGAATATCCATTCTTTATGGTAGTCATCAGACCTTTTTGTTAGATGGCATGACATTGGGATCTACTCCGGAACTGATGGCTGGTTTTCTTCTGATAGTCGGGCTTCTGTTCAAGGTTTCGGTGTTTCCCTTGCATATTTGGGTGCCGTCCACCTATCAGTCGGCGCCTACGGAACTCGTTGCGTTGCTTTCAATTGTGCCAAAGGTTTGCGGATTTCTATTGCTGGGCGAGGTGGTTCAGAGTTTTGAGAATGAATTGGTGTACGACCTAATGATCGGAGCGGCGCTGATCACCTTATTGATCTCCTCGTTGATGGCACTTTCACAGGTTGAAACCAAGCGGCTAGTGGCCTACGGAGCCTTGGCCCATTCCGGTTTCTTGTTGCCGCTTGTCGCTGTACCTACTACTGCCAGCGAGACCACTTTTTTCTATTACGTCGTTATTTATGCGATCATGAGCCTGGCAATTTTTCACTTTATCGCCATACACGAAAAAAACGGCCAATTGCCATTGGAGGATTTGAATGGTTTTGGTCGCGATCATGGATTGCTTGGTGCTTGTGGAGTGGTCATGATTATCGCGCTTGTGGGTTTGCCCCCGACGGCTGGATTTTCGATCAAATTGGCTTTGTTTTCTGAAATATGGGCTGCTTACAACCAGGGCCAAAATCCAGTTCTGCTAGCTTATTTCGTCATTGGGATACTTTCAACCGCCCTGGCCCTGTTTTACTATCTCCGTGTGCCCTACCATTATTTTTTCCGTGTAGGGCAAGCGACAAATGGGGCAACTCCCGTCCACATCGGCAGATTGCAGCTACTCATATCAACTTTTTTGGCCTTGGCACTGTTGTGGTTTTTCATTGAACCTCAGATTTTCAATAACTTTGTGGTAACAATTTCAAAACGATGAGCCCCTTCCAATCATGAGTGATCCCATCAAACACGAATGTGGTGTTGCTCTCTTGCGTCTTCGCAAACCCCTCCAGTATTACATAGACAAATACAACAACCCCAACTTTGGCGTCAGCAAAATGTACCTTCTGATGCAGAAGCAGCATAATAGAGGGCAGGATGGAGCTGGAATAGCCAATATAAAGATCAACATGTCGCCTGGTTTTCGATACATCAGTAGATATCGGACCATTGACCCGCGGCCGATCGAGGACCTCTTCGATAAGATCTATCGAAAATTCCGCAAGGCACAAAAAACCGCTACCGCCGATTTCAAGAATGCCGAGTGGTTACGCGAAAACCTTCCGTTTACCGGCGAACTCTGGCTCGGCCACCTGAGATACGGTACGCACGGTAAAAATAGTATTGAGAGTTGCCATCCTTTTTTGCGAAAAAACAACTGGCGGTCGCGAAACCTGGTCATGGCTGGTAACTTCAATATGACCAATGTCGATGAGCTTTTCGATATTTTGGTTGAATTGGGCCAACATCCAAAAGAAAAGACCGATACGGTGACAGTCATGGAGAAGATCGGCCATTTTTTGGACGATGAAAATCAAAAGATCTTCGCTGAGCATAAGACAGATGACATGTCCAATAGGGAGTTGACGGGGATCATTGAGCAGCAGTTGGACGTGCAAAAAGTGCTACAACGGGCCTGCAAAGATTTTGATGGAGGTTATACCATGGCGGGACTAATCGGTTATGGCGCAAGCTTCGTGGCGCGTGACCCTGCAGGAATTCGTCCGGCGTACTACTATGCCGACGATGAAGTAGTGGTGGTGGCAAGTGAAAAACCTGCAATTAAAACGACCTTCAACTGCCAGTACGAAGACATTAAGGAGATCGAGCCAGGGCATGCCCTGATCATTGGAAAAGATGGAAATTTTGGACAAGCAAAATTTATCGATCAGGTAGAACGTAAGTCCTGTAGTTTCGAAAGAATTTATTTTTCCAGAGGAACTGATCCTAATATTTATGCGGAAAGAAGAGATCTGGGAGAATTGCTGATACCTCAGATATTGAAGTCCATCAATTTCGACTTGAAGAATACGGTTTTCTCCTACATACCCAATACGGCTGAGACGTCATTCCTTGGGTTAATGCGAGGAGTTGAACAATACCTGATCACCAAGAGGAAGGAAGTCATTTTGGATGGCAAGCCCACAGCTGATTCGCTGGAGGATCTTCTGAGTTTCACGCCTAGAGTCGAAAAACTCGTGCTAAAGGATGTGAAATTACGCACATTCATTACCGATGACGAACACCGTGATGACATGGTGGCCCACGTCTATGATACCACCTATGAGGTTATCAGAAAAAAGACCGATACACTCGTGGTGATCGACGATAGTATCGTGCGTGGAACAACGCTCGAAAAGAGCATCCTGACACTGCTGGATAAGCTAGAACCTAAAAAAATTGTGGTGGTTTCTTCCGCACCGCAAATCAGGTTCCCTGACTGTTATGGCATAGATATGAGCAAGATGAAAGACTTCCTGGCTTTTAGAGCCATGCTTGCCCTTCTTAAAGATCATGACAAGGAATACCTGCTCGATGAAGTTTTTGACAAGTGCCTTGCGGCCATAGGAGATAGGGACCAACCTAATTATGTCAAGGAACTTTACGATCAGTTCACCTATGAGGAGGTCTCGGCGAAAATTTCGGAAATAGTCAAACCGAAGCATGTAAAAGCAGAGGTTGAAATCGTCTATCAAACCGTCGACAACTTACATAAAGCGTGTCCTGATCATGCTGGCGATTGGTATTTCACAGGAGATTACCCGACACCAGGAGGCAACCGGGTGGTAAACCGAGCTTTCGTGAATTTCATGAAAGGGGTGGAGGTCCGAGCTTACTGATCTCAGGCGTAAGCCTTTGGTTCTAAGTACTTATGCCAATCTTGTTGCAGGCGACCTGCTGAGGATTTGAGAAATACTAGATAAGATGGCTTCACAGGGTTTTTGGATAGTGTCAGTCCTACTTTCTCAGGCGTCTCGTCACCCTTTCTCGAATTACAATGCTTGCAGGCTGTTACTAAGTTGGTCCAGCTTGATTTGCCTCCCTTTGATTTTGGAACCACATGATCAAGTGTCAGGTCTTTGCTGGTTCCACAATACTGGCAGGAATAACCATCTCTCTTGAATAAATTGTAACGGGTCAGCACAACACCCCTGTACGGTACATGTTTGTAATCGTAAATACGGATAACCGACGGATAGGGGAACGTCTGATTTACCGAGCGTAGCGCCTTGTCCGCCATTCCTTCCAGTAGTTCGGCTTTTTCCAGGTAGATAAGCAGAAAGGCCCTTTGTACCGAACAAAGTGTGAGAGGTGTGTAATCTTGATTGAGGACGAGGACGCTGTTCATGTCTTAGTTACAACTGTAGTTCTTGATTTATCTTTTTCTGATCCTTTTGTTTAAGTGATTCTCTTTTGTCATATAGCTTTTTCCCTTTTGCTAATGCTATTTGAAGCTTGGCAATCCCACGGCTGTTGATGTAAAGCTTCGTCGGAATGATTGTCAGCCCCTTTTCCTCCGACTTCTTTCGCAATTTTTCCAGTTCATTCTTTTTCAAAAGAAGCTTGCGCTCTCGCAAAGGGTCATGATTATTGTAAGTACTCTCGGTGTATTGCGCTATGGTCATGCCTTTAATAAAGAGTTCTCCTTTTTGAAAATGACAAAAGGCCTCCGGCAGACTTACCTTACCCTCCCGAATTGATTTGATCTCACTCCCCTTCAATGACAGGCCCGCCTCGTACGTATCTATAAATTGATATTCATACGACGCCTTACGGTTCCTAATGGAAACATCACTTGCAAATCTTGACTCCTTCTTCATAACACCTTCGTGAAAATAATGCCTAATTCATTGCTGATCCTACCACTTCTGACTTAAAGTGGCATTCTTGGTCTGGGTATGTCCTTTAATGAACCATATTTCCCCGCTTCGAACTGATAATGCCCTGTCAATGCGATCATAGCAGCATTATCTGTGCAGTATTCAAAGTCTGGGATGAATACATCCCAACCACTCTGGCTTCCCAGGTTATTGATCGCGGTACGCAACCCTTTGTTGGCTGAGACCCCACCTGCTATTGCGACCTGATCCAGCTTATGAGCATTCATAGCTTTCTTCAACTTGTGGAGCAGCATCTCGATGAGTGTATGCTGGTAACTTGCAGCCAGGTCTGCTATATTTTTGGTAATGAATTCCGAGTCCCTGGCCAGTTCTTTCCTTAAAAAATATAAAAGAGAGGTCTTTATACCGGAGAAGGAATAATTCAAGTCGGGTACGTCTGACTTGCTGAAACTATACTTGCTTGAGTCTCCCTGAGTCGCAAGTTTATCAATCATCGGGCCGCCCGGATAAGGTAATCCCAACAACTTCGCTCCTTTGTCGAAAGCCTCACCCACTGCATCGTCGATGGTTTGACCAATTACCTCCATATCTAGATGGTCCCTCACCAACACGAGCTGTGTGTGACCACCACTAACGGTCAAACATAGAAAAGGGAATTGAGGAGTTGGTTCCTTAATAAAATGCGATAAGACATGTGCCCGCATGTGGTTGACAGGTATTGTGGGGATGTCCAGAGCCATGGCGAATGCCTTTGCAAATGAACTTCCTACCAGCAACGCCCCTAAAAGTCCTGGCCCTTGGGTATATGCGATCGCAGAAATTTCGTTTACATCAATGGCGGCGGACTGCAAAGATTCACGAATGATGGGGACAATGTTCCTTTGATGGGCCCGTGAGGCCAATTCAGGAACAACACCACCAAATTCGTTATGCACTGATTGTGTGGCAATTATATTGTTTATTACTTTGCCATCACGACAAATAGCCGCTGAAGTTTCGTCACATGAGGATTCGATACCTAAGATCGTTGTGCTCATAGTTTTTTGTGTGTGAGAGCAAATTTGTCCATAAAACGCGTATTGCGACCTATTTATAAAGGATTGCAACTCCTTGTACTCTCGCTGGGTGTACTATTGCTTATTTCATTGATTTTGTTGCAGCTGCCGCAGGTTAAGGCCAAACTGGCATCAGAAGTAGTTGAATATCTTACCGACAAAACAGGTCACGAAATTGCTTTGGAAGGTGTTGAAGTTGCCTGGCTCGATCACTTTTCCCTGGAAAACCTTCATGTGAAAGATCTAAGGGCAGATACCATGGTTTCTGCAGACCGAATCACGATCGACTTTTCCCTTGACCAACTTTGGAGCGATGGATACATCAATTTGGATGACATCTATGTTAAAAATGCGACGCTCCATCTCATACGTCATGACAGCAGCTCAGCGCTTAATCTTAAGGCCTTTCTGGAAAGACTATCCACAAGTGAGGACACGACTAAGCAAAAACCACAAATTAAAGTTTCCAACGTGGAACTTGATCGAGTGGTCCTGAAACACTCCAATAGAGGAAGAAAAAGAAACGACCAATTCATAGATCCAAACCACTTGGCCCTTCAGATCAATCAGGCGATCATGTCTGAGGTTGATCTTTGGTCGGATACACTCAACTTTGAGATCTTGGGGTTTTCCTGTGAGGAGTTGGATCATGGAATGACTATCCAGCAATTCAAATCGGCAGTGCACCTGGATCCACAGCACATAGTTATGGCAGAACTATTGCTGGAGATGGGACAAAGCACCATAACGGACTCACTCGCATTTACATTTGATCATATCGGCGAGCTTGCCCAGTTTTTCTCGCTGGTGCGACTGGATGGGTCCTTGAAAAATACCCGGATCGCTACTTCTGACTTGCGGTATTTCGCGCCTGTTTCTTTTGATTCGACTTTGTTGTTATCAGGAAAATTTTCCGGACCAGTATCCAATCTGACCCTTAGAAATATTCAAGTCTCGAGCCTGACCGGCAGCAAAATTGAGGCCTCAGGCTCACTAATAGGTTTGCCTACCCTTCGATCCACTTTTATGGATCTGGATTTGCAGGATGGATGGTTTCAGGCCGAGGACATCAGGACCTTACTAGGGAAATACTCTTTTGGCGATGATGTGCAATTTGAAGGGAATTTTTCAGGATTCTTGTCAGATTTTGTGGCATACGGTTTTTTTCGTACCCCCCATGGGACGCTTCGCAGTAACCTCAACTTCAAAGTTCCGACCAAGTTTTCCGAGGCAAGTTATAAGGGGCAATTTCAACTTGCTGATTTTGATTTGGGGCGTGTTGTCCAGGACACGATTGTTGGCACTGTTGATATGATCGCAAGTATCGAAGGCCAGGGGCTGAGAAAGGAAACAGCCAACTTCTTCTTGGAAGCCCAGGGAAGAAACCTGAAACTGAATCGCTATGAATATGATAGCCTTTGGCTAGAAGGACAGTTTACGCGTAACTATTACGATGGCAGCATTCGAATAAGCGACCCGCACTGTACCCTTCAAGGGTTAACCAAAGTAGACCTGAGGAATGAGGCGGAAATACTCGAGTTAAATCTGGATATAGATACCCTGCATCTGCAAGCGCTCAACTGGACGGGTCAGCGCTTAGACCTTACCGGTAACCTCCTGGCGGATTTGACCGACCTTAAATTAGATAGTGTGGTAGGGCTGGCCCGATTCCGAGACCTGGTGTTGACTGGACCTGAGCTCAGTCTTGATCTCGGTTTGGTGGAGTTCAGTTCAGAGAAAAAGGGCGCGGAGCGACTGTACAAGGTAAAGTCGGCGCCGATAAATGCTACCCTTACAGGCGTGTTTGACCCTTCGGCTGCTTTGAAGGATATTCCGCAAGCCTTAAATGCTTACCAGGCCCAACTTTTGGCCAAAAAGCAGATTGATACCCTGGCACTCAACCAGAGCGGCACCGACCAGCGACCTTATAAGCTTGCGTTGACCATGGATATCAAAGAAATTGATCACCTAATGCAATTTGTGGGCTGGCCGGTAAATTTTTCTAATGGCACTCACATTGAAGCCGAGTTCAGAAAAAGCAAAAACATCAACATGTCCATTCTATTGGATGCAGATTCAATCTCCTCCGGCAATAGTCATTTCAACAACGTTCATGCCGAGGCAAATGTGTCACATGATGCCAATTCGCCGGATGTCCTGGCCCTGGTGCAAGTTGAATCCGGCTCACAGCGCTGGGAAGGGGTGACGCACTCTGAAAAATTGTTCCTGGAATCCGTATGGTTCAATAATGATATTGATAGCCGATTGGTCGTCAGTCAGAATCATATCAATAATCATCTCGATCTAAATACCCGTGTGACCTATCACCAGGATTCTGTCGTCATTAACCTAAAGCCATCCGATATCGTGCTGATTGGAAACCCCTGGTCAGTAGAAAGGCGGAATGCTGTGGTCTGGTCCGAAAATGTATTGGACTTCCGGTTTTTTCAATTGAATTATGGTCTGCAGCAAATAAGCATAGATGGAGCTTATTCGAATTCGAAGGCCGATTCAGCATTTATGAAAATCGATAATTTTCCTCTGGCCGAGCTAAATGCCTTCCTCGAAAAATACAAATTTGATGGAACGCTTGACCTGGAATTGCAGCTAAGTCAGGATAGTCTTCGAAATGCTACTTTGACGGGATCCGTATTTACCCATGACATTCATGCCAATGATGTTCTTATCGGAGATGTAAATGGAGACATCTCCTGGGACCGGTCGACCGAAAAAATGACGCTGGATCTAGACCTGATCCGGGAAGGTGTAAATACTATAGATATTAAGGGAAAGTATGACCCAAGGGCCGCATATGACCAGCTCGATGTAAATGCCTCCTTAGATGGAGCTGGCTTGGAATTGATGCAGCCCCTGGTGGGAGAAGTCTTCGATAATATCTCTGGCTCCATGCAGGCTCAGGTGCGAATTACGGGACCTTTGACAAGTCCGGTCTTCTCCGGTAGTGGGAGGATCGATAATGGGCAACTAACATTTCCCTATACCAATACCACCTACAAAGTTTCAGGAGACGTCCAATTTGATTCTTATGAAATATCATTTCAGGGGCTGCAGACCAAAGACCTTTCTAATGGCACGGGTACACTTTATGGAAGTGTGTATCATGAAAACCTGAAAGACCTAAAGGTCAATTTCTTTTGGGACTTTGACCGCATGCAACTGCTAAACACATCTTCACTAGATAATACGCTGTATTATGGGAGGGCTTATGGCACCGGTAACCTAAATCTAAATGGCCCGCTGAATCGCCTGAGTCTGCGAGCTCAGATCACTTCTGATCCGGGAACAAGGGTATTTTTTCCACTTGAAGAAGACCAGCAGATAGCTTCCAGCGAGTTTATCACTTTCGTGAATCCATCATTGGTTGACTCCATTGCCCAGGCCACGGTACCAAAGACCATCAAAACAGATGGCATGTCCATTAACCTCGACCTGAATGTAACTGAAGATGCCTATGCCGAGCTAATTTTTGATGCTCAGACAGGCGACATTATTCGGGGACGGACCAAGGGAAATCTTCAGTTTCAGATGGATCCCACGGGTGAGTTTTCATTGCTTGGTGGTCTGGAGATTGCCAGCGGTGCATACAATTTTACAGTTCCAGGTGTAAATAAGGAGTTCAAACTCCGGAGTGGAGGCACGCTAAGCTGGTCCGGGGACCCCTATCAGGGAACGGTGAACTTGCAGGCTACTTACCGGCAAATTGCCGACCTCAAGGACTGGGATAGCCAACTGACCAACACCACTAAAATTCCGTTTCTTGTAGTGCTGGATCTGGAGGGTGATATGCTTCAGCCGGATATTTCGTTCCGCATAGAGACTGCCGACGATGTAACGGTCCTGCCTGGGGCTGACAGTGAAGGACTGAGACGGTTTTTGATCTCCACCAACGATCGGGAGGACGAGTTGAATTTGCAAGTATTTAGCCTCTTGATGCTTCGGAAACTATCCCCTCAAAGCAGCTTTCAAATAGGTCGTGTTGATCGGGGACTAGGTAGCAGTGTCAGCGAAATTGTGTCCAATCAATTGAGTTACTGGCTGAGCCAAAGCAATGAAAACCTCGAAGTTGATATTGATTTGGCCAACCTCGATGAAAATGCATTCAATACTTTTCAATATCGCCTGGCCTATTCGTTTCTTGATGGGCGGCTTCGTGTTTCAGGCGGCAACAATGTCAATGGCGGTAATACGGCGGTTCAAAACACAGATGGCCAACTAACTGGAAACAACGCACTCATCGGGAATTGGTCTGTGGAGTATTTGCTGACATCCGATGGCCAGTTACGGGCGAAAATTTTCAGCCGATCCAATCAGTCCCTCAACGCGGCAACTACCAATGCTCAGCAAACAGGTATCAGTCTCCAACTGATCAAATCCTTTGATCAGTTCAGGGAATTGGTCAGCAAAAAAAGAACCTCGACTACTGAAGTAACTGATACGCTGAAAACCCATGATCGAAAAAATGAAGAGGGAATTTCAAAAGCAAACTGACCGAATTGCAAAACGGATCGAAAGTGCGTAAATTCCTATTACTTCAAACCTGACGTCATGGACTTTGTCAATTTTAGCAAAAGTTTCGCCACTGAAATAAACGGCCAGTACACTGAGTATGATGATAAGAAATCAGTATTTGTCATCCCGCTACCCGATGGACGGAATCAGACAGTAATTGCCGAGATTTTTCATCATGAGCAATATCAGAAGGAGGTGGTAAGGGTCGACTCGAAAATTTGCAATCTGTTCTCGCCGATTAAATATTCAGAAATCTTAAAAGCGAGCCAAAACTTTGTGCATGCCCGATTTATCGCGGAGGATGATTTTCTCAAAGCGGAGGCTTCTTTTTTTCTTGACAACCTTGAAGAACGGATCATCAAGGAAATGATTCTGGAAGTCGCGCAAGTAGCTGATGAGTGGGAACTGAAAATTACAGGCAAAGACATTCACTGAAATAACCATAATTTTGCAACGCAAGCCAGCCTATCGCTCTTCGTTATGAAGGGAGGAAAGTCCGGGCAACATAGAGCATCATACTTCCTAGCGGGAAGTCCCGAGCGATCGGGGAGAAAGTGCCACAGAAAATATACCGCCTCGCTGGTCGGGGTAAGGGTGAAATGGTGAGGTAAGGGCTCACCGGCCGAGACGTGAGTTGAGGTGCATGGTAAACCTTATGAGTTGAAAGACCAAGTAGGTCCCGAGCTTCGCAAGAAAAAAGGTTGCTCGCCTTTTCGGGATTGGGTAGGTCGTTAGACTCTTGTTGCGAGGCAAGAGCTAGATAAATGATAGGCCTCGACAGAACCCGGCTTACCGGCTTGCCTTGACTAGAAGGGCACGGAAGTTGCTATCGCTTCAACAAGAGAGATAATTAATATGGCTAATATCCTAGTAATAGATGACGAACGCAGTATCCGGGAGACACTACGCGAAATCTTGGAATACGAAAAACACACAGTTTTTGAAGCATCTGATGGCTTGTCTGCCTTGGAAATGCTCAATGACCAATCTTACGACGTGATTTTGTGCGATATCAAAATGCCCAAGAAGGATGGAACAGAGGTGTTGGATGAAGCCATCAAAATGGGGGTTGATACACCTTTTATCATGGTGTCAGCACACGGTACAATTGATACTGCAGTAGAATGCACAAAGAAAGGAGCCTTTGATTTTATTCAGAAACCTCCGGATCTGAATCGGCTTTTGTTGGCAATTAGGAATGCTACCGAAAAGTCTCACCTGGTTGAGGAGACCAAGGTCTTAAAGAAGAAGGTCAAAAAGGGATTAGAGATAGTGGGAGAGTCTGCTGCCATTAAGGAGGTTGAGAAAATGATCGACAGGGTGGCCATAACCGATGCCCGTGTCTTGATTACGGGGGCAAATGGGACGGGGAAGGAACTTATCGCACGCCAACTTCACGACAAAAGTGATCGGTCCAAGAAGCCATTGGTAGAAGTGAATTGTGCGGCGATTCCACCGGAGCTTATTGAAAGCGAACTTTTTGGACATGAAAAGGGATCTTTTACCTCAGCCCACAAACAAAGAATTGGCAAGTTTGAACTTGCCAACGGAGGTACTTTGTTTCTCGATGAAATCGGAGATATGAGTGCATCCGCTCAAGCGAAGGTGCTGAGAGCTTTGCAGGAAAATCAGATAACGAGGGTAGGAGGGGAAAAACCAATTGCTGTGAGTCCACGGGTAATAGCCGCGACCAACAAAGATCTCAAAAAGGAAATTGATGAAGGACGGTTCAGAGAAGACCTGTACCACCGGCTCGGCGTAATCCTGATTAAGAATCCGTCCCTGGCGGAGCGCCGGGAAGATATACCACTCCTAATAGACCACTTTCTCACCATTATCGCGGAAGAATATGGTACTAAGAAGAAAGAAATAGCCGAAAATGCAGTCGAAGAACTCCAGGCTCAACCCTGGACTGGAAACATACGGGAGCTGCGTAATGTAATCGAAAGGCTAGTCATCATGACAGATACCTTGATCACAAGAGAAGATGTGGAGAAATATGTTTGAACAGGAGAATTAAACGTTCTCAGTTCTTAATTCCTCAGTTTGATCAACGTCGTTTTGAGCGTATGTAGGGCATGTTCTTTGGGTACATGCTGTGAAGCCCAAAACCACTAATACTATAAGAATTGTTTTAATTTTCATCACTTTTGCCTGCTTGTTTTCAACAATGGTGGTTTTTAACAGTCTACCAAAAATAGAGTGATCTTGCCTAGAATCCAATTATTTCTAGGTAAAACCCGATAAACGTCTGCAATATTGCACTAAACCGGCTTTTTTTTGCTTAGACGAGCAAATTGCAGCCCCTAATATCGGAATTATCAAATCTTCCCAGTACTTCGAAACGATTTTTGTCAATCAAACGACCCAGATCTTGTGTTTCGACAAATGCGCAACTTTCAATATTGGCTAAATCTATGATATTGATGCCACCGCTGCTACCAGGCTTGACATATGAAAATGGATCATTGATGTCTCTGATGAGGGTTTTTGCCCATGGGGGGAAGCTGAATTGTCCGCTCGTCGGTGCATAGGCTTGAGAGAGTAGCTCAGTCATGCCATATTCGGAATGAATTGGAGACGTAGGAAAGCCGTTTCGGAGGTGCTGATGTAATTCTTCTCTGATCATTTCCTTTCGGCGGCCCTTCATTCCACCGGTTTCCATGATTATTGGATCTTCAGAAACCTCCAAGTTGCTGTTGGCCAGGTCAAGCAAGGCAAAGGAGACACCTATGAGGAGCTTTTTGCGTCTGCTTGCGGTATTTAGAACGTCACGTAACCCTTGACTGTCCTCTAAGTAGTAAGATGAATTGCCGGAGGATTTTTGCATGAAGTGGTCCACCATTGCGATCAGAGATGAATTCCCCTGTTGTTGATAGGAGGGTAGAAGTGCGAGAATATCGAATGCCTCCACAATGCCATAGTGGTGAAAAAAGCAATTTTGAGTGTTTTGGAGGTAAAATGATAAATGTCGGACCAGGTGCTTGCTGCGCCCCGATTGAGTGGTGCCACTGCTCTGGAAGATCTTTTCCGGAACCCATTGGCCGCTTTGGATTGGAAAGTGTTTGAAGAAAGAAATTGGAAGGAACGGAATATCCTCCAAAGCGCGGACATTGGCAGGATTCTTGCCTAAAGAGGAGCTGTAGGCCTTGTAGATGCTGTTTTGATGCCACTGATAGTCAAAGGCAGTCAAAGCTGCTTCCTCGAAATTGTCTGGTTTGATGTGGTGATATGACGCTTTGAAACTATCTAAGAACGTCATCAGTTAAAGAGATTCATAAGGGTAGGAAGGACTACTTTTGTCTGACTGCATAGAGATATATGAAAAAGGGAATTCAAATTTATTCAGTCCTGGTCGTTATTCTTGTTGCCGGGTGCTTCGATCCACCAGAATTTGAAAATGAACCCACTATTGCATTTGAGGGGTTGGTTTTCAAGGAGGTCGAACAGGCGTCAGATTCTCTGATTTTGAGCTTTACATTCCAGGATGGCGACGGTGATATTGGGTTAGAGGCCAATGAGAGTTTTCCACCCTATCATGCATTTAATGTGGTGATTGACTCACGGGACAGTCTCATAACTTTTAGTGATACTACTGCTGTGGCGCCCTTTTTTCTTGTGGAGCCGTTTGTTGGAGGCCAGCGCCTGGGATTGTTTACCGAAACAGATCAACGCCCTAGTTACAACTGCGAGGACTATTTTATTTTGGAAGACAATAGTGAGCCGCCCAATGTAGTAGATACCTTCTATGTGGCACCTAATCCCTTTAATAAAAACATTGTTATAGATTTTTTTCGGAAGGTCAACGGCGAGTATGTGCTGATGAATGATCAGTTAAGCGCTTCTCCTAATTGTCCCGAAGATTTTGATGGGCGAATCCCCATATTTGACAGAGGAAATGTTGGTAGAGCACTTTCAGGAACTATCAATTATTCACTTCTCTCCCAGGGATGGCCACTGCTATTTCTGTCCGACACGATCATGATGAGGTTCTTTATTTACGATCGGGCCCTTAATCGAAGCAACGTAGTGGAGACTCCTGATTTTGTGTTAGCAGATATTACTGCGGACTAGCTTACAACAACGGCTGAAAACGCTGTGGATACACCTCAGCCATCATATCGTATGCTGCCTCAAAGATGTCTTCGGCGCTGGGTTTGGAGAAGTAGTCGCCATCTGAGCTGTAGGCTGGCCGGTGTTCTTTGCCGCTTAGGGCTCTTGGCTTGGAATCCAGAAACTGATACCCTCCGTCCCGATCCAGTACTTGCTGCATCATATAGGCTGTAGCTCCGCCCGGTACATCCTCATCAATAAAGAGCACCCGATTGGTCTTCTTAACTGATTCGAGAATCATGCCTTTCTTATCGAATGGAAGCAGGGATTGTACATCAATCACTTCTGCAGAAATGCCGAAATCGGCGAGTTGATTTGCCGCCTCCTGAACGATCCTGCAAGTAGAGCCATAAGTAACTAGGGTAATATCTTCGCCGGGGATCAGAATCTCGGGGACACCAACAGGAGTCCGGATCTCACTTAGGTTTTCGGGTATTCTTTCCTTGAGTCGGTATCCATTGAGTGATTCAATGATAATCGCATTGTCATCAGAGGAGAGCAATGTGTTATAAAAACCCGCCGCTTGGGTCATGTTTCTTGGCACCAACACATGCATGCCTCTAAGTGCGCCAAGAATCATACTCATTGGTGAGCCTGAGTGCCAGACACCCTCCAGCCTATGGCCCCTGGTTCGGACAATAAGTGGTGCTTTTTGTCCCCCTTTGGTTCGGTATTGTAGCGTTGCCAGGTCGTCGGATAATGTCTGAATAGCATAAAGTAGGTAATCCAAATATTGGATTTCAACGATGGGTCGTAATCCACGAAGTGCTGCACCAATCCCCTGACCAACAATGGTGGTTTCCCGGATTCCTGTGTCGGTTACCCGCAATTCCCCATGCTTTTCTTGAAGGCCAGCGAAGCCCTGATTAACATCTCCTATTTTGCCCACATCCTCACCAATAGCAAATACACGTGGATTGCTGCTTAAGTGATAATCAAAACACGCCTGCAATACCTCTCTACCATCTACGACCTTGGAATTTTCATTGTATTGTGGATCCACGCCATCAATTTTAGCCGCAGCATAGGCGGACTCACTATACATATGTGAGCTGTATTCTTCCTGACGTTGTTTTACCTTGGCCTGATACCAATTGATAAGATCTTGTCGTGCTGGCCCGTCCTGGTCCCTCAGGTACCGGAGGCTTTTTCTTATGGCTCTGAAGATGTCGGACTTAATAGGATTGAGTGTCTCTTTAAGGGCAGTAACCACCTCGACAATCTGCTCTTTATGCGTACTCGAAGCTGCGGCCTGGGACATAAGGTCGATCGCCTCTTTGCACTCCACCTTTAATGAAGCAATGAAGTCTTTCCAGGCACCATCTTTCTGCTCTTTAGCGGCTTTCCTGGCCTTTTTCTCGATTTCATCCAGTTGCTCGGGAGTAGCAAGGCCCTGCCCCTCGATCCATTGCCTCATTTTCAAAAGACAATCATGCGATTTTTCCCATTCCAGCCGGTCCTGGCTCTTGTACCTTTCATGGGAGCCAGATGTTGAATGCCCCTGGGGTTGTGTTACTTCGATCACATGCACCAATACGGGCGTATGCTCCTTACGAGCTATTTGCTCGGCTCGGCGAAAAATAGTGATCAGCTCTTCATAATTCCAACCTCTGGCTGTCAGGATCTCCAGGCCATTTGTTCCCTCTTCTTTTTGGAATCCCTGAAGCGCCTTCGAGATACTTTCTTTCGTCGTGTGATATTTCTGTGGGACAGAGATACCATATTCGTCATCCCATATGGACATGACCATGGGTACTTGTAAGACACATGCAGCATTGATCGTTTCGAAGAAATGACCTTCGGAAGTAGAAGCATTCCCGATGGTACCAAAGGCTACTTCGTTGCCGTCAATCGAAAAGTCTTTGAATTGCGAGAGTTCCGGGTTTTGTCGATAGAGCTTGGATGCGTAAGCCAAACCCAACAATCGGGGCATTTGGCCTGCGGTACATGAGATATCAGCGCTACTGTTCTTCATGTCCGTTAGCGTCTTCCACTCCCCTTTCGAGTTAAGTGATCGAGTGGCAAAGTGCCCGTTCATTAGACGTCCTGCTGATGCGGGCTCTGCTTTAACGTCCGTGTGAGCATATAGCTGCGCGAAAAATTCTTTTGTTGTCAGTTGGTTGATGGCCATCATGAAAGTCTGGTCACGATAGTACCCGGATCTGAAGTCGCCATTTCTGAAAACTTTCGCCATGGCGATCTGCGGCACTTCTTTGCCATCTCCAAATATGCCAAACTTGGCCTTGCCCATAAAGACCTCCTTGCGACCAATCAAACTGGCTTCCCTGCTCTCCACCGCCAATGCGTAATCGGCGAATATTTCTTCCTTGGAAAGGTCCATAATGACTGTCTGTGAAGAGGTTTTTGGGTTTGCCATATGCGAAATTGTTTTGGTTTCGAAGCAAGATGAAAGCCTTCAAATTTAGCCAAAATGCATGAGATTTTCAACGAATATTCCGAATATCCTCGATATTAACCGGGAAAATACAGTTTCATGTCAGTATAATATTTGGATTAATTCTTTTTTGCGATAAAATATTCCTTCCCCGTAAAATTGATTTGTCTTTCCTTTTGACTTTCAAATTATTCCAGAAAACCCGAAAAATAATAGGCGGGAGTCGGCCATCTTTGCCCTCAGATTTAACCCTAAAAAGCAAAGAAAATGATCATCGGTGTTCCTAAAGAAATTAAAAACAACGAGAACAGGGTCGCCTTGACTCCAGCCGGCGTGAATGAGCTCGTCAAAAGAGGCCATACGGTTCACGTTCAATCCACAGCTGGAATTGGAAGTGGATTTCCGGATGAGGTGTACGAGCAAAATGGTGCCAATATTTTACCAACCATCGAAGATGTTTACGGCATTGCCGAAATGATCATCAAGGTGAAGGAGCCAATTGAGCCTGAATACAAACTCATCAAGAAGGATCAGCTGGTATTCACCTATTTCCATTTTGCTTCTTATGAACCTCTAACCAAAGCCATGATGGAAAGTGGTGCGGTTTGTCTGGCCTACGAGACTGTAGAAATGCCCGACAGGTCTTTGCCGCTATTGGTTCCCATGTCGGAGGTCGCAGGTCGCATGTCGATCCAGGAAGGTGCCAAATACCTGGAAAAACCCATGGGTGGACGAGGCATTTTGCTTGGTGGTGTTCCTGGCGTTAGGCCCGCAAAGGTCATGATCCTCGGAGGAGGAGTCGTGGGCACAAATGCTGCTAAAATGGCTGCTGGTCTGGGTGCGGATGTTACAATCATGGATATTAGTCTCCCCAGGTTAAGATACCTGGATGATGTGATGCCAGCCAATGTGAACACCTTCATGAGTAATGAATATAATATTCGAGAGCTCATCCCCACACATGACCTGATCGTTGGGGCTGTACTGATCCCAGGTGCTAAGGCACCTCACCTTATTACCAAGGATATGCTCAAAGAAATGAATCCTGGAACCGTCTTGGTGGATGTTGCTGTAGATCAAGGGGGATGTATTGAGACCTGCAAGCCGACAACACATGAGGACCCTACCTTTTTCATAGACGATGTACTGCACTATTGTGTGGCGAATATGCCTGGGGCAGTGCCTTATACTTCCACACTTGCATTGACAAATGCGACACTGCCTTATGCCATTCAACTGGCAGGCAAAGGCTGGAAGAAAGCATGTTCTGAGTCTAATGAATTGAAGTTAGGACTCAATGTCATCGATGGAAAAGTAGTTTACAAAGGTGTGGCTGATGCATTTGGCTTGCCTTACCACGATGTGAACAATTTTCTGAATTAGTAGCCGGTAGCAACATCAGCCAGTGAAATGGCGCTAGTAGTAGGGAGGAAAATTTTTCAGGGGATCATAGCGATCCCCTTTTTGCTGCCAACAGAAATGCTGCATACCGTTGGAAATAGAAATAAAAGGCGCTTGCAGGGTCTTGTTATAGGTCGCTATCTGGTGAAGTACTGCGTCCCCAAGCGGCCAGTCCCATCTTTTGCATTCCACGAGAAGCCACGGCTTTGCGTCGGTATCGTAGACCAAAATATCTGACCGCTTCTGCTTTTTCCAGTACTTCAATTGACTTTCGATCCGAATAAGGCTTTTTGGGTAGCCCAGTTCGTCGGTGAGTAATCTGGAGACATGTTGCCTGACCCACTCTTCCTTGGTCAGAGAGATCCACTTTTTCCTGATCTCGTCCCAGATCCTTTCCTCCCCCTCTCTTGATTCAATTTTGAAGGTGAAGGCCGGGAAATTCAGCTCAGGATAGTCTTGCTGCATGTTTCAATTTCACCGGAATCAGAAATACTAGCCCAAGCACGAAGAAAGTCATTAAAGCCAATGTGCTGTTACGCATGGAACCTGTGAGCTGCTCGATAAGCCCATAACTGAAGGTTCCCAACACCACACTTACATGATAGGTAACATCGAAAAATGAAAAGAACGAAGCGTGATCTTCAGAGTCTTTTGGGATGAGTTTTGAGAACGTAGCTCGGGATAGTGCTTGGATGCCTCCCATGATCAAGCCGACAACCGCTGCGATGATATAGAATTGTGTGATGGACGTGACGAAGTAAGCTGCGCCACATACCGCAATCCATGTAAGGATCATCACAGCGAGAGAGAACTTATTCCCCTTCCAGTCGGATACTTTGGCGAAAAAGATAGAACCGATGATACCCACGAATTGGATGATAAGTAGCAATGGGATCAATTGACCTGACTCCATGTGCAGTTCTTTGGAGCCGAATAGAGTCGCAAGCAACATCACCGTCTGAACCCCCATGTTGAAGAAGAAAAAAGAGATCAGGTATTTGTTGATATTGGGAAGGTCTCTGAGTGCCAGGAATACTTTTTTGATTTCCCGGTAGCCATTGAGCAGGATATGTCCTGTTGGCTTTCGATGGAAAAAGTTGTCCGGTAGCCGCGTGAAAGGAATCTGTGCCCAGCTGATCCACCAGACACCTACCAATAAGAAAACAATGCGTGTGGCCAAGCCGGTATCACTTATTCCAAAAACTCCGGGGAATTGAATAATGATCAGACTCCCAATCATCATTAATGCGCTACCACCATAGCCAAAAGCATATCCAAGACCACTGACCCTGTCAGTCTCCTGTTCTCCAGCAATTTCGGGTAAAAATGCGTCGTAAAAAACGAGGCCGCTGCTATAACCAACGCTGGCCATAATTACGCAGAAAATTCCCCATTCGAGGGTTTCCGACGTAAAGAAGAACATGCCCATGCACGACAGAGCACCTAGGTAAGTGAAAATCTTTAGAAAGAGTTTTTTCTTTCCGGTATAATCGGCAATACCAGAGAGAAGTGGCAAAATGGCCGCTGAAATCAGATAAGAGCATGCCAATGCATAGCTGTACAAAACTGAATTGACCATTTCAATGCCGAAGAAAATTACTTTATCCCCATCGCCCATATTGGCGGTGACGGCTGTGTAGTAGATTGGAAAGATGGCTGTGTTGATGACCAGGTTGTAAACCGAATTTGCCCAGTCATACATGCACCAGGCACGGATAAGTTTCTTGTTTTCTTTCATCTGTGGGTTAGCTTTTCGTCGGCCGTAGTAAATTCCCGTCAAATTTTGTCAATTCAACAAGAATTCCAGGTGAATTTTCTATCTATTCGTACAATGAATTGATGCGCAAATTAAAGATTTCAAAAACTTCTGACGAACATGCGTTTTTGCGAACTGCTACGGCCAGAAGTTGTTTTATAAGAAACCATTTCAAAATTGGATCCTAATACCGAACTGTTAAGTCTGGAGGAGAGCTTACCCTCCTCAGTCTTGCCAAGAGTTGTGATCATCGGCGGAGGTTTCGGAGGCATTGAGTTGGTCCGGAAGCTTCGAAATTGTCCCGTGGAAACGGTGATGATCGACAAAAACAACTATCACACATTTATTCCGCTTTTGTATCAGGTGGCAACGGCCGGTCTTTCTCCCGGAGATATTTCCAGTCCATTGCGCGAATTTTTACAAGATGATGATAATTTTCATTTTCGTCTTGCAGAGATCCTATCCGTCGATATGGACAAGCAAAACCTGGAAACCACATTGGGTCCGATCAGGTATGATCATCTGGTCATCGCAACCGGATCTGTTACCAATTTTTTTGGTAATGAAAGATTGGAGGCCGTATCTCAGAAACTGCGAGAAATCAGTGACGCTATTACTTTACGGACTCACCTGATCGGCAATTTCGAAAAAGCCTTGCTGGCCCGGGATAAGACTCGTCTGGAGCGCTTAATGAACGTGGTTATTGTGGGCGCAGGGCCCACAGGAGTAGAGCTGGCAGGTGCCATCGGCGAATTGCGGGATCACATATTACCAAAAGACTATCCGGAGCTTGATTTTCGGAAGATGAACATCTATCTGCTGGAAGGTTCCTCGCAGGTTTTAAATGCCATGTCGAATTTCGCTGGGCGGAAGTCAAAAAAATATCTTGAACGAAAGTTTGGGGTGCATGTGATGTTGGATACCCTGGTTTCTGACTATGAAAACGGGGATATTGTCCTGAACAATGGCATCCGTATCCCGACGGAATGTGTTATTTGGGCCGCTGGAGTAAAAGGAAATATCCCCAAGGGGTTTGACGATCAGTCTGTCAGAGCAGGTCGCCTGCATGTCAATGAATTTCAGGAGGTAGCAGGGGTGAACAATGTATATGCCATTGGCGATGTAGCTTATCAGGAACAACCAGGTTGGGAGCATGGTTTGCCCATGCTGTGCCCGGTGGCGATACAGCAGGCGCACAATCTGGGCAGGAACTTGAAAAGGAACCTCGAGGGCAAGACCTCCAAACCATTCAAATATGTGGATAAAGGAACAATGGCTACGATCGGGCGCAATCGTGCGGTCGTGGACGCAAAAGGCTTGAGCTTTGGCGGATTCTTTGGGTGGTTCGTCTGGATGTTTATCCACCTGGTTTCGATCATGGGTTTTCGAAGAAAATTGCTTGTTTTTTCCAACTGGATATGGAATTACTTATCTTATAATCGTGGTAATCGGTTGATAATCGATTTCAGGACAAGAAAATGATCGATTGAACTAGGGATTTGCCCTATTCAACGGTAGTATTTCCAAATGGCCCATGTATGCGCTGGCACTTAGCATTAATTGATAGATTTGTATTTTAATTAGACCCACCGACTAGTAAATGAAATCAAAGTATACGTGTATCATCGTTGAAGATGACGCGGATTTCGCTGACATGCTGCAACAGTACATCAACAGATTGGGAAATCTGGAAGTACTCGAGGTGCATGGTGATACCACTAAGGCTGCCTTAGATATTGAAAAATTAAAACCGGACCTGATCTTTCTGGATATCAATATTTCAGGTTTAGCTGGACCGGAGTTTATGGAACTTGTGGAGCACAAACCCCAGATTATTGTCGTCTCCGGCCATCCTCCGTCTGTCATGGAGCAATATGATATTGAAATCGATGCTTACTTGCAGAAACCATTTTCGCGTGACGAGCTTGTCCAAGCCGTGACCCGTTGCATTTCCAACCTATCCTAAATAGCGCGGCAAAAAGAAAAAGGGGTGAAAAAATCACCCCCTTGTCTCATTAAGAACCAGCTATGGAAAAATAGATACTCACTATTTTGAAGTAAATATATATCTTTTGTTGCAAACAACTAATTATTTATATCATTTGATATAATTCTTTATCTTTTTTCCTGATCCCCTTTCAAGTAACCTTTGTCCTGAAGCAGCATTTCATTGATTTTTTGTTGTTTTTCAGTGATGCGAGTAAGATTCTCTTTGGCTAAGGAAAGTTCACTGTTTGAGTCCAGCAATTCTTTCTTAGCCAGTTCCAGTTCCATGTTCTTCTCCTTTAACTGGGAGTATACCTTCTTTAGTTTGGCGTTGCTCAGGCGAACTTCCTTCTGGGCGTTGTAGCTGCGGCGCACGTAGTAAAGAACCAGGCCGTAGACGATACCGGAGATGACAATGGTATTCAAAACCAAAAAAACCAGGGATTGGTCCGGAAGTATTGCGGGCTTTAGGGTTATGAAATAGTCATCATACCAGTAGGAGATGCCTGTCCCCGCTGTAAAGAGAAGAAACCAAATAATCGAACTCCGTCCATCCTGAAATGATGGAGATGCGACCAAAGCGAGAATTGCCCATAGCATGATCAATCCGGAGGAAAAGAACCCACCAAGAGACCATTGAAATAAAAAGGGCAGTAAGAGACTTATAAAGACTTGAATGCTTCTGACTAATTTGAAATTCTTAGTTGTGCCAAAAATGATCATGTTGAAGATACTGATGACCACATAGCCATAGGGTATAAACGACTGGAAGACCAATCCATAAAATATACTGATAGACCCCCAAATTAAGCCGCCGCAAGACATGAAGGCAGCGACAAAAACAAGAAAGCTTTTCTTGACTTTCAGTTCCGGGCTATCAGTTGGGATGTGCCCGATCGAAACGAGGTTTGTAAAAAAATTGCTCATAAAGGTTAGGTTTATAGTCCTTGATAGTGATGCAACCCTCCTGAGCTGATTCGAGTGACTGTAATATAAGTGATTGGTTTACAGTTTACTAAATGCTTCGATAAACTGCTGATTTTGATCGTTTTTGACAGAGATGGGGACTGATCCACACATCACAAAGTTGCTGGTTTTGCGGCCGAGACGTACATGAATATACCGTCTTACACGGATACCGATTGGCTTCCGGGCGTTCTAGTTTTGGTTTTGAAGAATTACGATCGCCATGAAAAACCTTACGCTGATAGTACTTTTCCTAGTAGTCTCCGCCAGTGCCATTGGTCAAATCAAAATCAAAAAACCCAAAATCAAAAAGCCTAAGCTTAACCTGATGGAGGGTATTGGGAATATGACCGGGAATCTCATGACCGGCAAAACCGAGACCCTGGGGAATGTGGCTGTCAAAGTCAACTATGTGAACGGCATGTACTCGCCGGATATCAAAACCACCGAGGGTAAATACATTCCTGAAACGGTGAAGGAAGGGGACCATTTGGCTTACATATCATTTTTCAAGAACGAAGGCACTGGCTTGCTGGAGTTGAAAGATGGCAGCGTGAAGATGAATGACCAGGAGATGATTTACCACGGGCTAGGCTCCTACGGCTATTACTTTGACTCACGGCCCACTGATCCTATTAAAATGGACATCTCGGCCTCCAATGGAGATCAAGCCAGCTTTACGCTTTATCCAACGCAGGACATAGAGATCTTGAGTGTCAATGGAGAAACGTCGTTACCAATTTTAGATCTTTCCGAAGATCTGGAGGTAGAATATTTCAATCCACCGGGCTCGGAGGGGACGACTGTCAGGGTTTCCCTGTTGACCAAGGTGATGGGTGTACGCGCTTTCAATCATTTTGCCGATTTTAAAGTGAAAGAAGCAGGAAATACCAAGGTGACAATCCCGAAGGAAGCACTGGCTAATCCTGAAATTGCCGGACAACTGAATGTGGGTAATTTTGATAAAGGCGAGAACTACCTGATCCTGGAAAGGGAGGTGAAAACGGACAGAGAGGATTTCAATGAACTCCAAAATCCCGGCAATATTCCCGCGGTGGAGTTGTACACACGTAACTATGCTAGTTTTCCTGTTATAGTTAAAGGCAAACAGGACGAGGGGGTTTTGGTAAACCTAAAAGTGCGTGGTAAGTCTGAAGACCGGACGTTGGGTTATGAATTCTACAAACCCAATGCCAATACCGGGATACCCCTATCTAAGGCCAGTCGATTTGGGCTGGTGTCGTTTACTATGGAAGCGAGAACCTTCAGTCAGGAGACCGAGACGAATAGTAGTTCGTGGACTGTTGGAAATACACGATATACGGAGACCACTGTGACCACAACCACTTTAGAATTTCCGGAGTTGCCAGAAGCATACTGGGAGCATGCGATGGACAATATCTATGCACAAGTCGTAGACTTTTTCGGTGCCGAGTATAATATCGAATTTGTGTCGGTAGAGGACGTGACAGGTACCGCGGAATACGGCACGCTGTTTCCTCCCCGTGAGCGGTCCGATTACAAAGTGGTCAGAAGATCTTATAAGAACACCAACAGGACGCAACCATCCACCTTTAGCGAGATTTTTGGCGGTGCCAGCTCCAATTTTACTACAGATAACCCGCAGGTAAATATGATGAAAGCTGCGGGGGATCTTGACGGCTTATTGTCTATGCACCTTCAGTTGATCATAGGAGAGAACAATGAAGGAAATATCGTGTTGATCCCCTCTTTGTCAGTATCCGTTGCGGGCAGGGACGAGGCCCGGGATGACAAGCAGGGAAAGTACCTGGATGGTCATGTGAGCAGAACAGTAGGAGAGCCTTTTAATGAAGATCGTCTAATGGCGAATAAGGAGGAATTGGTCCGTGTGTGCAGTGTTCCGCAGTTATTGATGGCATTGAAAGCTGGCATCAACACTTTGAGGGAAAGGGAGGTGGAAATGGGCTATGACAGGATCTGGAGTATCGGCGAATAGGGGTGCCTTTGCCATCCAAACGATCGTTGATAATTTCAAAACTGGGTTTGACTTTTAATCCACGGTTGGATAATAATTTCATGCAAGTCTCCCAAGTCAATAGGACTTGAGCAGTAGGGTGAGGTGGTTATGATCGGAGAGCCGACCCTGCAAAATAGGCCGGATCGTAGGTAGGGAGAGGGGTGGCGCGGAGAGCCGGGATATCCTTAGAGCAGATATGAAAGTCGTTCCCTCCAAAAAAGAAAGGGGTGCCGCCCGACACCCCCTTTGTTCTAACTACTTACACAAAACTTTAGAAGCAATGGTCCTCGAATCTGCGCGGCCTTCTCGGGTAACGAGGCCATAGTCATAGTAGCGTTTGCATCTTGACAGCCATTTTGAGGAGCCTTCTCCAATTAGCTTTGTGCTAAATAAACGATGCTGACATCAAATACTCCTACCTGTCAGGACAGGCTACACGTAGCACGGGACAGAATGCTACAGTCAGGCGTTTAAGGAACTACGATGCTAAAATTTTCTGTGAAGTAGTGCTCCTCACCTGCCTCGTAATTTGTCAGTCGTATTTTGCCGGAGAGTACTGTACCAGAAGGCCAATTTCCTACGTGCCTGGTGCCGATAAGCGGATATTCGTACTTTGGGATCGAAAAATTCTTTTGGGCAATGGTTCCATTGATGAAAAACCACAGGCGATCAACCCTTACCGGGGTTCCGGAGGCGCGCCGCCAATCGATACTTACCTCTAGCTGATTATTCACGATATCTACACTCGTAATCACCGGTTGGTTTGGTTTAGTATATATTGAACGAGACGACTGTATTTCCACATTTTGATCGCAGATTTTAACCATGGCCAGCCGGTAGCGATGATTTTGTTGGAGTCCATTAAAAACATGTTCAAAAGTTCCGGAACTTGAAGATGGCGGGACCAGAACCTCATAGTTTTGGTCGAAGGTGCCGGGGAAGTCAGGATCAAGTAGGCGCACGGTAATTTGCCCGATATCATCGTTCAGGGCCAGCCTTCTGTTGAATTTATAGGTAACTGACGTGTTGGTGCGCGACGCGGCACCCTGAAACGGCCAATATGTATCACTGAAAGTGCTTTCGGCCGTCTCAACGTTGGTGCTTCCTGGCCCCTGAAAACTGCCCGCAATTCTGGCGCGTATGTTTACGGTGTAATCTACGCAGCCCAGCAGGCTGGTGAAAGTTTTGGTAGGATTGGTTGTCGTTCCGGAGGTAGCAGGTCCATGAGGTCGTACTAATGTGAAGGAATAGGAAGTAGCTTCTGGGATCGACTGCCAATTGACCGTGAAACCAGTATTTGAAATATTTGAAGGGGGGAGAAACTGAACAACGCCACTATGGGTACTTACGGGAAGAGGAGTCTCAATGGGGCTGATGGCTAATATATCTATCGGATTGTTTCCATTCAGTTTCACAGCAAATACCCGTAAATAGTACGTTGTATTGATCGTCAACCCTTGAAAAGTATATGTCATCTCATCGAAGGCGCTGTGCTTTGGCAGCATTACATTTTCAATCAGTTGATCAAAAGCTTGATTGGACGCTAGCAGTACTTTATAATGGGTCGCTTCGGGTACCTGGAACCAGGAAATCGGTATTTCGAATGGATGGGGTACCCCAGTCCAAACCTGTGGGCTAGCTAACTGGCCAGGGCCTCCAAAAGGCATGGTGCTTGGGGAGTTGGGTAACTGCTGATTGCCATCGCTTTGTATTTCATGGATGGCGGGATCTTCAAAGCAGGCAAGGAGTAAAGTGAGTGGTACGAGGAAGGTGAGTATCTTTTTCATCGTGTATAGATTCAGTTTGGTGTTATCTTATAAACAAGTGACGGCAAGTAAACCCGAATATTTGGATGGCTGGCAATACTTGATGATATTCCTTGTCCAAACGTCTCTTAATGAAGCTTTACTTTGCACTGTTTCTTGTGTTGATGGTTCCACTTAGAAGCTATTCTCAAAAAATGCGCGCTCGTGAACTTGGATTGGAAGTGGGTGTCATGTCACCTGGTAGCTGGAATGCTATCACTGATGTGCCCGGGGTGCTGGTGGGTCACCACACCTTGATTGAAGGGACTGATGTCCGGACGGGTGTCACTGCTATCTTACCCCATGGTGGCAATATTTTTCAGGAGAAAGTGCCAGCTGCTGTGCATATCGGTAATGGCTTTGGAAAACTCATAGGCACTAGTCAGATCGAGGAGTTGGGTACACTGGAAACGCCGATTCTGCTCACCAATACGCTTAATGTTCCGAAGGTAGCTGATGCGCTGTTGGATCACATGTTGACGCTTCCGGGCAATGAAAATGTGCGGTCGGTCAACGCCGTGGTTGGAGAAACCAACGACGGTTATCTCAATGATATCCGCGGCCGGCATGTGTCGGCTGGGCATGTGTACCAGGCACTCAGTGAAGCAAAGACTGGCCCGGTTGCGGAGGGCAATGTTGGTGCGGGTACAGGGACGATATGCTTTGGCTTCAAGGGTGGGATAGGAACCGCGTCTCGCAAGCTTCCGGAATCGCTTGGAGCTTATACGGTGGGAGTTTTGGTGCAAACTAATTTTGGAGGGGTGCTGCAGGTTGCCGGAGTACCTGTCGGCCAGGAGTTGGGGAAATACTATTTCAAGGATCAGCTGCAGGAAAGTGCCGATGGCTCCTGTATGATCATAGTGGCCACAGATGCACCTATCCAAGCGCGTAATCTCAAAAGACTGGCAAAAAGAGCCATGCTGGGTTTGGCAAAGACAGGTGGAATTGCCTCAAACGGTAGTGGTGACTATGTCCTCGCTTTTTCCACTGCCTCTGCAAATCGGGTGACCTATGAGGGGGTGTCGGCAACCGAAGAGCGGGTGCTTTTGCGAAACGATCAAATGTCGCCATTGTTTATGGCCGTAATAGAGGCCACAGAAGAGGCCATTTACAACTCGCTTTTTATGGCTGAGACTATGGTAGGCCGCGATGGTCACGAAATTCAAAAACTACCGATGGACCGGTTGGAGGCGCTGCTTCGAAAGTATGGGCGGTTGCCAAAAAAGGGGTGACAAAAATTAGCCACCCCCGTTCCTAACTGGTTGAAAAGAATACTAGCTCAAGGTATAAATACCGTATTCCGATGCTGTTGTTTCTTTGAGAACTGTGTCGGTACGTCTCAATAGCTGTTCTTTGATAGAAGCCCTGGTTCCTATGGCTGATCTTTCGATCCAATGCAGTTTAACCTCATTGCCTTCAAGCCACTGATATCTCTCGATCATCTTAATTGCACAGTGCATGAATTGCATGGTGCTTTCACCGTGCGAAAGCGTTTTGAAGACCATCGTGAGGTCCTTATGTCTTTGCAGAATGATCTCGATTTCTTCGATGCTCTCATCTATGTTCAGGGATCCAAGTCCTTCTGCGACCGGTATTTCTACCTCTAATAGTGCCAGTTCCAGGTCAAAAGATACGGAGATGGCGAGTTGCGCATTGCTTGCGATAAACGGGTGGGTTTTCATAGTCGGTTGTGGTTTATTACGATGCAAAATTGTTGCGTCTGCTACCGCTGTGTAAGAGGGGAATGCCTAATCCTTTTTTTAGGTGTATGCCGGAGAAAAATAGGTGTGCTCCACTAGGCGAATCACGTAGTAGGAACTATCCGGACAAACTGGCCCTCCTAGGATGCCCTGGGAAGGGAAATACTGAAGGTACTGCCTTTGCCTTCTTCGGAAGAGAGTTGAATGGTTCCTTGATTCATTTCGACAAACTCTTTCACTAAAACCAGGCCCAGGCCCGAACCCTTTTCTTTGGAGGTGCCGCGGCGTACCTTCTCCTTGTCGATAATAAAGAGTTTGTTGATCTTGTTTTCGGGAATGCCAATACCCTGGTCAGTAACCTTGATCTTTAGAAATTGTCCATCGATTTCTGGTTCAATCCTTATCTCGCTTCCCATAGGGCTGAATTTGATGGCGTTGGAGATCAGGTTTCGAAAAACAGTACTTAATGTATCTTCATCTGCCTGTACTTTCTCAGCTTGCAGTTTCGAAACTAGTCGTATCTGCTTTTGGGAGGCAGCATCGCGGTATGCCTCCAGCGCGTCATCGACCAGGGGTTGAAGCAAAAGTGGACCAATATTCAGTTGGATTTCTTCCTGCTGGCTTAGCGACCAGTTAAGTAGATTGTTCAAAAGAAGTTTCAGACTTTTGGCGGACTGATCCACCTGATCAAGGATTTCATCCACTTTGGAAAAATCTTTTTTATCCAGGTAATTCTGTATAACGGAGGTAACCGTTTCAAAAGCGGTGATAGGTCCGCGCAGGTCATGACCAATAATCGAGAACAGCCGATCTTTGGTCTTATTCAATTGGTTCAGAGAAACCGCCTGAGCGGAGATCCTTTCGTTGAGGTGTTGTGTTTTTCGTTGAAGTCTGAAAATGTAAAGTACGATGGCAATGGCCAGAACAATCAATATGCCGGCTCCTACCAGCATTCTGCTTTGCTGCCTGTTTTTCAAACTGAGCAACTGATTTTCCGCCTCCTTTTCATTGGTTTCATATTTCTCCTGCAAATCCAATCGGAGTTCGTCGACTTTCACGGTCTTTATACTGTCCTCTAATTCTCTTAAGATTGTAAGCGCTTCAAAGGCTAATTCAAATTCTCCGGCAAGTGGATAGGCCAGGCTCTTTGCTTCAAAAACATCCAATTGCTTTTCAACCAGGTCATATTTTTCCGCAATTGCGGTGGCTTCTTCGAAATAGTAATTGCAGCTGTCTACCTTCCGTAAACCACAGTAACAGGCCGCCAAAATGATGTTGGATTCAACCATGGAAAACTCATCGCCAAAACGGCGTTCCATGGCGATCCCTTTTTGCTGCAATTTCAGCGATCTCTGATATTGGCCAAGAAATGCGTAGACTTGGGCAAGGTTGCCGTAAGTATTGGCTTCCAAGGAGGAATTGGTGCCTTCGATCTCCTTCAGAACTTGCGAAAAGTAGAATTCAGCACTATCGAAAGCATATTGTTGCATAAAAATCGCGCCCAGGCTGAAGGCGATTTCAATTTGCTTTTCAGCATGTCCAGCCCTGGCAAAAAGCGACCGGGCCTGATGGGCATATTTTAGAGCGTTTTCCAGGTCATCAACAACCGAATAAGTGGCGGAAGTGGTTTGCAATAGATTGCCGTAAATGATGGGGTATTCGTTTTTGTCGAGGATCTCAAGCGCCGCAAAGAGCGTTTCGAGTGAACCTGTGTAATCTCCCTCATAGGCCAGCAAAAAGCCCCTGGTATCTGCCACCATTACCTGCAGGACCGGATCTTCCTCATAATAGGGCATGTCAACCACTCCTCCTAACAGACTGGAAGCGGCTTTGGAATCCTGCCGATAAAGCAACTGGCTGATTTCAAGCAGAAAGTAAGCACGCGCAGAATCGTTTAGGATGGATTCGGTTTGACGAGAGAAACCTTGCCAATCAGGAGTTTCGTGGGCGTAGTACAGATCAAACAGGGAATCAAGGGGCTTTTCCTTCTCAAAGGCATGGCACAGGTCTCTTACCGTAATTACTTGTGCGGAAAGGGCCATTTGAATAAACAACAAGGAGCAGGTCAGGATTTTTTTCATCCCAGCTTAAGTAGTTTCTCCATGATGCCATGTTTGTAATTTCTGCCGATGGGCACATCTACTTTGTTGATAGTGAGGTTTTTGTATTGTGAGTCGATCGCTTCCACTTTATCCAGGTTCACTATGAATGAGCGATGGGTTTGAACAAACTGCGCGGGCAGCTTCTGTACCAGATCTGTGATCTTGGCCGTCACAGTCAGAACATCATTGTTGAGGGTCAATTTGCATTGCTTGTTTTGGGCTTCCACGAGCAAGAGATCTTCTGTGTGAATTCTGAGAAGCTTTTCGCCGGATTTCACAAAAACCCCAGTACTGACAGGGTTAGCAATTGTCGTAGGCCGCTTATCCAGTGCGTTGACTGCTATTTCTATGGCCGCAGAAAGGCTTGCGACGGAGAAAGGCTTGGTTAAATAAGCCGCTGGTAAGGATTCGGTTGCTCTTGCCACCGTAGCACTATCGTGGTGGGAAGTCAGAAAAATGAATGGAGTATCCGAGGTGTTGGCTATGTCCTTGACCAACTCAATTCCGTCTATTGCTTCCCCCAGGTCGATATCCACTAGAATTATATCAGGAACGGTTGCCTTTAGTAATCTTTTAAATACTGAAACATCAGCCACAATATCAATAACTACAAAACCTGCTTCTTCGAGGGTTATGCGCAATTTTTCAGCATGAAGCGGTTCATCTTCAATAGCTAGAACGCGGATTTCGGCCATGGATTAAAAATAGTCCAAACTTCGTAACCTGGGGACGCTTAGGGCAGGCTGGTATCGTTTTTCCATGAGCGCAAATGCGCGTTCAAAAAAGGTGGTAAACACCTGATTTTTTCTGCTGGCTTGAAATCTCCGATCGACTAATTGGCAATTTTTTTAAAAAAGTTTTAGCTTGGCAGGACAAAACAACTAACTCTTACTACCATGGACAAATCCCCATTCACTTAGTGGCCCTGTTGCCAAGCATTCAGTAAAGCCTACTGGATACATGCCCATTCTAGGGCTCCGTCTTCTCATTTACTATCTAACCATTTTGATCATTTTCAAATGAAAAAGTCAATATTAACTTTTATTTCTGCTTTATTTTTTTTCACGCTCAGCGCTCAAGTTTATACCAGCAAGTTGCAGGTACGGCAGCCGACTGGAACCACCATCAATGAATTTATTGGGGGTACCAGAGTTGCGGGTACTTTAAACGCGGTGGATGCGCCTACTAATTTCTTTGTTGTCGCTCCAATTCTAAACATCACCGAGAATGGCGAGAACTACAAAATAGGCCTTCGATCAAACGTTACGGGGACGTTCAATATCCCAGCGGGGATTACCGATACCGGCTACCGTATGGGTATGGACATAAGCGCCTATGTGAATGGCCCGGAGTTTCAAGGAACTCTTGCGACCCTCCATGGCGTCAGAATACAGTATGGCAACTACGATCCTGCCACTGGTGGGACAATCAATAATGTCTATGGGATAAGGCTCTCGGGCCTTGCCAGCGGTCAGACTACCCTGGAAAATACCTACGGCATCCACCAAACGGGTGCTTCTTTCCGGAACTACTTTCAAGGGGATTTTGAAATAACCAATAACAACAACGCTACATCACGTCTACTCATAGATCTAATGGGTGCAAGTGATAATAACGGAATAGAACTCACGTCAAGCAGCATAGCTAGCGGTTCATATTGGATCAAAGCGACCGGTAACGACGATGCCGATGCTTTCGCAGTAAGAGGCGATGGAAATGTGGGCATTGGCACACATTCACCTTCCGGTAAGCTACATATACAGTCAAGTGCTACCGGTGGTAGTTCGCATTCCAACTACGACAACCTGGTCATTGAAGAAACTGGCGCTCCTGTGGGCTTGAATTTCAAGGCATCTAACGATCAGAACGCGGGCATTGCTTTTGGTGATACGGAAGATTCCAATGTGGGCCGTATCTTCTATTCCCACGCCAGCGATCGCATGTCCTTTTATGTCAACGACGGAGAGAAGATGAGAATTGAGACGGGTGGCAATGTTGGCATCGGCGAAACCAACCCCCAGAACCGCCTTCATGTGAACGCTGCCGCAGGTGATGTGGTCGGCAAATTCGAAAGTACAGACGCCAGGGCCTCACTTCTTTTAAAGGATGATGCAACCACGAACGGCGGCGTAGGAATTTCTGGCTTGGGCGATGCGTTACAAATTTTAGCAGGATCCGGATCAGGAGTGGTATCCACTTTTAGCTCAGATGGAAATTTGGGTGTCGGTACTACCAATCCATTGGGTAAACTACATGTCAGAAATAGTTCAGTAGGTGGAACAGTATCGACGGCATTTGACAACATCGTAGTAGAAGACGCTGTTAACAGTGGCTTGACTTTCCTCTCCGGAAACACTGCACAAACAGGGCTCAGTTTTGGCGATAGCGATGATCACGATATTGGAAGGCTAATGTACCGGCATACGGACGATCGGATGTCCTTTATTGTTGGCGATGCGGAGCAGATGAGTATCAAAAAAAATCTGCTGGGTATAGGGACCACTGATCCCACCCATCGGTTGCATGTAGTTTCTGGAGCAACCAACACAACAGCGAAGTTTGAAAGTACTGATTCGAGAGCTTCTCTTATATTGAAGGATGACGCAACCACGATCGGCGTTGGAATTTCGGGCATGGGCGATGCGCTGCAAATCCTGGCGGGTTCTGGAGCTGGAGTCGTTTCCACGTTTAGCGCAGATGGAAACTTAGGCGTAGGTGTCACGAACCCAAATGTTAGATTGGTTGTGAATAGTGGATCAAGTCTTACAGACCTCACCAGTACCAAAGGATTAGTACAGATAGGCGTTTATACTGGCACACATATGTCTTTTGATTCCAACGAAATTCAGGTATCCAATAATGGAGTTGCGGGAAATTTAATTCTTCAGAAATTTGGTGGCCAAATTGGCATTGGTACAAATTCTCCCAGCTACCTATTACATGTCGACGGTCAGGTGGTAGCTACAAATGTTTCGGCCAGCTCCGACCGACGCTGGAAAAAAAATATTACCACTATATCGGGAGCATCTACCACTTTGCAAAAAATCAACCCGGTTTCCTTCCGCTGGCGGGTGGAGGAATTTACCGAGAAGGATTTTGATGATAAAAAACACTATGGAGTTATTGCCCAGGAATTGGAGGAAGTGCTCCCGGAACTTGTCAACACCGACAAGGAAGGCTACAAATCGGTGGACTACCTGGGCATGATCGGACTCTTAATAAAAGGATTCCAGGAAAGGGGTCAAGAGATCGACCAATTGAAAAAGGAGCTGGCTGCTTCCGACGAATCGAATCAAGAGGAAATTTCGAAGTTGGAGACGCGGTTGGCGAAGATCGAGCAGTTACTTAACACACCGGAAACGCCTTCGACATCAAAAACTGCTAAGGCAACTGTCAGACCATGAGTCAGGTTATTGAGATTTTGCAAAGGATCTTATTGGTCCTGGGCCTTGTCGGGCTCTATTTGCCCGGTATGGCTCAACAGCCAGCCATCACGTCCTCAAACGCCAACCCCGGGCGAGATGTCCAAGTAACTTATTCAGTGAGTAACTACACGGCATTGCCTGGTGGAACATACAACTGGACAGTGGATGTGGAAGTAGGTAATACCTACTCCATGTCGAACGGTTCAAGTGTGCTTGAAAAGAAAATAACTTTCGACAACTATGGTACCTATAATGTAAAGTTTTCTGGCACGAATCCATTTACGCAGGCTGTCACGAATTTGTCATACCTTGTGGTTATCCCCCACCCTACCGTCACGTACTACCATGACTTTGATGATGATCAATATGGTGACCCAAATGATGCAAAAACTGTCAACGTGGGCGATCCTATCCCAACCGATCATGTCGCCGACAATACCGATTGCGATGACAATGATGATGAGGAAAAGCCAGGTCAGACATGGTATTACGACCATGACAATGATGGCCTTGGCTCTACTCAATCTTACCCACACGTTTCAAACTCAACCGTCACCAGTTGTACAAGACCGGCCAATTCCTCTACTGGCGGAGGTTGGTCAACCACGTCCAACGATCCGTGTCCAGATCATGCCAATACCACGAAAACTACCTATTACAAAGATGCGGATAGTGATGATTACTATGTTGGTACACCCGTTCAGGATTGTGATACCCCATCTGGTACCGGATGGAGAACGGGATTGACGGAAGGCCAAATAGACCTTTGCGACGGAAATGATGCCATCACCACCACCTATCCCCGATGGTATCATGATGGTGATGATGATGAATTTGGAGATCCCAATGACTATACGGATGCCTGCTCAGCGCCAACTGACCATGTGTCCGATAATACTGATTGTGACGATAATGATGCTGCCATAAAACCTAATAACAAGTGGTATGCTGATACAGATGGAGACGGTGAGGGAGATTCTGCAGATCAGCTCGAACAGTGTTATGCACCTTCAGGGTATGTAGCGGATAATAATGATTGTGATGATACCGATGGCGCCTTGAACTCCACAACGGATTGGTACAAGGATGCGGATAATGATGGTTTTTGGGAAGCAGTTACCGCAGATGAATGTAACGACCCAGGGGTAAATTGGTACCATGATAGTGGCGATAAAGGCCCTGATATCTCACTAACGATGACCGTGAATAACATTGCCGTTGGCTCTGGGGCTATAGTAAACAAGGGGAAGACATTAAATCTATCCTGGTCATCCGTCGACCCAGGGGGAACATACAATGTGGACCTTATGCGTGGAGAAACGAAAGTGGCTGACTTGCAAAATACCGTGTCAACCACCTCTACTTATAACATTCCGAGTAGTTTGCAAACAGCAACCAATTATCGCATCCGCATCAAGCAAAGTGGTCACAACAATAATTGGCAGTATTTCTCGAACTTTACGATTTCAGAACGTCCGCTCACCGTAACGCCGACTAATATGAAGAAGGGAGCGCTGACCATCTCAATATCCTGGGATCCGTACGAGGATGACATTCTGGACCCGCTAGACATCAACGAAAGTCCATTGAGCAGTCTGGGTGTTGCCACCATCACCTTACTTGATAGCAACAACGATCACGTTTTGAATATTGGTAGCCCAATTAATACTACCACAGAAACCTGGACGGTGCCCTTTGAAGCAGACCCGACTTCTGAAGGCGGCTATACAATTAAAGTAGTTCAAGCAGGTTATGTATATGAAAAGACAGGCTTAATAATTTCCGACCCGTCCGATCCGGTAACAATTACCAATACTAATAATCAGGTTTTTTACAGGAATGAGAAAAACACGATTTCTTGGTCCACGTCTATCTCAACTACGCAAACATTTGATATTGTAGTGAAGAAAGGAAGCACCTTGGTATTGTCCGATAGCGAGTCTGAGAACACACCCGGTGGCTCCGTTGAATGGACCCCTGATGACGACAATGACCTTGGCAACCACACCATCGATATAAGCGTGGGTCCTTATACAGCCACTCAGAAGACTATAAGCGTTCAGGACCGATTGCTGGTACCATCCCTCAGCGGAAATACTTATAAACCAGGCGTGCCCTTTACAGTCAAATGGACAAACGATGTGGCAAGTACCAGCGGTTACAGCTATGAAGTGCTTATGGTACGACCTAATGGCACTACCAGAACATTAAAAACCGTCAACAGTGTGAACAGCACGAGTGTGACCATACCATTGCAGGAAGACGTTGGTACCGGCTTTGCGCTGAAGGTAGAGCGCCGAGATGGCCAAAATAACCTTGATCGAACTTACGCGGCCAGAGACGTAACCCTGGAAGGACCTGCTATTACAGTCACAAGCCCGACACCAGCCACGGTTTGGCGGTACTACCAAACCATTGACCTGGACACAGATATTGCCTATACAACTGATATACCCGGTACTACTTCACCAGATATCTGGCTGGTGAAGAATGGGACCAGGCTGTTCGAACTGGAAGAGGATTGGGTGGTAACTCCCTCAACCGATGTGGTAGCAGACGACTTGTATCAGATAGAGATTGCTTTTGGCGACTTCAGCGCTTTTAGTGAATCCTCAGGTGCTGGGGGAGGACCACTAACCGGGGATGACTTTTTCAGCATTGACTATGCCTACCTAACACAGCCGACATCATCTTCGGTACGAAGGGGCGATGCCGAAAGTGTGATTTGGACACTCACACCAGAAAGTATAGCACCTCCTGGTACAAATTGGACTTTCTGGGTAAACGGGTTTAATGTGGATAATCAACCGGCCCCCGGCGCATTGAGCACTACCTGGGAAATAGCTATTGATCAACAACTGGGAGAATCTGCCATGCGCGTCTTCGGAGGAGGTGACAACTTCGTGAAAACAGTCACTGTGCTTGATCCAGCCAATGCGGTTACTATTAGTAATGCCGAAGGAGCTACTTTTTATAAAAATGAGAACGAGACCATCGCATGGACCACCTCTATTGAGTTGTACAATGACTTTGTAGTAGAAGTATTCGACCCTGCGGCCCCAGCAAGTGCCATTATTAGCGAAACAGTGTCGGCAAAAAGCCCGGGAAGTAGCTATACCTGGTGGGTTCCGGACCATCTTGCTCCTGGTACTTACCAGCTGAAGATCACGCTTGGCCCTTATTCGAAAACGAAAAATATAAACATTCTGGATCGATCCCTGATCTTGCCAACCGCTGCCACAGAGATTACCGTGGGTGTGCCTTTTACAGTGAAATGGATTGCTGACGGAGGAAATGCAGGAGGGCACGATTACGAAATTGTATTGGTGAGACCGGCGGGGACTACTCGCATTTTGGGCACCGCTGTGAATCTTACCAGCGATCAGGTGACTATCCCCGTACAAGAAGCTTCAGGAGATGGCTTTGAGATCAAAGTCAGGCGGCTTAACGGCGGTGTTCATGACCGTACCTATACTTTACGTGATGTCACGGTCCTTTCACCGGACATTGATATTACAAGTCCGACGCATGCGTCGTTTTGGCGATTTAAAGATCGGAAGGGCTATGAGTTTGATATCACCTACAACACGGATATTGTGGGCGAAACACCTCAGTTTTTTCTGATGAAAAATGGTGTCGACCTTTTTCAAATTGACAATGGCTGGGTGATTGAACAGGAAAATGGCGTCGTAGCAGGGGAATTTTATCAGGTACGCGTGGAATTTGGCGTCCATAGCGCGATTTCCGGCGAGGGGTTAGTAATCACGCAGGAAATGATTGATGCGGGCCTCACGCCAACACCCGAATTTGAAATAGGCTATGCGCAATTTACCAGCCCTACCGGTGATCTACCGAAGTTGCGGAGAGGTAGCGAATACTCGTTGGCGTGGCCGGGTAACATGCATGGAGGGGAGCCGCAAGTTCCTGATCCCGTCAATCCAGCCAACTACACTGTCAGAGTGGATGGCCTAAACATACCTGATCAGCCAGGCGCCAATGAGTTTTCTGTTGACTGGTTGATCCCTTTGGATCAGCCTAAAGACACCAGCGCGATGCAAGCGACTGGTGACGGTCAGGTATTTGTGAAGGAAATTGAGATTATTGATCCCCTCTTTTCATTTAGCTCTCAACCCGATGAAGACCATGTGTTTCTTAAAGGCCAGGACGCACGAATCCAGGTGAGTTGGACAAGCTCTGTAGATATCCCAGATCCCTACAATTGGAGGTTGGTCAGGGAAGCGGACGATGTGGTCATCCTGGAAGGCCTCAACACCTCGGTCACCACGCTCGATGAGCCAGTTTTAGATAGTTGGTTGATTGGTAATTATCACGTAGAGGTTCAATTACAGAGCTCTGAATACATTATTACGACCAACACTTTTGAAATTGCCAATCCTGCCTTAACTGCACCGGCAGAAGGTTTATCCATGGCAAAAGGCTCCATACAGCATATTGAATGGGTACTGCAAACGGCAAGTACGGATCCTGCGGGGGGGTATGTACCCACGGATTATGAAACGACCGTCTCCCTTTATAATTCTGACGGCACCTTCAACAGATCTATTACCAGCGCTGTAATAACAGGGGGACATACCATGGAGTGGCCGTTGCCACTTGATCCACTACTGACGGCAGGTGATTATTATATCATTGCCCACGTGACCAACACCCAGACCAATGTATCCATGGACTATCAGTCGCGAATACACCTGGATGAGGGTTACATTAGCTTGGACTTTCCGGAAGATGGGGTCATCATAGCCGGTACCACGATGGAATCTATATGGAGTACCAACATAACCGGAAACACCTTCGATGTTGAACTAATGAATGACGAAGGTCTGGTGGCCACCCTGGAGGTTGGTACATCTGCGCTTACCTCCTTTTGGCACATACCTGTCAATTTCGAACCAAGAACCGATTATCGGGTTCGGGTCAATCTTTCGGGTACGTCGTATTACGATGAGTCCAACCCACCGTTTACGATTGATCCGCCCGAAAATCAAATCGAGATTTTTTCGCCAGACGAGGCTGATGCTTTTGCTTTAGAGGAGAAGTTGGCAATTACCTGGATAGGCACTGTGCCCGAAGCTATCTACCAGGTGGAGTTATTGAAGAACGGAGTATTACAACAAGTTCTGGCCAATACCACAAGTTTTGAAACCAGTTGGGTTATTCCCGCTCAAACGCCCGTCGGAGACGATTACCAAATTCGGGTCAGTTTCGGGTTTAGCGAGGCGCTCACTGGTATGTTTTCGATTTACGAACCGCAGGAAACCTTAAACAGGAACTTCATTAAGACTTTCGTGGCCAGGGAGGAAATAGCAGGACACTTGCAGGGGAAATCTCGCGATAAGGTGACCCAATCCATCACCTACTTTGACGGCTTGGGTCGACCGGAGCAGCGTATTCAGATTGAAGGTTCCCCAGAGGATGCAGGGAATTACAATGATATAGTGCAACCTATCACATATGACGGCTTTGGTCGACAACATCGGGAATACCTGCCATATAGCGCTGCAAATGTCACGAACGCGGGCGCTTTCCGTGACCAGGTATTGGTAGATCATCGGTCTTACTATGATGGGATCTACCTGACCGATGCTCCTTATGCGTTCTCCGAACAGGGCTTCGAAGCTTCTCCTGCCAATCGTGTGCTTTCACAGGCTGCACCCGGCGAAATGTGGCATTTGCAAAGTGGTCACACGGTAGATAATCAATACCTGCTAAATGATGCTTCTGACTCGGTTCGAATACTTCAAGTCGAATTAGGTGATACTACTATATCAGATTATGGCTTTTACGGTCCCGGTCGCTTAACCAAGCACATCGTAACCGACGAAAATGAGGGCGATAAACAGGGCGAAACCACCACCTACACTAACTGGTTGGGTCAGACCGTTCTAAAAGTTGTGAAGATATCCATCACCTCTTTCGCTAAAACTTACTATGTATATGATGACCTGGGTAACCTCAGGCACGTGATCCAACCGGAAGGTGTTCGCCTCATGGATGTTGGAGAAGCAAACGGTACCAACCCTAACTGGACCAGTTTCAATTATTCAGGATTTAGGGAGCAATGGATGTTTTCCTACGAATATGACCACCGAAACAGGATGATCGCTAAACGAGTCCCGGGGGCAGGCTGGGTATATATGGTATACGACCATCGCGATCGGCTGGTGGCTACCCAGGATGGTAAACAGCGAGAAACTTTCGAGCATTTATCTGACACAGTTCAGATTTCAGAATACGCCAACAAATCCTATAAAAACACGACGGGTATTATTGAGTTGACCGGCGATTTTACCTTCACTGCGAGCCCTGACAAAGAATTCATTGCCACCACTGAGGACGTGCCGGTGATTTACGACTGGAATTTTACCAAATACGACCATCTGAACCGGCCTATTGTGACAGGCACCATGTACTTTGATGGTGATAGGGCCGCGTTACAAGCGGCAATCGATGCTCACTATACAGCCGGCAACGATGATTATGAGATGTACATAGGTAGTAGTGACTTTGGTGGATACAGCAACCACAGCTTCCCTACCAGCTACAAAAATCTGCTGACAGTCACCTATTATGACAACTACGATTTCACGTCGGTAGGTCCTGCCTCGGCCGCAGCTTTACCGAAGGCCGTCGGACAGGTCACAGGTACCCTAACACGGGTATTGAGTGAAACCGATTGGTTGACTTCTGTCAGTTTCTACGACGATCGATTGCGCGTGATTGAAACCGTCACAGACAACCATCTCGGTGGTAATGATGTGATAGCAACCACCTATCGCAACAAGGTCTCAGGTTTGGCGATAAGTACGTATCGGACGCACAGCGACGGCTCTACAACTACCACCATCCACGATCAATTGTCCTATGATTCGCAGGATCGGTTGATCAAGGCCGAGCACAATATCAACGACGAGTTAACCGCTACGACATTAGCGGATATCAGGTACAATGATCGGGGAGAGATGATTGAGAAAAACCTGGGCGGAAATGCGAACCTTGCGCAATCGGTGGATTACGAATACAACATTCGGGGCTGGCTGACCAGAATCAATGGCGGAGCCAACAATTTTGACAATGATGGTAATGATAAGTTCCTTTACGCCATCCAGTACTACAGTCCAACCAATCCTGCCGCGGGTTACAACCAGTACAATGGCAATATCGGCTATATATGGTGGATGAACTTGGGAGCGACGAATGCAGATGCCCAGTTTTTCAGATACTACTATGATGCTGCTTCACGGTTTAAATTCAACCTCTATCGAGCCATTAGCCACGATAATTACAATCATTACCGAACTGATAACGTAACTTACGATTTCAACGGAAATATCAAAAGCTTGAGAAGAACCAACGGAGGCACCACGCTAGTGGATAACTTAAGTTACACCTATTTGGGTAATCAATTGACATCCGTGACCGATGCCTCCGGAGATTCATCGTTATTCTTAGATGGTAATACTTCCGGCTTGGATTATACCTATGATGCCAGTGGTAACATGTTGAGAGACAAAAACAAGGATATCACCCAGATCAACTACAACTACCTCAACCTTCCGGAACTGGTAGTATTTGGTAATGGCGATTATACCAGTTATGTCTACGATGCGGCGGGCACGAAACTGCGAACGATCAGGCAAACCGGTGCTAACCTATCTACTAACGACTATGTGGGGGGTATCCACTACACGGATGCGGCGCAGCAGTTTATTCAGCACGCCGAAGGCCGTGCCAGATGGAATGGGGCTGATATAGAGTACGAGTACAACCTTACCGACCATCTCGGCAATGTAAGGGTGACGGTGGATAGTGCTGGGAGTGTGGTGCAGGCTGATGATTATTATCCTTTTGGGTTGCGTTTTAACTCAAGCATATCGGAGGATAATAAGTATCTCTATAATGGCTTTGAATTGCAGGCAAGGACAGGGTGGTTCGATTACCTGGCCAGGTACTACGATCCGACGATAGGTAGGTTCATGCAGGTAGATCCTGCTGCTGATTTGATGCGTCGTTATAGCCCATATACTTACGCTTTCGATAATCCAATACGCTTCATTGATCCCGATGGAATGATGCCATCTTTTGGGAACCAGCAAAAACCTAAAGGAAGGCGGCCCACGGCTCAACAGTTACGAAATAGAAAGGCCGTCGTAAATGCAATAGACTCTGGCCTCGATTGGCTGAAAAATTCTTGGGTTGGCCAAGTGGTGCAAGATCTTGGAGATACTGATAGTCGAAGTGAATCTCAAATAGGAGGTACACCTGTTGAAAAGGGTGAACCCGGAGGAATGAAGCCTACTGAGTCTGAAACGCCCAGTGGTGAGCCTATTGATATGGAAGGTCTTGATGTCCTGATAGACAAATTGTCCTTAGGTAGCTTTATTACCCCTAACAATCCTATGATTGAGGGTGGAAGCAAAGCTCCAGATATATTAAGAGATGGAGAGATGCTAGGAGGAAGTGATAATTCCGCTAAGAACGAAATTGAACCTAATAGCTCTTCGGATGGAACATCAACAAATACAAATGAGTCAAATCAAGGGGATGACGGAACAATTATCGATACAGATACATCTTGGTATACTCCAACGAGACTAACTTCTAAAGGTCCAGCTACTGATTATGAAGTAACTTACTCTAGAAAAAATAAACCAGATTCTACTGGTGACAAATCGACAAAATATCATTGGCAGAAATGAGGTTCGTTTTAATTTTTATCATAGCCATTTTAATCATTAGTTGTGATGATTCTAAATATGTAGTGAATAGAACAGATGATGGAGCTTTGATCTCAGAAGGTTTTGAAAGCACTCAAGGTAAAGAAAATAAATGGGTCTATTACGATGAAAATCAAGACACTCTTTATGTTCGATTCTTCACACATAATCAATTAGAAAAAGAATATGTGTATTCAAAAGGCAATATTATTAGAAGGGTAGTCTATGAAAATGATGTAGTAATGGAAGCAACTTCTTTTGATAAAAATGGAGAGGTTATCAACTACTCAAGATCATTTCCTGAAATGAACAAAGGAGTTTCCTTCAGTTTTAATAAAAATTTTGATATTGAGTCTTTTAATTTCTACAAACTAAAAGAAGAGGAAGAATGGTTCCTTCCCAATCAAAAGCTAATTGGATCTTTCGCACAGTTTCATAAAAATGGTAATCTGTACGCACGATCAGTTGATTTTAACAAAGGAATCTTTAATGTCTATGATACAACAGGGATTTTAGTTTATGTAGTGAATTATTCAACAAACGATACCCTTTTTAAGATTGAGAACCATAAAGAATATTTCATACCATCATACAATTAGAGTTTGAATTTTAGGATAAACCCCCTTATAGCGCAAGTCTTTTTGACTTGGGCTTTGAAAAATTAGATAAGGTCTTAAGTGAAAAACACTTAAGCCATAAGGGAATGCAAAAGGGAATTAGAAATGGACTTATTGACCTTTGTTTTCGAGTATAAAGGAGGCACCTATGTTGCACAGAAAAATGCTAGTGGTGTTAGAAGTGCTCTATTGTCTTGGGCTCAAGATTTAAATACTTCGGACGTAGAAAGTTTTGACGAGACAGACAAAACAGAACTCATAAAAGAGGTGAATAACCCAGATAATGAACTGGCTCTTTTAGACGGATTATCAAATGCGTGGTGTCAAGATGTTTTTATTAAGGATAATATGTATCTGATAAATATTATCCAGACTATTCCTTAAAGTTTGATTAGATAACCCCCTTATAGCGCAAGTCTTTTTGACTTGTGCTTATTTGAAAAGGAAATAACCGCTTATAGCTTAAGGCTACGCGCCCCCGTCTACGCGACTCGGTCTATGCGACTCGGTCTTTTTTGACTCGGTCTTTGAAGAATTAGATAAGCTCTTAAGTGAAAAACACTTAAGCCATAAGGGGCTTATAGCTTAAGGCTACCCGTCCCGGTCTATGTGACTCGGTCTTTTGACTTGGGCTTTGGGAAAAAGATGAAAAGAAAATAAGAAATGAGTAGTAAATACAAATTCCATAAACCGAACGGTGTGTACTTTATTAGTACTGCGGTGGTGCATTGGATTGATGTATTTACAAGACGCGAGTACAAGGATATAGTCGTTAATAGTTTGAAATATTGTGTCGAGAAGAAAGGACTTATCGTCTATGGCTATGTGATTATGACCAATCATCTGCATCTAATCATTGGCCGAGATCCGGAAGGCATCTCTTTTTCAGAAATCATGCGAGACTTTAAGAAATTCACCGCCATGCAGCTAATAAAGGCCATTACTGAAAATAGTCAGGAAAGTCGAAAAGATTGGATGATGGACCTATTCAAAAAAGCGGGTAAGGACAATAGCAACAATACCTTGTATCAGTTTTGGCAGCAGGATAATCATCCAATAGAATTGGAAGGTAGGTGGATCTATGAGAAACTCGAATATGTACATCAGAATCCGGTGAAGGCGGGCTTTGTTTCAGAGCCTGAAGACTATTGGTATTCAAGTGCTCGAAACTATGCAGGATTGTTAAATCCGTTGGAAATTGAATCTATATATGATGGGATTAAATTGTAGAATGGGGAGTATGTTACATAAAAGGCTTAGCCGGCAGTAGAGGCTTAAGTGAAAAACACTTAAGCCATAACACGGCTGGCCTAGACTTCCACAGCTGGACCTTCTGGCATGGACAAATTGAAAATTCCCTTTATCCCATGTGGAAAAGACCTCAAAACTGACGATATTGCCACCAGGCTTCAATTCAAAAATGAAGCTTACGAACAACTAAATAATAATTGAAAAAATGACATTCCCCCTCAAGGTGAGTAGCAGGTGAAAAAGCTATTGTGTTTTACTTGCAATAAGTAAAATTCGGAAGTAAAGCCCAGGACACTACTGTTCTTGAATGGCCTTAGGGCTAAAGCTTGAAATCTAACGTATCGGTACTGTCACTTGAGTTTTGTCGAAACAACTAACCATGAAAAATCTATTTTTTAACATCGATCAATTGGGTCGGCACTTGATGCTCATCCTAATGGTAATGTTTTCCGCGCTTGGGGCATCCGCGCAGCTGTCCGGGCCGAGTTTCCATCCGGAGGACATGGTCACCATCCCCAAATCACCGGAGGCAAGTTCCTTTCGCCAATATGGCAATGCGGATGTAAACCTGTATACCGGCACGGCCAATGTATCTATACCCGTGGCCAGCCTGCAAGGCCGTAAAATTGGTCATGATGTGAGCCTCACCTATGTCACTTCCGGCATCAAAGTGGAGCAGCAAGCGAGCCAGGCCGGATTGGGTTGGAATCTGAATGCCGGTGGTTTTGTCTCCCGAAATGTCAATGGCTTGCCTGATGATTATAATTCTGCCTATTGGGAGTACTATCCCTTTTATTCTAGCGAGATTTCACCCACGGAGACAGACAATAGTATGCCAGCACCGCACTGGCAGGTAAATCAGCTCTATGCCGAGTTTCGAGACAAGAACTATGGCGAAAACACCTACCACAGTGACGTTGATATGCTCAGGCGCTACCTGCACTTTCGTAACGCCACCCAGGAGACGAAAATGCTGGAAATACAACCAGATACCTACTCCTTCTCTGCGGGCGGCTTTGCAGGGACCCTCTACATTACTGATTATACCACGGGTGCCGCTGCCTGTATCGAACATCCGGGTATAATTGCCCAGGCCATATTTGGAAATCCCAAACCCGGGGAAGCAACCGGAGGGTCCAGACCCATCACCGGATGGGCGGTCACCGATTTGTCAGGCAACACGTATCGATTTGAATTGGCAGAAGTGACCAAGGTGGAGGGCACTGAGTGGGCCACCAACCGAGAATACAACTCGGGTTGGTACCTTACCGAGATCACCGCCTATGGCAATACCGATGTGATAGATTTTGTTTATGGGAGCCCCAATGGTAGTAACCCGTACGAAACGGTTACCTGGGATTTGCCAGGCCGCACCGGATTTATTCGCGATCAGCCCGATGGGATCAATACACCCTGTGGCGGAGCAGGTCAATACCAGGAGTCGGCGGGTTTGAGGTATCAGTTTTTCAAGTACAACCTGGAAGCCATTCGAGTCAATGGGTTGGAACGTGTAGACTTTATCTATGATTACAACAGGAAGGATGTCAACATCAATTACGACCTCCCCGAAGACCCTGGACCCCACAATAACGAGCCGCTGTTGGATCGTGTCGTCGTGAAAGACTTAGAGGGCGTGATCAGTGTAGTAGACCTGGTTCAGTCTTACTTCGGCGCGGACCCACCCAGTACCCTGTACACCTCACGGCTGAAATTGGATTCCGTTAAAATGTACGGAAGCACGGGCAAAGGTGAGTTTGAGGCTTATTCCTTTTCTTATAATGAGAGCGTTCCTATGCCTTCAAGAATCTCCATGGGCATGGATTATTGGGGTTACTACAATGGTCAGAGCAATTCGACGCTCATACCTGCGAAGCCTGGATACGATGATGTTTTGGCTGGCACGGCCAATAGAGAACCTAATCCTGGTGTCATGGAAGTGGGTATTCTGACGTCCGTTACTTATCCGACCGGCGGAAAGACCGAATTTGATTACAAGGCAAACGCCCGTGTTCACTACCAGGCGAATGCCATTGACCAGAGTATCGCCAGTGTAGGCCTTACCGGAGGTTCTTACGCTCCTGGTGTAGATAATCACAACTATGCCGCATGCGAACCTGATTTTGTACAGGCACCCCGTGAAGAGAGTGCACAATTTTTTATTGCCCCTGGCGAGGAGGGAGAATACAATGTACGTGTTTTGGTAAATGGCGTGCAAAACGCTAATGGGATCCATTTGGTAGCCTTCTACGCAGGTTCAAAACAGGACTACTGCGACCTAACCGGGAATCCGGGGGGGGTGCACTATCAGGAAGGATTCATACAGTCGCAAGCGTTTACACAGCACCTCAATGCAAACACTTTTTACCAACTGACGGTAGTCAATAGTGACCCTACGTTGAATTTGAGTATTACGATCAGCAAAACGATCACCTCCTCGGTTCCTATTACAGATTACATAGGTGGTCTCCGGTTGATTTCACAAAAGAACTTTGTACAAGACTCAGTGCTGGCCACTACTACCTATTACTACTATGATGATATTTCTTCTTTGGATGTAAATACGATCAGTGAAAATACCTTTCTAAATCATAATTCTGAGAGTGCGATTGTACACCATAAAGCTGTTTTTGAAAAACCCTATAATTCAGTGGTCTACACACAGGCTTCCGAAAATCAGCCAGGCTTCTATCAAGCTTGCGAATTTCTAGATCGGTTTGCGTCTAATCAGGCTACGCCAACACCAAATATTATTACTTATGGAGTTGCCAGCACCGTGCAAATGGACACCGTAGGCAATATCAACGGCGCTCTGGTGGAGAAATATTACAACCAGGATGAGGGTGTGGGCGATAGACCATTCGCAAAAACTGAAATTTTGAATGGACGACTCTATCAAAGCACTTCCTATAAAATTGACGGCAATAGCCTGATACCACTACAAAGACAGACCGAACATTACTCTTACCATCAGGGAGTGACGGCACCTGCGATTACAGGATTTTACTTTGCAAGCAATTCGAGTGATTACGTGAATCAACTTATCATGAAGCATCCGGATTACGACGATCCTGCTAGTCAATCCTACCAGATGGCGGCGCATGTCTACTATTCCCAGGATATCCAAGGTGTCGGTGATAATTACGCACCGGCGGCTTGCAACTACACGGAGACTAACGTAACCGCTTCTATAATAGACTGTTTGTATCCGAGAAACTCGACGATTACAAAATACTTTCAACAACCCTATGGGCTCTATAGTCGGTGGTTGAAGAAAGATTCTACCGAAGTGTTTGCCTATGAGAGCAATGGCAATTCGCAACAAACCTATCACTACGCTTACACTAATTTGGATCACTATCAAGTAACGGAACAACTTCGTGAGCTCTCTGATGAGGTGGATGAACGCATCACGTTTACCTATCCCCATGAGGAAAACCTGACCAGCTTGATCAGCCGCAACAACCTCTCGCAGGTGGTGAGAACGATCAGGGAAGTTAATGGTGTATCGGTGAACGAAAAACTTTCGGATTATATGCAGAGTGGAACGGGGCTTACTTTGCTCTGGCCGGAGGAAGTACTATTCCGCAATGGGTCGGGTCCCTTGGAAAGCCGCACCAAAGTGGTTGACTATGATGCTTATGGCAACATCGAGACCATGGTGGGTGCCGACGGTATTCCTCAAACCTTTATTTGGGGATACAATTCACGGTTTATTGTCGCGCATTTTGTCGGGATCACCAAGACAGATATTTTGGCACAAATGCCAAATGGGCTGATCTTTGACGCGGAGGGTGGCCATGCTTTCAGTGAAAACCGACACAACGTGTTGCGTGATGCATTTCCACACGTTCAGGTAAGTACTTATACCTATGATCCGGGGGTGGGGATGACGCGCCAAACGGAACCTAATGGGTTCAGTACTTTCTTTAGGTACGATAAGTTCAGCCGATTGATAAAAGTGGAAGATCGCGATGGGAATGTGCTGACGGAGTACAAATACCATTTGGCGGCGAGTCAGTAGTAGTTTCAAGAAACCCCAGGCGTAAATTGCTACGCCGTATTTGTCGCTATACCTAAGGGTAGTTTGAAAACAGGTCTGGGCGTAGATTGCATCTACGCCTTTTTTATGATCGATGCTTTCGTAGCATTATCAACAACCTTGTCGTTGCAAGTTATTTGGTGTTCAGATTGGCGATTGGAGATCGCTTCTTACTTTGTGAGGCGTATCGAATCCAGTGCTTAGCTATGGCGGAAGCTTATCAAATCAAGGATCAGGAGGCTGTCCACTTTCTCACTTTTCAAGTGGTTGGATGGGTTGATGTGTTCAGCAGGAAAACATATCGTGACATAGTGATCGATAGCCTCCACTATTGCGTGAGTAACAAAGACTTGATAGTCTTTGCATATGTGATCATGACCAATCATGTGCACTTGATTGTTCGCAGCGCAGGCGGACAACTCTCTGATACTGTCCGTGACTTCAAGCGTTTTACGTCCAATAAGATTCTATCGGAAATCGCAGCTAGAGACGATGAAAGTAGAAGAGAATGGATGAAAGTTGTTTTTGAATATCACGCCAGGTTTAATAAACGAGTGGGCAACAGACAGTTCTGGACACATGAAAACCACGCAGTTGAATTGTCCGATGCTGCTATGGTAGATAGCAGGTTAAATTACATTCATGATAATCCTGTGAGGGCGGGTTGGGTTGAGAATCCTGAGGATTATTTGTATTCCAGTGCTAGAACTTATGCTGGACTATCTGGTCTATTGGAAATAGAATTGATATGAAAGCGTAGTTACAAACTACGCTTAGTCTTTGGGCAGTGTACTTCACAAAGCTCGGTTGGAGGTTGCTAATTACAGAGTTGGTGAGGGGTTCCAGATAGTGTGTATGTGGTTTGGCATGACTACAAAAGCGGCTATTTCTACGGCACCTTTCGATGCTAAAAACTCAAATGACGACAAGATGACTTCAGTGCATGGCTTGTGACAAAGAATGGGTTTCCATTGGTTAATGGTTGCTGTGAAGAAATAGATTTTGTCTTTTTCCACATTTCGAAATTCGAACATGTTGGTGATAACACTAAAATTGATATGAAAGCGTAGTTACAAACTACGCTGAGTCTTTGGGTAGTTGAATTTTTGAATTGACTTGCCACAAGTTACAAACTTGTGGCAGCGTGGGGTATGAAAAAAGAGTCTGGGCGTAGATTGCATCTACGCCTTTTTCATGATCGATGCTTTCTTAGCATCAATGAATCGTAGCGTTCGTTTTGGTAGGTTATCACCAACCAGTACCACTACCGCATCTTGATCCTCGCAAAACCATCAGCACTCCTTCTTTGCCTTTGCACATCCAGGTCTTGCGCATCGATATTACCAAACCCATCCAAATTCAAATCCACATTATCAGCCCTACCAAAGACGGTCAAGCTGATAAACCCATCAGCTTCGATCCGAAGATCCTCCAAATACACCTCCAGATCGCCTTTAATGAAGCCATCGGCATTGATTCGTAAATCCCGACCACTCAAAGGATCATGGCTGATCATATTTACAAAGCCATCCATGTCCATTTTTCTTAGGTCTCCTGTATGGGTAATGATAAGTCGCATCTTGCGTTTGTTGTCACGGTCATATTCAAAGCCCAGGTGCAAGGTGCCATTTCTCACTTCTGTGATGAACTCTCGAACATACTCTTCTCTTTTTGACTGGATCTTGATAGAAGGAGTGTCGCCTTGCTCAAAGTAAATACGAGCATTTCCATCAAAATCAATGGCATCAAAAGGCTCTAACTGCCGGGTTTCCGCATATTGTGCGTGTAATGAGTAGCTGGTAGCCAATACGCATACTAAGAGTAAAATAGTCCGCTGCATAATTTGTGAGTTTTAATGACGTCTACGATAAAGATGCGAAATAGATGTAAAAGGTTGCCGTCTGGCGATAAAACTTGAACTTGTTTGTTACATAGCAAGTGCGCTGCTAAAAATAGCATATAACTTTTCAATAAGAATCTTCTTGATTTCTGTAAAAAAGTTCTTGTATCAGCCGGTGATCGTCACGCTAACCTAATTCCCGGATTCTTGATGAGTTGCGCGCGGAACTCACTTAACCACCCATTAAAAAGCGCCTTTCCGGAGTATACGGGCCGATTTCTCTCGACACGTTCGTATGTCAACTACCGACCATTTCCGTACTGGAGGTCTGGCAGATAGGAGCTTTCGGCAAGCGATCGACGGCACTTTGGCTTTTTTGTTGGAGACAACTACTTTATGCTATGTAATCTAAAATAAACCTAAACTTTTTACTATGAGATCACTCAGCTTATTAGCGTGCGCATTTGCCTTGGTTTTGTTTTCCTGCCAGGACCAGGGTATCGAGACACTACCTAATCAAACATCACAAAAATCACTCACTATCTCTGTTCCTGAGGCTTTGCAAAACCTGGACCTACCTGTCAACGGCAGAGTGTCGGATCTGGAAGTGGCCGTGGCAGACCAATTAAACGAGATCCTATTTGCCGATGGCAATATTAAAATTTCGAAAGTCGATATCTACCAGGCCGCGACCGTAGTGGAAACGATTGATCAGCAGTTTGAAAGTACCCTTTCTTCCCGTTGGCTACCTGGAGATGCCCGGCGGAACTGGAATGGTGACGGTGACCTGGACGATATTGACTGGATAGGAGTGGCCCCTTTTGCCATAGCCAATGGCACATTCGACGTTTTTCCGACGTACCGCAGCATGTATGACAAGTGGGAGAATGACGGCTTCTGCAATACGGTGAGTATTCAGGAAACACCTTTTGATATTTTTTCGCAGGGCAATCCAAGCCTGATTTTGCAAATAGGCGGACCACCTGCAGCGCTTCCGTTCGCTGATATCAATATCTTAGGGTTTCTACCTGCCGGTATTTTCGAAGCGGTATTGGGCGCAGAAAACATTTTGGGAGTGGCATTTTCATTTGTCTTCCTTGATGAGAACGGTGATCCGACCTCCGGCGCACGCGGCAAAGACGATAAGGCCTATGCCGAGGTGTGGTTCAATGATGGATTTACATGGTCTTTTGGTCCGCAAGGTGGGATCGACATTGAATCAGTGGTGTTGCATGAGTTTGGACATACCCTCAACCTGGGACATTTTGGTATCCTCCAGTCCTTTACCGATACAGAGACAGGTGCGGTAGACTTTGTTTATCAGCCGGTCAATACGATGAATGCGCTGTATATCGGTGAGTCGCGAAATTTCCTTGGCCCCAATGACAAGGGAAATTATTGCGAGGCCTGGGGAAGTTGGCCCTGGAACTAGAAAGAAGCGAGTTGATAGGTTAAGACAAGGCGTCTGATCAGCAGCAAGGTCTGTTGGTGTAGGCGCCTTTTTTTATTCATCTGATTGCAAGCAGCAAGCGGGTCCAAAAATCGAATATCTCGTAATTTAACGCCATGATCTTTCGACTTTTCAGGAGCCTGCTCAGGTTGCCGTTCTTTGTGCTCATCTTTTGGTCTTGTGAGCAGGATTTTGAAGAACCTGAAATTACTTTAGACGGATATCAGATCGAAGCGGGCTTTGAATTGAAAGTCGTTGCTTCCGAACCATTTCTCGAGGCGCCGGTAGCCATAGATTTTGATAATAGTGGAAGGATTTGGGCCGTGGAAATGAGGGGGTATATGCAGTCTTTAAGTGGTGAAGGCGAGACTTTGCCCAATGGCGTCATTTCCATACTGGAGGACAAGGATGGTGACGGTAAGGTAGACCATTCCAAGGTTTTTATGGAAGGCCTGGTCTTGCCCAGGGCTATTGCCCACGTTTACGGAGGCCTCTTGTATGCTGAACCCCCCAACCTTTGGTTTGTAGAAATTGACGATGACCGGCCGGGAAAGAAGATTCTCGTGGATTCGCTATATGCCACCGACGGGAATGTCGAGCATCAGTCCAACGGACTCATGATGAACATCGACAATTGGATATACAATGCGCGTTCCCATTTCCGCTATCGTAGGCTAGCTGGGCAATGGTTGAAGGAGCCCACCTCATTCAGAGGTCAATGGGGAATCTCAAAGGATAATTTTGGCAGGCTCTATTACAACGATAATTCCACCCAGATCGCCGGGGACTATGTCCTACCGAATGTTCACACGAAAAACGAATTCTTTGAACCAAAAGCTGGAATAGGTCACAAGTTGACCGATAATCAGCGGGTATATCCACTTCATGCTACTTTGGTCAATCGAGGTTATCAAGCCGGGGTGTTAGATGGTGATAGCATGCTGGTCAACGTGACTTCTGCCTGTGGACCGCTTGTATATCGGGGTGGCCAATTTCCTGCGAGCCATAATCAAAATGCCTTCGTATGCGTCCCTGAAGCCAACCTTGTCAAAAGAAATCTGCTGACTTTTAACGGTCCAATGACCTTCGCTAAGCAGGCCTGGAACGACCGAGAATTTTTGGCGTCCCTCGATGAGGGGTTTCGTCCTGTGAACCTCAGCCACGGCCCTGATGGAGCCATGTACATTGTGGATATGCACCGTGGAATCATCCAACACAGTGCCTATATGACTTCTTATCTGAGGGAGCGAATCGCGGATAGAGGATTGGATACGGTCATAGGCATGGGAAGAATCCTGAAAGTGGTGCACTCGGAACAGACTACTGCCGTATTCCCGAATTTGCTCAGTGCTGATACCAGGGAGTTGGTGAACTTATTGCAGCATCCTAATGGCTGGGTGCGTGATCGTGCGCAACAATTACTGATTGATCAAAACTTGCCCGGTACCATGAAGCTGCTCAATGAATTGGTGAGTGGTGGCTCCTCGGGAATCGAGATTTTACACACATTGTATGTAGCAGAAGGGCTGGGAAAAATCGATCACCCATTCCTGTTAAAGTTGCTTGGGAATTCAAACCCTGAAATCGTCGCGCATGCCTTATTAATGGCTAGAAAATATGAAGTGGCTATCGGCGACCCGGCCATTCAATCCATCGTTCATCAGGGACACCCAACATTGGATTTATATCTTTTGACTTATCTCGGCGCTCAAGTGCTTGATAGCGGTCCGGAGGCGTTGCCATTGATAGGTCTTGTTCTTGATCGAAATAGCGGTCCAATCTATCAGGAAGCGTTGCTAAGCTCCTTGGGTGGTGCAGAGCAAGAATGGCTTCAGTTCATTTCAAAGGGAAATTTGAAACCCAATATGGAATTACTGGAGTCCACTAAAGGGATTATTGCCAATCGGCGCGAGGGGAAACGACACTGGATCCATGACCAAGCGTATTTACCTCCTGATGATCGTACCCACGGGCTACAGCTTTTTCGGGAGATCTGTACCGCTTGCCATGGAAGTGTAGGACAGGGAGTCAATGGACTGGCTCCACCACTAATAAATTCCGAGTACATTTTGTCAGCTCGTCGGCTGGGTTTGGTGCTGTTACATGGCATGAAAGGACCATTGCATGTCAATGGGGTTCGATATGAATTCAACGCCCAAATGCCCGGCCTCACAAGCAATAAATCTATGACTGACCAGGACATTGCTGATTTGATGGTTTACCTAAGTAATGCGTTTGGTAACTCCGACTTGGAAGCTACTCCGGAATTGGTCAAGGAGCTGCGAAATCTAAAACCTGATGAGGGCGTTTATTCCGAGTCTGAATTGTTAGAAATCACTAAGTAAGCGTCCCTGTAAATCGCAGGTTTACTTAATGTTAGGGGGTGATTGTGATTGATCGGTTTTGGTTGGGACTCCTCTGAATGCCCTGTACTATTCTGTGCTATTGATTACGATTTGCTCTAGATTTGAATTATTCCGTCTTGAATTCATCAACGCCAACTTTTGAAATTCGCCATGAAAAAGCTTACCCTACTCTTCGCCTTTTATTGCGGCCTGGTGACCTATCAGGTCCATGCTAACAATTTGACCATTACTAACATCAGTGTGCCCAGTACCACGACCATTCAATTTGACATTGCTTGGGACAATAGCTGGAACATCTCGGGTGTCAGTTACGATGCCGTGTGGATATTTGTCAAAGCGCAAGATTGTGCCGGATCAGCCACCTGGGATCATGCTGATGTCAGTACTACTGGCGGTGACCACAGCGTGACCGGTGGTGTGCTACAAGTAGATGCTGTAACCGATGGGAAAGGCGTTTTCATTCGCCGTTCCACGGCAGGAACCACCGGCAATATCTCCACGGCCACCGTGATACTTACCTTCCAAAATACTTATGTTATTGCCAATACGAATTACGAGGTGTTTGGTATTGAAATGGTTTATGTAGGGCAGGACACATTTGTTGTGGGAGATGGTTCCAGTTCCGATGCAGAGTCGAATAGTTCATTTGGAAATAATGGTGCTGTCGGTTCTTACACCATTTCAAGCGAAGGTCAGATTCCCCAGGATGATCTTAGGGTAGATAAATCTGGTGATGGTGCTGTAACGGCCCATGCCAACATTCCAGCAGCTTTCCCAAAGGGTTATGACGCTTTTTATTGCATGAAATATGAAATCTCCCAAAGTCAATATGTGAGTTTTCTGAACCTCCTGGACTTCAATCAACAGGCCAGCCGTACGGCGGTATCGCCAGCCTCAGCGGTGGGGACGCTCGCGATGACTGATGCTAGTAATCCGAACCGGAATTCCATTGAAATTGCCACCACGGGCTCAATTTCTACTCCTGCGGTGTACGGAAATGATCTCAACGCTAACAACACCTTCGATGAATCGGCTGATGGCGGTGATATTGCGTGCAACTATCTCTCCTGGAATGATCTGATCGCCTACCTGGATTGGGCGGCGCTGAGGCCTATGACTGAGCTGGAGTTCGAAAAAGCGGCGCGGGGAACTAATTCAGCGGTACTGACCGAATATCCTTGGGGGAGTACGACCATCAATCAAGCGGTAACGAGCGCAATTTCTAACAGTGGCCAGGCCAGTGAGGTGTCTACCAGCACGTCCGATGGATTGTCTGCATACAATGGAGGATCTAGTACCTCCCTGGGTCCGTTCCGGGTAGGGTTTGCTGCCACATCGATCACGGGCCGAACCGGGGCGGGGGCATCATTTTATGGAATCCTGGACCTGGGAGGAAATGTGTCTGAGCAAGTCTATTGGGCTGGCTATTACAATGGAGGAAGATTTGGATCAAGCTACACAGGAGTACTGGGCGATGGCGCAATTAATGCCCTGGGGAATGCCGATGCCACTAACTGGGGCACCGTAAGTGACTCCATGGTACGAGGCGGCAACTGGGAAAACGCAGGCCAGGAAGTCCAAGTATCCGATCGCACTCAGATTGGATTGACCTCTGAAAATACTTCCAGGGTCAGAAGGACTGGTGGCCGAGGCGTGAGAGACTAGGTTAGGGTCAACCTACTTCTCATGGCTGCCTCCATCAGATTAAAGCAGCTTTATAGCTGTGCTTTGATGCTCCTTTTAGGAGTGGGGGTAAGTTATGCCCAGTTCAATGGTGGAAGTGCCGGTGGAGCCTCTAGTTTGAACGTGACCAATAGTGCCTGCTCCGCTACAGGCCCGAATCCTTTTGCCGGAGGGTCAGCAAGTGGAGCGGCCAGCCTGGCTGTCTCAAGCGGAGCGTGCTCACCCACCCCGCTGAACGCCTTTAGTGGCGGTAGTTCGTCAGGTTTTTCGTCTATTAGTGTCAGCAATAGCGCTTGCTCAGCGATGCCTCTCAATGCCTTCACCGGGGGGAGTTCTGCTGGATTTGCCAGCGTAAGTGTATCCAATAGTGCCTGCTCGGCGATGCCATTGAATGCTTTCACCGGAGGGAGCGCCTCCGGATCAGCAAGCGTTGGCGTGAGTAATAGCTCTTGTTCGCCGGCGCCTTTGAATGCCTTCAGTGGAGGTGCGGCGCAGGGAGCAGCCACTGTCGGAGTGAGCAACAGTTCCTGCTCGCCAGCGCCATTAAATGCATTTGGTGGAGGTAGTGCCCAGGGAGCGGCGAGTTTGGGTGTCGCGAACAGTGCTTGTTCACCTGCACCGCTCAATGCTTTTGCGGGAGGAAGTGCGGGAGGAAGCGCCACTGTGGAGGTGGTCAATAGTGCTTGCGATCCTGTTACCCTAAATGCATTTGCCGGCGGCAGTAGTGCGGGCTTTGCGCATATAGCGGAAATAGCTCTGGATCAATCGACCTGCGTCTCACTGCCGATAGAGCTATTGTCCTTCCAGGCTGTCTTGCAAGATGGCGAGGTGCTGCTCACCTGGGAGACGCTCACTGAAATAAATAACGACTTTTTCACTGTTCAACGTTCGGGTAATGGTGTTGATTTTGTGGCCATTACTGCTGTCAAAGGAGCGGGTGACAGTGATGAACTTCAAACCTACCAAGTAGTCGACCCAAACCCTCTCCCTGGCATGTCCTATTACCGACTTGGACAGACGGATTATGATGGTACCGAAGCCCACTCGCACTTGGTGATTATCGAAAATATGCCTGAGCAGATTCATGGAGAGTTACACCCAAATCCGGTAACCGGCGATGTGGCATTTATCACATTCAATCAACCCATAGCCAATGAGACACAATTGCAGTTACATGACCTGACGGGTCGCAAGTTGTCGGGGATCACCTGGTGTGTGGAGGATTCGAGGCGTTTGCAAGTGAACGTGGATGACTTGGCTCAGGGTGTTTACGTCCTCCAGGTGTCTTGGGGTAGGCTATCACAGCAGTGGAAAATTGTCATAGAATAGAGGATACCCACCCCTAAATCCCCTCCCAAGAGGGGACTATTTTCGTGCTTTTGGGGTTGTTTGCGTGGTGTTCGTCGTAGCGTATTTTGGAGTTCATTACCCACCCCTAAGCTTCTCCTTGGGTGGGAACTACTTTCATGCGCTTATGGTTGGGTATTCCGTTTTTTTGAAACTTCTTATCCTCGCCTGATTCCGCTCCCAGTAGGGGACTTTTCCTGTTTTTGTGATAATTTTTCAAAGCATTCACGAACCCCTCCTGGCACCAGACTTTTTTCCCTTGATACATCGTGAACTAAGGACTCACCCTCCGGGAGGGGGACTATTTTTATACATTGCGATTGTTTGCGTGGTGTTCGACGTAGCGTATTTTGGAGTTCATTACTCACCCCTAAGCTTCTCCTTGGGTGGGACTACTTTCATGCGTTTATGGTTGTGCATTCCGTTTTTTTAAAACTTCCAATCCTCGCCTAACTCCACTCCCAGAAGGGGACCTTTCCTGTTTTTGTGATATTTTTCAAAGCATTCATGACCCCCTCCTGGTTCGACTTTTTTTCTCTTGATACAACCGGAACTAAGGACTCCCCTCCCGGGAGGGGCTAGGGGTGGGTCCATTTTCATTTAAACCAATAAACAATTTCATTCAGGACCCAAGAGATGTTGTTCTTCACATCAGCATCGTCGAATCTCAGAAATCTGACCCCAGACTTTCAAGTCGCTTTTGTCTTTCAAAATCTTTCTGGGGTTGAGTATCGTGATGGTGGCTGCTGCCGTCGATTTCGATGGCAAGTTGTAGTTCTCTACAAAAGAAATCGACAATGAAATTGTCAATAGGTATTTGCCTGCTGAATCGGGTAGCCGAGTTGTTTGCCCTTGATTTCTTGCCATAAAAGGATTTTCGCCGAGGGTCATGTTTTTCCTGAGTTTTCTTGGCAATCGGTATCAAATAGGGTTTGTAGGGTAAGATTTTTCGCATAGTCACAGGTGGCCTGAAGGTAATTTAACCCACCCCTAAATCCCCTCCCGGGAGGGGACTTTTTTTATGCGTTTGCGATTGTTTGCGTGGTGTTCGACGTTGAGCATTCTTTTTTTGGCATTCGTTACCCACTCCTAAATCCCTTACCTAAGAGGAGACTTTTCCCCTCTTAGGATATTTTATGAAAGCATTCACGAACCCCTCCTGGTACGAGACTTTTTCGCTTTTACACATCGTAAACTAAGGACTCCCCTCCTGGGAGGGGCTGGGGTGGGGTAATGAACGCAGATAATGAGGCTAAGGGGACTCAGCCGCGAGGGGGGGGTAGTGACCCTGGTCACTGGGCCGAAGGTGAGGCACTTTACAATTGTGAGACCATTCCCCGGATCTTTTGTTCATTGGTCTGAACGAGTGCATATTCGGGCAATCCCGGCGATCCCATGTAAATTCTCTCATTCCGAAAGGTCATGTCACTTTCCAGGACCTCACTGCCTGTGGCGTGTAATTCTTTGATTCCCTCGATCGGAAGAAGGGTAGCTATCGTCTGCTCGTCGATACCACCTCCGGGCATGATGCTTATTCTTTGGTCAGCATGGTCAACCAATTTTGCCAGGAGCGCTGCACCCTCCGGTGCCGTAGCTTCCTGACCAGAGGTAAGCACGCGCTGAATGCCCAGGTCTATAAGCGTTTGTAGTGCTTCGAAAGGGTCTGGGGTCATATCGAAAGCCCGGTGAAAAGTAACTTCCAAGGAGCCACATCGCCTTAACAGCGCCTGGGTCTTTTTCACGTCGATGTTACCATCCCTGGTGAGCAATCCTAGCACAATGCCTTTGACTCCAAGCCTTTTAGCTTCCTCGATATCTGATTCCATAACGGCCATTTCCGACTGGGAATATAGAAAATCCCCTCCCCTTGGGCGTATCATCATCATAAATTGGCAGTGAGCTATGTGCCTGGACAGCTTGCACCATACCTGTACTGGGAGTAGTCCCTCCTTCGATCAGGTTGCCGCACAATTCTACCCGTTTCGCACCTCCTTTTTCGGCTGCCACCGCGGAGGTTACCGATTCTATGCAGGCTTCAAGTATTCGCATTATCCTAGTTTGCTTTTGGCTTTGATAAGTAAGTTGTCTGTTTTCGTGTCCTGGATGGCATAGTCGAACCCTGGCTGAATGCAATAGGACCCATATTCCCCGTTTTTGTTGAGCGCGAGAAACCCTACCTGAATCTCTTTGTAATCGGGGTTTTTGCTGATCACACGTTCCACTGCCAGTCTACAGGCGTCTTCTGGTGAGTTGCCCTGACGCATGAACTCCACGGTCAGGTGGCATCCGACCACACGCATCACGGCTTCACCCCAGCCTGTTGCGACAGCTCCACCCACTTCATTATCTACAAACAGTCCAGCGCCAATGATGGGTGAATCCCCTACACGTCCGTGCATTTTGTAAGAAGCACCGCTGGTTGTGCAGGCCCCTGAGAGATCACCCTGGGCATCCAACGCCAGCAAACCAATGGTATCGTGGTTCTCGACATTGATCTCGGGCTTTTCTCGTTTGTCTTCGTTAGCGAGCCAGTCCTTCCAATCTTTTTCTGATGCCTTGGTTAGTAAGTTTTTCTTTTCAAACCCTTGCTCAAGGGCAAATTGTAAGGCCCCTTGACCGACCAGCATGACATGAGGTGTCTTTTCCATCACCAGACGTGCGACGGAGATAGGATTTTCGATGTGTTGTAAAAAGGCCACCGAACCGCAATCACCTTTTTCATTCATGATGCAGGCATCGAGGGTCACATTTCCGTCTCGATCCGGGTACCCGCCGATACCTACCGTCCGCACCTCAGGGTCCGATTCTGTCACCCGAACTCCGGCTTCAACCGCGTCGAGGGCAGATCCATTTTTTGCCAGAACATCCCACGCTGCCTGATTGGCCGCCTGTCCGTGTTGCCAGGTGGAGATAACAACTGGTTTGTTTGTTTGCTGAGGGACTTCCGCCTGTGCACAACCGTGGAGGAGTGTCGAGGCAGACAGTGTTCCCAGTGCTGAATGACGGATGAATGATCGTCTGTTGGTCATAGGTGGGTTTTGTTTTTCAGCTTGAAGTTAATTGGAATTAATAAGAGCCAACGCAACAATTCGTTGGTTCACTTATTCGGTGCAAAATTGAGATAGATATGCTAGCGCTGTTCTGGGATAATGCTCAAACTTATCCGATACTTTTCTGCTAGCTCGTTCATTTTTCTACGGAATGCGCCGCGATAGTAGGCGGGTAATTCGTCGCTTGAGCCGAAAAATTTTTGGTATTTCTGCAGTAAATGCGGATAGTGCTTTTCGATTGCCTTCAGCATCAGTGTGCGGCTGTCCGCTTTTCCATGTCCATAAAGAGCAATAGGGGCCGGAAGGAGGTAATCAATTTTTATCTTGCTGAAGGTGGAGAAGTACTCTTCAAGGCATTGACCGGTATCGGAAATGTATGGGATTAATGGCATTAGAGAGATCCCTGTTGTCAGTCCGGATGCTTTTACCTGCTTTACAGCCTCAAGCCTCACAGAGGGAGCGGTTGCGCCGGGCTCGAAGATACGGCTTACCTTGTTATCTAGTGTTGAGAAGGAAAAAGAGACAATTGTACTTCCTCGCAATTGATTTTGAAGATCCTGCGGCAGGATCGCCTTTTCATTGATGGCTTTCAGCAGATCCAAATCGCGAGTGATCATGTCTGATTTAGTGATCATGTGAACAGGAAATCGATACTTCAGGAGGATTTCCAGCATCTGGCGTGTAAGTTGAAAGTCCCGTTCCGGTTTCACATAAGGGTCTGTTGCCGAGGCGAGTACCACAATACCGTATTGACCCTTCTTCGCTCGGTTGGCCAGTTGACGATCAAGTAACTCCGGCGCATTGATTTTACAGGACATGGCACTTTCCATATGCTCTCCATATTTGCTGCCACGGATGTAGCAATACAAGCAATTAAAGGAACATGCGCTATAGGGGTTGGTCGTGTAATCGTCAAGGAACCAGGGATCACGACGCTTGGTGCGATTTAAGATGGATTTTACCTTAACCTCCTTGATCATAGCGGTTCTTGCCTAATCCTATGTGCACTTTTGTTTCGAACCATTTGCCGACATGTCCGCGATTGGTCCATTGGGATTGAAAGTGGTTCACGACTTCCGGGTGGTACCTGGCGGTGGTTTTCGCCGCCCAGCCGATACCTGTCTTGATCTGTTTGTGCCTGGCTAATCCCAGAGACAGGAGTAGTTTGAATATCTCTTGGGCTTCTGATTGGCTTAACCCGCGCTTCATGGCAAAATGAGAGCCCGCGCCTATTGACCGGACCACCCAATGGCTCGGGTGCTCCTTGATCGTATGTAGAAAAGTGAGTGTCTCCTCGAAATGATCCCTAAGGCCTTGACCGAATACACGTTCTCCGATAATGTCTGAAACATACCACTGTTGCCCTTGTTGGATATATTTTATTGCCTTATTTAAGCTTTGTGCCACCTCAGTTGAGAGCCGATATTGAAGCATCATACCGAGAATTACGTTCCCTCCTATCGTTTGATAATCGGCAATAGTATCGCAAAAGGGAAGTTGATCTTGTGGAGCCAATGCTTCCGCCAGTTTTTCAGTGGCGTATTCGAGCAACGGAAATCTGACTTTCGCCCGCAGTAAATGACTATGAACTTTTGACGCCAGCTGGTCTGGTAAATGAGCTGATTGTAAGCAATCTGTCAGTATTGCATTTATTTGCTTCTTTGAGGAGAGGGTTTGTGCTTCAGACATCCTGATTGTAGCAGGCGTTCGCTACCTTCACGCCTGCAAATTTTTCACAGATGGAAATTACAGATATTCAAGGAACCACCCAACTGCACAATGGCTTAGAGATGCCTTATTTAGGATTGGGGGTATGGCAATCAAAGGATGGTGATGAAGTGGTCAATGCAGTTCAATATGCGCTGGAGGCGGGCTATCGCCACATTGATACCGCAGCAATTTACGCCAATGAAGAAGGGGTCGGCGAGGGCCTCAGGAGATCAGGGTTGAAACGGGAGGAGGTATTTGTTACTTCCAAGGTTTGGAACAGTGATCAGCGTGAAGCAAGGGTCCTTGAGGCATTTGATGAAAGTCTGACCAAACTGGGTACCGATTACCTTGATCTGTATTTGATCCATTGGCCGGTAGCTGCGGCTTATAACGACACCTGGAGGATTCTGGAAGGGCTTTATAAAGAGGGCCGGGTTCGTGCCATTGGTGTAAGCAATTTTCTCCAGGACCAATTGGAAGACCTGCTATCAAGCGCAGAGATCGTTCCAATGGTTAATCAGATGGAATTTCATCCCAGGTTGGTGCAGCAAGATCTGATGGATTTTTGCAGTAAAAATAAGATTCAGTATGAGGCCTGGTCCCCACTCATGCAGGGTCAGATATTTGCTATTCCTGAAATGCAGGCACTGGCCGAAAAATATGATAAATCCATTGCTCAGATAGTACTCCGGTGGAACCTTGAGAAAGGTGTTGTGACCATACCAAAGAGCGTTCGGAAGGAACGTATTGCGTCTAACGCTGAGCTTTTCGATTTTGAGTTGTCAGAGGAGGATGTTGCTGCAATAGATCAGCTGGACCAAAGCCACCGTGTCGGGCCTGATCCAGCTAATTTTGATTTTTAAGTGGTCACTGGAATTCGAGTGAATAGCTGCTAATGGCGGAAGGATTAAAGGGTGTAAGGGATTGTATGCGGTTTTCAAACTCGTTCCAATTCTCGCCTGGTGATTCACCTCCTTGAACAAATCCCTCACTGTCAAAATATCCGGGAGCAACCGTGTTGTCGAGAAAAGCGTCGATTATTTCCTGACCTGCCTGGGGGAATGCTTCCAGGATCTGATTAGAGAATACCTCGCGGACGGAGTGTGTTTCCAGAATCTCCTGACGACTGGTACTGTTAAGATCGCTTGGCGGCAGGCCAACTTCTGCAACGCCGATCTCATCCCCGTCATGACCTGAAGCGACAAAAGCCCAGTTGAAACCGGTGGTTTCGGTAATGAAACTGGCATTGGGGTGATTGCTATTGCCATATATATCCACTATGTCGCCCGCTTTTCCGACGAACATCTTCAAGTTGTCCGGTCCAAATGGATCATTTTCCGCATCAATTGGAAAATTGGTAATTGTCACGATCATGTGCGCATCATACCCGAGATCGCTTTCGTCGACATATTCAATTCGGAACAATGTCTCAGGGGCGTCAGCGTTTTCATCACGGTCAATATTGTAGGGTTTTAGTATGGCCACCCCAGCAATCGGATCGGTGTTCCAAAAAATCTGCATCGCTTTTCCTGCGTCAGCCTCACTTTCTGATTCCACATCTGTTACCAGGAGCTGGTATTGGTATGTTACGCCATTGTAGCTCGTGCCATCACTCACATCCAGGCGTTTCATCCTGCCGTCATCATCGCTCTCATAGGTAACAGAGGTAATACCGGTGATGTTGAGAAAACGGATCCCACCAATAATTTCTTCCACAATATCAGCTGATTCCTCTCCTAATTTTATAAAGTGACCCAAAGCACCATAAATGGCCCCTCCTGACAGCTCATCATTTGCCACCCTTCCTGAAGGTGCATTCCCGGTGGTTAAAGAATTGGGAATATCAATTCCGAAGCGCTCTGGGATTATATTGGTTTCCTGGGGTACCGGACCTTCATCTTCGTCGCTACAGGACAATAACAGAAAAAGGAAAAGGATCGATAGTAAGGCGGTGGCAAATCTCTTCATTGCATTCATGACTTTACTTTGCACTGGGCGTTTTTTGATTATGGCGGATTAACGAAGGAATTATATGATTTGTTATAATTTAAATTGAATAAGTACAAAAAAATAACTCCGGAGCCTCTATAAATTTAAAGATGATTTCCTGACTATGACATGGCCAATCTGAAAACCAGCCCTAACGAAGCGGATGTAAAAGCATTTATCGAGGCAATTGAAGAGGAATCCAAAAAAAAGGATGCGGAGTTTCTTTTGACTTTTATGGAAGAACTAACCGGTCAGGCCCCCAAAATGTGGGGGTCATCGATCATAGGCTTTGGTAGTTATCACTACAAATATGAAAGTGGCCGGGAGGGTGAATGGTTTCTTACTGGGTTCAGCCCACGGAAACGTGAGTTGACATTATACATCATGTCTGGCTTTGAATCTTTTGAGTCCTTGCTTGCACAATTGGGAAAGCATCGAATCGGTAAGGGATGTTTGTATATCAAGCGGATCAACGACATAGACAAGGAAGTTCTTCAGGAGCTTGTCCTTGCGTCTATTGCCATTTTAAAGGAACGGTACAAGCCCGAAAATTAATCCGCAACCACCAGTTCGATTCCGTGATCGCGGTATTTGGTCTGTAAAGCTGGCGAGATTTTGCTATCCGTAATGATCAGGTCCACCTGGTTCCACGCCAGGGTTTTGACCCTTGCATTTTTTTCCAGCTTCGAAGAGTCGCACAAAACTATAGTCTGCTTGGCATTTGAAGCCATCGCCTGACTGTTAGTCATTTCCACTTCGCTGTGACTGGATAATCCGTCCACTAAGGAGATTCCATCCACTCCAATAAAAGCCTTGTCAACATGGTAGTTGGATAGGTGTCTTACTGCGACTGTGCCATGAATGGCCCGCCGGTGTTTATCATATTCCCCACCCACCAGGTTTATTTCCATATTCGAGAACTGTTCTAACTCGAGCAGCACAGGCAAACTGTTGGTGATTACGCGTACTTCTTCCTTTTGCCGGAGGAATTTTGTCATCTGCAATACGGTACTGCCGCAATCCATGAAAATCTGGTCACCATCAACCACGTACTCTGTTGCTTTTTCGCCAATTGCCTTTTTCTGGGCCAGGAAACGTTGATTTTTGACCGGAAACCCGCTTTTACTCTTTTTGGACGCTGCACCACCGTGAAACCTGGAAACAAAACCCTCCAACTCCAGTTGGGCCAGATCCCTTCTGATCGTAATTGTTGAGACGTCCAGTAGCCCTGAAAGATCATTGACAAAGACCTTCCCTTGTTTGGTTAGTAGGTTAATGATGACTTCTTTCCTTTCAAAATCTGTCACAACTGTTGCAAATTTTAATTAAAACGATCATATTCGATCATAAATGAAATTAAACGATCAATGAGTCAATTCAAAATTAAGGATATCTCAATTTTATCGGACAACTGGTACATTCTGAAAAAGGTGGAGTTTGATTACCAGGCAAAAGACGGTTCCTGGACCTCTCAAAGCCGCGAAGCCTATGATCGGGGCAATGGTGCCACGATACTCCTGTACAACAGTCAAAAACGTTCAGTAGTCCTTACCAGGCAGTTACGTATTCCCACAGCGTTGAATGGAAATCCCTCGGGAATGCTCATAGAGGCAGCTGCAGGTCTTTTGGATGAGGATCAGCCGGAGGACTGCATCCGGCGGGAGACTGAGGAGGAAACCGGTTTTCGAGTGGGTGCAGTTGAAAAGGTATTCGAAGTGTACATGTCCCCCGGGTCGGTGACCGAAATACTCTACTTCTTTATCGCTGAGTATGATGAAGCCATGCGAGAAAACGAGGGGGGAGGTGTGGTAGGAGAAGAGGATATTGAAGTATTGGAATTGGATTTTGATGAAGCGATGGCGATGGTTTACCAGGGAGATATCCGCGATGCCAAGACCATCATGTTACTACAACATCTGCAAATAACACACCCGGCTTTTGCCAGGAGGTAGCTGTGACAATCGCAGGTTTCGATTGCAATCGATTGCAAATTTTTTGTTGGTAAATTCAGGATTCACCTGGCAGGTGGTTCTGGTGTAAACTGTTATTTTCGAGGGCTTTAAAGCATTGCAGAGCAGATTAATGTCGAAATATAACAAGTGGTACCATCCCTACAAACCTGCTGGGGAGTACAAAAAGAGAGTGGCTTATTTTAGCATGGAGTTCGCCGTGGATCAGGTCCTCAAAACCTATTCGGGGGGACTGGGATTTCTAGCCGGGTCGCACATGCGTAGTGCCTTTGAACTGAAACAGAATATGATTGGTATTGGCATGCTTTGGAAGTATGGCTACTACGACCAGGCCCGAAATGAAGACCAGAGTTTACAAATAAAGTTTACGGAGAAGTCCTATAATTTTCTGGAAGATACCGGTATTGTCGTTTCCGTACGTATCATGGACAATCCCAATGTGCGGGTGAAGGCCTATGTATTGAAACCAGAGGTTTTTGGCACCATACCCATGTACTTTCTGAGTACCGATCTTCCTGAAAATGATCACCTTTCCAGGACAATTACCGATCGTCTATACGATGCCAATGAGCTCACCAGAATCTCCCAGAGCATCGTATTGGGGATTGGTGGAGCCAAAGTGGTAGAGGCCTTGGGAGGGTCAGATATCTATCACTTGAATGAAGGTCATGCGTTGCCCGCATTCTTTTACCTAAAAGACCGGGGCGTTAAGAAAGATCAGTTTGCTTTCACCACCCACACACCTGAAAAGGCTGGGAACGAGGAAAGAGATGGACATTTCCTAAATAAAATGGGCTTCTTCGGTAGAAGCCTGGATCGCGTCGAATTGTCAGAGTATACCGTAGAAAACGATGTTTTGAGCTATACGGTAGCTGCGCTCCGATTGGCCAAGGTGTCCAATGCGGTTTCAAAGCTGCACGCGAAAGTTTCCAAGGACATGTGGAAAGGGTTTGACGGCATTAGCGACATAGTACCGATTACCAATGCCCAAAATCAATACTTCTGGCAGGATTTGGATATTCTGAAGGCCTGGGAAAAAGGAAATGTCAAGGCGTATCGCAAGCGGAAAAAGAGACTGAAACATGAATTATTCCGGGAAGTCGCCAATCAAACCGGAAAAATATTTGATGAGGATGTACTCACAGTGGTTTGGGCCCGTCGGTTTGCTGGATACAAACGTGCCGACCTGCTATTGTATGATATGCAGCGTCTGGAAGAGTTGTTAAACAACTTGAAGCAACCGTTGCAAATTATTTGGGCTGGTAAGCCATACCCATTTGACTATGCTGCCATTGAGACCTTCAATCGACTCGTCAGATTTACAAAAGATCGATCTAACTGTGCAATTTTGACTGGTTACGAAATGGAACTGTCGAGGAAGCTCAAATGTGGCTCGGATGTTTGGCTAAACAATCCACGTGTAACCCGTGAAGCCAGCGGAACAAGTGGCATGACTGCTGCTATGAACGGGTCTGTGAATGTCTCCACTTTTGATGGTTGGATACCGGAATTTGCAGCTGATGAAGAAAATTGTTTTGTACTGCCAGTCGTGGATCACAATGAACCCGTGGAAGTCCAAGACCGGATCGACGCTGAAAACCTCTACAAAATTCTTGAGACTAAAGTACTCCCCGCTTATTACGATAACCCTGATCAGTGGGATGAAATTGTTTTTAAGGGAATCGCAGGTGTCGTGCCTCAGTTTACAAGCCGACGCATGGTTGCTGAATACTACGATCTAATGTATTAAGAAACTCGAAATCTTGCTACCAATGCCCCGTTTTGATAGGGGCGTTGTTATTTTGCACCCTTCATGGGCCGGCAAGTCTTATCAAAAAAGTGGATTCTGAAGTTCACGTCAATTGTTGCGGTATTTGCCATATTGAGTACATTCCTACTGGGTTTTGTGGTCGATATTGGTGACAGTCCAAGCTGGATTCCACTCGCAGAGGCCTTTTTATTGATGACCCTATGCACATTGGCATTGGTTTGGGCGCTGATCAAAGTGGGAGCATTAACTATCCGGACGCGAGATCTTCCTAATTATGAATCAGAGTTGGTCGTTTATGCCAGTGGGGAAAATCACAATACCTTTTCCATTGACCGGGATTTTCGTTACCTCTACTTCAGTGATCAGCATGCCAAGGATATCCGACGATTTTTTGATAAACAGGTGCAAAAAGGTCAATACTTCCTGGATGCCCTGCCTGGAAAAATAGCCTCCGATATTCAAAGCAGTTTTGTCGAGGCTTTGGACGGCAAACATGTAACTGTGCGTCGTAAGTTTGGCAAGGACTACTTTCAGTTGACCATCAATCCGATGTATAATGCCGACTCGGAAGTAGCCAGTGTTAGTTGCCACTTTGAGGACATTACAGGGAAGATCGAGGTGGAACGTCAGTTGGAAGCCTACCACGAGAACCTCGAAAAAGCCATTGAGCAGAGAACCGGAGAATTACAGGAACAACACGATTTCTTTCAAAAGATCATTGACGAGATTTCCAATCTGATATTCGTTCGTGACGATTCAGGTAAATACGTGCTGGTCAACAAGTCTGCTGAAGAGAGTTTTCCGGAAGCTGTAGGGCCGGTCCTTGGTAAGACCACTATTGAAACCCATCATGACGAGCAGCAGGCGCGAACTTTCATGAAGGAAGACAAGGAAATATTACTTAGTGGAAAGAAGATATTTTCCGAGTCCATTTTTGAGGGGAAGGGCGGGGTAGAGAAATTTTTGTTTCTTACCAAATCATTGCTGGAAGTCAAAGGCAAGCGATTCATATTGGGTGTTCATACGGATGTAACAGAGCTCAAAAAGCAAGAACGGCAGCTTTTAAAATCCAACGACGAATTGAAAAGTGCCCTTGCCAAATTGCACAAGGCACAGGACAGCCTGGTAGAATCCGAAAAGCTTGCCAGCCTGGGGCAGTTGACTGCCGGATTAGCTCATGAGATCAACAATCCCATCAATTATGTGGCAGGTAATATATCGCCGCTCTTGAAGGATTTTGAGGACGTGGATGCATTGCTCAAGAAAATTGAATCATTGCGTGACGAACTCACGGCCACCAATTCGGGAAAAGAAGTTCTGGAATTGATGGAGGAATTGGAAGTAGATATTTTGTTCAATGAAATAAGAAACCTCTTAGAGGGTGTAGCTGATGGTACGGCGCGGGTGAAAGAGCTGATGAACAGTCTGAAGAACCTGTCCAGGCAAAATGAGAGCACGCCTATCAAGATGGATATTAATAAAATTATCGTATCCACGCTCGCATTGATCCGACCGAGTATTTCCTCCGACATAAAGATCACGTCCAACCTTGAAAAGTTGCCCGTAATTCAGGGTAGCCCCGGGGAGATAAGCCAGGTGCTGCTCAACATTGTAGATAACGCCATTTTTGCAATGGACGGGAAGGGGGAACTTAAACTGAATTCCAGGGTGGTGGAAGAAAATATTTGTGTAGAGGTCCAGGACTCGGGAAGAGGAATACCACCTTCAAAGCTCAAAGTGATCTTTGAGCCATTTTATACAACCAAAGAAGTAGGTGAAGGAACTGGTCTAGGGCTGGCCATTAGCCACCAGATAATCAATAAGCACCAAGGACAAATTCAGGTTGAAAGCAAGTTGGACCAAGGTACAATTTTCAAGATCTTCCTCCCTGTCAAAGAAGTGGATTAAACTGCAAAGCTCTCCCCGCATCCACAGGTTCTGGACGCATTGGGGTTGACGAATTGAAATCCCTTGCCATTCAAACCATCGGAGAAATCCAACGTGGTACCAAGCAGGTATAGCAGACTCTTTTTATCAACAATTACCTTGATTCCCTTGTCCTCAAAGACATCATCCGAGTCACCTATTTTGTCATCAAAAATCAGGTCGTACATTAGGCCTGAGCAACCGCCACCTTTGACTGAAACCCGCACATTGTGATTGGGTGTGTGACCTTCCTCTTTTCTGAGAACCAGTAATTGGTCTTTGGCTTTGTCTGTTACACTAATCATATCTCTTGCATCAATAGATTCCTAATGAAATCAACTAAGGAAAAGTTTCAACATTTTTGCAAAAATACTTGAAAGTCAACTTATGATACGTGTCGAGCACATTGGTATCGCCGTAAAAGACCTGGAAAAGGTGAACCTGCTATACGAAAAACTCTTCGATCAAGCCCCCTATAAGTCTGAGGTGGTAGATTCTGAGCAAGTGGAAACTTCTTTTTTTCAAATTGGTGAGACGAAGATCGAATTTTTACAATCGTCCACTGGCGGTGGCGCCATAGGCAAGTACCTGGAAAAGAAAAGCGAAGGCATTCATCATATTGCCTTTGAAGTGGAAGATATCCACCGTGAAATGGAACGGCTCAGCGAGGAGGGGTTTGAACTCATCAACGACAAACCCAAGACAGGGGCTGATAATAAGCTCGTGTGCTTCTTACATCCTAAATCGACAAATGGTGTACTGGTAGAATTATGTCAGGAGATAAAGGCATGAGTGAGAAGAGGACAGAGATCTCGGAGCTTGGCGAGTTTGGCCTAATTGAAAAAATCGCTGAGGGGATTTCAGCTGAAAACACAGGTACAATAAAAGGTATCGGAGATGATGCCGCAGTTATTTCCGTTGAGGAAGGTAAGCTTTCTTTGCTATCCACGGATATGCTTATCGAAGGCATCCATTTTGATCTGAGCTACATGCCTTTGCAGCATTTGGGTTACAAGGCCATCACGGTCAATGTTTCGGATATTGCGGCGATGAATGGCACACCCAAGCAGGTGACGGTAAGCCTGGGTTTGAGCAATAGGTTTTCCGTAGAAGCCGTCGACGTTTTGTACGAGGGCATGCGTGCGGCTGCCAAAGCCTATGGCGTTGATATTGTTGGCGGCGACACCACGGCCTCTCCGGGAGGTTTGATCATCTCGGTAAGCGTATTGGGTGAGGTTAATGCGAAAAACGTGGTTTATCGAAATACGGCGAAAAAAGACGATATCCTATGTGTGACTGGCGACTTGGGCGGAGCCTACGTGGGCCTTCAGATCCTTGAAAGGGAGAAACAGGAGTTTATGGCCAATCCGGATATGCAGCCGCAGATCGACAAATATGAGTACGTCGTGGGCCGTCAGTTGAGGCCCAAGGCGCGAATGGATATTGTTCATGAACTTGGAGACCTGGGGATTGTACCAACAGCCATGATCGATGTATCAGACGGCCTGGTGTCGGAAGTATTCCACCTTTGCAAAAATTCGGGACTGGGTGTTTCTATTTATGAGGACAAACTTCCGATAGACAAACAAACTTATGAAACTGCAGCTGAGTTTAACATCGATCCCAATACATGTGCACTCAACGGAGGAGAGGACTATGAATTACTCTTCACCATTAATCAGGAAGACTTTGAGAAGATCAAAAATCATCAGGATATACATACCATAGGCTACATGCACGAGAAGGAAAAGGGGCGGGTGATTGTAACGCGAAACGAGCAGGTCTTTGAATTAAAGACACAGGGCTGGAAGCATTTTTAGCGATCTGAAAGTCTGTGGCATAGACTAAGCTGGCAAGAGTTGTTTGGAATTATAGGTCCTAGCTTATTTCTTTAGGACTTTAACTGCTTGCTACCGCTACATGATGAGAATAAATTGTTTGCTGTGGTGCCTGCTGGCCATGGTGCATTTTGCTTCGGCACAGCTCCCAATGATGGATTCAACGGTTGTAAGGATCCGGGACTATGTGACGACCACACCTACCGAGAAAATTTATATCCGGACAAATAAGGAAGTATTTACTGCCGGAGAAACCATTTGGTTCAGTGTCTTTCTAGTAGATGGCTTGCAACACTCTCCTGGAAAAGTCAGCCAACTTGTCTATGCGGAACTTATTGATGATGGCGATCAAGTATTGCAAAGACGCTCCCTCCAGGTAACAGATGGCATATCCTCAGGCGATTTTTTGCTAGCCGATACACTCGAAATCGGCGAGTATGAAGTCCGGGCCTATACCAAGTACATGCGAAACTTCGATGAGAAATTCTATTGCTCCAGACCCATTCAGTTGGTCAATTTCTCAGGTGAACGTGTCAGTTATACCGCCGGTGATTCCAACATCGACTTGCATTTTTTTCCTGAAGGTGGCGAATTGATTGCCAGCCAGTTGAATTTGGTTGCTTTTAAAGCAACAGATACCTGGGGAAAAGGTGTTCCCATCCAGGGTTCAATATTTGATGAAACTGGCAACGAGATCACTACTTTTTCTGAGGAGGTTTTTGGGATGGGGAAGTTTTTATTGAGACCACACAGTGGTAAGCAATATTTAGCGAAGTTCGAGCTGGATTCGCAGACCTATGAGGTCCCCTTGCCCGAGGTTGCATCAAGGGGCTTTCGCTTCAACTTGAGGCCCACATCTGAAAAAGTATTTCTCACTGTGAGCCCTTCGTCCCAGCGTAGGATGGACGGTTCTTATGTCATTGGGCATCGAAGGGGAGAGGTATTTCTCGCCTTACCGCATATTCCCGGTCAGCGATTTATCTACGCGCCGTTGCCCTTGGCGCAACTTCCCCCAGGCATCTGTCATTTCACTTTTTTTGATGCCGACGGGGCACCGCAAGCGGAACGTTTGTTTTTCAATCCAATGGGAACGGACAAGGCACAACTTACAATCACAGAAGAGGGTACCTCAATCGGGACCAGAAGCCTGGTGTCTTTCAATCTCAGTTTGACTGACGAGCGAGGATTCCCAGCCACCGCGGACCTCTCGATCTCGGTACTCAACGACGACCTTTATGAAGCCAATAAAATTAATATTGAGAACTATTTGCTGCTAAGCTCCGACTTGACTGGATCTATACAATCTCCTCAGTACTTCTTTGACCAGACCCAGGAAGAGGAGGCATCTCATTTGGATCTGCTCATGTTGACAAACGGCTGGAAACGATTCGACTGGGAGCGGGTGATTGAAAGAAATTATCCACCCATTACTTATTATCCAGAGTCTGGTTTTTCTGTGGAGGGTCAGGTAGTAGGATATACGAGGCGAAACAAAGGAATGAGCGCCAAGGTCCAATTGTCTTTTCTAGAGAATATCGAGATTTCCAGGCAAGCAATTTCTGAGGAGGATGGAACGTTTTGGTTTGATGGGTTGCAAATAACTGATACACTTACTGCGCTGATCAAATCAAATCGAATCAAACAAAATTCGAAAGGCGAGATTGTCGATGTTGATGGCAAGACTTTCATCAAACTAAAGCAACTGGAATCACCTGCTATCCATCGGCAGTTTCCTGGACTATTTGAAGTTTATGAGGCGGCAGCTCCCGAAGCTGATGATTCAACAGTGGTCATGGCTGAGGAAATGGCGCTGGCGAATTTGAAGATCAGAAACATCGATGCACAGTTTGACAAGGATGTGATCGTGTTGGAAGAATTGGAAGTGGAGGCCAGGCGAGACCCACGAGAGGACCCTTTTTTCCGAGAATCCATTCTATACAAAAGCCCTGATAGTCGTTTGGTGCTTGACTCGCTGCCGGGCGCGGGGAATTTCACCAATGTATTTGACCTCATAGCCGGCAAGTTTCCCGGCGTAGAGATCAGGGGTACTTTCCCAAACCGATCCATACTAATCAGGGGATTCAGTACGATCGTTGGGGACCCACGAGCAATGATCCTGATCGATGGCGTTCCCACGAATCCTGATCAAGAACCAAACATAGATCCTAGGAGGATCGCGTTTATAGATGTGCTCCGGGGTAGTCAGTCGGCTATATATTCAGCGTCAGGCAATGGTGTGATAGCCATTTACACCAAGATCGGTAACGAAACCAAGGAAATTCCTGTAGATCCAATTGGTTTCACCAGTCTGCAATTGCCAGGATACTACCCAGCTAAGGAGTTTTATCTTCCCGATTACAGCGAAATGGAGGGAGATGAACTGGTAAAACCAGACTTTCGAAGCACGCTTTATTGGAATCCGAAGGTATCCGTAGTGGATGGAGCGGGTAGTTTTCAGTTTTATACTTCCGACGAAAGAGGCAGCTATACCGTCTATGTCGAGGGGCTTACAGCAGATGGAAAGATTGTAAGAGGAGAGGCCACTTTTACCGTGAAGTAGCCGATACGAAATAAAAAAAAGAGCCGACCAATGGGCCGGCTCAGGGTCAAAAACTCACTCTCAAAAAGATTATTCTGTTGTCGCTACGATGGTAGTGCTCAACGTAAAGTCGTCATAGATCAGGTTGTCGCCTAAGTTGTCGAAAAAGCTTCCCGAGCCATATCGAACATCAAATTGTGATCGATCTATGGTGATGTCGCCAGTCGCCGTGACCTTATTTTTTTCTATTTCTACGTCTGCCAAGAACGAAATCTCCCTTGCGATATTTTTTATTACAATCATCCCATCAATTTTTACCTGCTCGCCTTGAGGTGTGACTTTCGAGATGACGAAGGATGCAGTAGGGAATTTTTCAACTGCAAAGAAATCCGCTGATTTCAAGTGTCCTTCCAGCTTCCCTTTGTACTCACCTTCCATATCGCTATTGGCGATGGAGGTCATGTCGATTACAAAAGAACCGCCGGTGAGTTTGTCACCATCCGTGGTGAACTTTCCGCTTTTCACGTTGATGGTGCCTGTGTGTTGACCGCCTACTTTTTTGCCTAGCCAGGTAATGGTACTCTCAGTTACCTGTACTTCAAATGTTTCTTCTACGGCTGGCAATGCTACCAGCATGCTCAGTGATAGGAATAATGTCTTGATCATTGTTAAGTGTATTTAATGTATGTACATTTAATTTACCTACACATAACGATCGGCTTCCGAAAAAGTTCAGGGACTGGCTGAAAAAAGGAAAAAAAGATTTTGAAGGGATCTAGAACCGGACCGGGTAAACCATTTTTACTTCCACGGCCTGGCCTTCTTCTGTGCCGGGGGTCCATTTTCCAGGTGCATTTTGCAAAATATTCAAGGCGACCTGATCCAGTGTCTCGTTTACTCCGTTGAGTATGCTCATTTTATCAATTTGTCCTTCGGTGGTTACTACAAAGGATACGAAAACCGAACCGGATCCATCGACTTCTGCTTTCTCTACTTCGGCCTTTACGTACTTGTTCAGTGCAGACATTCCGTACTCATATTCGGGCATCGTTTCCGAAACCGCATATACACCATCCTCAGGTATGTACTTCGCTTCGCAACATATGAGGACCACAAACAAGAAAGCTAGATTTCGCATAGCCTATAAAATTACCTGAAAACGGAGAATTAACAAATTCAGTGACGTTTGGTTGTTGGCCCTCCTTGACAAATGACACAGATTGCATGTTCAACTCCATTAGTTTTGCCAACTATGTTGATAGTTGAGAAGAAAGTCGTGTCCTCAGATGTGATCAAGGAAGAGTTTGTCTGTGACCTAAATAAGTGCAAGGGAGCCTGCTGTGTAGAAGGCGATCTGGGTGCTCCCCTGGAACTTGAGGAATTGCCACTCATTGAGGAGGTTCTTCCGGTTGTTATGCCTTACTTGAGTGAGGAAGCACAGGCGGTCTTAACCAAGGAGGGTGGTTATATACTCGACGAGGATGGTGACTACTCAACCAGTACTATTAACAACCGCGAATGTGCCTTTGCATTTTATGACGAGAACAAGATCCTAAAATGTAGCATTGAGCAGGCCTGGAAGGAGGGTAAAACCAACTGGCAAAAGCCGATAAGTTGTCACTTGTACCCCATTAGGATACAGAAGCTTGTAGACCATGAAGCTTTGAATTATGACCGCTGGCATATTTGCAGTGATGCCTGTGAGTTGGGCGCGTCACTGAAAGTGCCGGTGTATAAGTTTCTGAAAGAGGCGCTTATCCGTAAATACGGAGAGGACTGGTATGCAGCCCTGGTTCAGGAGGTCGAAAGAGCAGCATCGGAATCGAGTTGAAAGTGCTCGCGCAGGACTTTTTTCCAGACCTCATAACCTCTTCTGTTGAGATGCAACAAATCAGATAGGTAGTAGGCGGTATTGGGATGATGGCCCTCGAGCATCGGGTCAAAAATATTGATAAACCTCATCGAAGCGTCCTTTTCAATTTCCTTTTCGATCTCACCATTTACCCATTTGATGGCAGGTATAAGGTAGTCTCTTGCCGGGCTCGGTTTGATGCTGATGAAGTGTATGGGTGTCCTGGGGTATTTCGATCTGATCTGCTCCCGCAACTTTCGGAACCGCGTTGGCAATTCCTCCTTTTCAACGCCTGAACCCAGGTCATTGTCTCCTGCATATAAGACGATCTCATGGGGGGCTAATCCCTCAAAAAGTGTGTTGAAATGATGCATGCACCACAAAAATGAGGATCCTCCAAACCCCAGGTTCAAAGTGTTCATTGGGCTAAGGTCCTCCTTCATATGCACCCACAAACGAAGAGACGAACTGCCGTAGAATACAACTAGTTTTTCTCGGTTTTGGCGTTTTTCGATGCGTTTTTGAAGTCGGCGAATTTCTAAGTCATAGAAGTGAGGGTCCTCTGTTACCTTCATCAAGCAGTTGCTATATTGGATTGGAACTTCTCAAAGGTGTAAATAGCGTCTTCAATCGATTGTCGAAACTGTTGCTGGTAATTCTGCAGGAAATTGCTCATATCCTGCTTGCTGTGCTTTTTCGTTAATCGGTCACTCATTTTAAAGGGGCGCTGTATTTCACATCTAAAAGTATTGTACCTGACTCGTCTGTCAAAATTCAGCATGACAACCGGGATAATATACGGCTCGGGATCGAGATTCAGCGCCAGGTTGAAAGCCCCTGGGCGAAAAGGGCCGGGTGACTCCTCGGTATGGTAAGAAGTGCCTTCCGGACTGATAATTAGGTTCCTCTTGGCTTGAAGTTCCTGAGCCGCGGTTTCGAAAAAAGCTCGCCGGGTAGCTTCTTTTTGCTCCGGAGAAAGCCCCTCAACATCAGATTCTGGCGTAAATACATTGATGTGACCCAGTCGATCGTAATAGTCCTGATGACCGTATTCACTACCTCTTCCTATTCGCACTATCCTTAGCCCCGGATCCCCATATTTTTGATAGAGAATATTGGCGCTTATAAAATGCGAGTCCAGTGTGATCTGGAATTTGTTGGGAAGTGTGTTGTAATCGTGGTTTTTTAGGTGATTATAAATGAAAATATGACCACTATGGTCCGGGAGGTTTTCCCAGCCCCTAATCTCCACACGAGCAAAACGAAATGCGCTGATCATGCCTTCCGCGCACTTTTTTCGGGTTTGAATGGCAGAGACATTTGGAGGTTGATTGCTGACGGTTTGATACACCCCCATCAGTGCTTGATAGAAGCGGTGTTCGTTGTGCGTTTCCTGTAAAATCTCCAGGCTGCTTGTGGCGATGTATTTTTCTTGGGCTGAACCATGGGTTTTGACCTGTTCGAGCATGTTGAATGCCTCGGTGAGGGTCAGTGGATTCCTTAGCAACAAGGGCAACTTGTATAGGGAGGAGTGCAGGTGTAGCCTTGAAGCATTTTGTTCGATCAGGCTTTGGATACTTAGCCACTCCTGGTCGTACTTCTTCATCACCATCCTGGCCCGCAGTGCCTGTAACTGATGTGTAATCAGCCAGAGGATCCGTTTGTGGAATCGCAAGGCTATTTTAGGGTGGGCGTTCAGTACCTCCACGACGGAGGTCCTGGGAATCAAAAGTAATTCTGTGGGTTGTCTGGCAACGGCGGTCATAATATTTTCCTTTTCCAAAACCGCAGACCAGCCGATGATGTATCCCGGATTGGAAATTGATCGCATGGAAACTTCCCGGTCATTGTTATCACTCACATAATAATCGACCTGTCCCCGACTCAGCATGATCAACCCATCACTACAAGCTCCCTGTTGGTAAACTGTCTGTCCCGCACCGTATAAGAACTTTCTCGCATGCTTGCTTAACTCGTCTAAAAAAGATTCCTCGAAAACCTCAAAAAATGGAGAACGACATAGGAGTCCCATCGCCTCACTGGAGTCCAGGAGCAATGACTCGGGACTAGCGATCCACCTCTCTTTTTTGGGCAAATAGTCCGCTGAAAAGAAGCCAGCCGCGTCTTCGATTAGTTTCCTGGTTTCCAGGTTGAGCCATTTATAAAAGTGCAGGCCGGTGGCTGTACCAGCTAAAGTATTTTCAAGTGTATGCCGGTGAAATCTCATTACCCGAGCACTTTTCGAGACAACCTTGATCGTCGATGTATAGCGATTGGGCAGATTCAAGCCACTCCAACCGAGTGGTGTAAGCGGTGCTGTTAAACTACCCACCAGTAGAGGCCTGGGCTTTTCATCGATAGTAATATAGACCTTGACCTTGCCCTCGAGTAGCAGGTAGAAATACGCTGCCTTTGCGTACTGTTGGGAAACCAGCCCCCCCTTCACAAGGGTCAGTTCTTCGCCTGAGGTCAGAAGTTCCTTTGGAAATGTGCCAAAATCCTGATTCATTGATTAGAAAAATAATCACAAAATCAGCCAATAAATACCTAATTTTCAATAGATGAATATAATAATTAGGTTTTTTTCATAAAGTAAGTCATTTCATTGCGTATATGGATATGCGAACGATTGCACTTGGTGACACTTTGTGATTTTTACATTTCGGGCCATGCCCGGAAAATAGGCGTTCGACTTAAGACGCGTTTATTCCCCGGACAAGAGGAAATCGTCGATGAACTCTCTCACAGCCCCGTACCCACCATTTTTTCTCAGAATGTGATTGACCTCTGATTTTACCAGGTCGTGGGCATCGGCTGGGCAGGCTGAGAGACCTACGGCTGCTATAATATCCAGGTCATTGATGTCGTCCCCAACGAAAGCAACTTGCTCGCTGGTTATCTCCAATTCCCGGATCCAGGTGTTCAGCACTTTCAACTTGGGTTCTTTGCCGACATACAGAAAGTTAAGATTGAGCATATTGGCGCGTTTGTTGACCATTCCTGTACTGCTGGAATGGCTGATTATGCCCACTTCAATGCCCTGTTTCTGTACTTGAACTATGCCCATTCCGTCTTTGACGTTGAATTTTTTCCATTGTTCGCCACTTTCCGAGATATAAATTCCTCCATCGGTTAAGGTGCCATCAACGTCCAGGACCAGCAGCTTGATTTGTGTTGAACTCACGATTCTAAGGCCTTTCTTACTTTCACCACCTTTGTTAGGATCCCCTCTAATTTTTCCATGGGAAGCATGGATTGTCCGTCGCTTAGGGCATTCGCCGGATCGGGATGAGTTTCGATAAAAAGACCATCTGCGCCGGTGGCTACTGCGGAAAGGGCCACTGTTTCGATGAGCTCAGGGTTTCCGCCACTGACCCCTGCGGCTTTATTGGGTTGTTGTAGGGCATGGGTACAATCCATAACGACCGGTACTCCGTGCCTTTTCATTCGGGCTATGGAAGTGGCATCTACCACCAGGTCTTCATATCCGAGTGTAAAACCTCGCTCACACAGCCAAACATGCTTATTTCCTGTGGACTGTACCTTTTCCAGCGGAAACCTCATGGCCTCTGGTGATACAAATTGCCCTTTTTTAATATTTACTCCCTTGCCTGTTGCGCCGGCCGCGAGCAACAACTCAGTTTGTCTGCATAAAAAAGCTGGAATCTGCAGATGATCGACATATTCTGCTACTTGAGCCACTTCATGACTTTCATGGACATCCGTGATGGTTTTGGCACTTACCGATGCCCCAGTTTTTCGAATGATTTCCAGTGCCTCCCGCTGATCAATACCTTGAAAGCTGTCGAGGCGGGTTCGATTGGCTTTTTTGTAGGAGGCCTTGAATACAAAATCAATATCCAGTCTGGAACAAATTTCTGCCACATGATCGGCGATCACTTGCGGTGTACTTTCGTTTTCGACCACACAAGGTCCGGCAATTAAAAACAATTTATCCATCAGCGCGGCTTTTTTCGCCAAGGTAGCCACTGTGATGTCTTTTGGCGTAATCTTCTTTGGTGAAGTTGATCTTTTCCATAAGTAATACGACCAGGACATCACCTATGACAGTCATCACGGTGGTGCTGGTCGTGGGAGTAAGTTCCAACGGGCAAATTTCTTCCGGTTCACCAGTACTCAGGACAATATCAGCAATCCTTCCCAACTCGTTTTCGGGATGGCCTGTCAAACAAATTACGGGGATGTCTTCATAGAGTGCCTTTGCCAGTTGCACCAACTGGATGATCTCTGTCGTTTTACCGGAATTAGAGATGAGAAAGAGCACATCATTTTTTTGGATGACACCCAGATCACCATGTTGCGCTTCCGATGCATGTAAAAACACCGAGGGCGTGCCGGTGGACGAGAGCGTGGTGGCTATGTTGTGTCCCACCTGACCGGCTTTTCCCATACCACTGAAGACGAGCTTTCCACCTTTTTGATGAACACGACCATGGATAAGGTCCACTGCAGTTGGGATCGATTCATTGATAGGAATTTTCAGGATGGAATCGACTTCTTTGCGGATCAGTTTGGCGATTTTATCATTCATGCTTGCGAAATTAGTCAACTCTTTTTCTTATGATCTCTGGATGTTGAATGCTTCGTATTAGACAGTTTCTTGGGAGGCGGGTTGATAATAGTCCGCTTATAGTATTCAGAATAGGCTTCGGCTTTTTGGCGGCCGCGGAAAGCTGGGGTGCTATTATGACCGGCTGGGTGCGCAGGAATATGGTGGAACCTGATTTTACATTCAATTTTATCGGGTTTGACTGGTTGCAGGTATTCCAGGGACAGCCTATGTATGCCTACTACGGACTTATGGGTCTCGCAGGCATATTTATTATGCTCGGTTTGTTTTATCGAGGAGCTACTACGCTGTTTTTTCTGCTGTGGTCGGGCTGCTATCTGATGCAAAAGAGTAGTTACAATAACCACTACTATTTGCTGATGCTGCTCAGCGCTATCATGATATTCGTGCCCGCACATAAGTCCCGGTCCCTAGATGTGAAATACGGTTTTGTCAAGGCGGAAGACGACTGCCACTACGCCTACGTCTGGTTCTTTATTTTCCATCTTGGCTTGGTTTATCTGTTTGCGAGTTTCAACAAGATTTACCCCGGTTGGCTGGAGGCTAAGCCAATTTCGATCTGGTTCACAAGTAAATCTAATATGCCAGTTATTGGTCCGCTTTTGGCCCAGGAGTGGTTCCAGTTTGTCATTGCCTATGGGGGAATTGTGTACGATGGGTTGATTGTTTTCATCCTGCTACATCCTCGGACCAGAAGGCTGGGTTTTTACCTCTCGCTGTTTTTCAATCTCTTCAATTCACTGGTTTTCCAGATTGGCATTTTTCCCTATTTGATGATCCTTTGGAATGTCTTCTTTTATGATGGTACGCTGGTACGGCGCCGATTTTTTCGAGAGAAGAAGGAAATTGTCTCCACTTCAGGGGTCTTTCCGTTCGGTGCATCCATATTGATCCTGGCTTACTTTCTAGTCCAGATTCTTCTGCCCTTACGGCACTGGACGATTCCCGGAGATGTAAATTGGACCGAGGAGGGGCACCGGCTGAGTTGGCGGATGATGTTGCGTGCCAAGTCGGGTACAGGTATGTTTCGGGTAGAGAATGGCGTTACAGGTGAAAGTGAAATGGTACCCATCACCAAGTTATTGACCTCCAAGCAACGCATGATTGCCAGGCGCAACCCCGACGTGGCTTGGCAGTTTGCGCAAAAAGTAGAAGAGATTTATGAAGCGAAAGGCTGGGCAGACGTACGGGTCTACGCTAAACTGAGAACCTCACTGAACGGTAGTTCCTACCAGACGGTGATTGACCCGGAGGTAGATCTGACAGAAGTGGATTGGAATTATTTTTGGCACAACCATTGGATTTTGACTTCCCAGAATGATGATTGATCTACGTAGCGACACGGTAACCAAGCCCACGCCAGCCATGCTGGAAGCCATGATGCAGGCGGATGTGGGCGATGACGTATTTGAGAGCGACCCTACTGTCAATGCATTGCAGGACAAGGTGGCGACAATGTTCGGAATGGAAGCGGCGTTGTACTGCCCTTCTGGCACGATGACCAATCAGATTGCCCTGCGAATTTCGACCCAACCCCAGGATGAAGTGATATGTCATAAACACTCCCATATCTTTTTGTATGAGGGTGGGGGGCTTGCTTACAACGCTATGTTGTCTCCCAAGTTGCTGGAGGGCGACAGGGGTCGAATAAGTGCCAGTCAGATCGAGGGAGCGGTGAATCCTGATGACATTCATTTTCCAAGGACCAGATTGGTTGGTCTGGAGAACACGATGAACAAAGGAGGTGGTAGTTACTATGATCTGCAAGAGATCAGGGCCATAAAAAAGGTATGTCTCAAGAAAGGATTGCGACTCCATTTGGATGGGGCTCGGTTTTTCAACGCAATTGTTGAAACTGGCGAAGATCCGTCGGAGTACGGAGCGCTTTTCGATACCATTTCCATTTGCTTTTCAAAAGGCCTGGGTGCGCCGGTGGGTTCCGTACTACTGGGTTCTGCGGAGGACATCCGTCAAGGCAAGCGGGTGAGGAAGGTTTTCGGTGGAGGCATGCGACAATCCGGGTTTCTGGCGGCTGCCTGCAGCTACGCCCTGGATCATCATGTGGAGCGCTTGAAGGAAGATCATGCCAAGGCCCGAACAATCGGTGAAGCGGCCAATGAGCTTTCTTTTGTGAAAGCCGTCTATCCAGTCGATACCAATATCGTCATAGTGGAACTGCAGGAAGGTCGGTCCGAACGATGGATGCTTGAAAAATTGCAGGAAAAGGGAGTGATGGCAGTACCCTTTGGTAAAAACCTCGTAAGGTTTGTTACGCATTTGGACTTTACCGATTCGCATTTAGATCAGTTTTGTAGTATCTTGAAGGAATTAAACTAATTCCAGGAATAATGAAGTTTTTGTTTGGTTTCTCATTATTGATCCTGCTTTCTTGCTCCGGATCAGAATTGGAACAATTGCAGGCAGAAAATCAACAACTGCGTCAGGAGGCGATGGGCTTGCAACAAGAGGCTGAAAAACACGCACAAGCAGCAATGCAAGCCGCCGCAGAGGCGCGTCGTGCCCAGCAATATGCCCAGGAGGCCGAAGAACGTGCATTGGAGCAAGTAAAGCTGGCCCAGGCCAGGGTCGTAAAGCTGGAAGCACAACTCAAGGCGTGCAAGTGAGAGGGTTTTTAGCGACGATCTTTTTTGGCTTGGTCCTGGTGGGATGCGCTGATGAAGAACTCGCGCAAGAGCGTGCTTTGAATACCAAGATCAGGACGGAGCTTGTCCAATTACAAAAGGAGGTAGAACAGCAGGCAGCGTTAGCCACCGAAGCGGCTTCACATGCGCGTCGAGCAGAGCAACTTTCTCAACAAGCACAGGAAAGCGCTGAGGAGCAAGTCCGGCTTGCTCGGGAGAAAATTGCGGTTCTGGAACAGCAATTAAAGCAATGCAAATGAGAAAATTGATTATTACCCTCATCGTAGGATTAGCCGTAATGGGTTGCGGGAAGTCAGAGCTGGAGCGCCTTCAAGCAGAAAACGATCGATTGCGCTATGAACTGGAAGCGTTGCAGGAGGAAGCTATAAAACAGGCCGAAATAGCTACGCACGCAGCTGCTGATGCTCGGTCGGCAGAACATCGTGCAACGCAGGAAGCCCAAAAGGCGCGTGACGCACAGGAAATGCTTGCAAAATGTCAGGGAAAATAATATTTGGAATGGTCTTGGGGCTGATGTTGGTTGGCTGTGGGAAGTCGGAATTGGGGCGATTACAAGAAGAAAATCAAAGATTACGTGACGAGGTGCAAGTCTTGATGCGGGAAGCGGAAAAACAGGCCGAAATAGCTGTGGTAGCTGCAGCATCGGCTCGGGTTGCAGAGATTCAAGCCAGGCAGCAAGCGAAAAAAGCGCTTAATGCGCAGAAATTGTTAGAGGAATGTCAAGGAAGATAATATTTGGGGTGATGTTCGGATTATTGCTGGTCGGCTGCGGGAAGTCGGAGTTGGAGCGATTACAAGAAGAAAATCAAAGATTACGCGACGAGGTGCAAGTCTTGATGCGGGAAGCTGAAAAGCAGGCCGAAATAGCCACACAAGCTGCTGCAGCGGCTAGGATTGCGGAGAGTCATGCCAGGCGGCAGGAAGAGAAGGCAGATGACATTCAAAAGTTGTTAGAAGCATGCCAAGGAAAATAGTATTTGGGATCGTCTGTGCCGGGTTGTTGGTAGCATGTGGCAAAAGTGAGTTGGAGCGGTTACAGGAAGAGAACGCGCGTTTGCACAAGGAAGTACGAGGTTTGATGCAGGAAGCTGCAAAGCAAGCGGAGATTGCTACTGACATGGCGGCCGTGGCGCGTGTTGCAGCGAACAACGCGGAGAGGGAATGGGAAAATGCACGTAAAGTCGAAAAACTACTGAAAGAATGTCAAGGAAAATAAGCCTCCTTCTTATCATCCTCGGAATGGCGTTTGTGGCCAGTTCGCAGCAGGTCGATTCGCTGAAGGCGGAAATCAACCGACTCAATCAAGTCATAACCAAATTGCAGAGAGAGGTCGATTCCAATGCCGAAGAAGTGATGCGTCAGCGATCTCAGGCAGAAGAACATCGTCGGGCGGCCATGCTGGCAGCAAGGGAGTCCGAGAGGCAACAACAAAATGCGCAAAGGGCATTGGCGGAGGCGGAGGCAGAACAACAAGTGCGTTTGGCTCGGGAAGCGCAACAAGCCCGTGAGGTACCAACCAATGAAGGGGATGCAGCTGAAAGAGCGAGGGCCGAAGCACGCGCTGCTCAAGCTGAAGCACAAAGACAGCATGAACGTGCAGAGGAGAAAGAACGCGAAAATCGGCGATTGCGAACTGAGTTAGAAGCGCTGAAGAAGCGACTGGAGTCCTGTAACAACTAGCGACCTCAAGTGTACCTGGCTGTCCAATATTTGCATTAGTAAGCAAGTAGATCCACTGGCTTACTTACCTGTCAATTCCGCCATTTTTCTGAGGCAATTATTGGCTATTTCCAAAGTCCTTTTTTGTAGCTTCGGACCATGAAGAAAATGTCGCTCCCGATGCCGCTTTTGTTTGTGTTACCAGCGCTGATCTGGGGGTCCACATTTTTTGTAATTAAGTTTCAGTTGGGGGTCGTGCCACCCGTCTGGTCTGTTGCTTATCGCTTTTTGCTTGGTGGTCTGATACTCCTCATCTACAGTTGGCTCGTAAAACTCAATCTAAGTTTTTCCTGGAAAGATCATGGCCGGATGATGCTTCAGGGAGTTTTGCTTTTCGGGACCAATTATTGGCTGGTCTACCTCTCTGAGCGGGAGTTGATAAGCGCGCTGGTGGCAATCGCATTCAGTACCGTTATCTTTTTTAATATTCTCTTTGGAAGGATTTTCCTTGGTAATAAAACTACTTCTCGCGTTTATGTTGGTGCATTGTTGGGGTTAATAGGGACGATACTACTATTTTATCAGGAATTAGGCAGTCTGGAATATGACCAGTGGCCTTTGATAGCGACTATTCAGTGTGCGCTTTCGGTGGTCATAGCTTCCTTGGGCAATATCACTTCGGCAGCCAATCAGCGAATTGGGTTACCGGTTATTCAAAATACCGCTTTCGGGATGATATATGGATCGCTTTCGATGGTGGTCATTTCCCTGGCTACGGGTGAAATGCCCGGCCCTGGACTTATCTTTCTCTTACCTGGGATCACTAATGTATTTAACCATTTTTGGCAGCGTAGTGGCTTTCGGAGCGTATCTGACCCTAATCGGAAAAATTGGA